>JBJKVN010000015.1:0-24962 GCA_045562595.1 Tepidiformaceae bacterium
AAAGAACAGACGTTGTCACCGAAAAAATTGAGGCCGTAATAGCCGAACTATATACCGAACCAGCAGGTAACCCTGGAGAAATCGATCCTTCCATATTCATAAAAGCATTAGAGAAAAATCTGAGCACCACATCCGAAGGTACTGCTCTTTTAAAAGATATTGAAAAAGCTTTCGCTGATCCGGAATTAGCTGATAGTCAAGACATAGTCACAAGGTTGGAAAATTTATTACCTAATGATCGTTCGACCAAAAAAATGATTTTAACGATTGAACAAGCGTTAACTGAATTAGCCTCTAGTACTGAAGATGGCCCACGTCCAGATGTTAGCGAAGGTGTCTCACAGGCGCTAGTAGGAAGGGCATCACAAAATATCGCAGCACTCAGTAAAAATGAACTGCCTTTGTATACCGTTATGAAAGTTAAACAAGACAGCATAAAAATTGCCGATATAGCTGCCAGTATTTTCACTACAATTTTTCTAATCATTGGTCTATTTTCTATTGCTGCAGGCATTCTTTTAATCTTTCTCATTTTTATAATGTTGACTTCCGAACGTAAACCTGAAATGGGAATGGCGCGAGCGGTGGGTGCACGTAGAAGTCATCTGATAGAAAGCTATCTAGCCGAAGGAATGGGCTATGACATCGGATCAGCAGTTGTGGGATTGTTGGCAGGAATCGGTGTCACTTATGTCATGATTGCTCTACTTAATAACGTAGGAAATGCACTTCCTCTACCACTCTCAGCTTCATTTAGTGCAAATGGATTAATTATCTCGTTCTGCTTAGGAATAATTGTGACCTTTTTGGTTGTCGTCTTTGCGGCAGCCCGTGCCAGCCGTATAAACATCGTGGCAGCAATACGAGATATTCCTGAAGAAACTATTGGTGGCGAGGATTCAGCAACAATTAATGGATACTTACACTCAATTGCACGTGCACTTGTTGGCGGGGGCTATATCGTAGTCGGTTTGCTTTTAATGCTGCGTTTCGGGCCAGGCACATTACCCATCCTTTTCCTTATAGTTGGAGCCATCGGTATCGGAGTTCATTCTTTGCTTGGCACCAACTATGGAGCACCGTTAAATGAACGGACCAAGGGTGGCCTACCTAAACGACCGTTACTTTTACTACCAGCGATACCCATCTACCTGATTTCAGCAGTGCTAGTGAAGCTGACACGTAATCATCGACGAGAACGTTTTCCCTTCCTGCTTCAACTCATAGCGATAATTTTTCCACCACTCGGTGTTGTAGTAGTAGCTATGACAAAACGCGAGCGCACAACAGCATGGGCTATAGGTTATGGTTCCATTGGCCTATTCATCGGCATTATATTATTTCAATGGATCTGGGATACGCCTCAACTTGCATTATTTGCAACAGGTGTTTCACTCTTTTTCTTATGGGTAGCAGTGACGCTTCGTTACTTCCAGATCAAGGAACGTATCACTTTTACAATTATCCCAATACTGTTATTAATCTTCTGGTATCTAACAGCAACAGATGCCTACAACTGGATTGTTGGTGAATTAGATGGTGGACCGGAACTAATGTTCGTGAGCGGCTTAGTTATGGTCACGGCAGCCACGATGATCATTCTTTATAACGCAGAAATTGCACTCCCTCTAGTAAATAAATTACGCTTTGGCCGAATTATGCCTGCAGTAAAAACAGCTGTTGCTTACCCACTCCGCTCACGTCTACGAACAGGTATGACATTGATGATGATAGGACTTATTACATTTGCCCTAGTGATGGTTGCATCAATGAACACAAACTTTGCGCAAATCTTTCTTTCCGATGATGCAAAAGGTGGTTTTGACATACAAGTCCAAGGAAATCCTGAAACACCAATAAAAGACCTGCGAAAAACTCTTGAAGATTCTGGTGTCAGAACAGACAAAATTGAGAATATTTCACGAATACAGTACGCCGCATTTTATGAAACAGAATTGAAGCCAAAAGATTTGGAGGGACGATTTTATAGCTACGGAATAATGGGGGTTGATGATAAATTTCTTCAGACAAATAACATAGCGATTGAACAATTTGCGCAGGGTTACAACACAAGTGAAGAGGTTTGGGAAGCACTACGCACTAATCCAAATTTTGCTGTCATACCACATGGTATGACAACTGGTACCAATAGATTTGCCGATGCCAACCTGCTAACTCTCGAGCCCCTTATCGATAAATTCGAACCATTTGAAATAAGTCTACGTAACAAATCAACTCAGGAAATAATCAACGTGACAGTAATTGGAAAAACCGACACCGCAGGAGATTCTTTCGGTGTGTTTATGGATGAGATGCGAGCAAGTGGGGCTATGATCATTAACAACACAGTCTTCGAAAAAGCTTTGCCAGATGCAGATTTGGAATACTTCTACTTGCAAACTAGTGGGGGAACCAATACTGACGAACTTGCAAAAATCATTGAATCTACTCTTGTAGAAGTATCAGCTGAATCATTACAGAACCTACTTGATGACGAACGTGCCGCAGCATCCGGGTTTCTCTTAGTACTTCAAGGATTCATGGGGTTAGGTCTAATTGTTGGGATTGCTGCCCTTGGTGTTATTTCATTTAGAGCTGTTGTCGAAAGGCGACAACAGATTGGAATGTTACGAGCTATCGGATATCAAAGATCGATGATCGCTCTAAGCTTCTTACTTGAATCCGGCTTTATAGCACTAGTAGGTATTGCTTTGGGACTAATTCTTGGAATAACGTTTTCGTGGTCTGTCATTGCGTCTGGCGGAATCCCAGGTACTGAAGGTGCCGGTTTTGTCGTCCCTTGGCTCTATCTTCTTGTTATCGCATCAATCGCTTTTGCCGCCTCACTCGTTATGACATACTTCCCGGCCCGCCAAGCCTCAAAAGTGGAAGTAGCAGAAGCACTACGCTACGAATAAACTTGCTCCATGAGTAACACAAAAAAAGGCATCCATCGGTTCGATCTAACAGGGCGCGTTGCAATTATGACAGGTGCTGGAAAAGGCTTAGGTCGTGCTATGGCACTGGCTTTAGCTGAAGCAGGAGCAGATATGGTTGTGACAAGCCGGACAATGGAGGAGCTCGAAAGTTTGGCTAAAGAAATTAACGCAATGGGTCGAAAAGCATTACCTATACAAGCTGACATCCTTAAGCCTGAATCCGGAGAAGATGTTATCTCACTCGCAGAAAAAGAAATGGGACATATTGATATTTTAGTGAATAACGCAGGTATCAATATTCGAAAAGATGCTGTCGATCTGCAAATAGAAGAATTTAAACGTGTCCTTGATACTAATTTGTCCGGCACCTTCCTTTTTTCACAAGCTGTAGGTAAGAGATTTATCAAACAGGGATCAGGAAAAGTAATAAATGTTTCCAGCATCATGGGAAGCGTCACTCTCCCAAGACAAACAGCATACTCATCGTCAAAAGGTGCCATCGAAATGCTTACTAGAGTAATGGCATTAGAATGGGCCACACACAATGTTCAAGTTAATTCATTAGCCCCAACATATTTCGAGACTGAGTTAACAAGGCCTCTATACGAAGATCCTGAACGACGAGCCTTCATCGAAGAGCGCACACCCATGGGACGTTGGGGGCAACCAGATGAATTGGCAGGAGCAATCATTTTTTTAGCTAGCGAAGCAAGTAGCTTTATTACAGGTCAAACAATTTTTGTAGACGGTGGGTGGACTGCCTGGTAACGCTATGTTCTTGCTTGAAATCTTGGGATAGAGATATCTGAATATTTTTGCCAAACGACTTGGACTGGCATACCTACACGCAGGGCATCATTTTCAATTCCTATAATATTTCCGGGTAAATGAGGACCTTCTTGTAGCTCAACGACTACTAGGTTATACGGCAAATCTTGCTCAAATGCAGGGTGATATAAACGATGCATAACTCCATATGTATAGATAACTCCGAGACCACTTGCCTCGTACCATTCAAAGTCTACAGACAAACAATTAGGACACACTTCTGAAGAAGGAACTCGACTCTCATCACAACTTTTACAGCGTATTAATAAAAGACGTCCCTCGGCACCAGCTTCCCAAAAAGGTTCAGCAAATCCAGACGGACTAGGAAGTGGTTTATCTACAATTTCTTCTGTCATTTAAAACTCCACTTAATTACGATGAGGACTAAGAACTAGCGAAGCGTGATAATTGAGTACACCGCCATTACCAGTACATAAAACTAAATCGTTTTTTGGAACCTGCCGAATACCACCCTGCCCTCGTGCCTGGATAACAGCTTCACTCATTGGCGTCATCCCCCACATATAAAAAGAAGATAATTGACCTCCACCTGTGTTCGTCGGCAATTCACCACCAGGCCCCAATTTTCCATCTTCGACAAACGCACCTCCTTCGCCTTTTTTACAAAACCCATAATCTTCAAGGGTCACAATGACCGTATAGGTATAGCAATCATAGAGTTCACATATATCAATTTCAGCAGGGCCAACACCTGCCATAGAAAAAACCGTCTCCGCTGCAATTTTTGCACCCGTCTCAGTTTCTGGTGATGAACCAGCGGAACGAGGATCTCCAGGATGCCCTTGTCCCATTCCCCAAATGTAAACCGGTGGTTGTTGCATATCCTTTGCCTGCTCGGCCCCACTCACAACTACAGCAACTGCACCATTCGAGACAAGACAACAATCCAGTAAATGTAAAGGTTCAATAATCCAACGGGAATTATGGTAATCATCCAATGTTATCGGTTCCCGCATTTGTGCACGTGTGTTATTAACAGCCCAGGCACGTTCAGCAACTGCCACAGCACCAAGTTGATCTTGAGTCGTACCGTAAAGTGACATATGGCGGCGTGCTGCAAGAGCATATCCCGTATTCGCACCAAAGTAACCTGCGGTTGAAAAGAGCCCGTTTACACCAGTGGGACGGATGCTTGTTCTACCCGCAGAACCATAAGCTTGTCCCGTAGAAGTACCTTCCCGCAAAGGAGCATCTGCAAAAACACATACAACATTACTCGCCATCCCCGCATTGATAGCTAATGTTGCATATTGCACCATTTGAGCAGCAGTCGAACCAGCGGCATTCATATGATTTAACAATTTCAAATTTCTTAGGCCTAGAGCATTTTGTAAGGACAAGGAAACACCACCGCCTTGGCTACCTGTAATACCTGCATTTATAAGAAGTCCATCAACCTCAGATTTCTTTAGACCAGAATCATCTAGTGCATATCGAACAGCATCAACAGCAAAATCTGTGGAGGACTTTCCATATATACGACCCATCTCAGTAATACCGAGACCAGTAATAGCTGCTGCCCCACGTAAAGGGTGGCTCATTATTCAATCCTCTCTTTTCATTATTTCAACACACTAAGTCTAATAACGATAAGTCGCATAGTCTCGTGCCACAATTGTATTAGGAAGATTATTTGGAGTTACGTCTGAATTTATGTGGGTCAGGATAAGATTATCTGTTCTTTCCATAACTTCGCGAAGCTTAGGCATATCATCAATCAAATTCATATGTGTAGGAATATTCTCTGCACGAGAAGAGCATTCAGAAATTAGTAAACTATTGGCACGAGCCAAATCCAAGACACCATCACACAGGGCAGAATCACCGGTATACCCAAATCGCTCATTTCCTATAGAACAATGAAACCCTAGGTTCTGCGATAACCGTGCATCATGCTTTACTCCAACTGCTTCGAGCACTAAATCATCTGCTGTAAACATTTCACCTGGACGTATTTCCTGCCAAATGATCTCAAAGTCACAATCTTCAAAAAGTCCTGGATAAACAGTTGTACAAATTTCTTTCGCAAGACGCTCAGTCTCAACTGGCCCAACAATTCTTATTGGTTTTTTTCTCTCACGATATTTCCAATGTAACAAAAGAAATGGAAGACCAAGAAAATGATCTCCATGATGGTGACTTAGGACAATAGTTTCAATTTTATTCGGATCAAGGGCTACGTGATGTAATGACATCAAAACCTGGGGTGGTGTTTCAAATAAAATACGGTCATCTACAACAAATCCATTCCAGCAAAGACCTCCAGAAGCAAAAGCATTGCTCGTTCCAATAAATTTAATTTCCATCGAAAAATCCTTTCTCTTATTTAGTTAGTAGTTTCACAAGACCTTTGAAAGCCATCTAGCCTGCAACGGACAGGCGAGAGACAATCTTATTATGACAATACGAGTTGGGATCATTAATGTAACAGGATTCGCAGGCCTTGAGGCCGCGCGTCTTTTAAATGTGCATCCAGAAGCAGAACTGGTGGCAGTTACTGGTCGTTCACTCGCAGGGCAATACCTAGGTGAAGCTTTTCCTCACTTAAATGCAGTGTTTGGAAAAACCAAAATCACTGAAACTATCGATGTTGATTTAGATGTCGTTTTATCAGCACTACCCACAACGGAAAGTGCTGAACTTTGTGCTCCTTTTTTTAATGCGGGCACAAAAGTTATAGATATAGCTGCAGACTTCCGTATAAAAGATGCTGCGGAATATCAAACTTGGTTTGGAAAAGAACACCCTTATCCTGAAATACTGTCTGAAGCTGTATACGGACTTCCAGAGTTAAATGCAGAAAAGATAAAAACCGCTCAATTGATTGCAAACCCAGGCTGTTATCCTACCGCGGCAATTTTGGCACTTGCGCCAGCTGTCACGAATGGAATCATAAGTAACTCTATTATTGTTGATGCCAAGTCGGGAATTTCTGGTGCGGGACGCGGCACAGGAGGCGGATATAGTTACAGTGAAGTAAATGAGGATGTTTCTGCATATCGAATCGGAAAACACAATCATCAGCCAGAAATACGCCAGGAACTATCAGCGCTTACACAAGGGAATCTTTCAGATTTACACATCTCATTTGTTCCACATTTGGTACCTATGACACGTGGGATTCATGCAACTTGCTATGCTCCTTTAACGTCACCAATCACCCAGGAAGAGCTCAACGATCTCTATAATTCATTTTATGAAAAAGCACCCTTTACCCATACAACAAACACACCTCCTCATACAAAAACAACCCTTGGTAGCAACTTATGTCTAGTACATCCAGTACTAGACGAACGTAATGGCATGTTAATTGTTAGCTCAGTTCTAGATAATTTAGTGAAGGGAGCGGCAGGACAAGCAATTGAAAATTTGAACCTGTTATTCGATCTCCCCCAAACAAGTGGACTTCCAAACATATCGGTCTGGCCATGACACAAGAGCAAACAGGGATTGACCTTAATGGAACAGTCACTTCCCCAAAGGGGTTTAAGGCTGGAGGAAGCGCCTGCAACATTAAAGAGAGCGGTTCCTTAGATTTAGGAATCCTAACATCTGACAATATTTGTACTGCAGCTGGCGTTTTTACAACGAGTCAAATACGAGCAGCCGCTATTGAAATCGACGAAGAACTTCTGCAAAATGGGCAAGCTCAAACAATAATCGTCAATAGTGGTAACGCAAATGCCAGCACGGGTAAACGTGGTATTGGTGACGCCAGAAAATTAAGCGAACTAGCAGCAAAAAAATGTGGGACTACGCAACACAATTCACTGGTATCTAGCACGGGAATCATTGGTCATCACTTACCTATGGAGCTAATAGAAGAAGGCATTCAACACCTGGAACTCACCACACAGGGAGGTCACGATTTCGCACGTGCCATTATGACTACGGACATTGTCCCCAAAACTGGTTCTGTAAAATTCGGAGATTACACTATAGGTGGCTGTGCAAAAGGCTCAGGAATGATCCATCCCAACATGGCAACAATGCTTGCATACCTAACAACAGATGCACCAATTGAACAGAACATGCTGCAAACAACACTAGTTGATGCTGTTGAAAAGACTTTTAATCTTATCTCAGTCGATGGCGATACAAGTCCTAGCGATACAGTGATAATTTTAGCAAACGGAACAGATCAAACTAAAGTAATCAAAGAGGATTCCGAACTAGCCAAAGAATTTGCAGAAGCACTGACAACACTTTGTGAGCACCTTGCTAAAGCAATCGTTCGTGATGGTGAGGGGGCGACTAAATTAATTGAAATAGAAATCGAAAATGCAAAAACCATACCTGAAGCGAAGACTTTAATACGTGATCTAACAACTTCTTATCTTCTTAAAACTGCTGTCCACGGCAGTGATCCGAATTGGGGAAGAATTGTCAGTGTGATTGGTCGATCTAACATTGAAATTGTCGGCGATGCAGTAACCGTAGCCATATGTGACACACTTGTTTTTGAAAACGGAGAACCCAGTCCATATGATGAGAAAAGCGTTGCAAAAGCTATGGAAAACGACACCATATCGATAAAGATATCGGTAGGAAGTGGCAACGCATACGCAAAGGGATGGGGTTGCGATCTTAGTGCCGAATACGTACGAATCAACGCAGACTATACAACATGAACGTAGAACCAAATAACAAACCGACAGTCATAAAAGTTGGCGGTAGCACGCTCGAAGATACTGGGACAACATTTCAAGATATTGCAACAAGGACCAAAAACGGCGAGCAAATTGTAGTTGTACATGGTGGTGGCCCGGAAGCAAGCCAATGGCTTAAAAAAATGGATATTGAAAGTCGCTTTGAAAATGGACTTCGTGTAACGGATGAAAAGGTGCTTCCCGTAGTTACAGCAGTGTACGCAGGACTTATAAACAAGAGATTGGTTGAGGCGCTAAATAATGAAGGGGTACAAGCGGTTGGATTATCTGGATTAGATGGAGAAATAATCACAAGCAACATCAACAACCAAGCACTCGGATACGTTGGAGAACCTAATCAAGTAAATCCAAAACTGCTTAGAACACTTTTTGAAAGTGGTTACACACCAGTCATTAGTCCAATTAGTTTTGCTATAACGAATGGCCAAAGGAAAACGGTGAATGTTAATGCCGATAGTATTGCTTCGATACTTGCAATAGCACTCGAGGCTAAAAAGCTTCTTTTCCTAACTGATACTGATGGGGTCTCTGATTCAAACCAAGAACGTATTCCGATAATTTCTGAAGATGCATCTTTAGATCTGATTGCTAGCGGAATAATAAGTGGGGGAATGATCCCGAAAGTACAAGCATGCCTCGCAGTAGTAAGGGAAGGCGTACAAGCACAAATTGTTGATGGTCAAAGAGCTGGTATACTCCTCAACCTTGCAGATCAAGGAACCCTTTTTGAATAGAATCTGGGCACCAAAGATAGTCTTTGCAGAAGAAAGCATCTAATCTAACAGGAATAAATTAGGCGGAGTTAGTATGTCCCAGTGGATAGAAGATGAAAAAAAATACCTGTTTCAAAATTACGGACGCCAACCAATTGTAATAACTCGTGGGGAAGGGTCTTTTGTATGGGACGAGAATGAAAAACAATATTTAGACTTTCTTGGTGGTCTTGCAGTGACCTCCTTAGGCCACACACACCCTGCAGTAACGGCAGCAATCGATGAACAGTCAAAAAAACTAGTTCATACTTCAAATCTTTACTACACAACTCCAATGATCACATTAGCAAAAAACCTTGTTCAACTATCAGGTTTAGACCGAGTCCTTTTCTGCAATTCCGGAGCAGAAGCAGTAGAAACTGCTATAAAACTAGCAAGACGATGGGGCCATGACTTAGGCAATGGCGCCTATGAAATAATTTCAGCAGAAGACGGTTTTCATGGACGGAGTTTAGGTGCATTAGCTGCAACTGGAACCGCACGTTACCGAGAACCTTTCGAACCTTTGCCTAAAGGCTTCCACCACGTAGCTTGGGGAAACATCGAAGAAATCAAACAAAAGACTACCGCAGAAACTGTTGCGATACTGCTTGAACCAATTCAAGGAGAAGGAGGAGTAAATATGCCTCCTTCTGGATATTTGCAAGAAGTGCGCGACTGGTGCAATAAAAACAACTTGCTCCTAATTATGGATGAAATACAAACAGGTATAGGAAGAACCGGAAAACTTTTTGCCCATGAATATGAAAATATTCAACCTGACATTATGTGTTTGGCTAAAGGTCTGGCAAGCGGCCTTCCTATCGGAGCGGTGCTCGCACGTGATGACATAGCCCTGCATCTAATTCCTGGAGATCACGGCACAACATTCGGGGGAAATCCAGTTGCTTGTGCTGCTGCGAATGCAGTTATTGAAACGCTTACTGCAGGAAATGTGCTTGAAGAAGTCCCTGTACTTTCAGAAGAAATGTTTAAACAACTAGAAAGTCTTGCTGATCGCAAATCAATAGTTAATGAGATACGCGGTCGGGGTTTAATGATTGCAGTCGAGTTTGATAAAGACATTGCTGCCGACGTTGTGAATGAATGTCGAGAGTTAGGTCTTCTCCTCAATAATGTTAGACCTAATACAGTTCGCTTTTTGCCACCCTTAACTATAACTAAAGAGGAAATTCAGCAAGCCTGCCAAATCCTCGAAAAGAGCATAGAGAAGGTCACTGTTTAATGGGCTACGGTTTTGTCATTATCTTGTTAGCTTCCACTTCTGTTACTGGAATTCTTATACGCCGATTGCGCGTAAACCGTGACGCCCAACCTAATAAAATACCATCAGCACTACAAATTTTTGGTGCAGTAGCATCTACTGCAAGTAGCCTAGCGCTGACTCCTTTTGCACTCGCAAAAGTACTTCCAGACACATTTTTGATTATTTTTATGATCATAATTCCCTTGATTTTGGTTACAACTTTTCTTTCCGGGAATATTTTGGAAGCACGAGAGTCGCATCGCACCTAAACTAGAGTCAGGGGATTGTAAAAGCCCCTTAACAATTAATCAGGCGGTTAGTTAAATGCCCAAACTAATTCTTGCATACAGTGGTGGTCTCGACACAACAACAGCAATTACCTGGCTCTCAGAAGAACGTGGTTATGAAGTTGTCGCGCTTAATATCAATGCAGGCATGAGCAAAGACCAAGATACCCTAGAGGAACGTGGTATTGCCGCAGGAGCTTCGAAGGTTTTAGTACACGATGCACGTGAGGATTTTCTTCGTTACTTCGCGTTTCCCGCACTCACTGCCGGAGCGATTTACCAAAGTACCTACCCACTAGCCACAGCTTTGGCCAGACCACTTATGGCAAAACTTTTAGTAGAAACAGCTCACAACGAAAATGCTGTTGCAGTTGCTCATGGTTGCACTGGTAAAGGAAATGACCAGGTTCGCTTTGATATAGGGATCCAAACATTAGATCCAGAACTAAGAATAGTCGCACCTACTAGAGAAGAATCAATGTCACGCGAAGCGGAAATCGATTATCTACAAAACAAGGGGATTAGCATTGAATGGGAACCAAAAGGTTCTTTTAGTATTGATGAAAATATTTGGGGACGTAGTTGTGAGGCCGGTATTTTAGAAGATCCTTGGGTTGAGCCACCAGATGAGGCTTGGGAATGGACAAATTCCATCGATGCAACACCAACAGAACCAGAGGAAATTGAAATAACATTTGAGCAAGGATTTCCTACGAAAATCGGAGATGTCAGTCTAGATCCTGTAAGCCTAGTTGAACAATTAAATACGCTTGGAGGTACATATGGGATAGGTAGAGCAGACCATGTCGAGGATCGGTTGATAGGGATAAAAAGTCGTGAACTTTATGAAGCTCCTGCGGCAGTCCTTTTACACACTGCCCATAAAGCTTTGGAATCTATAACTTTGTCCAGACGCCAGTTAAGAATGAAGCAATATATATCTGAGGAATATGCAGAGTTAATTTATGATGGCCACTGGTTCAGTAGACATCACCAAGATCTAGCCAGCTACGTTATCAGCACACAACGTAATGTCAGTGGTTCAGTGCGTTTGAAACTACATCGTGGAACCATAACAATCACAGGTAGAAAGTCAGATGAATCTCTTTATGATTATGGCTTAGCAACATACGACCGTAATGACACATTTGATCAATCTTCTTCGATAGGATTTATAGATATCTGGGGACTACAAACTCGTGTACAGGCAAAAAAACAATTATTAGAAAAGACTGACATATTGAAAATTGCCCACCCTCCTCAAGAAGGAGCAGACTAGTGGCAACCACTGGTACAGAATTCAATGTCTGAGCAAATGCATCGTGTTCCTGTTGAAGAAACCAATCAGTCCAAAGGAAGCGAAAATACCTCCCAGGAAATAGCAGAGGATTGCAAATGTCCCAGACTTGATCCTGATGAATGGAACGCAGTAGAAAGTGATTGGAATGATATACGCTTCTTACGTGGAGCAGCGCTAGCGCTATTAGGCGTACCTTTAAGGTTTGAAGCAACTCGCAATACACTAGTCAAAACAGCAAAACAGTTGAGCGGAAAATTGCCGGAAGATGCAATGATTCTAATTGGGAGTGGACGCTTTCGACGAGAGATCTTAATTGAATTAGATAACCTTGAAACAATACCGGACAACAAGCGGATCTTTGCACCAGGAGGATTCTCATTTACAAAAATCTATGAAGCACCTTGGGGACAAATGCGGAATCTGATGACAGAGTTTGAAACCCAAGCTACAGCACGCTACGGACGTAGACCTGATAAAACTTGGGTTTGGTACCTGACCTGCCAAATATGTACTACTGAACGAAATTTTGAGACATTGTTTGTAGCACATTATAAGAATGAAAAAACAGGATGAACGGTGGAAATTCTTTGAGCGAACGCTATCAACACGAGTCCATAGAGAAGAAGTGGCAAGAACGCTGGGAGAGCGATGCCCTCTTCCGCACAAGTTCTGATAATAAGAAAAAGTGGTACGCCTTAACGATGTTTCCCTACCCATCAGGTGATCTGCACACTGGGCACTGGTATGCAATGGCACCAAGTGACGTCTCTGCACGTTTGAAGAGGATGCAAGGACATAACGTACTTTTCCCTATCGGCTTTGATTCGTTTGGTTTGCCTGCAGAAAACGCAGCAATTAAGCAAAATATTGATCCGCGTACATGGACATACAACAATATTGAACGTATGCACGGCCAATTACGTGCAATGGGAGCGTCTTTTAATTGGGAAAGGGAAATTATCACAAGCGATCCTGACTATTATCAATGGACCCAGTGGTGGTTTCTTCAACTCTTCAATCAAGACCTAGCATATCAAGCAGAAGCCGCAGCAAATTGGTGTCCTGGATGCCAAACTGTTCTGGCAAATGAGCAAGTACTCAACGGAAACTGTGAACGATGCGACAATGTAGTTTCTAAAAGATTTTTAAAACAATGGTTCTTCCGTATTACTAAATATGCAGAGGAATTACTTGATTTTTCTAAAATGGACTGGCCCAAGCGAATTGAAACAATGCAAACGAATTGGATTGGCCGTTCAGAAGGCGCACGTATAAGTTTTGATATTGATATAAAAGATGTATCTGAAAAAATTGAAGTCTTCACTACAAGACCAGATACGATCTACGGTGCTACTTACATGGTTCTCGCCCCAGAACACCCACTCGTTAAAACAATTACACAAAAAGCATATATCGAAGATGTTCAGGATTACATCGAAGCAACCACACGAATCAGTGAAATTGATCGCCTCTCAACAGAACGTAAGAAAACCGGAGTTTTCACAGGCGCTTACGCAATTAATCCTGTCTCAAAAAAACGTGTACCAATTTGGATTGCAGACTATGTACTAAGTACATACGGAACTGGAGCAATCATGGCAGTACCAGCGCATGATGAACGCGATTTCGAGTTTGCACAAGCTTACAAACTCGAAGTAATTCCAGTGTTCGATCATGAAAAAATCGATGTTTCTGAACCACTAGAAGCAGCTTTTACCACTGGACGTCAAATGGTTAACTCGGAACACTTCAATGGTACTTTAGCTACAGAAGCAATTAAAAAAGTAACTACCTACCTGGAAGAACAACAACTTGGTGAAGAGTCTATAACTTATCGACTACGGGACTGGTTGATATCGCGACAAAGATACTGGGGAACACCAATTCCAATTATTCATTGTGAAACGTGTGGGATAGTTCCAGTACCAGAATCTGATCTACCAGTGCTTTTACCAGAAAATGTTGAGTTCACTACTGACGGGAAATCACCATTAGAACAACTTCAAGATTGGTGGCTAGTCGAATGTCCTAACTGTAAAAAACCAGCACGGCGAGAAACAGACACTATCGATACATTTGTATGTTCCAGTTGGTATCAAATGCGTTACATCGATCCACGAAACACAACAGCACCATTTGCACAAGAATTTGCAAAAGAATGGCTACCTGTTGACCAATATACGGGAGGTTCCGAACATGCCGTCATGCACCTTCTATACACACGATTCTTCTGGAAAACGGCTCGAGATCTAGGCTTGGTAGACGCTGATGAACCAATGCTAAGGCTCTTCAATCAAGGAATTATTCTCGGGACTGATGGAAATCGAATGTCTAAGAGTCGAGGCAATGTTGTTGCACCTGATCAACAAGTTGAAAAATACGGAGCCGATGCATTTCGTTGCCAATTAATGTTTATAGGCCCTTGGGACCAAGGTGGCCCTTATGACCCTAAAGGAATGCCGGGAATCGTTCGTTGGTTAAATCGAGTCTGGAATGTCGCAAATCATTCTTACACTAATAAGTCTGAATCTACTGACCCCACAGAACAGAAAAACTTAGAACGTACAGTGCATCAAACCATTGCTGGAGTAACAGAAGATCTAGAGAGATTTCAGTTTAATACTGCGATCTCAAAATTAATGTCATTAACCTCAACTCTAGGAAAAGTGCAGGAAAATCCTTCTATAGACAACTCGACCTGGCACTGGGCAATCCAAACGTTATTACTTTTGATGGCACCACTCGCACCACATGTAACAGAAGAACTTTGGGAGTTGCTTGGACAACCTTATAGCATTCATAAACAACCATGGCCAGACTATGATCCACAAATTGCAGCTGAAGAAATACTGCAAATAGTAATTCAGATAAATGGAAAAGTACGCGATAAAATCGAAGTTGCTGCAACGATAAATAAAGACGATGTTGAAAAACGTGCTCTACAACAAGACCGTATAAAAGAATTACTCCTTGACCAAACACCCAAGAAGATAATTTATGTTCCTGGCAAACTTATAAATATCGTTGTCTAAAACTAACTCCTTAAACGATCAACGATATTCATCATCAGTATTAGAACTATGATGACAACAACAGGACTAAAATCAAAAGCACCCATCCGTGGCATTAACTTTCTCACTGGATCTATGAGGGGGTCACTTAAAAAACGAATAAATACCGCCACAGGATGACCAATAGAGATCGGCAACCAAGAAAGTATCGATCTAGCAATTACAGTAAACATGAGAGCATATAAAAAATATTTGAAGATGTCAGCAATAATAGGATTCATCGTAATTGGCTAAGCTCTTTAGAACGGTTATAGGCAGCACGCACACAATTTTCTATTATCTCTCTCACATTAGAATTCTCCAGGACATTTATCCCTTCAGCAGTCGTACCGCCTTTTGAAGTAACCATAGCCCTTAGAGTGGCGGGATCATAATCACTTTCCCTAGCATAAGCAGCCGCACCATATAGTGTTTGAACAGAAATGTTTACAGCTTCTTCTAGAGGAAAACCGATTTTTTCAGCAGCAGAGATTAGTGATTCAAGAAAGAAAAAAACGAACGCAGGCCCACTCCCACTTACCGCTGTTGCCATATCCAGAACCTCTTCATCGTCCACACAATACTCTGCGCCAATTGCAGAAAGTAAAGAACTTACCAAATTACGCTGATTGTCAGAAACCGATCCCGCGACAGTCCATACACTCATACCTTCACCAATTGCAGCAGGCGTATTGGGCATCACCCGAATAACATTCTCTGTTTTAAATAAGTCCTGAAGTGTTTTAATTGTGACACCTGCCATAATAGAAACAAGACATGTACGATCACTCAGATCAGATTTAATTGCCTCTAGATCCTGAGGTTTTACTGCTAAAAAAGCCAACTCTGATGAAGCAAAGGCCTCTTGGAGGTTACTAGTAGTACGCACTTTATATTTTTTAGCCAACTCTTCACAACGCTCAGGGCGGATATCACAAACAATAGTTTGCTCAACATCAAAAAGTCCTGACCTGATACCTGCAGAAAGAAAGACTTCTCCCATAACACCACCACCTATTAGCGAGACATTCATTCTATCTTTCTCCAAAATTCCAAACTCACAATTTTAGTTTCGGCGGATGTCGCAACTCCCAAAAAACACGACCTACCAGGACCAGTCCTAATAAACCCAATGCTGCAAAACCCAAACCGGAATGTACAGTAAATAACCAGACGACCAGACCAATAAGTAAAACTATCCCACACAAAATAGCAAACGGAATAGCAAGAATTTGAAGCATCGCAACGATCACAGCTATGACCTCACGAAAACCACCATCATCCTCATCATCTGGTTGCCCGTCGTCATAATAAAAACTCATGAGTTTTCAAAACTAAACAGCAGTCCTAGCCACACTTTGAATACCCACAATCACGACAAAGCAAGCAGCCTTCACCATAATAAAGGACAGAACCACAATCAGGACAACCAACACCGCTAACAGTTAAATCCTTATGACCCGAAATAGACTCATCTACACTACTACTATCAGCCACCTCATGAGGAGGAATAAGCATAGGTTGAATAACTGAATCCCCAGCACCAAATTTAAGATCTAGCCAACGAAAAACGTAATCCACAATACTTGTCGCAATAGGAATATCCTTATTACCTGTCGGCCCACTAGGTTCAAAACGGGTACCTTTTAACCTCTGTACCACATCATCAATAGGGACACTGTATTGCAAAGCATAAGAAGTAAGCATAGCTAAAGTATCCATAAGACCACTTACTGTGGAGCCCTGCTTACTAACATTAATAAACAGCTCACCAGGCGTTCCATCATCAAAAAGTCCTACCGTCATATAACCTTCTTGTTCCCCCACACGGAACTTATGCGTTATAGATTGACGTTCATCAGGGAGTCGGCGTCTAATTGGACGAACTTTTCCATTAACAAGAGCTTCAACCGCAGCAACCGCATCCTCACCCTCGCTAGAATCATCATCTGACGTATGTTTCAGAACCTGCATATCGCGGGAACCATCACGGTAAATTGTGACGCCTTTGCATCCTGACTCATACGCAAGCGTATAAGCTTCTCGAACATCATCTACACTAGCCGAATTAGGGAAGTTTATTGTCTTCGAAACAGCATTATCCGTGAATTCTTGGAAGGCAGCTTGCATACGTATATGCCATAAAGGTTCTATATCATGCGCAGTGACGAAAACACCCTTAACCCACGCAGGTACATCTTCACGATCTGATAAGTGACCACCAGCAGCCAAGAAAGAAATTAGGTCCTCACTATAAAAACCTTCTTCACGAGCAATATTTTCAAAGTAGTCATTTACCTCATTTAAATCTGTGCGTTTAGTTGGATCATCCTTGTCTAAATAATGCGAACGCACGAATGCGAGAGCAAAGGCTGGCTCTATACCTCCTGAACAATTCGCAATAATGCTTAAAGTTCCCGTCGGGGCAATTGTAGTCCTAGTAGAATTCCGCATGGGACGAGGGCCCTCACTTCCATTAGGACCATAAATAGAACGATCCCAGTCCGGAAAACTGCCTCGCACCGCTGACAACTGTTCTGACGCAATATCAGCCTCTTTCTGTATAAACTCCATCACTTCTTTAGCAAGAGTAATTGCATCTTCTGAAGCATAGGAAACACGCATATCAAAAAGCATATCCGCCCAGCCCATTACACCAAGACCAATACGCCTTATCGCATTTGAAGTCTCATCTATTTCTGGGATCGGGTAGTGATTCATTTCAATTACATTGTCGAGAAGATGAACGCATTGATGAACCGCGATAGCTAAACGATCATAATCAACAGAACGTTTTTCCGGATCGCCATGAAGAAAACGCGCAAGGTTAATGGAACCAAGGTTACAGGAATCATAAGGATAGAGAGGTTGTTCTCCGCATGGGTTTGTAGATTCAACTGGGCCACGATCAGGAACAGGGTTCGCCCGGGAATCATTTATTCGATCAATAAAAATAACCCCTGGATCACCATTTTCCCAAGCGTTCTCCACGAGTGCGGTCCAAACAGAAGATGCTTGATTAGTACCAACAATTTCGTTGGTATTAGGATTGACTAAACTATAGTCACTATCACTTTCAAGGGCTCCCATAAAATCATCAGTGACAGCAGCACTAATATTAAAATTGGTAAGCGTAGACATATCAGATTTCATCGAAATAAAGCCGTCAATCTCAGGATGGTCAACGCGAAGAATGCCCATATTAGCACCACGTCGGGTCCCACCCTGCTTAATGGCTTCAGTAGCCGCATCAAAAACTTTCATGAAAGAAACGGGGCCACTAGCAACGCCCATCGTACTTTGTACACGATCGGAGGCTGGCCGAAGACGTGAAAAGGCGAAACCTGTTCCTCCACCAGACTTATGAATTACTGCAGTATGTCTAACAGCAGTAAAAATACCATCAATCGAATCAGGGACAGGTAAAACAAAACAGGCAGAAAGTTGTTGCAAATCACGACCTGCATTTACAAGAGTTGGTGAATTAGGGAGAAAATCTAATGATGAAATAAGCCTATAGAACATCTCCTCAACCGAAGACTGTTCTTTTTCAGAGGCACCAAAATGTTTTTCAGCCTCTGCTAAATTACGCGCAACGCGACGAAAACATTCCTGCGCAGTTTCAACAGGATCGCCACTACTACTACGAGCAACAATACGGCGTTCCATAACAACCTCAGCATTTTCAGCAAGCGGAGTAGGGTTAAAATCATCACCAGCAGTGACATCAGACTTTGAAGTAGTAACCATTTTTTAAAGTTTCCTTTCTTTATTTTTATAATTAGAACGTTTGTTCTTAATTTAGTCGCTTAGCAAACTCCTTGCAATTAGAATCTACACAGCAGGTGTAACAGGTTCTTGTTTATCACTAACTTGTTCAGATTCAGAAATATTTCCTTCACCTGGAAAAGCTAACTGTAAAGTACGTGCTGCAAAACCAGCAGCACTACCATCATCAAGTGCTTGTATAGCATTTTTCAGTGATTCCACATCCGCAAATGAACGATAAACCGATGTAAATCTTATATACGCAATATGATCCAGCTTGCGCAATTCTTCGATAGCGAGCTCCCCAATATCAGATGAAGCAATATCACTAAGCCCAGAGTCATATATTTGTGTCTCGATACTATCTACGATATTTTCCAGCTGACTAACAGAAACGCTACATTTCACAGCTGCTTTAGCCAATCCTGCAAGTAATTTTTCCTTCTGGAACTCTTCACTCCTACCATCCTTTTTCAAAACCTTCAAACTAGCTCGCAACACTGTCTCCATCGTAGAAAACCTCTCACCACAAAGAGAACACTCACGTCTACGCCGAATACCAATATTAGTAGCGCGGCTATCAGTTACACGAGAAGAATCTGCCTGACAAGCGGGACAAAGCACAAAAGCTCCTACATATTAGGAAAAATAAACATTTTTACCGGATATTCTAGGAGTTTAAACTATATATAGTAGCTTTTCAATCTAAAAACCCCCATATATGGGGGTTTCTAAGATTATTATTATGTCTTCTAGTTCTTACTTTCCAGCAATCTTTCGGCCAATCCATCTTATTGGATCATAACTAGAATCGATAACACGTTCTTTTAAGGGAATAATGGCATTATCCGTTATGT
The DNA here is from genome assembly GCA_045562595.1 of Tepidiformaceae bacterium. Taxonomy (GTDB): domain Bacteria; phylum Chloroflexota; class Dehalococcoidia; order Tepidiformales; family Tepidiformaceae; genus JAKUNN01. Next base: position 19,740 of record JBJKVN010000015.1, read on the forward strand.
GAATATCCTCAGGACAAGCCTCTGTACAACATTTTGTAATATTGCAATACCCAATACCAGCATCATTCTTAACAAGATCAATTCGGTCTTCCTGATCAAGTGGATGCATATCAAGCTCTGCTAACCGCACAAAAAAGCGTGGTCCGAAAAAGTCTTCTTTATTCTCTGGATGATCTCGAATAACGTGGCAAACATCAGAACACAAAAAACATTCGATACATTTTCGAAATTCTTGCCCTCTGTCAACGTCCGCTTGATGCATACGGAAATCACCATCTTCTTGTGGTTGCCCTAGCTTGACGGCAGGAATTTTTTCAGCAGTCTGATAATTAAACGAGACATCCGTTACCAAATCGCGAATCAAAGGCCACGTCTTCATTGGTGCAACAGTGATCTTTTCTCCGGGTTCGAACAGATTCATTCGAGTCATACACATCAATCGCGGTTTACCATTTATTTCAGCACTGCAGGAACCACATTTACCAGCCTTACAATTCCACCTAACAGCAAGATCTGGGGCTTCAGTTGCCTGAATACGATGGATCACATCTAAAACTACTTGACCTTCATCGACTTCGACTGTGTAATCTTTCCACTTACTGTCAGAATCAGCTTCTCCACGCAAAACTGCAATTGTAAACTCAGGCATTATTTTCCTCCTCGAAAAGCACTTTTAATTCTGCTGGCATCTCTGGAAGGGGCGTAATTCGGGCCTCCATCTCACCATCATTTCCTTGACTAATCGATATATTCTGATTACCCCATTCCTCACTAGGCGTAGGGTAATCATCTCGAGTATGGCCACCACGACTCTCTTTTCTCATGTACGCAGCACGTGCTATAGCTTCAGAAACTGTAACTAGAGACTCAAGATCCATTGCAAGGTGCCAACCTGGATTATATTGCTGGTGACCAGAAACCATAACTTTTTTGGAACGATCCTTTAAATCCTTGAGCTGATTTACTGCATCATCAAGTTCAGTCTCTGTTCTAATAATGCCAACATTTTTTTGCATCATTTCCTGAAGGTCACTATGCACCTCATACGGGCCTTCCCCATCTCGCCCAAAAGGTTCACGCATCTTTGCAACCACTTCTTCAATCTGATCCTCATCTATTTCAGGAACAGAGTTTTGCTCCGCTGCATCCGCTGCAGCACCTAATCCAGCACGTCGCCCAAACACTAACAGGTCTGATAATGAATTGCCTCCGAGGCGATTTGCTCCATGCATCCCCCCAGCACATTCTCCCGCAGCAAAAAGGCCAGGAACTGTCGTAGCCGTGGTATCTGCATCTACCCTAATTCCTCCCATGATGTAATGCATCGTCGGGCCAACCTCCATCGCCTGAGCAGTAATATCAACATCTGCTAGCTGCTTAAACTGATGATACATGCTAGGCAAACGTCGTCGAATATAGTCTGCGCTACGCCTACTAGAAATATCTAAGAAAGCCCCTCCATGCGGACTTCCCCTCCCAGCTTTGACTTCTGAATTGATTGCACGTGCTACTTCATCGCGGGGCAGCAAATCAGGTGTACGACGATTCTTTACTTTATCGTCATACCAGCCATCGGCTTCATCAATCGTGTCAGCCGTCTCCGCTGCAAAAAAATCAGGAATATAATTGAACATAAATCGTTCACCGTCACTATTCCTCAAAGTACCTCCATCTCCACGAACACCTTCAGTCACAAGAATCCCCCGCACACTAGGAGGCCAAACCATCCCTGTCGGATGAAATTGCACACATTCCATATCTATCAATTCAGCACCTGCCCAATATGCAAGCGAATGACCATCGCCGGTATACTCCCAAGAATTCGAGGTGACAGAAAAAGCCTTACCCACTCCACCAGTAGCTAACACAACTGCATTAGCAGAGAATGCAATCGTATTCCCACTTTCACGCCAATATCCTACAGCTCCAGTCACACGATCCCCTGCCTTCAGCAGTCGAGTGATGGTACATTCCATATATACATCTATGCCCTTATGCACAGCATTCTGCTGCAAAGTTCGGATCATTTCCAAACCAGTTCTATCTCCGACATGTGCTAGTCTCGCATATCGATGACCACCAAAATCACGCTGTAAAATCTTCCCATCCGAAGTTCGATCAAACAATGCACCCCAAGACTCTAGCTCACGAACTCGATCCGGCGCCTCCTGGGCATGTAATTGAGCCATCCTCCAATTGTTAAGCATCTTCCCGCCGCGCATAGTGTCTCGGAAATGGACCTGCCAATTATCTTGAGGCCAGACATTACCAAGAGAAGCGGCAATTCCACCCTCGGCCATAACTGTATGTGCTTTTCCAAGTAAAGATTTACAAATTAAAGCTGTTCTTGCACCTTGTGCTGAGGCTTCAATAGCAGCACGTAAACCTGCACCACCTGCACCAATAACAATGACATCGTATTCATGACGTTCAAAATTAACCATAAACCAGACACATACTCCTATAGTTACCTTGCAGGATCCTACCGGCGCTATACGACACAGGCAAAATTTCCGTATTTGAAATGTTTATGGCGGCTAAGAAATCACTAACGCGCAATTGTTGCCTCTACAAGACGCTTCAATGCACCTAAATGCACGCCAGTACCAATCATTAACATATTTGGGGCAGGATTTGACTGATCCATATAAATTTTCATGGCAGTTTGATCAATACAAGCACCCTTTAAAAAATTGACTGCTTTCCAAAAATTAAGACGATCACGATCAAGTTTGACACCTACCTTATCGTCGATATAGGCGACCCACTCATCTTCTGACATTGCTGCACTCCCACGCATAGAAATTAAATACGCCCAATCGTCTACCGGATCGCCTATGCTCGTAAATTCAAAATCAACAAGAGCAGCAACCTTGCCGTCTTTTTCCATATAATTACCGGGCCCAGGATCACCGTGAACAACAGTAAGCTTCTCAGTTTCCGGAGCATTTCTCCTTAGCCACTCAGTTGCAGCTTCAAGCAGTGGAGAAGGTTCACCAACCAAGCCCCCTTTGTATATCTGATACCATCGTTCAACTGTTTGTAATGCAGCTCCACGCGAACCCTCAGGTACTTGAAGATAAGAATCCATCTCACACTCGTGCCAATCCAATTGATGCAAACGGTGCAAAATTGGAACGTAATCATCTAGTCCTTCGGGTGTCGAAATACCAGACGCATCAATATATTCCATCACAAAAAACGGCTGTCCCAAAATATCGCTTTGCGTGTAGTAATCGAGGATCTTAGCAACAGGAAATCCTGCCTTATTCAAGGCACGCATAGTAGCGACTTCATCCTTGCTATCAGTGCCTAATAAACCCCATTGCTCTGCACGCACAACAACGCGTTTTGTTAACTTGGTACCGTCAACTCCATGTTCAATGTCAACACGATACATGGCACGAGATTGCCCCATTGCAATCCGATCAACGCCAACAATATTTACTGGACCTAAACCTAAAGACGTACTGAGGTGTTCTTCTAAGCCCTGTCTTTCATTATCTGAAAACATCAAAAAGCTCCGTCAATCTTTTTCTTCAAAAGTAACGGATTTTTTTGAAGCCGCACTTCCAAATATCTTTTTCGTCGCACGTGAAGCACCCCAACCTTCCATAAACGGTGATGTAGCAGCAAGTTCAACCTCCAATTGAGCCATTAATACTGGTTGCAAGACCTGACTGACTTCATCTGCAACTGGTCCAGGATTAGCCTGTGCATAAACAAGGGCTTTGGTTGCAGTTTCATAGGGTGAACTATCTTCCGAGAATTTCAAATCAGGGATGTCGTCCAAAGTCGACTGAATTGATTTAAGGGCATCGGACAACTCTTCAGAAAACTGAGTACCTCGATCGTTCTTCATAAGCTCATTTGCATAAGACAAAGAAGCGGTCATTAAAGCGCCACAAAAAACTCCCCATTCACTTTCAAGCTCAGGAAGAATCACTGTGCGCATAGTTTCCACGCAATTTTCTAAAATTGTCTCAATATCAGGATGTACAGGTAATGTCATATTTCCTCACGCACCAGTTATAGCACCGCGCTGCCTACGAGGCATTGCTTGTCTACGAGCAAAGTGTTCTTGCCAATCATCACAGATACCCTGGGAACCATGCCAATAATCCACTTCAAGGCACACTTTACCGTCTTTAAACTCAAGTCGTGACATTCCTTCACCACATGACCATTTACCAGCATTTTCTGACGCATCGTCAGGAATCCTGCCATATGCCATCCACAACACCACTACACCATTTTCACTAGAATATAAGTCTTCTACAGGTACACGTAATCGTCCTGCAAAATCACCCCAGAAATCTATCACTGCCTGATGACCTCTCATAGCGTCAGGGTGACCAACAACGTCACGCATAACGATATCCTCAGTCATAAATTGAAGAGGTGAATCAGGATGGTCACCACCCCAACCCTCGGTAAAAAGACGACGTGCAATTTCAAGTTCTTCTGATGTGGCCATATGTAACTCCAACTAGGGAATCCTACCATACAAAAATGGTCACTTGCCGTCACTTATCATCCTCCCCTAGGATTCATATATGGATAATGAAACGGCACAAAGCTACTACAACCATTTGTTAACTCTAGCGATTAGACAAGATCAATCATTTGGAACACTAGCAAGCGCTTTTTTACGGGATAACAATCTGCAAGAATTAGGCTTTCGAACCGATGAAGAATTCAACCTACTACTTGCCGCATCACAAGCTTTCGGACCAGAACCAAGAAGATATGGAACAAAACTTGAATTTTTAGAACGTGCTTTGAAATTAGCTGAATCACTTGAATCACTCCCCGTACAAATACCACAACAAATTCAACAAGAAATTCAAAAAACAAAAAAAGACCTCGACAATTACCACGAAGCTGTCCATGTACTAAGGAATTCTGAAGAGGAACGGGAAAAAATTATTATCGAATGTGATGCCCCAGACTATTTCTTAGATAAAGCACAAAAAAAAGCCAACTCTTTCTACCAAGAACTCCACAATCTAAGTCCAGAAGCAAAACGCGCACAAAGTTATACGGGACCACCTCAACAATTTGCACCAGACAATACAGAAATTCACAAGGAATTTGCCGGGGCATGTGGACCATTTATGAATGCACTAACTAACGCCTTCCATGTGTTACTTCCGTTCGATATAAAGATCAGTCGGAAACCAGATAACCCACTAGAAACAGGTGTGCGCATTTTTTACGGTA
>JBJKVN010000016.1:0-66909 GCA_045562595.1 Tepidiformaceae bacterium
AGGTTTTTCGAACGCAACATCACTAGTAGGGACAGAGAAATAAACATGATCGATATGCTGATGTGGAGGTTGATCTTTACGGTCTATATTTTCAAGTAGAATCACTCTTGGAGCTTCAATAGTTTGAGGATTATCAGAAATTAAAATAGGGTTTTGAGTAATAATTTTAACAGTTAAAGCTGTTTCCTCTTGTGCTTCTCGGATGGCTGTTTCGACGGGGTGCTCGTTTACTTCCGAATGTCCTCCGGGTGGAAGCCACATTTTTAAAAAATTATGCCAAAGCAAAAGGGTATGTCCTTTTGAAACAACATATGCGGTTGCAGTGTGATGCCTCTCCACTTTTAATCTTCTTGTCTCTCTGAAAGGTTACGATGTTGTGGGAAGAAAATGACTTCTCTAATATTTTCTTCTCCTAGCAGTAAGAGTACTAATCTGTCGATACCTATTCCGAGACCACCTGTCGGAGGCATTCCATGTTCAAGGGCTTGTAAAAAATCTTCATCAAGCAGCTCTACATCTTCATCACCGGCAGCCTTTAATTCCTTTTGTTTTTCAAATCTAGCACGTTGATCTATTGGATCATTTAATTCGGAATACGCATTAGCTAATTCCATTCCCCCTAGAAATGCTTCGAATCTCTCAACTAGCTTAGGATTTCCTGGAATGCGCTTCGCAAGTGGCGATAATTCAACAGGGTAATCAAGTAGGAAAGTTGGTTCAATTAATTTTGGCTCAACGAGTGCACTCATTGCGACATCTACTAATTTTCCGTAATTATACTTTTCTGGAAGAGGTATTCTTTTTTGTCTCAGTGCTTCTGCAAGACTTTCAGTAGTTGTGTAAGAGTTAAGGTCGAAATTACCAAACTTCTCTAATGCATCATGAAGAGTAATACGATTCCAAGGCGGTTCTAAGCTAACTTCAGTATCCCCGATCTGGATAGTTGTCTTACCGAGTACTTCTTTTGCAATTGTACATATCATATCTTCAACAAGTGTGGCTACGTCTAGGTATGAGGTGTAAGCGGCATAGGCCTCTAGCATAGTAAATTCTGGATGATGTTTATTACTAAAGCCTTCATTTCTGAAGATTTTTCCGATTTCGAAAACCCTTTCATAACCTCCAATAATTAGTCGTTTTAGATAGAGCTCTAAACTGATCCGCAAATAACGTTCTTCATTAAGTGCATTTGCATACGTTGTAAAAGGTTTTGCGGCAGCACCACCTGCTTCTGGTTGTAAAATAGGTGTTTCTACTTCGATATAATCTTTTTGTTTTAAGTAAGTCCTAATGGCTCCAGTGATAGCACTACGCAGTAGAAACCTTGTCTTGACTTCATCACTTGCTATCAAGTCAAGATAACGTTGTCGTTGACGTAATTCGATATTTTTAAGGCCGTGGAACTTTTCGGGTGGTGGTAATAATGACTTAGATATTACTTTCCAATCTAAAGCTTCTACCGTTGCTTCTCCTGTACGGGTTTTCATTGGATAACCTGTTACAGAAATGAAATCCCCTAAATCTAAAAGATTTAAATTTTCATATAAATTTTCAGTTAGACTATTTTTTCGAAACAATATTTGTATTCGTGAAGTCCCATCTGCAATATCAAAAAAACTTGCGCGTCCCATTGAACGCCGAGCCAGGATTCTGCCAGTAATACTTACTTCAGTAGATTCATCACTAGTCTGTTCATCTGAAAATTTAGCGATGATTGAAATAACTTCTTCGGCTGTATGTGTGCGATCTACTTGTGCAGGAAAAGGATCAAATCCCATTTTTCTAAATGTGGCAGCTTTTTCCTCACGTTGAGATTTTAGACCCTCTTCCAAAGTTGTCTCCTTAAGGGATACATAAGTACTTTCTAGTCAATCTTGACAATCTTAATAGTTTGTATTCCAGAAGGTACTTTTACATCTACAGTTTCGCCTACTTTATGCCCTAGCAAGGCTGATCCTATAGGGGATTCATTCGAAATAAGTCCTTGTGCTACATCTGCTTCTGGTGTCCCTACAATTTTATAATGTATCTTTTTTCCATTGTTTTCGATCTGGACACCACTACCAATAACGATGTTACCTGCACGTTGAACTTTCTTTTCATCAATTAAAGTAGAACGTCTAATTGTTTCTTCTAATTCACGAATCTTTCCTTCTAACATGCTTTGTTCCTGTTTTGCATGCTCATATTCAGCATCATTTTGACTAGTACCATGTTCTTGGGCAGTGTGTATGGTCTCTGCTATGTCTTTACGTCTAGACTTCAATTCTTCAATTTCACGACCCAAGTTATCTAAGCCTTTTTTTGTCATCGGGATAGCTTTTTCAGGCATTTTTTCCCCTTAGTATATTTTTATGCCATTTCATTTATGATCAGAACAGCAAGATTCTTGGTTGTTCAAGTATAGCGAGAATTGTTTCTGCTGTGCTTGAAATTTAATTTAAAGAATTGGGATATACCTCAAAATGATTGGCTCTCCAAAGGCAAGTGATGATTCTGGTGTTCAATTCAATCCCCCTGCTCAAATAAATACTGTTTGGTTGTGGTTGGTATTAGCCGCTGCAATCATTGTTGGTAGTTTAATTTTTGTTGTATTTAATGCTAATTCATCATCTGAATGTGTTGAGCTTTACTGCATTACTGAAGATGAAATTACCATACCAAATGGTTTTGATTTAGTTAGTTATCTTTATAAAAATCAAGATCAAAATAAGAAAATAGACGTATCTGATTTATATGACATCAGGGTGTCTCTTAGTTTACTAGAGCAAAACAGTGACAATCGAAACCTTTTTCTTTTTGGCTATGATTTAGAAACTCAAAAATGGGAACGACTTAAAACTGCTTCTATTTCTGAAGATGGCTTCCGAGCAAGAGCAATTTTATCAAATACACCAGATCTTTTAGCTGTACTTCGCAGATCTTCCACAATTGGCCACGTTGTAACTTATTTACCTGCAGGACATGAAGTTGAGCCTGAAGGTTTAGAGATAACGACAATTGTACATACGCTAGATTTTAATCCAGGCCCTTCAGGCGAAGTGATTGGACAACTTTCGTTTCCCAAATTAGGAGGGGCATTACACTACCCTGTTATTTTTGCGAGTAATTCTGAAGTAAGTAGCCTTGCAAATATTGATACTATTCTTAATTCAGGAATGGATAGATTTAATCATGTTCAATCTATCCTTCGTACGGTTTCACAGCTTGAACTTCCAGGTATAGATATTGCTTATTTGGACTTAGATAAAAAACATCGAACCTCATTTACGTTATTTGTTGCTGAATTAGCAAATGAGTTGCATCGTCAAGGTAAGCAATTAACATTAACGCTTCCTATGCCAGCAGTAATTAATGGAGAGCCATTACAAATTGATGAAGGCGCTTATGACTGGAAACAATTAGGAGAAAGTGCGGATATTTTAAAGATCTGGCCACTTCGTGATCAAAGTTTATATCGTTTTGATGTGCCTATTGTGTTGAAATATCTAACAGAAATAGTAGATGCACGGAAATTAGTTTTCACAATAACTCCTTATGCCTCAGAAAAATCTTTATCGGGCATTCGTAGTCTTACAACCTTGGAAGGAATGTATATTGCAACACGCTTGGCTATTCGTAGTGAAACTGTACTAGCTGGTGAAGACATACAAGTAATTGGAACAAATATTGATCGCGATGAGGGGCTTAGTGGCATTATCTGGCAACCAGAAACTGCTACTGTTGCCTTTACTTATAAGCTAAATGGTGGGCGTACTGTATGGCTAGAAAATACTTTCAGTGCTTTATTTAAATTGGAATATATAAATGTATTTTCATTAGGTGGGGTAGGTATAGAGAATGGTTCTGTAAATATTATTCCTAATCTATGGCCAACAATATTAGGTTTAGTTGATACCGGCCATCTTGATCTAAATAGGCCACATCCTGATGCCCTGATTCCGCAGTGGTGGGTTAGTAGTGGCATAATTGATGGCAATACCCGAGGAGGGGCGATTTGGACAGCACCTAATAAAGCCGGGAAATATAAGATCTCTTTAACGATTAGTGATGGTGAAACAAGATTTATGAATGATCTAACTATTACAATTCAAGAACCCGAAAAGATTGAAACAGATGAGTAGATATATTCTTAAGATCACGGGGGGAACACTTCGTGGTAGATCTTTAAGTGAGAAGGGGAACTCACGTATACGACCGACTTCAGCTCGGGTACGTGAAGCAATTTTTAACGTGCTACAAGAGAAGATTGCCGGAGCAAATGTACTTGATATATATGCTGGAACGGGTTGTTTATCACTTGAAGCTCTTAGCAGGGGGGCTAATAACGCAACGCTTGTTGAAAAAGATGAATTTGCTTTGACTCTGATTAAAAAAAATTTTTTTGAGACACAACTATTATCGCAATGCAGTCTAATTAAAGGTTCTTCCCCTACTGCTTTGAGTACTCTTACGGGTCCTTATGATTTAATTTTTGCAGATCCACCATACAAAAAAACTATTTCGAACGAAGAAGCTATTATAATCTCGGAGCTACTTTCTTATGATGGGTTATTCGTCTATGAGCATAGAAGCAGCTACAATCCGGCTGAGTACTTGGGCTCTATGAAGGTAGTCGACAGAAGAAAGTATGGTGAATCGACTGTTTCCTATTTTGAAGCAATGGAGAGTTTATGAGAATTGCTATTTTCCCTGGAGGTTTTGATCCTGTAACAAATGGTCATCTTGATTTAGTAGATCGAATGGTTAAACTTTTTGATGAAGTAATTGTTGCAGTAGTTAAAGGAAGAGAAAAGTCTGCTATGTTCACGTGGGAAGAGAGAGTAACTCTTTTTGAAGATGCTGTGTCAGATCTGTCCACTGTGACTGTTGAAGGCTTTGAAGGTTTAACTGTTGATTTTGCCCATGAAAAGGGTGCAGTAGCGATAGTTCGTGGGATTCGAGCAGTTAGTGATTTTGAAGCAGAATTTGATATGGCTTTGATGAATCGAAAAATGGCGCCAGCAATTGAGTCAGTTTATTTGATGACAAATTCTGAGTATATGTACGTAAGTGCAAGCCGGATTCGAGAAGTTTCACGATTAGGTTATGATGTTGCAGATTTGGTACCCCGAAATGTTCGTGATGCAATTCAGCAAAAGCTTTCTAATGTAAGCTGATTGTGATGTGAAGAGGTTAGCGTGAGTGAAGAATTCGGCATAGATCTCGACGATGTTTTTAAAGTAATTGAACAATCAGAAGTTTTGGTTGTTCGATTTTCAACGGTAGGTAGCAAAAGGTTGCTTATCGATTTTCGAACTGATGAACAAAATTTGCCATTTATAGGTTTAGTAGAACCTGCGAATTCTGTCGAAGAAAGGATTAGGTCAGTAAAAAAATTACGTCCTTCATTCCCTTATCCTGAAAAGTTCATGTCGTTCCAGTGGCCAAGATCAATCCCACTCTTAGAGGTCAGTGGTGTTTGGGAAAAAGTGGGAAGTCGAATGATTAGAGATGGCGGCGAATTTGTTACTGAAACTATTGCAAATGCATATGAAGAACTTGTTTTCGAGGAGCGCCAACAAATTGTAGGTGCAATCCGAGGAACTGACGAATGGCAAACTATTTGGCAAAGTGAGTAGTAAAAATTTCTACCAAACAGATTGATTTACGTAGCGATACTGTTACACGTCCTTCTTCAGGAATGCGATCTGCAATAGAGAACGCCCCTGTAGGTGATGATGTTTTAGGTGATGATCCAACTGTAAAAATATTAGAAGAGATTTCAGCAAAAAGAATTGCTAAGGAATCTGCTTTATTTGTTCCATCAGGAACCATGGCCAACCTCATAGCAATTTTGTCCAGCACTACCCCTGGAGATGAGGTACTTTTGGGGGACCAGTCCCATATTTTTAACTATGAGGTTGCAGGCGCCTCCAGAATTGGTGGGGTTCAGCTTCATCCATTAAAAAATCTAAAAAATGGAAGCTTAAATCTTGAAGAATTATCTTTGGCAATTCGAGAAAAAGATATTCACGCCCCTAATACTTCGTTGCTTTGTCTTGAAAATACTCATAACCGATGCGGAGGTACAGCAATTCCAGAGAGTGTAATTTCTGATACTTGCGAAATCGCGCACAAAAAAGGATTAGGAGTGCATCTAGATGGGGCCCGCATATTTAACGCTGAGGTATTCTTAAATGAAAGTGCTGCGCTAATAGCGCAAAATTGTGATAGCGTTTCTTTTTGTTTTTCAAAAGGATTAGGGGGACCAGTCGGTTCTATGCTTTGCGGCTCACGATTACTAATCGAAAAAGCTAGACGTTATAGAAAAATGTTAGGTGGTGGTATGAGGCAGGTAGGTATCTTGGCAGCGGCAGGGATATATGCCTTGGAACATAATATTGCTCGTTTGGATGAGGATCATAAACATGCAAAGTATCTAGCTATGGAAATATGCAACACTCCAGGATTAACTGTTCAAATACCAGATACAAACATTATTAGCGTGTCTACAGAGAAAGATCGACGAGATTTCTGGATAAACGAACTTGAGACTACAGGTATTAAAGTAAGTCCTTTTGGCGTTGATCGTTTCCGTATGGTTACTCATTTAGATATTGATAATGACGATATTGATTTTGCAATAAAAAAAATACATAGCGTAGCGGAAAAAATATGAGGACTATTACGTTCAAAATTGCAATAATTTTGGGTGTCTTATTCCCAATTCTAACTGCCTGCGCAGACGTTGATTTGGAACCACATTCTAGAATTTTTGGTTCAGCTGTTTGGGATAAAAATGAGTCCTTGGAATATGAACTTACGAGAAATGGGTACGTGGAAGGTTTCTGTGTTGTTGAAACCTCTTCTACAGGTGATGGGATAACTAATTTACTTCAAATATGTACAGATGCATTTAATTACGGATACACAGATGAACGAAAAACTTATGTACAAGAGGAAGATTTGAAGCCTATAAGTTCTCTTAGGATAATTGAAGATCCAAAAAAAATGGAGCGTAGGCATTTCTCAGCAAAATATTTCTATGATGATGGGGAACAAAGTCGTGTAATTTTTGAAATTAAAGAGTTCAAAGGAAGTGCTGATACTCCAATCAGGACACTTGAAGCTAGTCGGGATTTGCCAGCATCTACAGTTATGGTGCCGACACCAGTCTGGTATGACGATGATTCAATTTTTTGGTTAGTTAGAGGGATTACGTATAACGAAGGTTTTGATGCTTCCTTCACTGATGTCAATGCGGCGACAGGAAGAGTTTTTTCCGCACATTTAAAGGTCGAACGACGAGAATTTATCAAGGTTCCTCTCGGTGAATTTGAGGTTTGGAAAATAAAACTTGAAACAGCAACCATCAAACAATATCTATGGGTCGAATTAGAGCCACCTCATCGAATTGTCCGGGCTAAGTTAGAAGATCTGGTTTATGAACTACTTTCAAGCACTTCAGAATAGTCTTTTTCGGATCAATAACAGTTTTTAATACTTATGTTTTTAGAAGTCATTGACCTAGCTTAAATTCACCTTCAGAATAGCGACACTTGTAAACAGAAAGCCTAAGATTTGTGAATAGCATAGCCCTAATAAGTCGAGAACCTAAGCTGCGTAGAATGCTTTCGAAGTATCTCAAGGGAAGGAAGGAGTTTAAGTCGTCTCATATAAGCTATGATGATGCTATTGAAAGCCTTGATTTAAGTACCACTGAGATTTTGATCGTTGATATTCAAGGTATCCCCAGGGGCCAGACAGCTATTTCGATTACGGGTTTTACAAGATGGCTCGCAGAATCTGTTTCAACTGAACAATGTGCTGTTATATACCTTTTGCGTAAAGGAATACGTAAACCAAAATTAAATTACTCTGGTCCAATTGTAAAAAAGCCGTTTCCGTTGGAACGAATAGGCGAGACAATTCGCTTTCTAAGAGATGAAAGAGTTACACATTCAAAAGCTACAACACTCACCTTAAATAGTGATATAAATTTACTTTCTGCAAATAGTACAGACATCCACTTAACGGAAACTGAAGCGAATTTATTGTCTTATCTAATGCAATATTCTGGTGAGATGATCACTTATGAGAAATTATTAACGGACGTTTGGAAGTATCACGATACTGTAGGTGCAAATATTTTAGTCCGTGCACAGATAAGCAATTTACGGAGAAAATTACGCCGTTTTGACTCTAAATATAATCCGATTCAAACAATACGTGGCAAAGGCTATCGCTTCGTTGCCTAGTCAGAATATTTTGATTTAGCAATATACTTAACTAGAATAGGTACTTATGAGTCTTCGTTTAGATAGCCGTGAGAATAATGAAATACGACATGTTTCAATTGAAACTGAAATTCAAGAATTTGCCGAAGGAAGTTGTTTAATTAGTTTTGGAAAGACAAAAGTCTTGTGTACAGCTTCAGTAGAAGAACGACAGCCAGGTTTTTTAAGAGATACTAATAGCGGATGGATAACGGCCGAATATTCAATGTTGCCAAGAGCTACACTTACGAGAACCCAGAGAGAGGTAGAACGAGGACGACCAAAAGGACGAACACAAGAGATACAGCGGTTAATAGGTAGATCTCTACGAGCTGCTGTTAATTTAGATTTATTGGGGCCACGAACAATTACGCTTGACTGTGATGTTCTTCAAGCAGATGGTGGCACTCGAACAGCTTCTATAACTGGTGGTTATGTTGCGCTGAGAGTTGCAATAGATAAATTGATACGAGAAAAAAAGGTTTCTGAATCTGCGTTATCGGATCCTGTTGCAGCGATTTCTGTGGGCATTGTTGATGGAATTCCAAGAGTAGACCTTTGCTATGAAGAAGATTCAAGGGCTGGTGTTGATTTGAATGTTGTTATGGCGGGAAAAAATGCGTTTGTTGAAGTACAGGGTACCGCTGAGGGAAAGATATTTACAAAAGAAGAACTTGATGAAATGCTTGCACTCGCCTCAAATGCAATTCAGGAATTATTTGAATACCAAGACAATAGTCTTATATCGTAAATTTTTAAACGTACGGGCCTAAATTGGTACCACCGACTATGTGAACATGACCATGTTCTTGGCTTTGCATTGCTGAATGACCAAAATTAGATACAAGTCTAAATCCCTGAGGTGAAACTTCTTTACCAATTTCCGAAGCTATTTTTCCAATATCGCCAATATCTGCCCATAATTCTTCTTGTAATCGGTGTTCTTTGGTCATAGCTAATAACATCACAGGTACCCATCTGAGCACATTCTGAATTACGATATATTTATCATCTTCGTAAACAATGTTTGCTGGCTCTTCACCAGCAGCAATTTTACAAAAGACGCAATATGGAGCCGTTTGCATGTATACCTTCTCTAAATTATTGCACTGTAAGAAGAACTTCTTCCACACTATCATTAAACGCTTTAAGTGGCACAATACTAAGACAACTATAAGGACTTATGGCACGACTAATACCAATAAAAGCACTCCGATATACGGATCAGGCAGGTGATCTTGCTGACTTAATTGCCCCTCCTTACGATGTAATTAATGAACAGCAGCGAAAAGAACTCGCAGAAACCCTTACCTATAATTCAATTCACTTAGAACTTGCTGAACCGGGAATTGATAGAGACTTAAGAGTACAAAAAAAACTTGAAGATTGGCTTAGTTCAGGAGTACTTGAAGATTCAGAACAAGAATATTTTTTTGCCTATGAACAGGAATTTGAGGAAGCTGGTACGAAATATAAACGAAGAACCCTTTTCTGTGGAGTCGAGTCGTTATCTTGGGAAGATGGTGCAGTTAAACCACACGAGTTTACTTTATCAGCACCTAAAGTGGACAGGTTGTCACTCTTAGAAGCTACAAAGACGCAATTTAGTCCGGTTTTTATGTTAGCGAGAGATCGTACAGGACAATTAAAGGATTTGCTTGATGGTGTTTGTGAAGCAAGTGTTCCAGTGCAAGAAGGCAGTATTGATGGTGTAAATCATCGAATCTGGCTGATTGAACCTTCGCGCGAAGTCCTTCAAACTTTAGCACCTTTATTATCTGAAAGTTTTTATATCGCGGATGGGCATCACAGGTATGAAACATCCTATGCTTACAAAAAAAGAAACGAGATACAAGCTGACTTAGAGCATCCAGCTAACTATTGCTTAACCGGCTTAGTTTCAGCTCAAGATGATGGCCTCTTAATTCGTCCTTTACATCGAATGGTAAAACAAAGGCCTCCATCTAACTGGGAAAGTAAGTTATCTAAATTTTTTAAGATTCGAGAAGTAAAAGGGGAGAATGCCTTAAATAATGCCGGTAAAGATATTTTAGCAATTGGACTTGATACGCCTACTTCACAACATAGATTGGAATTAATCAATTTTGATGATTTACGGAAGGAGGCTAATTTCGGTAATAGTGATGCCTGGCTTAAAACACAATCCAATATTTTAAGATATGGGGTTCTTAATATGCTTTGGGGCTTCAGTGATGATGATATAAAAGATGGTGCTGTTACCTATACACACCTCGCTGAGGAAGTGCTGTCAGACGTAGCAGAAAATAATTTTACTGGATTTATTTTAAACCCGGTCACAGTGGATGAGGTTTTTAAAATTGCAGATCTAGGTGAAAGACTTCCTCAAAAATCAACATATTTTCACCCTAAATTAGGTTCAGGATTACTATTTTATCCATTGATTAAAGATGAACGAGAGTAATACTTTGAATTCCATCAGTAGCAGATAATTTGCTTAGTTCTTCGGCACTCGGTGAATCATCAACCACAACGATCATCGTAGCATTTGTCCTTGGTTCTTGACGTGCAACTTGCATATTTGAAATATTGATATCACATGCTGCTAGAGCTGTTCCTAAACTACCTATCATCCCCGGTTTGTCTTCATTTTCACAAATAAGTAGCGTATCGCCTCGTTGGATTGTCACATCTATCTCTAAATCATTAATTGAAACAAGCTTTGAACTTAAATGGCTAACTGCTCCGTTTAATGCTATTTTTTGAGTTTTAGTTTCTACTGTGAGACCTATCAAATTATGGAATATTTCATTGGAAGCGTAAAGATGCTCTTCAATAACCCAACCGTGTTTTTCAGCAGCCAAGGCTGCGTTCACAAGAGTTACACCATCTTCACTTATGGGGCGAAGCAAACCTTTGATAGCTGAGCTTTTCAATAATGTAATTCCCTGTTCAGCAATTTCACCAGAAATGTCCAATTGAATTGATGTCAGTTGATCATTTACAAGCTGTGAGGCCAAGCTTCCTAATAAATCAGCTACCTCCATATATGGTCCAAGTTCTTCCATAATCTCTGGTGCTACAAGCGGTGCATTTACTGGATAGGTAGGAGGTTTACCTTTTAAGATGTCAACAATTTGTTTTGCGACATCAACTGCCACTCTTTCCTGTGCTTCTTGAGTAGAGGCACCTAAGTGGGGAGTAACAATTATTTGTGATTTCTCGAGCAATTTTGAATCAAATTGAGGTGGTTCTTCGGTAAAAACATCCAGTGCTGCACCTGCAATATGTCCAGATTCAATTCCCCGAAGTAAAGCTTCTTCATCTAGTATTCCACCACGTGCTGCATTAATTAGCTTTACCCCAGGTTTCATAATTTGAATTTGGTCATCACTAATCATTCCTTTTGTTTGCGCCGTTAAGGGTATATGCAAACTAATAAAGTCACTTTTGCTCAATACATCTACCAATGTGGCAGATTCAACTCCCAAAGCATGTAATCGTTCAGCTGGAACGAACGGATCGTTTGCTAGAACCACCATCTCCAAGCCAATGGCGCGACGTGCAACAGCTGCTCCAACAGGACCAAAACCTATTAGCCCTAATGTTCTTCCACGTAGTTCTGCACCCACAAAATTTGTACGCTCCCATTTACCAGCCTTTAGTGACTTATCGGCCTGAGGGATATGTCTAGCTAGAGAAAGCATTAATGCTACAGTATGTTCCGCTGCAGCAATGGTGTTTCCCTGAGGTGCATTAACTACAACAATTCCCTGTTCAGTAGCCGCATTTAAAGCGATATTGTCGACTCCGGTTCCTGCCCGACCGATTACCTTTAATTTTTTTCCTGCATTAATTACTACCTCACTTACCTGTGTAGCACTTCTTACAATCACTGCATCATAGTTTCCTATTATCTCGCACAATTCATTCTCTGATTGTTCGAGTACAACATCTACATCGGCGACAGTACGAACTAAATCGATGCCTTCAGACGCTATTTTATCTGCGATCAAAACTTTAAAAGACTCAGAAGATTTCAAAATTAACCCTCAGTCGAATTTTCCAAAAGATTTACAACAGCCAATACTGCGTCTTCGATTTCTTTCAGTTCAAAATGGCCTAAATGCCCGATGCGGAAAATTTTTCCCTGCAGTTTTGCTTGCCCTCCACCTATAACAACATCGAATTTATCTCTGGCAAGACTTGAAATTTTTTTGCCATCAACATTTTCTGGCCACTTAATTGCTGTAACTGTATTAGATGCATAGTTGATATCAGCAAATAATTCTAGTCCATTTTGTACGGCTAATGACCGTGTTAATTCCCCGGCTTTTCTGTGTCGATCATAAATTGATTCAAGACCCTCTTCTCTCATAAGACTGAATGCATGCTCCAGAGCAAAAAAGACAGATAACGCAGGTGTCCATGGAGTTTGCTCTTTTTCCAAAGAATTTTTCGCACGAGCTAAATCAAAATAAAACCTAGGCATCGTGGCACTTGCATTTGCTAACCATGCTTTTTCACTTAGCCAAACAAAAGCAAGTCCTGGAGGGGACATCCAACCTTTTTGTGAACCACTTATCACAACATCTAATCCCCACTCTTCAACAGGGCAAGGTATTGATGAAAGGCTACTTACGGCATCGACTATTATCAAACAGTCATATGCTTTGGCTACTTCTGCAATTTCCTTGAGTGGATTCGTAACTCCAGTAGAGGTTTCATTATGAGTAACCAAAATTGCTTTGTAATTGGGGTTCGCTTCTAATCTAGCTGCTATTTCAGCAGGATCGGCAGCTTTACCCCATTCAACAGAGTATGTATCAACATTTGCTCCGTATGATTTTGCAATATTTGCAAATCTTTCGCCAAAAGATCCGATTGAAATAGATAAGACTAGATCACCGGGGCTTAAAACATTAACTATCGCGGCCTCTAATCCTCCCGTTCCGGATGCTGTAAGAGAAAAAACTTCAGATGAAGTGCCGAAAACCCATTTCAATCCTTCTGAAACAGTAGCAAGCACATTTGCAAATTCTGGACCCCTATGATTTATCATGGGTTGAGCCGCTGCAGCAAGTACATTGGGCGGACACGGGGTCGGACCTGGAATACGGAGGTTCACTCTTTTACTCCTCAAATATACACTGATTGTAACCGCTATGGCTTATACACATTCGAAAGAACGAAAATGACAAAAGAAAAACCAAACTTACGATCACTACCCTCAGTTGATTTACTTATATCCTGCCTCAGCGCTAGTGTGCAAATTACAGCCACACATTCTTTACTCGTACAAATTTCCCGTGAGGTTCTCGCAACAGCTAGAACTCAGGTTTTGCAAGGAAATTCTGTCCCAAGTGTCGACGTTCTTGTCCATAAAGTAGAAGAGAAATTAAGTTTACTTCGAGACTCTAAACCAAGGCGTTTAATCAATGGTAGTGGTGTTCTTATCCAAACAAATATAGGTCGTTCCCCTTTAAGTGAACGTGCAAAAATAGCTATGTGGGAAGCTAGTTCTTATAGCGAACTTGAATATGACCTTGAGCGGGGCTCTAGGGGCAGTCGCCTCGATCAAACTCGCGAACTACTTACCGCTTTAACAGGCGCTGAAGACTGTTTAGTGGTGAATAATAATGCGAGTGCATTGTTTACCTTACTTAGAGTCTTTGCTGACGGAAAAGAAGTACTTGTTTCACGTGGTGAAGCTGTGGAAATAGGTGGAGGCGTACGCATACCTGATATTTTGACGCAAAGTAATGCACAAATTGTTGAAGTAGGTACCACGAATAGAACATATGTAGATGATTATGCAAAAGCAATTAACAAAGAAAAAACTGCTGCAATTTTAAGGATTCATCAATCAAATTTTAAAATTGTAGGTTTTACGGCAAAGCCAAAACTGAGTGAGTTATCAAATTTATCTCAAAACACAAACATTTTATTACTAGATGATTTAGGTAGCGGCTGCTTGCTCGAAACTGAAAAATTCGGTCTTCCACATGAACCAACAGTTAAGGAAAGCTTAGATGCAGGAGTAGATCTAGCCTTTTTTAGTGGTGATAAATTAATTGGAGGTCCTCAGTCAGGAATTATCGTTGGAAGAAAAGATCTCATAAAAGTCTTGCGAGAACATCCACTAGCAAGAGCATTACGGCTAGACAAAACAGCGACCGCTGCTCTAAATGCGACTCTACTTAGTTATGTTGAACAAGTTGCAGAAGAAGAAATCCCTATCTGGAAAATGATTTCGTTAAAACCTGAACAATTAAAGGTGAAGGCCTTGCGCTGGGCATCTATTATTGGTGCACAAGCTACTCTGGTAAATTCACAAACTATGATTGGAGGAGGAGCACTACCGGATATAGGGCTTCCTACCTGGTGTATTGCAATAAAACCCAATAACGGAGCAGAAGAATTAACCGCTGCCTTTCGTTCCTTCACAGTTCCGATCATTACACGTATTGAGGATGATTTAGTTTTAATTGACCCTAGAACAATCGATGACGAGGATGATGAGATTTTATGCAAGGCTTTCGCAGAAATTTTGAATTAAACACTAATCCATTCTAGCTTGCGGAAATAGATCAATTAGCATTTCTTCTTCAGTAGGTAAGCTTCGTTCGATGATATCAATATCATCCAAAGCTATCTCAGCTCCAATAGCAGCACACTCTAATGGAGACTCGGTAATATAGCAGGGTACTTCAGTCGCTTGGGTTAGCAATTTTTCAATATTGCGTAGAAGTGCTCCTCCTCCAGTTAAGACAATGCCACGATCGAGAATATCTGCAGCTAATTCAGGTGGAGTTCTCGATAATGCATTTTTTACAGTTTGGGCAATCGCTAAAAGAGGCTCTTCTATTGCCGTTGCAATTTCCGTACTACTCATTGTTATCGTTTTAGGTAGACCACTTACAGTATCTCTGCCACGAACTGCTTGATGCATAGGAGTTATATCAGGTAAAGCACTGCCTATTGCAATTTTCACTTCTTCCGCAGTACGAATTCCTATAGAAAGCTTGTACTTTCGTCTAACAAAGGATTGGATTGCTTCATCGAGTTGTTTTCCTGCAATTCTCACTGATTCACTAGCCACAATGCCATAAAGCGAAATAACTGCAGCCTCTGTGCGGCCACCTCCAATATTTACGATCATGCTTCCCCTTGGTAAATCCACAGGTACATCTGCCCCCAGAGCGGCAGCTAATGGCTCAGGTATCAGATGAGTAGGTCTTCTAGCACCAGCTTGCTCACAGGCATCACGAACTGCGCGTTGTTCAACAGTTGTGACTCCAGCTGGGACTGTAATGACAATCTCGGGACGAATTAAATTAAAATTACCGCGTAAACTATTGATGAAATGCGACAACATAGCTGTAGTCATTCTATAGTCAGCTATAGCCCCACCTTGTAGTGGATACAAAACCTTTAATG
The DNA here is from genome assembly GCA_045562595.1 of Tepidiformaceae bacterium. Classification (GTDB taxonomy): domain Bacteria; phylum Chloroflexota; class Dehalococcoidia; order Tepidiformales; family Tepidiformaceae; genus JAKUNN01. The sequence goes on from JBJKVN010000016.1 coordinate 15,678, forward strand.
CACCAGGAGTTCGGCCTTCCAATTCTAAAGCCTCATCTCCAACAGCGACTACGGAATCATCTCTATTATGAATCGCTACTACTGACGGCTGGTTTATAACAATACCCCGTCCTTTTTCGCAAACGAGGAAGTTCACAGTCCCTAAATCAATACCCGCACGTACAGCTGAAAATAAGGCCATTATGAACGCTCCATCTTTGCACCTAGTGATTCGAATTTAGATTGTAGACTGTCATATTTTCGGTCTAGATGCTGAATTTCTGTAATCACTGATGTACCTGTCGCAGATAGGGCTGCTAAGAGTACTGCAGCACCTGCACGCACGTCTAAAGCGGTTACCTTAGCACCAGACAATGTTGAGGGGCCGGAAATTATGGCAGATGTTCCTGCTATAACTATATCTGCACCCATTTTTCGTAGTTCATTTACGTAAAGCATACGATTTTCAAAAACACGTTCTTGGACGATTGAAACTCCGGATGCTTGTGTTAATAATGTAGCCATTGGGGCCTGCAAATCAGTTGGCATACCTGGATACGGCAAGGATTGAAAATTAACAGGTAGCAAAGCAGCATCCCTCGAAATTGTTATTTCTTTCTCATTTATTTTTAAGTTAGCACCACAATCTATTAATTTTGAGAACAAAGAGTCTAAATGTTCAACTGGGGCATTTTCAATTGTGACATTTCCAGCAGTCAGAGCTGCAGCAATTGCAAATGTTCCAGCTTCAATACGATCCGATGGGAGAGAAATCTCACATCCATTGAGTTTTTCAACACCATGTATTTTTATCACCTGTGTACCTGTTCCGCTAATAACAGCACCCATCTGGGTTAGTAAATCACCTAAAAATATTACTTCCGGTTCAGTAGCGGCATTTACAATAGTGGTATCTCCTTTCGCAAGAGTTGCAGCCATTAAAACATTTTGCGTACCTGAAACACTGGGATAATCCATAAATATTCGTGTTCCTTGTAAACCTGCCGAGGCAGAGGCCGTGTACACATCTCCAGCCTGATCTATTTGCGCGCCCAATTTAGCAAAGCTATTGATATGAACATCGACCGGACGTCCTCCTATGGGATCTCCACCGGGTGGTGGAGTGCTTACTGTTTGATATCTTGCTAATAGTGGGCCTGTAACTTGAAAAGATGCTCTATTCGCACTCATAAGATGAGCCGGGGCTGAAGTTTTAGTAATTTTGTTACAACATATTGAAAGAGTATTTTTCTCCAGCTTTGTAATCACAGCTCCAAAATGCGATAAAAGTTCAGACAATGTCTTTACATCAAGCACATCCGGAATATTTTTAAGTACGACCGTCTGATCGGTTAGTAAGGCTGCACACATTGCAGCTAAGCCAGCATTAGCAGAACCCGAGAGTGATACATGGCCCTCCAACGTTGTTGGACCTCGCAATCGATAAGAAAATGTCGGGGTCTTAGAATTGCTCACTACTCAAGATTAGGGCTGATTCGCCTAAAACTGCAAGGTGAACAATAAAATATGGCCTAACTACGTGAGCTGGATACGTTTGTACGTCTTCTTCGTTTTTCAACAACATTTAATCTGAGTAGAGCTCTTTGTAACGACGCTTGAGCACGTGCAAGGTCTACTGATGTTTGATCTGCACTAGGATTCTGTATTCGTTCTTCAGCTCGTTTTCTAGCCTCTTCAGCTCGTTCAGCATCTATTTCATCCGCGTTCTCAGCAACATCAGCGAGAACCGTAACTTTATCCGAATGTACTTCCAAGAAACCTCCTCCAATTGCAAAACTGGTTTCAATAGTACCTCGTCTAAAAATAAGTTCACCATAGTCAAGTGTCGTCATCAAGGGAGCGTGGCGAGGTAAAATAGCAAGTTGTCCTTCAGATCCAGGAACGATTAAAACATCTAAATTTTCTTCAGTCTGAACGATTTCCTCAGCAGTTATAATTTCAACTGATAAAGGCATTAGGATTCCTCGCTAAGTGATTGTGCCTCTGCGACGACATCTTCAATCGTACCTTTCATATAGAACGCTTGCTCAGGTAAATCATCATGTAAGCCCTCTAAAATTTCGCTGAAACCACGTATTGTTTCCCGTATAGGAACATATTTACCTTCACGTCCGGTAAAAGCTTCACCAACAAAGAATGGCTGAGTTAAAAAGCGCTGTAGTTTTCGTGCCCTTGCAACTGTTAACTTATCTTCATCTGATAATTCATCAATACCAAGAATCGCAATTATGTCCTGCAAATCCTTATACCTCTGAAGTATGGATTGTACTGCACGAGCAACATCATAATGCTCTTGCCCAACGACACGTGGTTCAAGGGCTCGAGAGTAGGATGTTAGTGGATCCATAGCTGGATATAATGACTGCTCTGCGAGAGAGCGTTCAAGCGCAACGACCGAATCTAAGTGAGCAAATGTCGTCGCAACACCTGGATCTGTATAGTCGTCGGCAGGAACATAAATAGCCTGAAACGAAGTGATCGAACCCTTTTTTGTGGTTGTAATACGTTCTTCTAAGTCTCCCATTTCTGTACCTAATGTTGGCTGATATCCAACAGCTGAAGGCATCCGACCTAATAGTGCTGAGACCTCCATACCTGCTAATGTATAGCGATATATATTATCGACAAAAAACAGGACATCTAATCCTTCTTCATCTCGGAAATATTCAGCCATTGTTAATCCTGATAAGGCAACACGTAAACGTACACCTGGTGGTTCATTCATCTGGCCAAATACCATGGACATTCGAGGTAGTACACCAGACTCATTCATCTCGTTCCAAAGATCGTTACCCTCTCGTGAACGCTCACCAACGCCCGCAAAAACAGAATAACCACCATGTTGTTGGGCAATGTTATTAATTAATTCTTGAATAGTAACTGTTTTTCCAACACCTGCACCGCCCAAGAGTCCAACTTTACCACCCCGTACAAGTGGTGCGATTAAATCAACCACTTTTATCCCAGTTTCCAAAATAGAAGGCTCTGTTTCCTGATCTTCAAACGCAGGAGCCTCCCGGTGGATTTCCCATCTAGGAGCACCTTCAGGTGGAGGTTGATCGTCAATTGGTTCACCTAAGACGTTAAACATTCGTCCTAATGCTTTTTCACCAACTGGAACAGAGATTGCTTGTCCAGTATCAATAACAGGCATATTACGCCTCAATCCATCAGTAGAGTCCATTGCTAATGCTCTAACCCAATTGTTGCCAACATGCTGCTGCACCTCAGCGATCAAGGAAGTTCCGTCATCGCGTTCTATGCTTAAAGCATTATTTATCGCAGGGAGGCTATCGGGGGGGAACTCAACATCTAGCACAGTTCCTATTATTTGCGATATACGACCGGTATTAGAGGTAGTAACCATAATTTTCTCCTTATTTTTTCTTCTTTGCTTTTGGCCCTAATTTGGCAAGTCGTTCACCCATATCAGCACCAGGACCTAAGCTCGTAGTTCTTTCAAACACGAGGCCTTTTTTGTAGGTATAATTTAAACCGTCATTTAGTAGTCGTTTATCTTCTCGTAATGTATGCCATGAGTTAGCTGCAATTTGTTCAGCCCACGTCAATGTTTCAGTTTCTAAGTTTTCATCTTTTACAACACGGTTAATTAGTCCAATTTTTAAGGCTTCTTCAGCCAAAACACGTTTCCCGGTATACATCATCTCTTTAGAGGCTGCCGTGCCTATACGCAGAGGTAACCGTTTCGTCATACCCCATAGTGGTGTTAAAGAAAAAGGTGCGTGAGTATCACAAAAAACCGCATTATCACTCGCAATCACTAAATCAGCAGCTAACATCAACTCCAGGGCTCCTGTGTAACAAGCACCCTTAACTGAGGCAATTACCGGTTGAGGTAAATCCTCTAATGCATCGATTGTTTCAGACTGAAAATACTTAGAAGGAGCCTGCTCACCTTTTGCAATCGAACCTAAATCATTACCTGCGGAAAATGCTCTACCTTCTCCCCGAATAATTACTACACCTATATCTTCCACATCATTTTTTATGTCAGTAATCAGGGAGCGTAACTCTACAAAAAGCTCAGGGCTTAACGCGTTAAGCACATGTGGTCTATTTAGTGTAATTGAGGCAACACCATTCGTATCTTCCCTGTAAACCAGAGCTTCTGAGTTATCTGATAGTGAAGTCATTCTAAAAGTGCCTCTGCTCCACCTACAATTGCAAGCAGATCGCTAGTGATTTGCTCTTGTCGCACTTTGTTATACGTGAGGGTTAATTCTGACTCAATATCACTTGCATTATCGGTTGCATTTTTCATGGCTACCATTCGGGCTGATTGTTCAGAGGCCGCAGATTCTAATATTGCTGAATGTACTTGCATAATTACGTACCGGGGAAGCAGTCGTTCATAAACAAGTAAGGGGTTTGGCTCAAATATATATTCCTGAGTTAATGCATCATCTGCTTCTCCATCTGCTTGTTCAGGCGGTATGACAGGTAACAATTGTTTAATTACTGGTTGTTGATTCACTGTATTTATAAACTCACCAAATGAAATAAATACTTTATCAACACGTCCAGCTAAATAGTCTTCCATTATGACCTTTGCAACAGTTTGTGTTTGAGTCAGAGCAGGATAATCTCCAAGTTCCGTAAATTCAGCGGCTAAATTCAATTCAGATCTAAGGAAAAAATCTCTCCCCTTTTTTCCAACTGAAACCATTGACACTGGCTCATCTATTTCCGCCACAAATGATGCTGCTTCTCTGTTTAAATTAGAATTTAAAGCGCCACAAAGTCCACGATCAGGCGTGATATGTAAAACGCCAATATTTTTCACAGGCCTTTGTACAAGGAAGGGATGCTTGGCATCATCTTCACCAGCCTCTCCAGTCGAAGCTAGTGAAGCTAAAACACCTTGAATCTTCTCAGCATAAGGACGCCCTTGAGTTGCTCGATCTTGAGCACGTCTCATTTTTGAAGCTGCAACCAATTGCAAAGCATTTGTAATCTTTGCCGTGTTTTGGACAGAAGTAATTCTTCTCTTTAGCTGGCGAATTGTTGGCATATCAGCTTCCTAATAAGGAATATTCTCCTTTACTTCATTAATGGCAGCACTCAAAGCTTCACGAGTTTCGTCAGTCAGCTCCTTTTGATCTTCAATTGTTGAGAGGAGCTCTGGTTTATTACTTTGTAAATAGGAACATAATGCCCCCTCAAAAGACTGCACCTTTTCAACTTCAACATCATCAATCAAGCCTTCAGTTAAACCAAATAAGATAGCCACTTCTTCAGAAAGACTCATAGGTACAAATTGACCTTGTTTTAAGACCTCATTTGCTCTGAGTCCCCGTTCTAATTGACGTCTTGTGACAGCATCTAAGTCACTAGTTCCAAATTGAGCAAATGCCTGAAGTTCTCTAAATAACGCATGATCAAGTTTTAAACGGCCAGCAACATCTTTCATAATTTTCGTCTGTGCAGCACTACCCACACGACTGACCGAAATACCAACGTTTAATGCAGGACGTATGCCAGCATTAAATAGATCTGGTTCCAAGTAAATTTGTCCGTCAGTTATCGAAATAACATTTGTCGGAATATAAGCGGAAACATCATTCGCTTGCGTTTCAATAATTGGCAATGCTGTAAGAGAACCACCTGCGGCTAACTTCGCAGCACGTTCTAGCAACCTACTATGGAGATAAAAAACATCCCCTGGATATGCCTCTCGTCCAGGAGGCCTTCTAAGCAACAATGAAATCTGCCTGTACGCCCACGCATGTTTACTAAGATCGTCGTACACGATCAATGCATCTCGTCCAGATTCCATAATCTCTTCACCCATTGCACAGCCAGCATATGGAGCAAGGTATTGCAAAGCCGCGGACTCAGAAGCACTCGCAGAAACGACGATCGTATGCTCCATCGCTCCATTTTCTTCCAGTTGGCCAACTATCTGAGCAACCTTCCCTGCTTTTTGTCCAATTGCAACATAAATACAGACTAGGTCTCCACCTTTTTGATTAATAATCGTATCAATTGCAACTGCGCTTTTTCCAGTTGAACGATCCCCAATTATCAATTCTCTTTGACCACGACCAACTGGTATCATTGAATCAATTGCCTTGATACCAGTTTGGACTGGGCTATTAACACTTGAACGCAATGTTACGCCCGGAGCAATTCTTTCCACCGGCCTCGTTGCTGTTGTTGAAATTGGCCCTTTTCCATCAATCGGATTCCCCAACGCATCTACGACACGACCAATCAAGCCTTCACCAACTGGAACCTCAATAATTCTCCCAGTTGAGCGTACTTCATCGCCTTCTTTGATATCTTGATAATCACCTAAAATCGCAGCACTAACTGATTCCTCTTCCAGGTTTAAAGCCAACCCCATAGAACCATTAGGAAACTCAAGGAGCTCTGAATAACGTACATTTGCGAGTCCTGTTGCGCGGGCGACTCCATCACCTGCATCAATTACAGTACCTACGTCTGTTGATACTGTTGAAGACTCAAATTGTTCAATCTGCTCACGCAGTATGGATGCGATCTCTTCCGGACGAACGGCCATAATCTCCTCTTTCTGCGCTACTGCGCCCCTGCTAATTCATTACGTAGAGTACGTAATCGAGTACGTAAACTACCATCTATCAAGTGGTCACCAATCTTGATTACAATACCGCCAACTAGCGAATCATCAATTCGTGATGTTGTTTCCACACGCATTTCGAGAGCATCAGAAATTCTTTTCTCGATAGCCTCTAAATTTGTTTTGTCTAATTCAACTGCAGTTGTAATTTCTGCATGACAGATTCCTTCAATTTGGTCTGCTAAATTATTAAAGGCATCACCAATAGCTTGCGCTTCAAATGTTCTGCCTTTCTTTACTAACAATTTCGCGAAATTCCGAGCATTTTGTTGAACGTGATCTAATGCCTGTTCTATCACTGCATACCGTTTTTCTATCGGAATTGAATTAGTTACTAATATTGGCGCAGCTTCTGAATCAACTAGCAGAGAAGCTACGTCAGCTAAATCAGATCGCCAGGTACCCAAGGTATCTTCATCCACTGCAATATTTAAGATTGCTTGTGCATAACGACGTGCCACTTGTGTATCAGCCATCTATTTCCCTTGTTCTGTAATATCTGATTCCGCGAAAGTTTCTTCTATGATTCTTTCGTGATCATCACGGTTTACAGCTTGTTTAATAACACGTTCCGTAGCTGCTATCGTGATATCAGCAAATTCACCACGTAATTCCGAAATAGCCCTATCACGTTCTAACGCAATCTCTTGCGTTGCACGATCAAGCGCTGTTTCACGGCTACGGTCAGATTCCGAACGAGCTTCATCTTGAATTCGTGTTGCAATTTGCTGTGCATTTGCAAGAATTTCCTGACTCTGCTGTCTGGCATCATCAAGCTGCCCTTCGATGGATGCTTGGGCTTCTGATGCTTCTTCACGAGCACTTTCTGCGGCATTTAAGCCTTCAGAAATTCTTTGACGACGAGCATCAAGCATTCCTAAAATTGGCTTATATAACGTAAAGCGCAAAATAACTAGCAAAATTGCAAAGTTTACGATCTGCGCAATTATCTGCGGTAAATTTATTCCTAGAGCTGAAAAGGCTTCACCCATGCGGGTTTCCTTTCAAAACTAAATTACAAAGGCGATGATAATTGCAGTAAGCAAGGCATAAATACCAATTGCTTCCGCAAACGCAACACCTAGGATCATATTTGTCTGAATTGAAGCACGAGCCTCTGGGTTGCGACCTAACGCTTCCATAGCTCGGCCAACCAACATACCGATACCAATAGCTGGGCCGATACCACCGAGACCCATAGCAATTCCTGCGCCAAGGGCTTTCCCGGCTCCATCAGTAAGTGCCTGTAAAAAAATGTCCATTTATTGAACTCCTTCTTTTCTTAATAGGTTAATTTTTAGAAACAACAACTTTTACGCTGTCGTCCCTTCGTTTTCTGGCGCTACAGCATCATCATGTTCTTCCTCATCATGGTGTTCAACTGCCATCATGGCAAACACCAAAGTCAGAAGCGCAAAAACTGCAGCTTGGATAAAACCGACAAATAGTTCGAGACCGTAAATTATATCTACGATTACGAACGGTATAAGGAAAGTAAGCATTAATATGAGAACTTCCCCTGCGAAAATATTACCGAATAGCCTAAAGGTAAATGAAATAACTCGAATGAATTCTGAAAGCAACTCTAAGATTCCAACAAAAGCATTGATAGGGCTGGAAAAATTAAAAAACTTCTTTAAGTAACCAAACCCAAGAGCTTGTAGCCCCCAAAACTCAACGATAAAGAAGGAAATTAATGCCAGAGCTAAGGTATTATTGACATCACTGTATACAGACCTAAATAAAGGTATTACCAGAGCTAGTTTCTCGGCAGGAAATTCAATCGCAGAAACAAACATTTCATCACCTAAAAGAGCACTCGGTACACCATGCTCATGGTGATCATCAAGAATTATATTTGGGGCTGTTTCACTGTTATTTAAAGCAACTAATGCAGCCTGAACATCTTTTGCATCAAGGTGATGCCCTTCATGTTCTCCTAAATTAAAATCTTCAACAAATGTGTTGGCGAGGAAAACAACATAATGGTCTAGTGCTTCCGGAGCAGACAATCCTTCTTCTATCTCGAAATGCGCATTAGCATCCCCAGGGTTATCTACACCTCTGACACGAATCGGAACGAGTCCGACACCGCCACTCTCCTCCATAACAAAGGCACCAAATTTTTTAGTCTCCTCAAAATGTTCATCGTGTTCGTGTACTTCTTCGATTTCATGGAAAACATGGTGTCCTACATCCTCAGTGATCCCAATTGCATTGAAGAAGGGGAGTAAGCCAAACCAATTTGAAACTAGTATGAAAATAAAAAAAGTTGCAACAACTGTGAAAAACCGCCTGCCTCTTTCACGCCCTGCAATGTCTTCGACTTGGTTTACAAGGAATTCAAGACCACCTTCAACAAAATTTTGGGCACCACTTGGTAACAGTTTCATAGAACGTGTTGCTAGCCATGTGGTAATCCCGAGAAAAATGATAACTGCCCAGGCGGTTATCATTGTGTTTGAAATGTCCCACGAGCCTACAACCGAACTAGGACCATGAACTACGATTTCTCCAGCGACTATGATTTCGGGCTTAGGACCAGAGAGTACGATCCAACCTATGACAATCCAGGCGAGCACACCTATAACGCTTAGAGCTAACCAAGTTTTTCTCACCTGAAAATTTACTCCCTGCGCAAACTACCATTATTCAGCTTTACCCAAAAGGGTTTTAACATTTTAATACCCCCGACTATGGAAAGTAGCAAACCTAGTATAGCTCCAACAATTGTAAATATTGGCTCCAAACCAAATTGCGAATCTAGCCATCGTCCGAAAATTACACCGGCAATGATACAAATTGCAAAATACCATCCAGCCCCCATCAGGTAGGCAGTGGGAACAACCCATCCACCCATTTTCCCCCCTCAGGCAACCTTCAGCGGAAAAATAATAATGCTGCTAGGAAATAACGTGCAAATTAACAGCATATTTTCAACTACCCATTCGGCTTATCGAAATCACTTAGGTCTAATTCTTCTATAAAGTCCTTAAAAGCACCGAGACGCTCTATTTCTTCTGGCGCAAGCGGTGCACCAGATTCACGGGTTGCAATTCCTGCTTCTTCATCACTTGTCAAAACAGTTGCTGCTCTATCTAAAACAGATTCTTCTGCATAAATAGGAGCTTCAGCTCGCACTGCCAGGGCTATTGCATCGGACGGCCTAGAATCAATTGAGACTTGCTCACCATTCAAATCGAGAACGATTTGAGCAAAATAAGTATCGTTAGATATCTCATTGAGCAAAACATGGTGCACAGTTCCACCAAATTCATCCAGCAGATTTCTTAATAAGTCATGTGTCAGCGGTCGAATTGGCGAAACGTTATGTAAACGCATTGAAATACTTTCAGCTTCAGAAGGACCAATCCATATGGTTAAGTAACGTTGCGACTCTTTTTCACGCAAAATTAGCATACGCTGGTAGCTTGTGAGTGAAAGCCGGATACTTTCAATGACCATCTCCTGCATCGAACACCTCTGCGGGCAGTTTACCATTTGTTTCCAAGTGCTACTTACTTTTTAACTACTTCTCAATTTTACTGATTTTATTAGGAGCCGGTTTCACATACATTCGTTTTTTTGAATATGAATTAAATCGTTTTCTAGTTATAAAGATTCTATGCTCACAATTAATGCATTTCATGCCTATATCTAAGCCCACTCGAAAAATCTTCCATTCATTTCCACCACACGCATGTAGTTTCTTCATTTCCCAAGTATCATCAACCTGAACCTGTAATGCGTCTGATTCCAATTCAAGACTCTACAGACTTAACGGCTGTTTTTATAAGACTACAGATTCGCTCAGCCTCTCTAGCTGAATCTTCAGGATTTAAACCTGCATAGGCAATCCCTCTGGACACATTAATAAGCATTTTTCCCCATCCTGAGTAAGCTATTTTAATGACTTCATCTATACTTCCACCTTGTGCTCCTATACCAGGGATTAGTAAAGGAGTATCGGGTACAATCTCATGAATTCCTCTCAATTCATCTGGAGCTGTAGCACCTACCACAAGACCGATATTCTCTCCCCAATTCACAACGGTCTGTGCAACATGCTCGTAAAGGTATTTCCCATTTTGCAGAATAACCCCTTGGAATTGATCTGCATCCAGATTAGATGTCCGGCATAATACAAAAACACCACGATCCTCATGTTTTAAAAAAGGTTGAATACTATCCTGTCCCATGTATGGATTTACAGTTACGGCATCAAATCCCCATTCTCTAAAAATAGCATTTGCATAGGCATCGCTTGTTGAACCGATGTCTCCTCTTTTAGCATCCGCGATTTTAGGGATTTCGGAAGGGATCATCTTTAGTGTCTCTTCAAGTGCTTTTAAGCCAGGGATTCCATAACTTTCATAAAATGCAAGATTTGGTTTATAGGCCACAGCAAAAGATTTTGTTGCTTCTATAAGTTCCCGATTAAACAATGTTATTTCTTCAACTGAATGCTTATCTCTGTGCGGATCTAACCCCACACATAACAAACTTTGTATTTTTTCACTTCTGTGAATTAAGCGATTAAAAAAACTATTCATAAGACTCACGTCTAAAACCTAATTTAAGCATAACCTCCATAAATCCCTCATGATCACTACTCGTAATAATATTCAGGATACCGTTCACGCTATCTGTTTTTTGGATTTTTTCCTTTTCTAGAACAACACGTGTCTGGCGTGCGATAGCTTCTGATACACCTATTACATCTATCCCTAAAAACTCATTTTTTATGACCTCTGAAATAAATTCAAAATGAGTACAACCAAGAACTACTGTATCTGCACCATCAGAAATATCTTGCTTCAAAATATTGTTTACTATTTGAGGGAGTAATGGATTTTGTATATCTCCTTGCTCGATCATATCTATAAGATCCTCACTAACGACCTTTGATATAACGGTATCAGCACCGTTCTCAGTAACAACATCTTTATACAAGTCCCCTCCCAATGTTCCTGAAGTGGCAAGCACAACTATCCGCTTAGTACTTGAAGCCAAGACAGAAGGTTTAATTGGAGGAACAATTCCTATAAATGGGACGTCGAAAACGTTACGTAGATCTTCTAATGCCGCTGCAGAAGCAGTATTACACGCAACTACAATTAATTTTACATCACTGGCTATTAACCTATGCGTAATCGCAAATGCTCTTTTTCGTATCTCTGGGAGTGGTCGTCTTCCATATGGAAAATAATCTGTATCTGCAAAATAAATTAAATTCTCACTCGGAGCTATTTCCTGTACTTCACGTAAGATACTTAATCCCCCTACACCAGAATCAAATATTCCAATTGGTCGTACATCACCTGCTACCATCCTGATCAGCATAGCTGACCAGGCTTAATGCGTAACTTTAAAAAACTATTTAGAATTAGAAGGGAGTGTTTTTTGTCTTTAAAACGTCTTTCCTTAGCCTTGCTACCAAGTGAGATTGATACACTCGATACAACTGCCTACGTTGTTATCGATGTACTTCGAGCCAGTACGACTATCGTCACATTATTCGAACGTGGGCTCTCTGAACTTTTGGTCGTTAATAATTTATCGCAGGCTGTAGAGCAATCGAAACAGGAAAGTAGGATTCTGTTTGGAGAAGTTGGAGGCATTCCTCCAGATGGTTTTGACTACGGAAATTCACCTTCAGAAATTTCCAAACTTAACCTGAAAGATAAAAGAGCAACATTATTTACGACTAATGGAACAAAGACGTTATGTCTAGCTGCACAAAAAGGAATCACAGCTGTTGGAGCACTCTCAAATATCGACGCCGTAGCTCATTGGGTTGGTTCACATGAAAGTGTAAGCATTATTTGTTCCGGAGAACTAAGCGGTCGTCGTTTTGCGCTTGAAGACTTTGCGGTAGCAGCCAGATTTGTACATAAAATAATTAATATGTATTCATCTATAGATTTGGATGATGCAGCACGACTAGCAAGTGAAATTGGCAACTATGAAGGGTGGATAGCATCCAGTCTTACAAATGACCACACTCCAAGTTCAAGGCTCATAACAAGTGCAAAACATGGGCAAGAACTTATAGAATTAGGATTTGCAGCAGATCTACAGTTCTGTGCTTCTGAAAATATTTCGGAGATGGTTCCTTGTGTAGTTTCTTCTGAAAAAAATTGGTCCCTCTTAAAGAGTTAATCTGTTTGGGACTTTTCCCAAACCACTCGTGCATTTTCAAGATCCTCGTGAATAGCAGCATGATTACCATAACGCTCTTCTTCAAAAAGTTTTGTGATTTGTGATGGGAAATCATCGTTATAAATTTCTATAAGTTCTGGTTTAATTTCAGTTGCAGTCTGACTTAAAGCACGATTTAATCCGCGTCTACTTGCCTCAGCTAAAAGATCTAAATAGAGCTTAATAGCTCCATTGTTATCAGAAGATTTTCTACCTCCACGCCCTCTAAATGAAAAGAGTGAAGTTAACCCCTTAAATTCATCCCTTAAACCCCCAACCTTTTCACTACTATTGAAATCATCATCTTTACTATCACGTCGTTTGTACCAACGCATAACTAGAACCATAACTGTCACGATAATTGCAACAGCAATGCCCAACATACCTCCGCCAAAAGCATATCTACCCCAGCGATTCCAGGCTGATTCACCTATTTGTTCAGTCGTTTCGGCTGCATTCGTTTCGATCTCTACAGGAACTGGCATCTGTATTTCAAGAGATTCCTGTTCACCCCCACCTAACAGTGAGAAAATCCATAACAAAAATTCAACAATATTTATCACCACCCAACCAACAGGAACAATTAAGACGTAATAAAAAACAGTCCAAACGGCATCAAGAAATGGACCGGTAAAAAAGGGGCCCAAGGAGTCAACCAAAATTTCAAAAATAAAACCAGCAAATACGACAAGTACAACAGTAAGAACTACCGTAAATGCAAGCATTCCAGTTGCAACTCCACCAGCACGAAAATCACCTAAAGTAGCTCCACTTCGTGATAATTGGGCACCAGCTAAAGCTAAAAGCACGATGACTATATAAGTTATACCAGCCCATGTAGTAGCTATTCCTACATCTGAAACTGCTGAAATTGTTAGCAAAATGGCTACCAAAGCAAAGGGAATTACAATAAACCGAGGTAAAGTGTCTAACTCTATTCCATTGGAAGAGTGGTAGGCAGCACGTAACCAAGTTGCTAGAAGAATAAAGCTTGATAAGCAAAAGGTAACCGAATATGCACCAACATCACCTTCTGCTCGGATGAGTGTCAAAATCCAGGAAAAATCAAAAATATTTACATCACCAGCTAGCTCAATTCGTAAACATAAGGCCAATACAAGCAAACCTATTAATGTTGATACAACCACTCTTTTAAAAGCATCACCAAAAAAGAAGAAGCTTACTTTTGGTGCTAAAAATCCGATAAAAGCTATTGCTGCTATGGAAAAAAAGGAGATTGGATTTCTAGCTATTTCTTCAGGAATCAGGGCCAAATAACGTGCGATCATAAAGAATATCAAGATCTCTGAAAAAATAACTAGGAACACGGAGAAGGAAGCAATCATGTAGTTATGGGTTCCTGTTGAAAATGTTCACCGATTGTTTGAATTGGTACCGTAGCAAGATCTTTGAAAGTAGTTTCTGTAGATGTTGAAACTATATTGACTCTATATCCAATATTCTTAAGATAGCGTATTTCAGAGGCTAACTCTGCAGGAACGTGTGCAGCCACTAACACAATCGTTGAGCCAATTGGCAAACGGCCTACCTCTCGCCTAATACTTCCAGTTAAAGTCCCCATTGTAAGTGGTTGAATTGCAGCAAGAGATTCCAGAATTTTTATAATTTGAACTTTCGATCTCGATGGAGGAAGGCGTAAAGGACGGTCAGAACCCAATAAAGATCCATTTGCCAAGAGCCCGACTGCAAATTTATTGTTAGTGGCCCAAACCGAAATAGAAGCAGCGACTGAAATTGTTCTTTCTAAATGCTCTGGTAAAAATCCTTCCCACGAATGGCTTAAAGTATCTATATTCAGAAACATATAGAGGTGTTGAGCAGCTGAAGGATCGTAAACTTTGGATTGTATCTCACCCTTTCGTGCAGTTGCTTTCCAATCTATTCGACGTAGAGAATCACCAGGCTCATAGTCACGTAAGCCGGCAATTCGTAGAGGATCCTCAAACAATTGATTCCTCCCTTTACTTTCACCTAAAGGTCTATCTGCAGGAAACCCTAAATCATTCAATTCTATTATTTTGGGATAAACGATTAAAGCAGTCCGCACATCAAATTGCTGCTTTCGAGGGAATAATCCAAATAAATCAGATGTATGGATTATTGGTGAATCAATTCGGAAATTTCCACGATGTTTTGAGGCAACCGGTACTTTCCAGCTCTTTTTTTCATACCATCCTATTGACCCACGTAAAACAACAGTTTGATGCAAATCTCCAGTGATAGTTCTAATGCTATCGCTAGTAACTTCAAGTTCATTACTCAGCTGAACAGTAATTCGTAACCAGGGAAGTGGTAAAAATTTCCGATTTTCTAGCTCGAGTAGAATATGAGTTTCTTCCTCTTGATACATCCTAGAATTAGTAGTTGTGATATTTAAATTCAATCGATTAAATAATCGACGACTCCAAAGGCGAGAAAGCGCAATGGCTACAGTAATAATTAATCCTATCCCGGTTATTATTGGTACCTCTGCAGCCAACCCTACGACAACAAGAGGGATGCCTAAAAGAACCCACAAAGAACGGAAACTCATTATTACCTTCTATACCTCTAAAGGTATTGATACGCGTTCAATTATTTCATCTAAGAAATCTTCGACTTCTCGTCCTCGTAGGCGAGCTTGAGCAGAGAGAATTAATCTATGTGCCAAAACGTGAGGTGCCATTTTCTTTACATCATCAGGCAAAACATAATCTCGCCCATTAATAGCTGCATATGCTCGTACAGATCTAAATAAAGCTAAGCTTGCCCTTGGACTTCCTCCTAACTCAAATACAGACTCTTCTCGGGTCGCACGTGTTAGTTCAACTACGTACTTGCGGATTGAACTATCTACATGCAGGTTTTTTAAGGCGTCGGCCATCTCAATAATTTCTTCAGCTTCAGCAACAGGTTCCAGATCTAACAGTGGATCTTCATGCTCAAATCTTTCCAAGATAGCATCCTCCTGATTTTCGTCTGGATATCCCATTCTTAATCGTAAAAGAAACCGATCTAGTTGTGCTTCTGGTAACGGGAATGTCCCTTCTAATTCAACGGGGTTCTGTGTCGCAATCACCATAAACGGACGAGGCAATTGATTAGTTTCACCTTCAACAGTTAATTGTCCTTCCTCCATTGCCTCGAGTAGGGCCGATTGTGTACGTGGCGTTGCGCGATTGATTTCATCTGCCAGTACAATTTGACTAATTAATGGTCCTTCACGGAAGACAAAGTCTTGGCTTTTTTGATCAAAATAATGAATACCAGTTATATCAGAAGGCATTAGATCGGGAGTAAATTGGATTCTTTTGAATGAACAGCCTATTGAGCGAGCCAAAGTCTTCGCCAGCATTGTTTTTCCAGTACCTGGAACATCTTCTAAAAGAATATGTCCTTCACAAAGAATCGCTACTAGCGCAAGATTAACAACATCGCTCTTTCCCACGATCACTTTTTCAACATTATTGTGCAATCGCTCAGCAATGCTTTGAATACGTAGAACATGATCACGCGATAATCTATCGGAATTCGCATCGGTTTTTTTGTCTTCAGAAACTAATTCTGTAACTTTATTTATCTCGTCAGAGCTAGCTTCTTTAGATGGGTCAGACCATCCTTGTTCGGAATCCATTACTCCCTCTTTCCTTAAAACGATATAAATTCATAGGTTAACCTTAACCTATGAACACAGTCCAAGTTATCCGATTATCAGATAATTCAATCTACTTGATAGGTCGCAACAATGAATATCTATTAGTGGATACTGGACCAAATTATAAAGGTGCGTGGGCGCATATTAAGTCGGAGATAAAAAGTCTAACGCCTAATCTTGTTTTTATTACCCATGGACATCATGACCATGCCAGTTTAGGAAGTGTATGGCAAAACGATGCTGTTCCGGTTTGGGTAGGAACTGCTGATCAAAAATTGGTTAGCGAACCTATTTTTTCAAATCCAGAAGAATTCTCAGCGACTATGAAGTGGCTAGATAACGCCGGTGTACCCGAACCTCTAATTACAATTCAAGGTGAACTGTTGCAAAGCCGAAAGACACAAGCACTACGTGCTGCTAGTGGCATTCAAGACAGTACTCCGTCTGGTAGATGGCCTAGCACATTAAGTTTCTCTCCCTTCCTACCTGACAAAACTGTGAGTGAACAAACCAGCCTAGAATCTGCAGTACTCATTCCTTGCCCAGGTCACACCGTCGGAAACTTTGTCGTTGCAGTTCCTGAAGAAGGATGGTTATTTTCAGGCGATCAGCTTTTGCCAGAGTTTGATCCAACTCCATCTATCCAGTTCATAACAAATGAAACAGGCAAATATGTTCGGTTCCGATCTCTGCCCGCATATGTAAAATCTCTCGAAAAGCTATTACCTTACAATTTTACTTATTGTTTTCCTGGGCATGGTTCTCCATTTGAAGACCCTAATACCAGAATTAAGAGTGCATTAGCACGGATTGAAAGAAGGGTTACACGAATTGAAAAAGCAATTATTAAAGGGATTGAGCCCACTGCCTACGCTTTAGCTCAGCATCTTTATCCACACGCTATCAACACAGCACTTTGGCAATTAATAGCTACCACCCAGGGTTGCTTAGATATATTAGAAAATAAAAACAAATAAATGAAAATTTGTCGCTTTGTTCGCTCAAACTTGTTATTCTGAGTTCTAATCTAGCTTCTTAAAAGCGCCGTGGAGAGAATATGACAAGCACAGCATCAAAGGATCCGAGGTGGACATTAGAGACACCTCCCGAAGAATATAAAGACATGATTGAGGCAACTGCAAAGTGCCCAGTCAATCTTGATGAAGTTAATCTTTTCGAGGCAGGGGCTCAAGAACATTGGCCTGAAGCCTATGAGATTTTACATGCAGAATCTCCTGTAACTCGTATTCCTGGTGAAGGAACAACTCCCGATACCGATGGTTTTATAATTTCAAAGTATGCAGATATCTATGACATTATTCGTGACCCTATAACATTTCCACAACCTAGCTACCCAGGGACAGGTGATGAAAAACCTAATACAGGAATGAGAAAAAACTCGTCCCAGCTTTCCGATGCAATGGCTCGTAACACATTGCGACCAACACTTGAACTACATAAACAGCATCGCATTGAGTTAACCGACCCATGGGTAGGAAATATTGGCGCTCCGCGACATCGAGAAATGGTTACAAAATTTGTTGATGAATTAATCGATAATTGGATTGACGATGGTGCGGTAGAATTTGTAGGCGAATTTGCTGCTCCTCTCCCTCAATTTGTAATGACAACTATCCTTGGATGGCCTCTAGAAGATCTCCCTATGCTCCGACAATGGGGCGAGGCCCAAGTCCGCCGCTTTGTTTTTGGGCAAGGACACAGAAATATGATGTCCCCTGAGGAAGAGCAGGAAAACGCAGAGGACTTAGGAAAATTTATGGAATATGTCCATGAGCAAGTCAAATACAAGCGTGAGAATCCTGGCGATGATATGACTACATTTCTTACCCAAGTGGAATATCAAGCGATGGGAAGGAAGTTAACAGATCAGGAAGTAATCGGTGTACTTTTTGGTATGCACATTGGCGGACTTGAAACCACACAGTATGCGATAGCTGCGCAAGCCGAATTACTAGCTCAAGATCCTGCACTATTCGCAGAATTAAAAGCTGATCCAGCAAAAATCCGTTTTTTCGCTGAAGAAGGAATGCGCATTCATGCACCAACACAAGGTTTATCTACCAGAATGGCTGCAAAGGACGTAGAAATTAGAGGCGTAGAAATCTCTAAAGGTTCCATACTCCACCTACGCTATGGTGCGGCAAATCTAGATGAGGAAGAATTTGAGAACCACACAGAAGTCAAGCTAGATCGACCTAATATCGGTCGTCATATGACATTTTCCCAAGGTATTCGTGTTTGCCCTGGCGCTGGCATTTCTCGACTGGAGCAAAATATTGCTTGGGAGCGAATAACTCAGCGATTAGACAGCCTTAGTCTGGCTGAAGGAAAAAATGATATGCGTCACCAACCAGGTATCATGAAGGGTCTTTGGGCCTTACATGTTGAATTCACAAAGGCATAAAATAAGTAATGGATAAACCATATCGCAAACAAATGCGTCCAGGTTCCCATGTTTTTATTTTGGAGCCAGATGATGCACCAACAGCACAAGCTGATGGTTTAAAAACGGATGAGGAAATTAGCGAAATTGCTGAAAAATTACAAAGCTCACCTGAACAAAGTGCGGTCTTGCAATCCCTAGATCCATTTTGGACTCGTGGTATCGTCGATAGTTAATTGAATAGAGTCTGGCGGAGAGGGTGGGATTCGAACCCACGGTGGTTTTGCCACGCACGTTTTCAAGACGTGTCCCTTAAGCCGCTCGGGCACCTCTCCACTATTATTGTACCGCTTGTCACGAAAGTTGCTTTGCCTTTGACGCCGAGAATTAGTTAGCCCAATATATTCCTAGGATAAACATCGTGCCGACTTACGAATATCAATGTGATAAATGCCAAGAAAACTATGATTTGCGTCAGAGTTTCTCTGCAGCTACAACACACATTTGCGAAAAATGTAAAAAAGGAACTGCAAAACGTATCCTTCATCCTCCAACGGTTGTTTTTAAAGGCAGCGGATTTTACGTCACGGACAGCAAAACTAAAAGTAAATCAGAAACATCCCCATCAACTAAATCAACTTCATTGCCAAATAACTCGGACAATAAAAATAACAACTCCAGTTCTGAGAAAAAATCTTCTTCATCAAATTCCTCCTCCTAATGCGTGCAGTCATACAACGAGTCCACTCTGCATCTGTAAAAGTCGAGACTTCTTTAGTTTCCTCAATTCGAAAAGGACTTTTAATTCTTGTAGGAATAGAGATTGAGGATAGTCTTGAGGAAGCCACACTAATGGCTTCAAAGATTTCAAAATTGCGTATTTTTGAAGATAACGAAGGTAAAATGAATCTTAATTGTTTGGAAGCAGGTGGATCCGCACTCTGTGTTAGCCAATTTACTCTCTTAGGAAACATACGTCGGGGCAACCGTCCATCATTTAAACTCTCTGCACAAAGTAAAGATGCGTATCCGATATGGAAACATTTTTGCAACTCAATACGTGATAATGGATTACGTTGCGCTGAAGGAGAATTTGGGAGCAATATGTTAGTCAGGTCAGTTAACTATGGTCCTATGACCCTTGTTATTGACAGCAATGATTTCAAGTCATCTCGTCGCAGTTAAAAAGTTGGTTTCATGTACCTAAGTAAATTATTCAACAAAACACTACGAGAGGCACCAGCTGAAGCAGAATTGCCTAGCCATAAGCTCTTACTGCGAGCAGGATTAGTATCCACTCTTGCTACCGGACTGTACTCATTTACCCCCCTCGGTTGGCGTGTTTTTCAAAATATCGAAAAAATTATCCGAGAAGAAATGAATCAAATTGATGGGCAAGAAATTCATTTACCTGCACTACAACCTACCGAACTCTGGGAAAAAAGCGGAAGGTTTAGCGGATTTGGTAATGTCTTATTTAAACTCTTAGATCGACGTAAAAGAGCTTTCGTATTAGCACCAACTCATGAAGAAGCAGTGTCTAATCTTGCGGCACAAAACCTTCAAAGCTACCGAGATTTACCGATTCTTCTATATCAATTCCAGCGTAAATTTCGTGATGAGCCTAGATCTCGAGGTGGACTAATTCGTATACGTGAATTTACGATGAAAGATGCGTATTCATTTGATACTGACTGGACAGGATTAGATGATTCTTATGATCGAGCATTTCAAGCATATACAACAATATTTGAACGCCTTGAAGTTAGTACTATGCCCGTGGAAGCTGACTCTGGAGCAATTGGAGGGAAAGATAGCCAAGAGTTTATTTTTCTAAGCGAATACGGTGAAGACTCAATTTTGCACTGTTCGCACTGTGGTTATGCAGCCAATGCTGAAAAAGCAACTTATACCGCACTAGATAATGCAGGGGAACCAGAAAAAGAATTGGTTGATGTAGCAACACCTGGTAAAAAAACAATTCTGGATTTATCAGAATTCTTAGGTGTCGGAGAACAAAATATTGCGAAAACAGTTTTTTATAAGGCTGATGAAAAAATTATTTTTGCAGTAGTTCAAGGTGATCATGAAGTGAATGACACAAAATTACAAAACCTGTTAAATGCAGAAAAACTTGAAACACTGACTAATGAACAACTTCAAACGATGGGGCTTGCTGTTGGTTATGTATCACCAATTGGTATCGAAGATGTCTATACAATAGTAGACCCAGCTGTTGTCCAAAGTAAAAATATGATCGCTGGTGCTAATAAGGAGGGCTTCCACCTTACAAATGTTAACTATGGTCGTGATTGGAAGGCAGACTTAGAAACAGATATAACCTTGGTAAAGGCTGGTGATCAATGTCCAAACTGCCCCGAAAAATTGATGCTGCGAACTGGGATTGAGTTGGGGCATATTTTCAAATTAGGTACAGCCTATTCTGACACATTTAATGTAACGTATTTGGATAACCAAGGCAGTGAACAATTAGCAGTAATGGGCTGTTATGGCATTGGTGTTGAAAGAGTGTTAGCTGCAGTTATCGAGGCTAACTCTGACGAAAAAGGCATAATTTGGCCAAAGGAAATTACCCCCTACCAGTTACATATAGTTGTTATAAATTCTGAAGATTTAGAAATACAAGAGATGTTGAAAAAGGCGAGGGAAATTGCAAATGATTTTGGTCTAACATTTCTGATAGACGATAGAGATGAATCTCCCGGGAGCAAATTTAAGGATGCTGATTTACTTGGCATACCAATTAGACTAACAATTAGCCCTCGTTCACTTGAAAAAGGTGGTGTCGAATTCAAAAGCCGAGCGGAGGAAACTATGTATATTCTTGATCTTGAAGATGCGTTACTAAATACGAAAAAGTGGTATTCTTGACCCTCACGTGCAGCACTAAATAGGATTACCTCGTGCTGAGGTAGCTCAGTTGGTAGAGCACCGCGCTGAAAACGCGGGTGTCCGCAGTTCGATTCTGCGCCTCAGCACCACTCATTTATTAGGGATCTGCGTACTCGCGATCAAGATCATCTAACATCGCCTGTTCGCTTAAGCTATCAATTTTTCGTAAGTTATCACTAAGCCCAAAGAATAACGCTGTAAGAAAAAGCATAAGCCCGGCAGCAGATGCTACCGCAATAGGTGCACCGTATTTCTCAGCAAGTGCAGCCATCGGTAGGGTTCCAAGAGGCGTAAGTCCAAATGACATCATAAGTATCGCCATTACTCTTCCACGTACTGCATCCGGTATAAGTAATTGGATTGCGGTGTTATTTAATGTCATAAATACAGTCACACCAATTTCAGCTGCAAAAACCAGTGGTAAGGCCAACAAAAACCAGGGACTATATGCAAAGCCAACCAAAGTCGCTGCAAGAATTATCAACGAAAATAACATGCGCCGATATCTTTTATTCGAAGTGCTAATCCAGGCAACATAAAAGGCTCCCGCGATACCCCCTACACCAGCCGCCGCTTGTAAAACCCCAAACCCAATCTCACCAACCACCCAGACTTCTTCCGCAAATACAACCAATAACGCTTGAAAAGGCATTATCAGCAACGTTGGCACTAGACCAAGCACAAGCAAAGTAAATACAGGTCGATTGATCTTTAGATATTTAAATCCATCGACTATATCTCCAAAAATTGAACGCTTTCTAATATCATCATCTGGATATGAGGGATGTACCTTAAACATGCATCCGATTGCAACAAGGTACAACACTAAAGCAACGCCAAATGTACTTGTGTATCCAACAAATGCAACAAGAACACTGGCAATAATAGGACCTAGAACCCTAGTAAGATTCATCCCTCCCATTTGCATTGCCATCGCATTAGGAAGCCCCCTTTTTCCCACTACATTGACGATAATTGCCTGTCGTGCCGGCATCATTAACGGAAACAAAGCGCCTAAGATCGCGCTTAGAACTAATAAATGCCACAAATTGATTGTGCCAGTAGCTATTAAAATTAAAGTTATAACTTCATCTACAAGAACCAAGATTTGTGCCAGCATTATCAATCGTCTTCTATCAAGACGATCTGCTAATGCACCACCTATGGGTGAAATAAAAAGCATCGGGATTGCCACAACAAAACTAAGTACACCAAGTGCAAAAGGGCTTTCTGTTAAATCATAGGCGAGTATAGAACGTACCAAAAACTGGCCCATCATCGCGAACATAAAGCACATATTGCTCAGGTAAAGCCAACGAAATTGATTATGCGACAAGCTACTAAAAATTTGAGTCCAGCGACTTGAACGTTTGTTATTGGGAAGATGATTAGACAAAGTTATTCCAAGTAATAACTATTTACCAACCCAGTTGGGAGGCCGTTTTTCAGCAAATGCACGAGGTCCTTCAATAGCATCAGGACTTTGCCTGCGTCGTGTCTCTTCTGCAAAAACAAGCTTCGAAACTTCTGAAAGATCTGTGCTTAACCCTCCTAAGGCTGTTTCTTTTGTTGATCTGACCGAAAGTGGAGCACAGCGCAAAATATCATCAATATACGACTGGACAGTTTCATCGAGTTGTTCACGAGAAACTACTTCACTAACTAAACCCAACTCATATGCACGTTTAGCAGGGATATGACGTCCAGTAAGCATATATCCCATAGCTGCCTTTAATGGGATTTGCCTAGGCAGTCTATGCACACCCATAGCACCAGCTATAAGACCAACTCTTGGCTCTGGCAGCCCGAGGTAAGCATGATCAGAAGCTATTATTATGTCACATGCAAGAGCCATTTCTAATCCACCACCAAGTGCAAACCCATTTACCCTCGCAATAATTGGTTTAACCAAATCGAACCTTGATGTAATACCGCCGAATCCCTGAGAAGGATGATGCGCAAGTTTTGGTCTATCTTCCGGTGCCATCCTGCTAAGTTCTGCAGAATACTTTAAATCATTGCCAGCACTAAATGCTCTTTCGCCCTCACCAGTTAAAACCGCAACCCAGAGATCATCATCAGCAGCAAAATCATCCCACACACCATCAAGTTCAGCATGAGCAAATTGATGTAATGCATTCATTACCTCTGGTCTCGTAATTGTTATTCGAGCCACATGGCCATCTTTTTCATAACGACAATATTTTAGATCCACAATATCCTACTTCTAAAAAGAAACTAATCCTCAATCCAGTAAACTATACCTATGGTAGCCATTATACTTTGGTTATTCTTTTTACCATTCCTTGCATGGTCCTGGTTTAAAAAGGGATTAGATGAGGATGCAAACGCAACTCTGTCAATTGTTGCATGGGGATTTCTTATAGGTACGGTAATTTTATGTGTATGGTTATTATTTTAGTTAAATTATGTTGAAACCACCTATTTCACCATATGTTGTTACTGGCCGCATTATAGCTATCATTGGATTATCTTTTTTTGCAGCAGCAGGCATCCTTCTATTTATAGGCGGACTCGTTTTTTGGGGGGTTATATCAATTTTAGCTGTTGTCCCTTTTTTACTTTTGATTATAGTAATTGAGAAATATTCTACAGCTAAAGGCTGGATTGGAATCGATGTTGAGGATCCCGAAACCGACTGAACCTCTTTTAGCAATTTTAGCTTTAGTTACTATTAGTCTGATGTATGGTTGTGCCAACCCTCAACAATCTTTCGAACTAGAAGAAAGTACTTGTTTCGATTCACAACTTTTCCCGCTCCTTGACTGGAAAACTGGTGGATATATCCAAAAAAATGAACTTGTACACATTGCACAAAATCTCAGCGACAAAAACTCCATTCTTTCTGAAGAAACTAACAATATCGAAATTGGTTATTTTAATTACTATAAAGAAAAAGTGGGGAATCCCCCGTTTCAATATCCAGCAGAACTCTTGTGCCAAACGCTTAAATTTACAAAAGATTCGGACGCAATATCATTTAAAAACTCGCTTACACCTACTCGAAGTAGTCTAGCTGTAACTGGTCCAGGCTTAGGCTATAAAAATTCGACCACAATTAGGCAAATCGATCCAAGGAATGAAGAGACGTCTAGTCTGTCTGTTTATGAAATCAAACTTTCAACTGGAGGAAATAGATTTCTGATGGTAACTGCTCATAAACAGTACGTATTTATCACACATTACGGGAATCTAAAAACGCCGGTTTCACAAAGGATAGCGACAGAATTTCATGATCGTATTCTTTCTATAATTAATTAGAAGTCGAGTAACTTAGCCGCTATTCCCAACAGCTTCATCTTGTAAAAATATATCAATTTGTTCGTTTGAAAAACCTGCCCAATCTAAAATAGTTTCCGTTTCACTACCAAAACGTTCAGGAAATGGAGCTGCAACAAAACCCTCTTTATCTAACGAAAGAGGTGTGTTTAAGAAAGCAATCTTTCCGGCAGATTCATGTTCTCGATGAAGTACTAAATTATTCGCCGTTACTTGATCGTCAGTTAGCATTTCAACAGGGAACTTTACTGGTTGTGCAGGAATTCCTTCTGAAGCGAATATCGATACCCATTCATCAGTATTCTTCTTTAAAAACATTGCTTCGACCTTTTTTCTCAAAACCTGGTAATAGCTACGTACTTCATCTTTTGAAATAGCACCTTCTAAGACTTCATCTTTCATGTTTAATGCAGTTAAAAGTCGTTTTCTGAGAGGGACACTAGCGCAGGCAATAGCAATAGCTGAATCTTTAGTTGTATACGTTCTGTAATAGACACTTTGTAAAAGACTGTCGCGCACGCCAGGCATTTTTTCAGCTTGTTCAGAAAACGGAACCCCATCTTTCCGGGCTTCTTCGATCCATTGTAGGAAATTATCGTATCTTTCAGCATCAAGACTCTCTAATCTTGAAATCATATTATTTTGCAAAACCAAGGAAGACATTAATAAGGAAACATCTACATAACCTCCTTTTCCTGTTTTTTCTCTGCGCAATAAAGCCGATGTAATTCCGAAAGCTAATATCGAAGCACACATGTAATCAATAATAGGCGAGCCACCAGCAGTCGGACGGCCATCTTCCATGCCACCATTCATTGCCATCAAACCACTTCGTGCCTGTACGGCAAGATCCATCCCTGGCAGCGAAGCATCTAAACCATTTTTTCCAAATGCAGTAACATTTCCAGAAATTATCTCAGGATATTGTTTTTCCAACGAAGCATGATCTATCCCCAATTCTTCTGCTAAACCAGGTCGTAAATTCGTAAGTATTACATCGCATTTTCGTAAAAGCCCATGGATTATTTCCGTAGAATGTTTATTGCGTAAATCTAGTGGCAAACTATGTGAACCTCGATTTCTGATCAAAAAATGTCTCGTTACTTGATCGATAGCTGGTCCTAAAAATCTCGCAGATTCGCCTTCCCGAGGTTCAATTTTAATAATATATGCTCCACCATCAGCTAACATCTGACTGGCATAAGGCACAGCAACAAACTGACCGAATTGTAAAACAGTTACGCCCGCAAAAGGCTGTACTTCCATTAACTATCCTTAGAAAACATTGCTATGTACTAGAAACTTTTCGTTTAAAGTATAAAATTTCTCTAAACAACATCGTCGGGCCTATCCAATTTTCAACACGTGCATCAGAAACCATCTCCCACCCATCATTTCCTAGATCACGTAACACAATCGCGAGATCATTTTCCCCATAATCCCGATCATTTTCAGCATCATGGCTAAAATTCAAAGCTATAGGTTGATCAAGACCACTTACAACAACTCTGGCGTACTGCCATATTTCCTTAGTCAAAATGACACCTCATATTAAGTAACGTAGCAGATTTTAAACTATAACGATCCAGAAACATATAACTCAGAAGCATCATAAAAATTTTGGAGTTTCCCTTCTGATAAACCAAATACAGGACAAAATTTTCCTGCATGCAAAACATCAACAAAGTGCTTAGCAGATTCGATAACTTCATCACAAGCTATCGAAAAATAACCAATACCTTGACTAGAGTGCGCATCGGATCCACCAGTACCTGGCTTTCCAAGAATTCTTGCGACTTCTAAAGCAAAATAATTCTCTTGAGGAGTATTGCAGCCATTTAGAACTTCAATCGCATCAACATATTGAAAAACGGGTAAGTTAGCTGCTTCTGCTGGTGTCATTTTAAAAGGTTCAAGACCACGACTTGTAAAATAAACTGGATCAAAATAATGTCTGAACGGGTGTGCAACTATTAAAAAAGCTCCCTGTTGATCAGCTACATCTCGTAATTTTTCCAGTTTTCTAATCCCACTCTGATAACCATTTAAGCCAACAGCCAAAATATGGCCCATATCAGTCGCCACCTCCATGCCATTGTTTATAAACAATTCAGGATTGCGATCTTTAAATGGATTTATATCCCATTGGTCCCACATACGATCGTGTTCCGTGATATTAATTCCAGTCAATCCAACATTTTTAGCTTCTGAGACAAGGACATCAGGTTCCAACATCGAATCAGATGCACCCTTAGTAGTATGCAAATGCATATCTATCAAGGTACCTCGGGGTTCAAATTCGCTCACAAAAATCTATTTTAACTCTTATAAGGTTACAAGCTGAAATTAGAGAGATGCTAAGAGTGGAAGTAGCAGACCGAACAAAGCTATAAAGAAAAGGCTTTGCGTAGTCCATAGAAACCATCGGTTAGGCCATATTGAAATTAAAATAATTAATGCGACTAACACTACAATTGTCAAAGTAATAAAAAAACCAAAAGTAAAAGGATCAGCACCAAGACGCTGAATTATTGCGACATGATATAAAGCGCCAATAATTAAGCCGATAATCGTGCAAAGAAGACTAGCACCAAGATGTAGAAATACATACAGAAGACGCTGATCTAAATCAGGATCAAAAAAATTACCCAATTGGGTACCCTTATCAGATCTTAATATCATCCACGCAAGAGACACAGTCACACTTATACCCATCACATAACCAGCAATCCAACCTGCAAAAATAGTCCTCATAAACCAGGTTCGCTAAATGTACTTGTCTTTATTATTTGGCACGGCAGATTAAGGTCACGAAAATTACCCTGTACAGAATTTGCATCCATACCAATCCAAAACAGAGTTGGTCCCGCTCCAGTTAAATGAATTGGTGCTTGTATCATCTTCTCTATGTTTACTTTCAAATCTTGAAGACCTTGAAAAAAAGTAAACGCAACTCGTTCAAACGAATTAAATAATTCTTTGCTATCTATATTTCGAGGTAAACTACTCGCAAATTCTAGCGAACGTTCTCCAGAATCAAAAGTTTCACCTTTAAAAAACTCAAACATCCGCTGAGTCTTTTTACTTATATGAAGTTCTGGAACAAACAAAACCACATCATGCTTAGGCAAGGGAAGTAATTGCTCTACAACTTCACCACGTCCACCCACTAGCGCGGTACCACCGTTTAAAAAGAATGCCTCATCACTCCCTATCGAGGTGGCAATTTTTGCTATATCGAATTCACTGATCATTGGAAAATATTTTAGTAATAGTTTAAGAACTGCAACAGCGTCACTTGAACCACCACCAAGCCCAGCTGCTGGTGGTATATTTTTTATAATCTCAATTGAAAATTCAGTTGGATTAAAATTATGTAAATCAGCTAATTTCAAGAGTGCTTGGTACGCCAAATTTTTTTCATCTGTGGGCACATCAAATTTGTAAGGTCCATCAACCTCCACTCTTCCTAGACCATCATGAATAACTCGAACACGATCAGCCAAATTTAAAGTTTGTAAAATACTTTTAATTTCATGATAACCGTCTTCACGATCAGAAATTATTTCCAACATTAAGTTTATTTTTGCATACGCCTGAATTTCGTAACTAGTACTATTTATTGATACATTTGTACTCATTCTTAATCTTCCAGTTTAATACCAAGGGTTTTAAATTCCTTAAGAATCAGAACCCATTCCTCAATGCTCAATGTTTCGGGACGCCTAGAAGAATTAATCTTTGCTCTCTCTAAAATCACTCGAGCTTCATTCAAGCCGAAATTATCTCCTGCCCATGGGGCTGACAGTAAAGCATTGTGTAATTGTTTTCGAGGGTTTTTAAAAGCTCCTTTTACTAAATGAAAAAAATCTGGGATTAGCGGAAAAGGAACCAATGGATCAGAACGGAGTTCTAAATATAAAACAGAAGAAACAACTGACGGGGGAGGGAGAAATGCTTCCGGTAAAACATCAAATAAAAAATTTACTTTTGCATAAAGTTGAACCGAAATTCCAAGAATTGAAAATTTTCCACCTTCGGCCACCATCTCTCTAGCAACTTCTCGTTGCAACATAACCACCATATTGTCAGGTTTTGGATGAGATTCTAAAAACCTTCGAATTATTGGATTCGCAGCATAATAAGGCAGATTTGCTACAACTGAATAGTGCTTATCCTTTAAAACATCAGTCAAATCATATGACCTTGCATCGCCTTCTAGTACACGAAGCCTTTTAAAGTTGCTAACCTTTTTATCAAACTTATTAACTAATTTTTTAACTAATCTAGAATCTATCTCAATCGCATAAACTTCAAAACCTTTATCAAGTAATACTTCCGTCAGATTACCTGTACCTGGACCAATTTCAAGAACGAGATTTTTTGACGGGTGAACCATGCTGGCAATTTTTTCAAGTACGGCCTCATCGTGTAAAAAATGCTGTCCTAACGGAGGCCGATTTTTTTGATGTTTAGATATCTTGTTCAATTAGTACCTGTAATTGTTAATTGCTTTAATTATCTTAAATCGAGTGGAAAGACCGTGCACCAATCTTCGAATTACTTTCCAAGCTTATGACTCACTAGCTGGCTCAAATTCAGCTCCCCTGCGGCACCCAATAAAACTGCTTATGGCTGCTTCCTTCCGGACCTGACCAGGTTCACAGCTTATTGCTACGCAGGACTAAATTATCAACACTGCTCTGTAAGGATAGTCCTCAGAAAAGCATCCTCAAAAAGGTATTCAACCCCGCTAAGCGGATTGCGGGTTCAGGATACCGCTAACTCCCCATCTAGCACGGTCTGTTCTAAGGTAGGCTGTCTGACACTTTGGGGTCAATATATTTATTTTTTTATGCACTCAAAATACGAAGAAGTAGGTCCCCTTCTTGCACTTGCGCACCAATCTCTAAATTTAAACCTTCAATATTTCCGGAGCTAGGAGCAGTAATCTCATTATTCATCTTCATAGATTCTATAATTAGAAGAACCTCACCACCTGTTACAGAATCCCCATTACTCACCAAAACCTCAGCCACAACACCCGACATAAATGCTGTTAAAACAGAATCGCTCGTATTTTCTGATTGGACCGAAGCAATACTGTCTTGGTCAATCCACGGAATTGGATTAACCAAAAATGTTTCACGTCCAAAAATTATTTCCAGATTTTCATTTTTCGACTCAATATGCAATTCATAGGGAACGTTATCGATCATCAAGAGATAAAGTCCGCTCAAACCAACTGGTTCGAGCGTAACCTCATGAACGGTGCTCTCTTCAGTTAAACCATCATGTACATAAATACTCGACTGGCCCTTTTCATCGTTCACAGTAATCCCGATGACTTCTTTTTCAAGTTGGACTAAATATTTCTTATCCATCGTCCCATAGCCTTATTTCCATATTCACCTTGCGCAGCACGCCATTTATTTACTTTTGGCTGATGCAAAACCTCTTGTTTTTTCATTTCAGAATTTGGTTTGGACTGTTTCATTAGAACCGCTGCTATGCTGATAATTTTGTGGGCATCAATTTCTGGTTCAATAGGAGTTAACTCATGACTATCCAAAAAATGAGTGTCGACATTACCTAATATAAAGTCAGGATTATCAAGAATTTGTTGTAAATAAGGGATATTTGTTGCAACGCCCACAACTCGAAATTCTTGCAACGCCCTTTGCATTCGTAAACGGGCACTTTCCCTATCAGGACCCCAAGCAGTAACTTTTGCAAGTAAAGAATCATAATATGGAGTTATCTCAATACCATCATATAAGGCACTCTCAACACGAATCCCTGGTCCTGCGGGTTCGCGTGAAAATACCACACGGCCTACCGATGGTCTGAAACCTCGAAATGGATCTTCAGAGACAACACGACACTCAATTGCCCAGCCCCGTGCTAATAAATCTCCCTCATCATATGAAAGCTCTTCATTAGCCGAAACTGCAATTTGATCCTTAACCAAGTCAACACCCATAGTAAATTCAGTAACAGGATGCTCTACTTGTAGTCTTGTATTCATCTCTAAAAAATAAAAATCTTTTTCCGGTGTTAATAAGAATTCTACGGTTCCCACGTTTGTATAATTCGCTTCTCTTGCTAAACGAACTGCAGCACGGCTCAACGTCCGCCTTAATTCAGGTGAAATAGCAGAACTGGGACACTCTTCGATTAGTTTTTGATTTCGTCTCTGGATTGAACATTCTCTCTCGCCTAAAGAAATAATATTTCCAAAATGATCGGCAATGATTTGTATTTCTATATGTTTCACATTTTGAAGCTGTGACTCAAGATAAAGAGTACCGTTACCAAAAGCTGCAACCGCTTCCTTTTGAGCAATTAATACAGCCGATTCCAATTCAGCCTTTGACTTAACAAATCGGATACCTCGGCCTCCACCTCCATAGGAAGCTTTTACAGCAAGTGGATAAGTTAAATCTTCTGCTAACAAAAAAGCCTCCTCTACTTCAGTAAAATCTGACGAACCTGGAATCACCGGAATATCAACACTATGAGCCAACTCTCTTGCTCTTGCTTTGTCTCCTAACAATTTAATTGCGTTAGCGGATGGACCAATAAAAGTAAGTCCCACAGCACTACACTTTTCAGCAAAATTAGCATTTTCAGATAAAAAACCATAACCAGGGTGTATAGCATCTGCACCTGCATTTAAAGCAACTTCTATAATTTTATCAATATTTAAATAACTCTGATTCGCAGGTGCTGGCCCTATTAAGTATGCTTCATCGGCGTACCTAACATGACGAGAAAGGTGGTCCACTTCACTATAAACTGAAACAGATGGGATACCTAAATCTCTTAAAGCACGGATGATCCTTATAGCAATTTCACCACGGTTTGCCACTAGAACTTTCGTAAAAGGCATTATTACAAATCCTTTGCATCAGCTACAGTTATCAGGATACTAGTTTCTTACAACTTAGTGAGACAAAAGGATTTTTTAATTCATGTCGTTATCAAATCAGATCATGGATTCACATACTCTCAATGTCTTGGAATTTCCAAAAATACTGGAATTACTAGGCAATGAAACAGTATCTGTTCGTGGTAATGAATTAGCTTTTAATTTAAAGCCTTTCTCTAGTTATGAATTAGTTCAACAATCGCAAAGAGAAACGTTTGAGATGATTTGCTTACTTGACTCAGTTGATGGGAATGTGATTAGTAGTATCGATGATATTAGGCCAGCTTTGCAATCAGCCTCAATTGGAAAAACTTTGACTCCTGGTGAGTTACAAATGTGTGCTAATACTTTACGTACAATCACATATGCACATAAAACAGTTATCCGATCATCTTCTGACGTTCCAAACCTCAATTCTATTTGCGCAAATATCGGTGACTTTTCTGAAGTCGTAAAAGAAATTGAGCGCATCATTACTCCCCGGGGTGAAATTTCAAATTCTGCAACTCCTAGGCTTTCTACTATCCGGACAGATTTAATTTCTGCAGAACAAGTTTTAAATCAAAAAGCAAATTTAATCCTGAAAAATGCTTTAGCACGTGGTTATGCCCAAGAAGATTTAATTACCGAAAGAAATAATCGGAAAGTTATCCCAATCAAAAATGATTTCCGGGGGCAGATTGAAGGAATTGTTCATGATATTTCTGCAAGTGGGGCCACCGCATTTATAGAACCTCTAGCATTAGTGGAATCAGGCAATATGCTTAAGGAATTAAAAGTTGCTGAAGAACGTGAAATTACACAAATCTTAAAAAATACAACAAGCTTGCTTAATACATATCGTTTAACAATCAACGAAGCAATCGAAATACTCAGCCTCCTAGATCTGCTTCAAGCAAAAGCAAAGTTAGCAAAACATCTAAATTGTTCAACTCCAAAAGAAAATCAAGCTTGGTTATGTGAAACAGGGAAAATAACTATTAAAGGTGGTCGGCATCCGCTACTACAGGAAATAGCAGTACCTTTAGATATTGATGTTGGAGAAAATGAATCTTGTCTATTAATAACTGGCCCAAATTCTGGTGGAAAAACAGTCGCAATTAAAACTTTAGGTTTATTTGCCCTCATGGTTCAGTCAGGTCTGTTAGTCCCCTGCGAGGACGGTAGTAGTTTCAAAGTTTATGAGCGTATCTATGCAGATATAGGTGACGAGCAATCTATTGAACAATCACTTTCAACGTTTTCATCACATATAACAAATATAAAAAAAATTATTGATGAAAGTAATTCAAAATCACTTGTCCTCTTAGATGAATTGGGAGCAGGAACAGACCCAACAGAAGGCGCAGCACTTGCAAAAGGCATATTAGAAGTATTGCTTGAACGAAAAGCAACAGTAGTCGCCACCACTCACCATGGCGAATTAAAAACACTCGCTTTAAAAAACACTCGTATTCGAAATGCTTCTGTTCAATTCGATACAAAAACTTTTCAGCCTACTTTTAAACTAGAAATAGGTTTTCCTGGCGAATCAAATGCATTTGCCATTGCCAAAAAATTTGGGTTAGCCGAAGAGGTCTTACATAAAGCATCACAGGAGATTACTCCTGATCAGAAGACAATAGAATCTACTTTCATACAAATACGTTCCGAACTTACAAGTGCACAAGAATTAAAAAAACAAGCCTCAGTGCTGAAAGAGAATTTAGAGGAAGAAAAAATAGAGCTGGCTACGCGAAGAAAAGAATTCGAAGATGAATATTCTGGATTATTGTTTGAGGCTAAATCTGCAGCTTCTGAAATTTTAAAAAAAGCACGCCGAATTTTAGAAAAAACCAACAGATTAAAAGAATCCGATACAACGGACCAAAATATAAAAATATCTACTGAAATACAAGACTTTTCTAAGTATCTTCAGACGATCTCCCAACCTGCTAGAGATGATGAATCGTTAGCTTCAACAGCTAACGATATCAGTACTGGGGATCGCGTTTATGTGAAAGATATACATCAATACGGTGAAGCACTAGGTAAAGTACAAGCAGATGGAAGAGTTGAAATCGCGTTCGGCTCAATGCGTATCAAAGTTGCAACCGAACGTATAGAAAAAATAGAACAGTCTACTCAACAAAAATCATCCCCACAGTTAGAAATATCCATGAGCGCAAGAGACCTTTCTAACGAAGTTGATATCCGTGGGCAACGAGTTGAAGAAGCGTGCCTAAGCACGATTACAATCATTGACGATGGATTTAATGTGGGTCTATCTACTATTCGTTTAATACACGGAAAGGGCACGGGAGCGCTACGTACAGCAATTCGTGAAACACTAAGCACACACCCTTTAGTTAAGAAGTATGAATCTCCACCGGGACATGATGGTGGAGATGGAGTAACTATTGTTTTTTTGGTAGATAAATAATTATGTAATTTATACTTCTTAAAATATGCTATAACTGCTCCAACGGAGGTTTCATTGAAGGAAGTTGAAGTCGAATACCTGTACAGTTCCAAAACTGGAAAAGCCGGTCCTGCATCAGAGAATTTACATCTGGCTATTGAAGTAACTGGAATACCTGTAAATATCACATATACAGAAATATCAGATATCGAAGAAGCAATTCAAGAATCTTTTCTGGGAACACCCAGCATTCGAGTTGAAGGGAAAGATGTCGAATATGGAGATAGGCCACCCGAAGAGGTTCAAACTGGAACCCGTTTTTATAACACACCAGAAGGATGGAAACCGTATCCTCATACAAAATTAATTGCTAATGCAATTTTGGAAGCACAGAACTTAAAAGATTAATAAATGGAAATTGAACCTATTGTCGCGGATTTTGTAGGTGAAGTACAAGACTTAGATCTACGCGAACCTGTTAGAGAGAGTGATCTCCAAATGATAAAAGACGCAATCGCACAGCTAGGGGTTTTAGTTTTTCATAACCAAAATATTACTGATGAGCAGCAGCTGAATTTTAGTAATCAATTTGGCGATCTCGAACAACCTGGTTCAAAAAGTAATATTACTAAGCCCAGTGAGCGCAGACTCGCATCACCAAGTATTGCAGATGTTTCAAATATTGATGAAAAAGGAGACCTTTTTAAAAAAGATTCAAGACGAAGACTTTTCAATTTAGCTAATCAACTATGGCACTCAGACAGTTCTTTTCGCAAAATTCCAGCAAAATTTTCTTTACTTTCAGCTAGAACAATTGCAACCAAAGGAGGCAATACAGAGTTTGCTGACATGCAAACTGCTTACGAGAGATTAGATGTTAGCATGCAGAACTTCATAGAAAACTTAATTTGTGAACACTCCACTCTCTATTCACGGGCAATTATAGGGTTTAGTGATTTCAGCGAAGAAGAACGTAATAATTTCCAATCAGTCCAACAACGCTTGGTAAGAGTTCACCCAACTACAGGGCGTAAATCTCTGTTTTTATCAGCTCATGCTGGTGCAATTGTGGGGTGGGATATACCAGAGGCGCGCTCTTTATTATTCGAATTAAATGAACATGCAACTCAACGAGAATTTGTTTATGCACATAAATGGCAAAAACATGATTTAGTTATGTGGGATAACCGGCAAACCATGCATAGAGTTAGGCGATTTAATGACACAGAGGAAAGTCGGGATATGCGAAGAACTACAGTAGCCGGTGATGACCCAACGGTATAACAAATATCTATTTGGGTTTCGAAAAATATCCTTCAAGATCAAGCATCATCCATTTTTCCCGTGTAGTTTCCATGCGTACAAAGGAATGTCCTCTGCGACTAACTCTATCCACGAGAGAAAAGCCTGCATTCTCAAAACATTTTTGTGCACGAGTATTCCAATCTAGAGAATGTAAATAGATCAAATTAAACATTTCTGACTCGAAGACCAATCTTAAAAAACCAACAGTTGCTTCAAATCCATAACCAAGCCCCCTGAATGCAGCCTCTCCTATTAAAATTCCAAGTTCTGCGTCACCCACAGAATGACGAGCATTGTAATACATGATATTTCCTATCTGCTGCCCTTCCTTTGTATCAATAGCCAACGTTCTACGGTTCTTATCAATTATATTGATTTCATTTGCATATCTTCGTAAAAACACGTAATACGATTGTACTAAAGGAACCGACCCCTCATATTTAGCAATCTCAGGGTCACATTTCCACCGATAATCATTAGAAGCATCGTGAACCTCTTTAGTTCTAAGTCGTAAGCGTGCTGTCTCAGCAAGTGTTTCTTTAAATTCCACTTATCCCTCTAGCATCTTCTCTGCTTTCCTAACAATTTCTTTTTCTGTTTCAAAGGTAAGTAAAAAACAAGCTTCCGCTATTGGCTTCCAAATAACTTCATCAAACTCATAATCTCTATCTAAAAAATCTCCCTGAGTCGGCTGCATTAACCAGTGATGCACAAACTTATGGAATCTTCGCTGATTAAAAGTAAACCAATATTCAATAACTCCTATCTTTTCTCCAATCTTCACTAGCAAGCCCGTCTCTTCTTGCACTTCACGTAAAGCTGTTTCAACAAGTGTCTCATCTTTTTCAGTTGTCCCTTTCGGTAACCCCCAACGATCTTCTTTCGCAATATAGCCAATTACAATTTCAGTTGTAATCCCACTTTTTCTCCAAACTACACCGCCGGCAGAAAGGGCTTCACGTGTTTTTTGCTTTTTCATTTCAAATCGACCCAGCACTACTGAAAGGAGTATCACCCATCTGCCCAGAAGCACTCTTAATAGCATCCTCTAGCACAGGAGTCCACTTTTCATCTGCTCTTTCCAAGAATGCCATCAATGCATTTATGGCTATTTCCCCTCCAATAAGCGAGACCGTTTCAACTGCAGTTTCTGCGATCTCAGCATCTTCATCCTCAAAAAGAATACTCAGACTATCTATAGAACTTTCATCAGCAATCTCTGCAATTGCTAAAACTGCCTCAAGTCTAAAAAATGGATCCTCCACTTCAAGTTGTTCGTAAATATATTCAAGCCAGCTACTTGAAGCTGTCCTACCCATTGCTCTAACTGCAGACAACCTCATTCGGTCATCAGAATCGTAATATGCATCTATTATCAATGGTTGAACCCAATCCAAATCTATTGAGGCTAGCGACTCTATTGCCCC
The DNA here is from genome assembly GCA_045562595.1 of Tepidiformaceae bacterium. Classification (GTDB taxonomy): domain Bacteria; phylum Chloroflexota; class Dehalococcoidia; order Tepidiformales; family Tepidiformaceae; genus JAKUNN01. The sequence continues at coordinate 52,837 of JBJKVN010000016.1, forward strand.
AGCTCTTAATTCCACAGCTTTATCCTGAGAAGTTATCTCTCGTAAATCTTCGACTATTTTTGAGCCTTCCTCTTTGTCAAATAAACTCATCTCGGTAAGTAGTACGTACCTACCTAGAGCCTCTGCAGCTGCAGCTGCAACTTCTTCTTCAGGATCCGCTAACAAACCTCTTAGACAACGTGCAGTTAGACGGTCTTCTGTTTCTTGGACTAATTCTATAGAAGCTCTTCTAATTATCGGATCGATGTCATCAAAAACAATCCTTGCAAAACGACTATATTCATAATCAATACTTTCATCTGATAATTGAATAGCTTGAAAAACAATCGTTTTACGAGTTTCTGTGGGTATCTTCTGCCATGTCAATTTTAAGGATTCTACATTTTGTAAATCAAGATCAGAAAAACGTTGCACATCCACTTCACTAGGATTTCCTCCATGTATAAGCTCATTAATCATTTCGGCGAAAGATTCAGAATCTACCTGTTTACCAAGTTCATATTTCCCATCTGATTTATTAGGCTCTGTACTATCCATTTACGTATATTTAATCTTCTGCTTTTAAATCACGGGTTAATAAAAATTCGACGGCTTCCCTTGGCGAAATGCTCCCATCTAAAACAGCTGCAACCCCAGCTATAACAGGCATATCAACATTTTGCTTCCTGGCCAATTCTAAGGCAACTGATGTTGTTGTATATCCTTCTACCACTTCATTAAATTCAAAAATTACTTTTTTTGGATCTTGTCCTTCCCCAATCTTTTTGCCTAATTGGAAATTTCGACTTAAAGGAGAAAAACATGATGCAGACAAGTCTCCTACACCTGCAAGGCCAAGAAATGTTTCTGAAGATGCCCCTAGGGATTTACCTAAACGTGTTATTTCGGATAGGCCTCTAGTCATTAAGGCAGAGCATGTATTTGTACCGAATCCCATACCAAAGGCAGCACCCGTAGCTATTGCAATAACATTCTTAAGTGCCCCAGATATCCCGACTCCTACAACATCCAAAGATGTATAAACGCGGAAAAAATCACTGCTTAATCCATCTTGCCAAAAAGTAGCTTGTAATCTTGATTCTGATGCAACTACGGCAAGAGCCGGCAAATCCTTCACAATCTCACGAGCAAAGTTTGGTCCAGAAAGTACGCTAACCTTGTCAGGAGACCATCCCTCCCCCGTTAAAATTTCATTCATAAGTAATAGTGTTTCAGACTCAATTCCTTTAGTAGCACTTAGAATTGGCAACTCTCTTGATATCTCTCTATCCTGAATAGATTTTCGGAAGCTTTGTGCAGGAACTGCCACAACCAAACCATCAAAATTCTCAGGCGTCTCACCAGATGAAAACGCAGATATTGACGGCAACAGAACTAGGTCCGGGATCCTTTCTAGACCCCGGCTATTATTGATCCGCTTTGCCTCATCTTTATCACGTGTTAGAACACTAACTTCAGCACCATTTCTAGCTAATAAATTAGCCAATGTTAATCCCCAAGAAGTTGCGCCAACCACACAAAAATGCACGATTTAATTACTTACCTTTCGGTCTCCCCCTAAACCTATTCGTGGTTCCTCACCTCTATATAAACGTTTTAAATTCGCGACATGTGTAACAAATATAAACATCGTAGCTAAAACCACATAAACTGTTGTCGAGACCTCTATATGTCCTAATACAGAAAGAATAATAGAAATTATAGTCCCAAAGAAACCGGCACCTAAAGACATTACTGAAGAAATTTTAAATATTACCAATAACAAAACTCCTATACCAAGAATCAGTACACCTAACCAAGGCAGCAAAACCAATAATCCACCCATAACCGTTGAAACTCCTCTACCACCTCTGAAACCAGCAAATATAGGAAAAACATGACCTACAGTAGCTGATGCAGCACCTACTAAAGCTAATATGTCATCATTCAGAAAATATAAACCAATTATTGCCGGTATCGCTCCTTTGCCAAAATCAAAAACAACTACCACAATAGCTGCCCCCTTCCCAACAGTGCGCAATACATTTGTTGCACCAGTTTTCCCACTACCAAACTTTCGAAGATCTCCCTTACCTAGTACTCTCGAAATAATTAGACCTGTTGGCAAAGAACCCAATAAAAAAGCAACTAAAATGAGAACTATGTATTCAAAAATTATCAATTGTTGTGCCTATCTTCGGTCGAACGTTTAAACAACAACTTAATCGCAGTTCCTTCAAAGTCATATGCTTCACGAAGGCTTCGTTCTAAGTAACGATGATAAGAAAAATGTACGAGCTTAGGATCATTTACAAACAATACAAACACAGGTGGATCCACTTCGACTTGGGTAACATATCTCAACTTCAACCGCTTATTGTGCATAACAGGAGGAGAATGATCTCGAAAGGCTTTTGCTAAAGTAGCATTTAACGGACCCGTTTGAACTCTGTGACTGCGAGCAATTCTTGCGACTTGGACAAGGCGTAATAAATTTGAAAGGCCTCGCTCCTTCTCTGCGCTTACATATGCAATTAGTGCATAAGGCAAAAATCGAAATTTTTCACGAATTTGTGCATCAAAATTTTTATACTCTTCATCAACTGTATCCCAAGTATCTATTTTGTTAGCAGCTATGATCACCCCTTTGAAATGTTCTTGTATTAGACCAGCAATATGAGTGTCTTGTGCCGAAATCCCCATTTCCACATCTACTAAAAGAATTGCCACATCAGCGCGTTCCAATGCATTCACAACACGGATTACAGAATGTTTTTCGACACCCTCATCTCTTTTTCCTGGGCGTCGTATACCTGCTGTATCGATCAAATCAAAAAGACCCTCTTCGGTTTCAATTTGAGTATCAATAGCATCACGTGTTGTTCCTGGAACATCACTCACAATTACACGTTTTTGACCAAGAAATGCATTTACCAATGTTGATTTACCAACATTTGGCCTTCCAATAATTGCGACTTTTGTATGTTCTATATTCTTTTGTTCAGAATTTTGAGGTAAAAACTCAATAATTCGATCCAATAGAAGGCCTATATTGTGATCATGAATGGCGCTTACAGGAAGTGGATCGCCAAAACCTAGCGAAGCCGTGTCAGAAACGGACTGCGTTTCCCTCTCCAGAGTATCCGCTTTGGTGGCTAGCAAAATATATGGTCTACTTGAAACACGTACCACTTTGGCTATATCAAAATCACTTGCAGTAAGACCATCTCGTGCGTCGACACATAGGAGTATCAAATCTGCATTTTTCACTGCAAGATCAATCTGGTCACTAATCAAACCCGAGTACGTACTCTCTTCTCGTGTTTCGTAACCTCCAGTATCTACAAGGCGGAATAGCTTATCTTTCCACGTAACCTCTAATTCCAATCGATCCCTAGTAGTCCCCGGTTCATCTTCCGTAATTGCACGTCTCTCACCAACTATACGGTTAAAAAGCGATGATTTTCCTACATTTGGTCGACCAACTATTACAACACTTGGTAAATTAATTCCAATTTCTTGTCCTACAGTTTGATTATTAGTTGTCACTATTGCTCTCTTCTTCAAGTGATAGAAATAGATTTTTTGGTGCATCTATACTCAGTCCAGTTGGCACGTCCACTGTTACTGAATATCGTCCATACCCAACACTGCCATTTTTTAAAGATACGTACACCATAATTTCTTTTTCATTCAAAGAATTTAATAAAGCTGCTGGACCCTCAATCTTTAGTTGAACACCATAATTTGCATTGGATACCTTAAGGCCTGCAGGTAAATCAACAAACTCTGGAGCCACAACTAAAGTTCTTGAACCATAAAGCGGTACAATCGTTACCACTACCACCACACTATCAATCTCAGAAGACACTCCTTGATCTAAATTAATATTTCTAATTACCGTAATTGAACCGGTTGCATTAGTTATATCAATTGGTAAAACTTCCACATTATCAATATTTAATAAATAATTTTTATCCCCGGAAATAGTAATTGTTGGAGGCAAAAAAGCTATCCCTTCAACAGCGAATCCCTTTTGTGGCTCTCCTGTCACATTTACCGTAATTGGTAAACTTCTCTGAAATGCTCGTTCTACAATTTTTAGACGCACTGATACACGGCTAGGCTCAATCGAAACCGAAACACGATTACCACTTTTTGTCACCGCAACCAGTTCGCGATCAAATAAGACTGTGTCTCTTAATCCTGACAGACTAATCGTAGCCTCAACACGATCTATCCCTTCAACCAAAAAAGGTAATCCGCGAACAGTCACCAAAGAAGGTTCGACCTGCTCATCTATCAAGACAAATCCTGACGGTAACTCACCAATCGTCCTTACGAGAATTGGTATTTCTCTAACCCCCTCTTCAGACACTGGAATAACTACTGACTCGGGTTCAACCTTCAGAATACGTACACCTTTTACATTTGTCTTAACCTCAACAGAGAGACTTATCGAGTGACCAGGAGCGACTGAAACAGCATTAACCTCAGCCGTAAAATCTGCCGCTCGTAATTCATTAATTGTTTCCTCACGAGCCTCGATCAAAACTCGTACAGTTGGCAAATCTTCAACTATCAAGCCGTCAGGGACATTTAGTGGCAACACTACGACCGGAGGTTCACCTTCTGCAGGTACAAGGCTACGAATTCTAGGATTCTCATAATCCTGCACAACAACCCAGATAATGAAAGCAATGACAAGGCTAAAACTAATTCCAGCCCAATTGTTAATAGCACCCTTTACAGAAGCAATTAATAAACCCCGAAAAAAGGATCTGAGATCATTAGACTGTGGTTCAAAAAGGCTCATTTCATTTCCCTAAATTCACACTAATCCTGAGTAGACGTTGAAATAAAGTTCTCTGCAGAACCAACTATCGGTTGAGCAGATTTAGTTAATTGCTCATTAAGCTTATCGCGAAGGGCTGCTTCACCTGCAACTCGCTCTAATCGCCCCCTTCGAGCAAGAGAAATTAATCCAGTTTCCTCTGAAACAACTATGGAAACTGCATCTGTTTGCTCGGTTATTCCAATCGCAGCCCTATGTCGAGTACCTAAATTACGAAGGCTATAATTTAAATTACTGGATTCAGCCAAAGGTAACTCACACGAAGCTGCAATGATCTGGTTTCCTTGAACAATAGTAGCCATATCATGCAAAGGAGAATTTGGAAAAAAAATAGATTCTAGCAATTCTGTTGTTAAACGAGCATCCATACGAATCCCAGTTTCCATAACATCTTGTAAACCTGTTTCATTAGCAATGACGATAAGAGCACCATGCCTAGCATGTGAAAGTCGGCTTGCAACAGAGGCAATAATTCCCACTGCACCAGTATTTGGCTGGCGGAAAATTAATTCCCGGAAGCTTGTTCGCCCTAGTCGATCAAGTCCTCTTTTTATTTCGCTTTGAAATACAATAGCTGCAGCAATAATAAGTGCGAAAAGACCATTTTTAAGGACAAATGAAACAATCAGTAAATCAAACACTCTACTTATCACAAAAAGAATCAGTACTAAGACAAGGACACCTCGCATAAGCGTAACTGCACGCGTACCTCTAAGTACTCGAAAAACGGCAAAAACAACCGCTGCAATAATTAAAATATCTATTATTGCAGGAAGACCAAATTGGCCTAGTACCTCACGAAGAGTTCCAAAATCATCCATTTTCTGTAATCACAATCAGGGTCGTCCAATAAGTTTACTGGATAATTACTAGATCGTGCCCAATAAGAATGCTACTACTGCAGCTTGAGCCCAAGTACGATTTTCAGCCTGATCAAAAATTATTGAATTTTTACCTTCAAAAACCTCATCGGTTATTTCTTCTCCTCGATGCGCAGGCAAATCATGCATAACCAAAACAGAGTCATCAGCGAACTCCAGTAGCTTTTTATTCACTTGATAGTCTTTGAAAACAATACGACGCTGTTCAGCTTCGCGTTCCTGCCCCATCGAAACCCAAGTATCTGTGTAAACAGCTTGCGCTCCCTCAACAGCTTTTTCAGGAATATCAGTTACGAAAAAACGTCCCCCACTCTCGTTTGCACGTAAATCAGCCTCATTTAGTACTCGTTCAGAAGGTAAATACCCTTTAGGAGTAGCAAGTCGTACATCTAAACCTAGCGAAGCAGCAGTCACAACCAAACTTGAGGCAACATTATTACCATCACCAATAAATGCTAACGGGAACCCTTTAAGTGTCCCTACTCGTTCATAAAGAGTAAACAAATCAGCAAGCGCCTGACATGGGTGCTCCTCGTTCGTTAATGCATTAATCACTGGGACCGAAGAAAACTTCGCAAACTCTTCAACTATTTCCTGAGCAAAGGTACGAACCGCAATAATATCGAGATAGCGACTTAAGACTCGCGCAACATCTTTAATTGCTTCCCTCTCACCAAGACCAACTTCCTGAGGGGCAAGATATGTGGTTTCACCACCTAAATAACGCATTGCAACCTGGAATGAAACTCGTGTCCTAAGTGAGGGCTTTTCAAATAAAAGAGCCAGCTGTTTTCCTTCCAGAATTCGGCTCGGATTCGACTTGAGAGCTGAGGCAGATTTTAGCAAAAAATCCACTTCTTCTGCTTGTAAATCATACGACGCTAATAGGTGTCGAGTTTTTTTAGTCATCCAGAAAGTTTATCTTAATTCGATAACCCAACCAACATGCTCCCGCATTACTCGACTTTTAGTTAGGATCTATTTAGTAGGGGTGTAGCTCAGTTGGCAGAGCATCGGCCTCCAAATCCGAGTGTCGCGGGTTCGAATCCTGCCACCCCTGCCAAAATGCTTTAGACTTGCTGGCTACGGACAGCAAGCCTAATATCTCGACGGGCCCAGGTGGTGGAACGGCAGACACGCTGGCTTGAGGGGCCAGTGCCCCTTTTGGGGCGTGTGAGTTCAAATCTCACCCTGGGCACCAATATGGCGCCGTGGCCAAGTGGTAAGGCAGAGGTTTGCAAAACCTTTATCACCGGTTCGAATCCGGTCGGCGCCTAAAATATTTTGAGGAATACCATGGGATTTACAGACCTAGTAAAACAAGCTCAGACAGAAAAACGTACATTGCTCTCAGAAATAGAGTCAAAGAATATTTTGAGTGAAGTAGGTATTAATACTACGGAGACTTTTTTGGCCCAGTCTTCAGAGGAAGCTAAGAGCAAAGCAAGTGAGATTGGTTATCCTGTTGCCTTAAAAATTGTCGCTTCTGGTATAAGCCACAAGAGTGATGTAGGTGGAGTTATTCTAAATGTGCAAAACAATGAGGAAGTAGCAAACGCTTACGATTCTATTCTAAGTAATATCCAAAACACACATCCACACGCGAAGATTGAAGGCGTATCAGTACAAAAAATGGCAGAAGCCGGTACTGAAGTAATTATAGGGATGACGTTAGATCAACAATTTGGGCCAGTAATCATGTTTGGTCTTGGCGGTATCTTAGTTGAAGTCCTAAATGATGTATCCTTTCGTTTAGCCCCGCTTGAAGAAAAGGATGCAATTGAAATGGTTGATGAAATTGCGGCTAGACCCATACTTGATGGAGTAAGAGGACAGGAGCCTTCCAACCTTAAGGAATTACATAAAATGCTTTTAAAAATTTCAGTATTTGTAACCGAACATCCAGAAATAAAAGAGGTCGATTTGAACCCAGTTATTGTTAACAGTAAGCAGGCTGTGGCTGTAGATGCACGAATTATCCTTAATGATGACCTAGATGAAAGAAAGACATCATGAGTGTTCCTGGTCATAATTTAGATCGGATGTTTAATCCGAAAACTGCGGTAGTGATCGGCGATAAAGGGCCAAACTACATGTGGTTAAAAAACAACCAAACCTTCCAAGAAAAAGGTGGCAATCTTTATTCCGTTCAAATTGATGAAAAAGAAATCGAAGGCATTGAAAAACTTGGCTTTAAAAATTACACATCATTAACTGATATTCCTGAGCCAATTGATTACGCAATAGTGGCCGTACCCAGGCAAATTTCACCTTATGTGCTTAATGATTTGATTAAGGTGGATGCCGCAAGTGCTGCATTCTTTACTTCTGGATTTGCAGAAACTGGTGAAGAAATAGGAATCACCTTACAAAAACAACTAACTGAAGCAGCGCAAAACGCAAACTTTAATGTTATTGGGCCAAATTGTATGGGACTTTATCTTCCCAAAAGTGGTATACGGTTTAATCCTGATGTCCCGGTAGCAGATGACGGTGAAGTATCTTTCCTTTCACAATCAGGAACACACAGTATTATGTTCAGTTTGGTAATGGCTGCCCAAGGCATGCATCTTTCTAAGTGCGCCTCATTTGGCAACGCAATTATTTTAGATATAAGCGATTACCTTGAGTATCTAACTGAAGATCCAGATACAAAAGTCATCGGGCTGTATGTCGAAGGCGTAAAAGATGGCTCACGCTTTGTTGAGGTTCTTAAAGAAGCTTGTCGTCGCAAGCCTGTCGTAGTTTGGAAGGGTGGTCAAACGGAAGCAGGGGCACTTGCAACGAAATCCCATACTGCTTCTTTAGCTTCACCTGAACCCGTATGGGAAGGGATTATGAAACAGTGTGGTGCCATATCTACAAGCAGCTTAGATGAAACTGTAGATGTCATGAAATTGTTGCTCAATTCAAAATCAACTGCCGGACGAAAACTAGGACTAATGGCAATGACTGGAGGCCAATCAGTTTCAATTACTGATGCTTTCTGCAAAGTTGGGTTTGAAGTCCCCCCATTAAGTAAAAATTCCTACGATGAACTAGGAACTTTTTTCAACATAGTTGGTGGTTCCTATCGAAACCCACTTGATATGGCAGGAACAATTCAAGGTAATACAGAAACGCTACAGAGAATTTTAACAATTTTGGACGATGATCCTGAAATAGACGCAATGGTTATGGAACAGTCTGCAATGTTTGGAGCAAGACAATGGAGGAACAAACCTGAAGCACTTGATGCAATGTTAGATGTTTTAGAAGAGCATAAAAAGCGTTCTCAAAAACCATTTTTCACAGTTATGCATCCTGCTCATGAAGAAGCATTCGTGGTTGAAATACGGCAAAAATTTGCTGAACACAAAATTGCAGTATTTCCAAACTTTGAACGTGCAGCTTCAGCTGCAGCATTAGCACTGCCTTATTGCTTGGCTAAGTGATTTTGATCACTCAATCCTATTTGTAAACCTGGTAATATCCTCAAGGGAATCTAGCGGTTCCACCCCTTTAAAAGATAGCTTTGCCACACATTCAATATGCGCAGTTTGGGGGAACATATCGATTGGGGTAACATATTCGAGCTCATATCCATGCCCCACTAGTTTTTTAAGATCTCGCGACAATGTTGCTGGATCGCAAGATACATAAACTAAACAACTCGGTGCATTTGCAATAATCGAATCTAATACTGCTGGATGGCAGCCTACGCGCGGAGGATCTAGAATTACAGCGTCTATTGGCTCTCCTAAATCAGGTAAGACATCCTCAACTTTTCCAACACGAATAGCGATATTAGCAAAATCTTGGGCATTAAACTCAGCATCTTTAGAAGCACCAACTGATTCCTCTATAGCCACGACTAGGCGGAACCGTGAAGAAAATATTACTGAAAATGTACCAACCCCAGCATAAGCATCAACAAGTAATGCACCTGACGCTGGTAAAGCTTTTCGAACAAGCTCAACTAAGTTTTCTGCTTGCGCACTATTTACTTGAAAAAAAGATGACTGACTAATTCGAAAACGAAAACCAGCCAATTCTTCGTGATAAAAACTCTGCCCGGAAATCTCTCGTATTTCGTTAATTTGGGGACTTATTAATGCTTCATTTGTGCTTTCACTCTTTCGAAGCTGTACTTGATGTAAAGTCCCAACATGACCTTGGATTTTAGGGATTTGTTCGTTTATCCAAGGTACTGCTACGGCACAATTAGTAACCTTAACTAAGCCTCGATGACTTCTTGGTATGAAACCCACATCGCCAAATAACCTACCAGTTGAAAAACGTACATGGTTTCGATAGGCCCAGGGGTTTTCAGCCGGAATCATTGGGGTAATTTTTAAGTTTTTAAATTCTCCAATACGTAACAAAGCATCTCTGACAATTTCCTCCTTCGCTTCAATCTGACTTCTGTATTCAAGATGTTGAAATTGGCAACCCCCACACTCGCCAAATATATCGCATTTTGGATCAATTCTGTCTTGAGAGAATTCAAGTACTTCTGCAACCCTGCCGGTCGCATAATCTTTGTAATCGTGTTCTAGCTCAACAACACATCTCTCACCGGTTGCAGCACCAGCAACCAACAGTCTTTTTCCATTTTTAGTTTTCGCCAGACCGTAACCACCAGAAATGATTCGTTCAATATTTACAATCTGTAAACGATCTTCATCTGTGATTTCTAATTCTTTTCGTTTTCGGCGTCTTCGTTGACTCATTTAACTGGTAAATACACCTGACTCGGCTAATAATGCAATCTTTTTATCATCATACTTTAAGAACTCACCCATAATGATTGCGTTATGTTCCCCAAACATTGGTGCAGGACGATTTAAAATCGCTGGAGTACGTGAGAGTTTAAATCTGGAACCTTCAATAATTGTCGTACCATGAATTGGATGTGGCACAGTAGCAAAATGCCCACGATGTTTTAACTGTTCGTCATCCATTGCGTTCTTTCCACGTAACAACACTGCAGAAGGAACACCTACATCCTGCAATTTTAGCTCAATATTTTTTGCTGTATGTTTTTGAGTCCATAATCCAATTACAGATTCCAATAAATCCACATTAGCATATCGTTCATCTCTCGACATACCTTTATATGAATCCTTATCAATAACACTGCAGAAAGCTTCCCAGTCGCTATCATTTCGTACAGCTATAGCAATCCACTCATCTGTACCTTTTGAAGGAAAAACACCATGGGGGGAAAACTCTGAATCGCGGTTACCATTTCTTGTAGATTCACCTGCTCCAAACGTATATCTTGCAAAAGCAGTCGACAAAAAATGAAGGGCAGATTCTACTTGCGACTGGTCAAGATATTGGCCTTTCCCAGTCGATGCCCGATACTCTAATGCGGCTAATAGAGCAGCTAAGCTTAGACGTGGCGCTATAGCATCCGTGATAGCACCAAAAGGACCAATAGGGGCACCATTACGTTCCCCTACAAGACCCACGTAGCCTGTAATTGCTGCACCGGTAGTTCCAAACCCTGGAATTAAGCTATATGGACCCGTTTGACCAAAAAGACAACTACTGAGCATGATGATTTTCGGATTTATTTTTTTTAACTCTTCATATTCAAGACCCCAACGACGAAAAGCTTTTGGGGAAAAGGATTCACAAACAACATCAGCCCAACAAACAAGATCACGAACAACTTCTAAGGAATCTGGATTATTCATATCCAAAGTTAATCCCAGTTTTCCCGCATTCATATTTCCAAAATAGGCACTGTTTTCAGGTCCCGGATTCCCATCATGAAAAGGGTGCATTCCCCGCCCGACTTCAGGGTGCAATGGTGTTTCCACACGCACAATTGTTGCTCCGTAATCAGCAAGTACACGCGTCATTGTTGGACCTGCTTGAACCCACATAAAATCAAGCACTTTCAGGCCACTTAAAGGCAGGTGAGTAGCCGCATCTTGTTTACCGAATATCACCCCACCAAATACCGGCTTAGACGGTGCTGTTGCTGGGCTCCTTACTGGCTCTTTTCTTAATTTCTCTGTATGTGCACCAAGCTTTGGCGCTCTGCGTGGTTTTTTTATGGGTTTTTCACTTAACTTTATAAAAGGCCCAGGTAGTTGTACTTCTTTCGCAGACAATTTTAAAGTTTGCCAATAATCTCGCGCTTGAAGTTGTTCGTTTTGTAAACAATCGGGAATCGTAGCTACAGGAACTAATAATAAATTACGCTTTTGAGCTTCGTTAAATAATTCTTCCTTTGTTTTATTTTTAACAAATTCTGAAACTAGTTCTAAAACTCGAGAAAACTCTTCTTGTGTCTCTTCTCCACTAACTAATAGAGGGACATACCCCTCCCAGTTTTTATCCCTAGTGCTGCTATCACAACCACCTTCCTCATAAATCCATTCCATCAAGCGACGTGTATAGGGACCAACCATATCACCAAAGAAAAAAGTGATCGCTACATGGCCATCCTTGGCTTCCCACACAAGTTTGATTTGAACACCTCCAATCTGCATCCCACCGGCAGAACGAACAGTTTCCTCATCACCTAAAGCAATTCCTCCCATTTGGGTAAGTGTTGCCAAATTAACTGCCTGTTGAGCAGATACATCGATCTGTTGCCCAATACCTGAACGATGTCTTTCTTGTAAAGCAATCAACGCAGCTCCAGCAGCTTCAGCAGAAGCATGGAAATCTGCTTGCGGCTCAGATATTCGCAAAGGAGGTTTATTTGGAGCACCTGAGAGATGTAACAATCCTGAAGCAGCCATGACCGTTAAATCTGTTGCTGCGTAACTTGATTTTGGGCCATCCTGTCCAAAAGGGGATAGCGAAATATAAATAATTTGCGGATTGATTTTTTTAAGATCAGAATAACTGAGTTCCAATCCACCAAGATAACCTGGTGTAAAATCTTCAATAAGAAAATCAGCTCCTTCAATAAGTTTATGTAAAAAATCAGAATCGGCTCTGTTATTACGATTAGCAAAATCAATTACTACACTTTGACTATTTTTGGCATGTGCTTCCCAAACAAAAGACCTGCTTATAGAAGTTTCTGGAAGCTCGACATGAATTACTTCAGCACCTAAGTCTGACAGGATCTGACCACATATTAAATTGCGCTCACGGGTAAAATCTAGTATTCGATAGCGGGAAAGCATATTTTAGAGTAACAGTTGCGCTCTGCTAGCGAAATGATTTCTGAGTCATAAGCACAGTAAAAATAATGAGAAAAGAAACTTATTTTTTGCTGCAACACGCACCCACACCATATAAATCTATCGTGTGGGAGTTTAATTCAAAGTCAGCACCTTGCGCCTGTCTATTTACCGCTTGATCTATATGTGCATCAATAAACTCAGTAACTACACCACAGACCGTACAAATAAAATGATGATGATGTTCACCTGTAGATGCCAATTGATAGCGTACAGCGCCACCTTCCATATTGACTCGACAAATAATCCCTAAATCCTGAAACAAACGAACTGTTCGGAAAACAGTTGCTCTGCCAATTCCTGGCAAGGCATCCGATACCATTTCAATTGTAAAGGGTCCGTTATGTCCATATAAGACCTTATTAACAGCTTCTCGAGTAGCCGTTACTCGATATCCATTTTCTTTTAAAGCAATTAGCGAATCATCTGGGTACCGCATACAAGATGGTAGGCAGATATAAAATTCAGGTCAATAGTAATTTGATAGTAAGTATCAATAAGGGTAAGGTACTGATATTAAGTATCAATAAGGAAATCTTATGAAATCAAGATTTAAAGAACTATTTGCATTACTACTAATTTGTTGTGTTTCCTATATGGCCATAGCTGGGTGTTCAAATAGTAACGATTCAAATAGTACTGAAATTGATACAATTATTGTTTCAGCTTCTATTTTTCCTATAGCTGATCTAATTCGCCAAATTGCAGATGATAAGGTCCAGGTTAACTTAATTTTGGAACCCGGTGATTCACCACACACCTACAATCCCACAATAAAAGAACAAGAAAAAATTAACGAATCAAGCCTAATTTTTATCATCGGTCATGACCTAGATAATTGGGCTGCTCAAGGAATCGCCAATAAACAAAAGATTATTTCATTAGATAAGAACTTGAATTTAATGGAATATGGCGAAAACGGACATCATGACGAAGACAAACATCATGAGGAAGATGAACATCATGACGAAGACAAACATCATGAGGAAGATGAACATCATGACGAAGACAAACATCATGAGGAAGATGAACATCATGACGAAGATGGACATGATGATCATGAGGGACATGATCACGAAGGCGTCGACCCTCACTACTGGCTCGACCCCAGAAACGCACAACTTATGGTTCAAACGATCGCATCCGAATTAAGTAGGATAGATCC
>JBJKVN010000017.1:0-63405 GCA_045562595.1 Tepidiformaceae bacterium
AATTTATTTGATTTGAGTGGAAAGACTGCACTAGTGACCGGTGGCAGTCGTGGTCTTGGTCGTGAGATAGTCTTAGCCTTTGCTCATGCGGGTGCAGATGTTGTGATTGCGAGTCGTAAGCTTGATTCATGTGAACAGTTAGCGGAGGAAGTAAGAGATAAGACAGGGCAAAAAGTCTTGCCAATTGCGTGTCATGTTGGCGATTGGGACCAAGTGGATCAACTTGCAGATGCTGCATATGACCATTTTGGAAAGGTGGATATCCTAGTAAATAATGCAGGTATGTCACCGTTGTATGACAATTTATCCTCAGTAAGTGAATCATTATATGACAAGGTCTTAGATGTTAACTTAAAAGGCCCATTTCGGCTCACTGCATTAATCGGCTCGCGAATGGCTGAAGGTGATGGTGGATCAGTGATTATGGTTTCTAGTATGGCATCGGTTCGTCCGGGTAAAAATGCGCTTCCTTATGCTGCTGCTAAGGCAGGATTAAATGCAATTACAGTTGGTTTTGCTCAGGCGTATGGTCCAAAGGTGCGAGTAAATGGAATAGTTGCCGGCCCATTCTTAACAGATATTGCAAAGGCTTGGGATATGGAGAGTTTTGAGAAACGAGCTGAAGAATCAATCCCCCTAGGACGCGCAGGGAATCCGCGTGAAATTGTGGGTGCTGCGTTGTACTTTGCATCATCTGCTTCTAGTTATACCACCGGTGCGTTGTTACAAGTTGCAGGTGGGAATTGAGCCTATGTACACTAAATCCCAATAGGTGATATATGTGGAAAGCTAGCTTTTGTATTTTTGTATTACTCGGGGCTGTATCCCTTTTTTCATGCGGTTCTGGCGTAGATACGCCATCGCTACTTGTTCGGGCAAGTGATCTGCCTGGAGATTGGTCAAAACATAAGCCAGTAGATGATGGTTTTGATGGTCCATGTGATGGGGAATATATAAGCGCAGGGAAGTTTGTGGGTGGTGACATAAAAGAGGTTGCCTATGAACAAAAAGATATTGGCCCATTTTTTTTACAGTATCTAATCAGTTTTGAAAAAGAATCTGAAGCTAAAAATGAGTTCGATCGCATTGTTTTTCTTTGGGAAAAATGTGCATCACAAGTGTATTGGGATGATCCAGTTAGCCCTAGGTCTATTACACAAGGATTTGAAGAGATTTCAGAGGATGAAGTATATGGTTTCGAAAACTTCTTTGGCTGGACATACATAGAAGGTATAGAAGTTTTTGAATACGCAACTTCTCTTGAGTTAATTGTGCTCCAGGATAATTTTATTCTCTGGTCTAGCTATGTTTGGTTAGCAGAATTTGGCAGTGGAGAACATGGTGAAGAAGTATTTCTTGCAGCATTAGGCTATGCGGATACAAAGTATACGGAATATTTATTTGAGTCTAAGTAGTACAACTTTTCTTGAAAGAGATACAACCAAATTCACGTAATTTGGTTGTATGTATTAGTTTGCTTGTACTGGAAAGATTAACTTAGATGGATGTTCTTCATCATGAAGGACACCCTGGGTTGCAGAAACAAAATCTTCTTCTCTTGCGAATTCTGGCTGAACCGTTGAGTTTGCGTTCCTGCTAAATCGAGGGAAGCTGCTACTGGAAATTTCTAAGCGGATTGAGTTACCTGCTTCAAAAGTATATGCAGTGTCCCATAAATCAATAGTGATCAGTGTTGGCTTTTCTGGAACTAAGAATTCTGGGGTTTCATAGGAGTTTCTGAATCGGGCACGGAGAATTCCGTCAGCGACTACAGCGCAGTATCCATCTTCGGAAACATCTATAAGTTTTGCTGTGAAATCTGTATCCGGAGCACTACTTGTGATCCACATTTCAGCAGTTATATTGCCAGCAATATGAAGGGATTCACCTAAGACATCCGATGTAAAGACAAGAACGTCGTTGCGCTCCTCAACGTCTGATTGGTCTTGAACTCCGCTTCCACCGGCTGCGAGTGAAAAGGTCCGTCCGCCAACTGTAGGGACCGGGTCATGAGGGTCGTACACAAAGGTATCTTTTGGTTCAGGTCCGGGAGGAAGATTGGTAAGTTTTCCGTCTCCAAATCGACTGTTAGCCGATCCTTCACTGTGTAGGTAGTACGTCAACGAGTTACTTGCTGGTGGCCAAGATTCACATTCTATCCACTCATTTTCAACAGGCATTGAAAAATAACGAGTTCGTGGTTGTTCCATGAGCGGTGTCTTTTCACCTTTTAGCCAGTAATCAAACCAATCGAATAGTAGACGGTCGACGGCCATTACTCCGCTTAGGGCTTTCAAACCAAAGTCACGATCACCTGCTCGTGTTAGGCGGTGTCCTTCATAGGAATTGTGGTCCCAAGGGCCAACTATAAAACGATGTGTGTCGCGAATGGATTTGTCTGGATGTTGTTGTAGAGCAAGGTTGAGGTCTAAATGCCCTTTTAAAAATTGGTCGTACCACCCAGCAATATGAAATACCGGGGCCTTGATGTCCGAAACACGTGCTACAACATCAAGTTTCCTCCAATAGTCATCGTAATTTGGATGCTCCAAATATTCTTTCCAATAGGGTAGTACGTCGGATTCCTTTAACACTGGTGCTTCGCTGAGTGGGAGAAACCGTGAAAGCGCTTCTCGGTCTGCTCCCGAATTACGAAGTTCTTCCAACAAATAAGCTCTGCGCTCAGGTGTGAGATTAAGTCGGGGGATAGCTTGGCGTGCTTTCCCTTGGGTATAGCCCATATTGAAGCCAAGTTCCAAAGCACCACCACTGTACATCCAACCTTGATAGAAGTTTGTACCCGTCAGGTAGGCCATCACAGCTTTTAAATGTGGAGGAGCCGCAATGGCAGTTTGGAGGCATGTAATCCCCATATATGAAGAGCCGTAAATACCGACATTCCCGTTACTCCAGGGTTGGGAAGCTGCCCATTCAACACAGTCATATCCATCATCAGCTTCCTGAGTGTAGGGTTCCATAATTCCCTCAGAGACGAAACAGCCACGACAGTCTTGAACGACTACAACATAACCACGTTCTGCTGCAACGATGGGGTTAACCATTTGGCTGCCGATGTAATGGGCAACGGACTTGTTGTAAGGAATACGATGTACGAGTACGGGGTGTTCTTCATTATCATCAGGGCGGTAAATGTCAGTTGCAAGATTAATGTCATCCCGCATGGAAACCATTACATCTCTTTCAACTATTAGTTGTTTGTTCATGTAACTACCATTTTATTTAGATGTATAGCCCACCATCAATACGGAGCTCGCTGCCGGTAACCCAGGATGACTCTTCCGATGCCAGGTATAGCACTCCATATGCGATGTCAATTGGTAAGCCTAGGCGACCCAAGGGAAGGTTTTCGCCTATAGCAGTGCGTCGTTCCTCCTCCACTCCTCCACGAAGCATTTCAGTGTTCACTGGTCCTGGATGAATTACATTGGCACGAATACCTTTGTCTGCGTATTGACCTGCGGTTGATCTGGTGAAATTAGTTAGGGCTGCTTTTGCAGCACCATATGCGGTAGCTCCTCCTCTAGAACCATGTAGTCCTGATACGGAAGCTATGTTGATAATTGAACCACTGCCTCTTTCTAACATTGTTGGAAGAGCTGCTTTGGTACCAAGAAAGGGTCCTTTTGCATTTATCGCAAACATTTTGTCCCACTGTTCCTCACTCATTTCCCCTGCTTTTCCTTCTCCTAACCAGATCGCTGCATTGTTAACTAAGATGTCGAGTTGTCCAAATTCAGATAGTGTAGCTGCAACAGCTTTTTCCCAGTCTTCAGTCCTACTGACGTCAAGATGCGTAAACAGGGCTTTACCACCGGAAGAGTTGATTTCTGAAACAACAGTATTTCCCTCCTTATCCAATATATCTGCAACGACTACACTAGCTCCTTCATGGCTAAATAATTTTGCTTCAGCTTCACCTTGTCCTTGGGCTGCACCTGTAATAATTGCTACTTTTCCTTCAAGTCTTCCCATTAGTTACTCCTTCTACCTTCGAGTGGAAATATACGGGAGGCCGCTATCTCCCAGAGTGTATCTATCTTTTTACAATTTTTATTAAATTCTTCTGATTTCTCCATACTTTGTTGATTTTCAGTGACTGCTTCAATCACATTTTCGTATTCGGTTTCATAAATACACAAGTAATGCTTTTTTGCAGCCTCTTCTGATTCGAAATGTGGATCAGGTGCAGCCATTTGATATCTGTATGCGCTTTGAAAAATTCCAGGCTTAAGAAAATTTGGTATATAGATGTCGTTATACCACTGATTGTATGTGGCTTCATCTGTTGCTCCCATTGGTTGACTTGCGCTAATAAAAATCCCGTGCACGGGAGCGTTCCTAACAAACTGAAATTCTCCTCCAACTTTTACAAAGGGACCACCAC
Organism: Tepidiformaceae bacterium; assembly: GCA_045562595.1. Taxonomy (GTDB): domain Bacteria; phylum Chloroflexota; class Dehalococcoidia; order Tepidiformales; family Tepidiformaceae; genus JAKUNN01. Next base: position 4,406 of record JBJKVN010000017.1, read on the forward strand.
CTGGTACAACTTCTGTGTATGGGGACATTCGGTCATCACTACGAAATGGTGCACGTTTGCGTTTCAATTCTTCGAGTGCCTCGAGTGGATCTTCGAAATCGCTTTCACTTAAGTTAATTATTTCACGCCCTTGGTGGTCGCTTGAAGCGTTGCGAAAACGAGTCATGTATGTAAAAACACCTGCCGATGTAATATCTGGGGTATGAATGTAGGAGTACCAATCGAGCCACTCATCAAAATGGTCACGATCTGGGCAGGTTGCAAGGGTCATCATGATTGAATTGGGGTAACGGCCTTCCATTGCAACTCCTCTATCGACTTGAGTCAGGACAATATACCAATCGCTGTATCTCGCAGCAATGCTGAGATCCTTTTCTTGTTTTGCCTTACTTGATATAAGCTATTTTTATGGATTGGCCCTGGCATTTCGTTATTCCAGTTGCCATAGGAGCTGCCTTTGTAACAGTCCTATTGGTTAGATTGTGGCGCCGTCTCGTGTAGGTGTATATGCGATGGATAATAGGACTGCTCAGCTTCTATATGGTTTTTAGCTCTTGTCTTGCACCATATGATGAAATTGGTTCCTCGCATTCAGAAAACGATGGTCTGGAGGTTCAATCTCCTAAAGTTGAATCACAAGATGATGTCTTCTCTGATCAAAAGTTACCTTGGCACTCTCCAAAGTTTTTTTATGGCGATCTTTTTGTTCGTGCAGAATGTCAATCTGAAGCTTTTTGTAGTAGTTCCTATGCTTCCAGTGTCTCTTTGGCGATTACTCTAGACTATTGCTTTGGAGATTCAGTATGGGGTTGGTCTGGCAGGCCAGAAGGAGATGTGAATTCTCTTGCTGATGCTGTTATTTGTGCACGATCCTTCTCTTTGCCGTTACCGGTTTCAGCCCGACTAACCTCCTTTAGCCCTTAGGTTTTCGGGCAAGCATCTGAATTACAGATTCTTTTTTATTTTGTTCGTCGGTATATTCTTTCTCTTCAAAGTAAAGCAATTCCCAATCTCTAAATTCAATCTCTAATTCCTTTGGATGTACAAGAAAGGCATCATTGTTTGGTCCCTTCTCAAAGTTTTTTTGCGCTTTGCTGTATGTTTGAAAAAGAATATGTCCGCCCGGTCTGATAGCTTGTTTGAGCCCTTGGAAAATGGCTGGTTCATAAAAGTATAGATTGGTGGCAAGATCCCATATTTCATTGCCGAAATCGAAAGCTAGTAAATCTGCTTCCAAAGTCTTAACTTCTACACCAAGTTTGTTAGACATTTCGTCACACCAATGTAATGCAGCCTGAGAAATATCTACGGCAGTTACTTGATATCCATTTTGTGCAAGGAAAATAGCATTTCTTCCTGTCCCTGCGGCTAGACAAATCGCTTGTCCCGGTGGTAGTCCTTGGATCATCTCAACCAGAAAAGGAACAGGTTTCATGTTTGGTTGATAATCTAGGGCTGTATAACGTTTTTCCCATGCTTCCCTAGAAGCTTGCGTTCTTTTATCCAATTGTCAGCCTTTAAAACCTTTTAAACAGCTACTTGTTCTTTTGGACTCATTATTCAGTTTCAACCAAGGGTTGTTCAGGTCCTTGTGCAGCTGCTTCTTTCGTCCACCGTAGCATTTTTTTGAGTCGTTCATGTTCGTCTAGTATTTGCTCTTCAGAAAGTGAATATGCGTAGCTTTCTGGCCCACCGGGTCCGCTTCGTTCCCATAGTCCAAGTAGTTCTTCTACTTCATTCAAAACTTGTTGGGGAACAGCTTTTCTGGGGAACCTTAACTCAGCTATTCGCCTCCACGCAGCGGCTAGACATTGCTGTGAAGTACCGACTCCCTTTCCCAGATCTTCTTCTATAGCAGAATGTAACCGTTCGATTGTGGGTTCTAGCTGTTTTGCCGTATACAGGATTTCAAAATCCTCTCGAAACATTGGTGGTAGTTCTGAATCTTTAACCATCATTTTCCTGCCAGATTTATTTAAAAGAAGGTTATGTTCTTCTTGTCTTAGTATGGTGCCATATTTATTTAGGTTGGATCGAGAAAATCCAATTTTCTCGATTTACGAATTCACAATAAAATAGAGATGTATAAATATGTTGGTCTTAGCTATTGAATCTTCTTGTGATGAAACTGCGGCTGCAGTTATTGAGAACGGTAGAAAAATTCACTCTTCCGTTGTTGCTAGCCAAATTGAATTGCATGCCCAGTATGGTGGTATTGTTCCTGAGGTAGCGAGTCGAGAACATTTGCGGGCTATTATCCCGGTTATTAAGCAAGCGTTAGAACAGGCGAGTTGTTCGATTGATGATCTTGAAGCAATAGCTGCAACGCGTGGGCCCGGTCTTGCCGGGGCTTTACTTGTTGGCTATAACACTGGAAAAGCTATAGCACTATCAAAGAAGCTACCTTTTTTAGGGGTAAACCATTTAGAAGGACACGTTCGAGCAAATTGGTTGATGGAAGAACCACCACCACTCTTTCCGGCTTTGGCTCTTGTTGTTTCTGGCGGACATACCGATCTGGTTTTTATGAAGAGTGAAAATGAATATGAGCGTTTAGGTGGAACCCTTGATGATGCTGCAGGTGAGGCATTCGATAAAGTTGGTCGCCTTTTAGGGTTACCTTTTCCAGGTGGGCCTGCTATAGCCAAAGAAGCTCTTGCTGGTAAAGCTTCCTCTCTTAAACTTCCACGTGCTTGGTTGCCTGGGACATCAGATTTTTCTTTCAGTGGGCTTAAAACCGCAGCTCTACATAGTGTTCGCAAAGAAACTTGGTCCCCAACAGAAATTGCATGGGAGTTCCAAGAATCAGTAGTTGATGTGTTATCTGGAAAGGTGGCGAATATTGCTAATGACCTTAGTGCTAGAGAGGTCTTGATTGCTGGAGGTGTTGCTTCCAATCAAAGGCTTCGTGAGGAACTGAGAAGTAGGGTTTCCGTCCCGGTAAGAATTCCGCCACCTTCGTTATGTACAGATAATGCGGCGATGATAGGAGCAGCTGCTGGTCCACGTCTGTCTCGTGGTGAGCGTACTCCTTTAAATATGGATATTTTCAGTACGAATGATTGGTCGGTGGTTTAGTGTGTGGGTTTAAGTCCTATTAGATAGGAAGTAACTCCTAGTCCTATGGTTAAGACAAGCATCCCCGCCCAAAGAGGGATATCAGAAAAAATAATTGAAAGAGTGATGCCTATTCCTAAGACCGTGATTGCTTGAATTTTCGCTTTTGTTCGCATTTGACGTTTTTCAAGGAATGCTTCTAGTTCCACTCCAAAGAATCGGTTCGTCACTAACCATTTATGTGCCCTTGGGGAGCTTCTTGTGAAGCATGCAGCAGCCAGAATTAAAAAAATTGTTCCTGGTAACAAGGGCAGAATTAGACCCAGGATACCGATCGTGGTGAATCCGATTCCTAATATAAAAAAAGTAAGTCGTTTACCATCTTGCAAATTTTTTTTGACTGACTTCGCTGTTTCCAAATTCGTAGTTACCTCAAATGTCCTAGGACTATATCAGTTTTTCTTTCCATGGATTGTTATCAAGAGTTGCTAGAAGATTTTACTCGTGTCACGATAAAAGAATGGAAGTCGGGATATATAAACAAATTGCTGCTGCTTTAGAAGTTGGTGAGCCAGTGGTTTTGGCGACTGTTGCACGGACACGTGGTTCTACTCCGCGTTCTGTAGGTGCCAAAATGGTTATTCGTAAGGATGGTACTTTCACTGGAACGATTGGTGGTGGTTGTGGAGAGGCTGAGGTTTGGCAGGAAGCTATGGATGTTATTGATGGCGGTGAGCCAAGAATTGTCACAGTTGATTTGACAGAGCCTACAGATGGGGAAGATAAAATTTGTGGCGGGATTATGGATGTCTTTGTGGAGAGAATAGTTGATGCGGGCGCATAACCGTTGTGATGCTGTAGACTAATGCGATAAAGCTTCGTAAGGAGGCCGTTATGCCTACCCTACTTTTCGGTACTCTTGGTGGTCCAGAGATTGCCATTATTGCTGGTGTAATAGTTCTTATGTTCGGTGTTGGCAAGATCAGTGGTCTCGGCCGAGAATTTGGTAACTCGATTAAGGAATTTCGTCGTGCTGTGAAAGAGCCGACTACCGATGAATCAGATGATGCACCGGATGAAGAGCAGTCTCAAACAGCTGCTTCGGTTCAGCAAACACCAGAAGCCCCTCAGTCGAATTCTACTGAAACTACTGAGACAAAGAAAAATATATTCTAATTTAGAAATCGAATCTGATTAGTTTTCGCGCAACTCTTTTTTGTATGAGTTGTTTTTATTGCGATCCGCCAGCAACTGCAGGGACGATGCTTATTTCAGAATCGTCGTTTACTGATGTATCCATTCCTTGTTCAAAACGAACATCTTCGCCATCAATATAAACATTTACGAACCGACGAAGCTCCCCGTCTTCTTCCAAAATTCGCTCACTTATTCCAGGGAATTCTGTCTCAAGATTTGTTATGCACTCGCGTAATGTTGAACCGTTACCGTCTACGGTAGCCAAATCACCAGTGAGGCCTCTCAGGGGTTGAGGGATACGTACTAAAATTGTCATCTTTAACCTTCTATGATGTCGCCAGGGAGGGGGTCTATTCGAATACCCTGTTCCTCTGCCCAAGACAGTCCTTTCTTAATTTCTTCTTGATCACCCTCAAGCTCGAGGATAACCCAGCCCGTGGTCTCGTCAACATCAGCCATACGAATATTCGTAACAATTTCGAATTTGTGACCGAGTTCATAAATTACTGGTGCCTTAATTAACTGTGGCTCGAATGTGAATTTTAAACGGCGTTTAGACATATTTTTTTATCCCCTTTCTATTTTGCTAGAGATTGGTAGGCCTGTGCAAAGCTTTCTTGATTAGCCTTTATTTCTAGGGCTGGATTTAATGAGTCTGTTACTGCTTCGGCTGTCTTTGCTCCAGCACCAGTAATAAAGGCTACTACAAGTTCATCTGGATGAATGTGTTTTTTTTCTGTTAGTTGCTTGACACTTGCAACTGTTACTCCACCTGCAGTTTCAGCAAACACTCCCTCTGTTTCGGCTAAAAGCTTAATCCCTTCAATAATTTCAGGATCAGTTACAGATGCACATGCACCATTAGTTTTTTGAAGTTGTACCAAACTATAGTATCCGTCAGCTGGGTTACCTATTGCTAGTGATTTTGCAATCGTATCCGGCTTTTGAGGTCGAAAAGTGAGACTTTCTTCTTGCCACGCTGTTGCTACAGGTGAACAGCCTTGGGCTTGCGCACCACTCATCCGAGTTTTGGGCTGTTCAATCAGCCCACAACGTGCGAATTCCTCAAAACCTTTCATAATTTTTACAAAAAGTGATCCACTTGCGATTGGTACTACGCAATGATCAGGAACGCGCCATCCGAGTTGTTCGACAACTTCAAATCCTAAAGTTTTTGAACCTTCTGAGTAATAGGGGCGAACATTAACGTTTACAAATCCCCAGTTGTAAGTTCCTGCCAGTTCGGCGCAAAGTCTATTTACTGCGTCATAGTTGCCTTCTACTTTTACTAGTGTTGGACCATAGATACTAGAGCCAAGTATTTTTCCAGCCTCGAGATCGTCAGGTATGAAGACTACTGCTTCCATTCCTGCAGCTGCGGCGTGTGCACTAACGCTATTAGCTAAATTTCCAGTACTTGCACATGCCAGCGTTGTATAACCAAGTTCACGTGCTCGTGAACTCGCTACAGCTACTACTCTGTCCTTAAAAGACCACGTTGGATTTTGAGTATCATTTTTTATATATAGATTTTTTAATCCTAAAGCTTTGCCTAGATTTTTTGCGTGGAACAGAGGCGTATATCCAGCCTTGATATCTATAGCCGTTTCTACCTCGCACGGTAGAAATTCGTGGTATCTCCAAAGAGTTGGTTCTCTCGCCTCGATGACTTTTCGAGTAACTGTTTGCTTGATAGCTTCTTCATCATATACAACTTCAAGGGGCGCGAAACAAAATTCGCACACATGGATAGCTGCTAATTCAAAGAGTCGTTTGCATTCACGACAACGAAGGTTTTTTGCGTACATTTTTCCTCTCGGTTAAAAGGTATGACAGTTTATTTCTTGAAATTATTTAAGGTCAGGGCATACACGGCCGACCCAATAAGGTCTTCATTCATACTCCTATTGCGGGCCGGTACCTTGAATCAGGCGCTGGAGCGCTCTCATCTATCCCTTTCGGGACCGGAGTTGGCACCTTTCTATGTAGGTTGCCTGGGTTTCGAAGGGCCGGTTCCCTCCACCCATCTCGATAAGGGCGGCCGCGCAGTGCGTTAATAGATTCTAACTGCACCAGATGTGCTGCGCCAGCTAGACTAAAATTGTGGATATAGAAGTTTTTAATCAATTCGTGGATGAAGCACTTGAAGGGGTTCCGGAAAGTCTTTCTTCACATATTGAGAATTTGAATATCATCGTTGATTCTTTTCCTGATGAAGACCAGCTTTTTTCTGTTGGTTTGCAACCCGGTGATACTTTATTTGGTCTTTATCAAGGTGTACCGCTTCCGCTGCGTGGTGGAAATTATTCATTAGTTTTACCTGATGTAATTACGATTTATAAAGATGTCATCGAGGCAGAGTGCGGTTCTGATTTAGAGATACGTGAGCAAGTTCGAAAGACGGTGATTCACGAACTAGGACATTATTTTGGTTTTAATGATGATGAACTTTATGCGTTGGAGAAAGGATGGAATCAGGCAAGGCGCTAAACATCCAGCACCGAGCGAGCGAGCTGCTCTAAGGCACGATCTTCGATCGGTGGATTGTGTAGGCCTGCGCGAACATCGCGGTAATATCGTTCGATAGGGCGGCTTTTTTGTAAACTCACTCCACCGACTACACGCATTGCTAGATCAACAGCTTCGATACAATTATTTAGCGTATCGATTTTTGTAATTGCTACTTTGTTGATTGGCTGCATCATTTCTTTTTCTCTAGCTTGATCTCGATGTTCCCATGATTCTGCAGCATCATTAATTAGTGTTCGGCTACGATGCAAAAGTAGATCGATTCTAGCGATACGGTTTCGGATCCCTGAAAATTGCTTAATTGTTTTTTGATCATTTGGTGTACGCGCACGCGCGAATTCCACTGCATAGTTGCGAGCTGCCTGCGCAACACCAAGCGTTGTTGCTGCAACACCAAGTGCAAACCATGCACTTCCCGAACCACTTCGTTTATCAAGTTCACCTGGCCGTCTTTTACTTAAGAGCCTTTCTCTTGGTATGAGGACATCTTGCAGAACAATGTCATTGCTTCCACTAGCTCTCATCCCTAGGGAATTCCAGGTTTCTTCCATAATTAAACCTTTGTCTTCACGAGTCAGTAAAAAATTTGCCAAATAGGAATCGTTTTCCTCATCAATTCTTGCGAGCACGATGAAATATGAAAGGAGAGGTGCCATAGTTGTAAATGTTTTTCTCCCATTTATTCTCCAGCCTTGGGGTGTTGAAATAGCGACTGTACTGGGGAGTCCCCCACCTGCAGGACTTCCTAACCCCTCTTCAGTTGCTACTGTATTCACAAGACTTCCTTCATTTGTAGCCTTCAAACTTATTTTCTCGAACCATTTTTCTGGATAGCTTTTTGCTTCTCTTTCACTACCAAAGATTTTTAGGTGCATTGTTAACCCGAGGGCTGTGGCACCATCGCCAGTTGCCAAAATTTCTAAGATTCTCACATACGTGAGTAATGAAATTTCATGGCCTCCATAAATTTTTGGAACTGTAAGGCTCAGGAATCCTTGTTCCTTCAATGCTTCAAAGTTTTCAAACGGAAAAGTACCTTCACGGTCATGTTTTGCTGCATTTCCGTCAAATTGTATAGCTAAAGTTTGTGCTTTTCGTATCCAATCTTCATTAGCCATATGTGCAGTTTACCCGAGTTGTAAGGTCTTTTTGTATTTGCAAGTTTTAACTGTCTTATAATCATTTGAAAGAACGGAGGAGAATACCATGGAGGATCCTAAACTCATTGCAGAACGTTTAATTAGCAATGTTGAAAATGTTATCATCGGAAAAAATCGTGAGTTACGGTTAGCCATTACAGCTTTATTGTGTGGTGGTCATTTACTTGTGGAAGATGTGCCTGGTGTAGGCAAAACTATGTTGGCTAGAGCGATTGCAGTTTCTAGCGGCTGCTCATTTAGGAGAATACAATTCACTCCTGATCTTTTGCCAAGTGATGTGACCGGTGTTTCTATTTATAACCAGCAATCTAATGAATTTGAATTCCGATCTGGGCCAATAATTTCGCAAGTTGTTCTCGCGGATGAAATCAACCGAGCGACTCCAAAAACACAATCCTCGTTACTTGAAGCTATGGAGGAACGTCAAGTAACAGTTGATGGTGTAACCCATAAAATGCCTTCCCCGTTTATGGTTATGGCAACTCAAAATCCCATTGAATACGAGGGTACTTTTCCGTTACCGGAAGCACAGTTAGACCGTTTCTTAATTCGCGTTAATTTAGGTTATCCGAGTGCAGATGATGAGGTCACAGTTCTTGATGAACAGCAAGTGAACCACCCGGTAGATTCGTTAGGTCCTGTTACTGATCCTAGTGAAATTGCTCAGGTGCAAGGTGCGGTACGTGAAGTTTATATAGATCCATTAATTAAGCAATATATTGTTGCTTTAGCAGGCGCTACTCGAGAACATGAGGATGTGTATTTAGGTGCTAGTCCACGTGGCTCTATTGCGCTCCTTAGGACTTCTCAGGCTAGTGCTCTTTTGGATGGACGTGATTATGTGATCCCAGACGATGTTAAGGATCTTGTTTTCGTATCTCTTGAACATCGAATAATTATTAGTCCAGGTGCTCGCGTTAAAGGTACAACTGCTGCCGATATTTTGGCTGATTGTCTAGGTCGTGTAGCAGTTCCTGGCACGCGGCCTAAAGCTTAAAGGGGGCGCTTGTGCGCCGTGTCTTTCAGAAAGTTGCTTTTGGTTCACCAACCGCTAGCTTTTTATTTTTAGTATTGATTGCCTGTATCGCAATCGCAGCTTCAACTGGCTATTGGTTACTTTTTCGAGTGGCTTACATTATTGGATTCAGTCTCATTATTGCTTTTCTACTTGCTTGGCTTAACACATTAGGACTGACAGTGAAGGTTGAACGCAGATCACTAAGGGGACAGGTTGGTGGAGAAGTCGAAGAGCTTATTGAAATTAGGAATCCAACGTGGTTTCCACGTATTTGGGTTGAGAGTGAGGATCCGAGTGACATGCCTGGTCATAACAATCGTCGTGCTCTTGTAATACCTATGCGCAGACTGAGAAATTGGGTGAGTACTACAAAGCTTACTCGGCGTGGGTTTTATGAATGGGGTCCTGTTTCCGTTGTTGGATGTGACCCTTTTGGAATTTTTAATTTTGAAAAGCGATTTGGAAACTCACAACAATTACTGGTGTACCCACAAGTTTTCGATTTACCTAATTTTCAAACTCCGCCAGCTAATCTTCCTGGCGAAGGTCGATTTAGGCGAAGAACACACTATGTTACCCCGAACGCATCTGGTATCCGCGATTACGCTCCGGGTGACCCCTTTTCTCGTATCCACTGGCGATCAAGTGCTCATACTGGAGAGCTTATGGTTAAGACTTTTGAACTTGATCCGACTAGTGATATTTGGGTTATTTCTGATATGGAATCTTCAGTCCAGTTTGGTTCAGGGGATGAAAGTACAGAAGAATATATTGTGCGCATCTCAGCTAGTATCGCAAGGCGATATGTGAATGCTAATCGTTCAGTTGGGCTTATGGCCTTTGGTAAAACCTTTGAGCTTATTGAGCCTGAGCGCGGGTTTCGTTTACTTGATCGCATTTATGAGGCGTTAGCCGTTGTTAATGCTGTTGGCCAAGTACCACTTGATAACATTTTAATTGAAGAACAGCGACGATTTGGCAGACAGACAACCCTGGTAATAATTACTTCTTCTACCGACTCAGGTTGGGTAACTACGGTGCAATCATTTGTGCAGCGTGGGGTTCGCGTAGCCGTAGTATTAGTGGATCCTGTTTCTTTCGGCGGTTCTATTCCCTCTTCTATGGTGTATGCCGAGTTAGTTGCTTCTGGTGTACTAACCTATGTTGTTAAACAAAATGATTCTTTGCCTTTAGTTTTAAGTGCTTCTACCGCAGGTGGTGATGTATGGCAAGGATGAGTCGTATTAGAAACCTACGAAGTATGGCAGTAGATGCGCCACGTATATTTTTGAGTTTTGATGACTGGATTACACTACTTCCTGCTTTAGCTATTTATCTTGCAGTTGCTGTCTCCGTACAACAGGCTGAATGGGTTCGCAATTTCCCGCCCTTATATCCGACCGTAATAGGTGGTTTGGTTATTGGTCTTTTGGCGACACGGCTTCGTCTGGCGTGGCCTTTGTTACAAGGTATTGTAATAATTCTTGGCTTTGGTCTAATTGTTCTTTCGGTACAGTCGTATGCTGATGGTCCCGGCTTCGGTGACCGAATAATCGATTTAAGTTTACGTTTGCCAATGTGGTGGACTGATATACGGTCAGGAGAAATAAGCACTGACAATTTACCATTTGTAACGACTGTACATTTGTTAGGTTTTTTCCTTTCATATCTTGCAGCTTGGTCGATATTTCGTTGGAGAATTATTTCAATTGCTATAGTGCCTGCTGCTGTCGGGCTATTAATAATTGTTGCGACTATTAAAGGACAGCCTTCTGGTGCCGTTGTCCTTTTTACATTAGGTGCTCTTTTACTTGCTGGAAGGATGGCGATTCAGCGTCGTCTTGTTCACTGGGAACGAGCACGTATAGATTATCCGGAATTTGTTAGTATTCGGTCACTACAAATCACCTTTGTTTTTAGTATTTTGCTTGTGGTTTTTGCTTGGGCTGTACCTTTGGGAAAACAGGCAGAAGCTTTTTCTAAAGTGGGAGATAAAATTGCTGCCCCTGTAGTTAGTTTTTTTGAACCAATTTCAGAGCTAATTGATGATTTACGTGGAGTTGGCGGTAATTTTCACAAATTCGAAGATTCGCTTGCTATCAGAGGAAACATCACATTAGGGGAAACTTTGCTTTTTGAAGTGCAAAGTGATCGGCCGCTGTTAATGAGAGGAACATCATATGATTTCTATACAGGAAAAGGGTGGAAAAGAGGAGATCATCAAACCTTGTTAGCTGCAGAAGGTGAATTACCAACAGCTGCTATCGAAGCTGTTTCATATCGAGATCGTGTTGCAGTAGAACTTCATGTACGTGCTTTTGATGATGAAAATACCCTTTTTACTTTAGGTACACCGCTTGGAGCGCGTGATCTTTCAATAAAAGCTGACGTTCCAACAGATTATTTGGGGGAGATGGAACGTATTGTTGCCGCAGATGGTATTCGATCAGGACAGAGTTACACCACTAGAGGGACTTATAGCATTGCTACTTCTGAGCAACTTTCGAGTGATGGCACGGATTATCCTGCCTGGGTTAGGGATCGTTATTTGCAGCTTCCTGATGATTTGCCTATGCGGGTTGGGGAGGAGACTTTTAAAATTCTTGAAGAAGCAGGTTCTAGTAATCCCTATGAGTCGGTAATTGCTATTACTAATTATTTACGTGCGCTAGAAATTAATTTAAGTCTCAGAAAGGCTCCTGCTCGTCGTGATGTTGTCGATTATTTACTTTTTGATTCTCAGATAACTTATTTTGATTTAAGTGCTACTGCTCTGGTTGTTATGCTAAGAACTCAAGGAATTCCAGCCCGTATTGCCGTTGGATATGCGTTGGATATTGAAGATGTCAGTGGCCTAACGTACAGCGTAAGAAAAAATGATGCGTACTCATGGGCTGAAGTTTATTTTCCTAAATATGGTTGGGTCGAGTTCAATCCTTCGGGTGATCGACCTGCTACCACAGTTTTACTTACTGAGGAGTTAGATGATCAGATGGCTTTAAGTGAAAGTGCAGTATTGGATCCACTCCCACTTCCATTCCCTGAAGTCGATCTTACTGTCGATGATTTGCTTACAGCATTGAAGAGCGATGTAGATACAGAACAACCTTGGTTACTGGCTATTTGGATAATAGTTGGTTTGTTGTCTGTCATAGTTATAAGTGCGTTATTTGGACGTTTGTTTTGGCTTTGGAATTTACGTGGTCTTGAGTCCACCCCTAGGTATATTGCTGCTGTTCAACGTCTTGCTGGGTGGGCAGGGTTCGGATTAAACGAAGAAGAAACTATCCGTGAGTGGGGTGAAAGATTGGGGGAACGCATCCAACAGAAAGAAAAAATGCGTTCATTAACAGAGAGCTTTGAGTCTGATCGATATGGACCACCTCAGAACGTAGAGGTTGATCCTGAATTGAGCACTGAGGTGTATCCGAGTTTACGGAGAGCACTTGCTACAGCTATTTTACGTCGTTTACAGCGCTACAACCGCTATAAGTGAGTTATACGTTGAAAAGAATATGCATAACATCTCCATCTTGGACGATGTAGTCTTTACCCTCTGTTCTTATTAGCCCTTGTTTCTTCGCTTCAATTTCAGTTCCTATATTTAGCAACGTATCCCACGCGATTACTTCAGCTCGAATAAAACCTCTTTCAAGGTCAGTATGGATTTGTCCTGCTGCCTTCGGTGCTGATAGGCCTTTCTTAATTGTCCAAGCTCGACATTCATCTTCCCCTACAGTGAGAAAACTGATCAGTCCTAGTAATTCATAACTAAGTCGCAGGACACCTTCAAAGCCACGTTCTAATACACCAATCTCTTCCTGAAATTCTTTTGCTTCTTCTTCACTAAGACTATTTAATTCCATATCGAACTTTGCGCAAAGTGTTGTAAGTGCTCTTCCTTTTTGATTATTCCCTGATTCGAGAGATTCTGTAATTGCGCTCTGCTCATCTAGTGTCTCCTCACCAATATTAATAATTTCAAGTAAAGGCAGAGAAGTTAAAAAACTAGTACCTTGAAGAAGGCGGGTTTCATCTGGATTCAAAGCAATATTTCTTATAGGGATTTCTTGTTCAAGTTCTTGTTTTAAATGTTCTAATACTGAGACGAGTGCTTGTAATGGAACTCTTTCACTTTGTTTCAGTGAACGCATTTCAGGCTCTATTCTTTCTAATCGTCGTTCAAGCATTGCAAGGTCTGCGAACGCTAACTCCAAGTCCATTGTTATTCGGTCTCTTTCGAAATCTATAGTTTCATTAGGGTGAGGGACTGAGCCATCTTCAAAGGCACGTACTACATGAAGAAGGGCATCCATTGCACCAAGCTCGTTTAAAAAGCGACCTTCAAGCCCGTGACCTTTTCCGAAAGTTGTGTTGCCTGCAGGAAAATCAAGATATTCGACGGACGCATAGGTGGTTTTTTTAGGTTTGTAAATTTTGGAAAGTTCATCCAGACGGTGGTCTGGAACAAAAGACGTAGCAATATTAGGTTTTTCTCTAAGCCCAAAGTTCCCTACCGCCTCATTTCTGGCTGCGATTGCATTGAAAACTGTTGTCTTTCCTGATTGTGGTAAACCAATAATGCCTATGCGCATTACTTGAGGCTACCGCGTCTTATTGCAATGCGCTTCCTAACTTCATAGCAGTGTGCAAAACCACTAATTTAAAGATTCGCTTTTTCTTCAATACTTCTCAATTCTCTCATAATGCGTTGTTTGTTTTTTTCAATTATTTTGCCAGCTCTTTCTGCTTTTGCAGCATCTTCAAAGGTGATCTGCTTGGCTTCCAACATATTCTGTAACTCTTTTCTATCCTCCTCTATCAACTCTCCTTTGGGGGTTAACCACCAATCAAGAACAAGATCTCGGTACCAGACTGAATCACTCGTGTAGTAAAGCCCACTAATTGCATCAAAACGATGTGCTATAACTTTGTCATTATGTTTCATGCGGTAGATATTATAAGGGCGCTGTAGCCAGAAGTATCCGTATGAAATTGTCCCTTCGGGTATTGATATCGGGGTCTTAAAACCAGTGCTTCCCGTTGGCATTACGAAGCTAAGTACACGTAAATTATTGTGTTGATAGACCAAATTGCACTGATAGCTTTTTAAAGTACCATCGGCTTTTAGCTTATATTCTGTCCATGGAGTTTTTTTTCCCAATAGCTCCTCCGTCAGACTCATCGTACAATTGTCAGGGGTTTTCAGTGTTACGGTATTGTTTTGGTCTTATCGTTATTCTAATTGTTGCGTTCCTTGTATATCTTGGTATTGGTGCGCTTACCGATGGTTATTTTTCGACCAATATAATTCCTGATAATGCTGTTCCAGATTCGTGGGCTGCTCCAGATTCATGGTCAGAGTGGCGCGATATCATTCTCGTTATTTGTGGTTTGTTTTTTGCCGTGGCCATACTGGCCCTGATTCTTATTTTAGTTGCTCTCCTTCGATTGGTAATTACTGTGAGGAAACTTGCTAGCGATCGCATTGGCCCAACTGTGGATACAATTCAAGATCTTATTGTTAGCATACGGGCCACCACTGATTTTGTTGGAGAAGCAGTTGTTTCGCCGATAATTCGTATTTATGGAATAGTAAGTGCTTTGAAAACTCTCATGTTCGGCGCCAATCATTTATTCGAAGATGAGCGTAGCAACCGTGCAATTCCGTTTGAATGGAAGCAGTTACTTCGGCTACTAACCCGTATTTTTGGAAGTGAAAAAAATGACCAGTGAAGATTTTGAAAGTGATGGTGCAACAGAGGATTTACTTGAAAAGCTCATAGATGATGCGATTCAAGCCTCTCGGCTTAAAGAAAAAGAATTGTGGGAAAGGTATCATGCTTTACGCAGCAAGAGTCGCGTTAGGAGTAGCAAGGAATAGTTTTTTATACAAGGAGAGGTGCTGGAGTGGCTGAACAGGCACGCCTGGAAAGCGTGTAGAGGCGCAAGTTTCTCGTGGGTTCGAATCCCACCCTCTCCGCCACAATTTGTGGGTTTTTCTAATGACGGAAATGCCTTATTCCGGTAAAAACTAATCCTACATCGTATTGGTCACAGCAATCGATACCATCTTGATCACGTAAACTTCCCCCTGGGTGGGCAATCAAAGTTATACCTGATTGGCAAGCGTGTTCGACTGCGTCATTCCATGAAAATGGAAAAAAGGCATCACTAGCCAATGCTGAACCTGTTACTTCTGCGCCAGCTTTTTCAATTGCAATATCAAGGCTTTTTACACGATTAGGCTGACCGCTACCCATTCCCAAAAGTTGGCGGTTTTTCGCAATTACAATTGCATTACTTTTGATGTGTTTCACACAACGCCAAGCAAATTTCAGATCATCCATTTCTTTTTTAGAAGGTTTTCTTTTTGAAACAATATTTAATTCAATATCTTCAGGTGTTACTGAATCAGCATCTTGGCTTAACCAGCCTCCTCCTATTTGCCGTAGCGATTTATGGCTTTTAACTAATGGCTTGGCTTCCAGTATACGTAAATCTTTAGATTTTCCCTTCAGTATTTCCAGTCCTTTTTCTGTAAATTCTGGTGCAATAATTAATTCATAAAACATTCGAGTTTTGCCATCATTTGGGTTGCGAAACTCTCGAATTTCCCGGGCTAGTTCTTCATCAATTGGTCTATTAAAAGCAACAATTCCTCCAAAAGCGCTGACAGGGTCGCCATGAATTGCAAGCTGGTAAGCTTCTTTTAGGTTATCGCGACTTGCAACACCGCATGGATTAGTATGTTTTACGATGACACATGTTGAATCCTGAAAGTCATTCACACAATTCCAAGCTGCATCCGCATCCAAGTAGTTGTTGTAGGACAGTTCTTTTCCGTGGTGTTGCTTCGCATATGCGATGCCACCAGCATTTTGAGCCGCTAGTGTTTCGTCTTTGTAGAGCGCAGCATTTTGATGAGGGTTTTCACCATAACGTAGTGTGTTGATCAAATTTAACGATGTGGTTAGTTCTGGTGGGTTTGTATTTTCACCAATTGACCAAAACCATTCTGCAACTGTGCTGTCATATGATGCTACATGCTGAAAAGCTTTCCATGCCAAATGCTGACGATGCTCAGACTTTAAGTCTCCATTTTTTAATCTTGAGATTATGTCTATATAATCGTCCGGGTCTATTACTACTGAGACAGCACTGAAATTTTTTGCGGCGGCGCGGATCATTGTGGGGCCACCTATGTCTATATTTTCAATAGCAGTTTCAGTGGTTACGTTTTCTTGAGTTACTGTTTGCTTGAATGGGTAGAGGTTACAAGCGACTAAATCTATCTGTTGAAAACCATGTTCTTCCAATGTGTTGGCATGACTTTCCAAGTCGCGTCGAGCCAGAATACCAGCATGTATCGCAGGATGTAATGTTTTTACTCTGCCGTCGAGAATTTCTGGCTGCCCAGTGATAGTTTCTACGGGGTGTACATTGATACCAGCCTCAGCAAGTAATTTTGCTGTGCCGCCAGTTGAAACAATTTCCCAGTCAAGCTGTTCTAATTCACGGGCAAAATCTACCACCCCAGTCTTGTCGTAGACTGCTATCAGGGCTCGCATATTGCTCTCCTATTTAATTTTTCGGCAAATATTTTGTATTCAGTGTCTTAATACACTGTCTAAGCGAGTCTAACATTCTACTTGGACATATTTCTAAATGTTTTCCTCCCTTTTTTTTCTAATAAAAATAATTCACACTCTACTAAGATTGTTTAACAGGTAAAATATAAATCAGGTTTTTTATGCGTAAACACATCGAACGAGACAGTATTTTTCAATCAGTTTGGTTAATCGGAGGACCAAAGCAAAAATTATTTGTTGGTAAGAGCGATTTCCAGAATTCAAACGGATCTGCTAGTGTGCCTATTTTTGATCCCTGGAAAGAAAAGCATTGGGATTTGCATCGGAGAGTTGGTAATAACTGGAAATTAATAACGGCTCAGTCGCCTGGTAGGTTAGAGCCAGCCCAAGTGTCTAAGGCTGTCTTAGATTTTGCAAAAAAATATGGAGACTTTTTCGATCCTGATGGAGGTGAGAATATTGCTTCTTATTTAGCGTATTTACGTCATGGTGGTTCTCGATACAATCGGTTTTGGGTACAAGAGTGGGAAGATATCAGGCAGGCTTTAACTCTTATTGAGGAAGGGAAAGAATATCTTTTAACGGATGTTAGCCAGTCGCGTTCTACGACAGATTTGCCAATACTCAATTTGAAGCTAAAACAATTTACTGTGCCAGAAATGCGGAAAAAGCGTTTAGGTTCAAGTAGGTGGGCAGTCGGTATTTTGCCGACTTGTTTGGCAGGATTTATTTGGATTCTGATAGCAAGAGATGTATTGGATGGCGTGACCTATAAAACTTGTGTAGGTTTCGAAAAGTGTGGTCGTGAAGTACCAAGTATTACCCCTATGGGGAAAGCCACAAAATATTGTTCTGAAAAATGCAAGCAACGAGAAAAGTACAGAAAGCTTGTAATGCCTAGTTAATGGTACTAACTGCATTAACAAAATGTTTAAAGGAAGCGTTTATCATAGGGATATGGGGAAAGATGGTAAAAAACTGATACTAGTTGTTGAGGATGAAAGTGATTTACAAATGATCATTTCAAGAAGTCTTCTTAAAGATGGTTATGAAGTTCTCGCAACGAGTAGGGGTGATGATGGCCTTAGACTTGCACGTGAACATCAACCAGATTTGATTGTCTTAGACTTAATGCTTCCAGGATTGAATGGGACGGAAGTTTGCCGTGCGTTGCGACGGGATTCAGAGGTACCGATTTTGATGGTTACAGCTCTTGGTGGCGAGAGCGATCGTGTTGCTGGTCTTGAGATTGGAGCGGATGACTATCTTCCGAAACCATTTGGTATGCGTGAATTACTAGCGCGAATTAAAGCACTTTTGCGCCGTAGTCGATTGGAAAAAGATGATAATCCTGTAGTTCAATTTACTGATGACAGACAAGGTTTTGTTGTTAATCAAGAACGCCGTGAAATTCTGCTTTTTGGAAAATCTCTTTTTCTGAAGCCTCGTGAATATGAGCTCCTCAGGTTTTTTATAGAAAATCCTGACCAAGTTTTTTCGAGACAGCAACTTTTAAATGCGGTTTGGGATGTAGATTTCCAAGGGGATGTGCGTACTGTAGATGTACATATCAGATGGCTTCGTCAGAAAGTCGAAACAAATCCCGCAAACCCCCAGATGATCAGAACCATAAGAGGCAGTGGCTATCTGTTCAAAAAGTAGGAAAATAGGTAGATGGTAGCTTTAATTCAAAGATCTGGCTTGCTTGTCGTAGTCATTGCATTGCTGTGCATCTTGTTAGGATTTGCGATAGCGACAGAGCAGGTGGTTCTGTGGGTTTTGGTAGCCTTAATTTTAGGGATTCTGCTTATCTTTGGATATAAGTCAGTCCGTGAAGTTCATACGGCTTTTCAAGCTATTGATGATGCGGCTGAACATTTTGCTGAAGGTGATTTTTCAGCGCGTGCAATTGCAAATGAAGGCTTTGGCCCTCGTGTAACACACACTTTTAATTCTATTGCCGATCAATTAGAGAAATTTGTTAATACGATTGAATCTGACCAGATACGATTGGAGGTTGTCTTAAATGCTGTTCCCGATCCGATAGTTGCATTATCTAGCAATTTGGAAGTTCTATATTGTAATACTGCCGCTTCATCTTTATTCGATGTTCCAAATGCCGAGATAGTTGGTCGACCCTTGATTGAAGTGACACGTGACTACGAAATTGATGAGCTTGTTAATTTGGCATCTGGTGAGGATTCAATTCAGCAGACAAGATTAGTTAATTTAGGAAAAGATCGATCTCCATATCGTATAGCTGCAGTTCCGGTCACAGGTGGTGGTGATTGGAATATACTGCTTGTTTTTGTGGACTTATCTGCTTTTCAAAGGACTGAACAAGTACGCCGTGATTTTGTTAACAATGTTTCTCATGAGCTGCGTACACCAGTGTCTGTTATTTTGATGCTTGCCGAAAGTATTGAAAATGATGATCTTGAAAATGATGAAATTCAAGACTTTATTGGAAGGATTACTTTACAAACGAGGCGTTTGCGCATTTTGACAGATGAGCTGCTTGATCTTTCTCGAATTGAATCTGGTGCAACTGTGGTTCACCCGGAAATGTTGAAATTAACAGAGATTTTTTCCTCAGTGCTCGAAAATTTCAAGCCGATATTGGAAGCAGAGGACATTGAGGTGTTCTTTGATTCTAACTCAACAGTTGGAGTTGAGGCTGATCGGGCTATGTTCACTCTCATAGTGAGCAATCTAATTGATAACGCTATAAGTTTCAGTTCTAGAGGAAGTTCTATTCAGATCGAGGTGCAAAAAAGTCTATCAGTAATTTCACTGTCTGTTCGAGACCATGGGCCAGGTTTTCCTGAGGAAGATAACGACCGAATATTTGAGAGGTTTTACAAGTCTGAGCAATCTCGTGTAACTGATGGGGCAGGACTTGGTTTGGCGATTGTTAAACATGCAGTCCGCACTCATGGTGGTACCGTTCAAGCTGAGAATGCTTTGGACGGAGGCGCAATCTTTACAGTCCGCTTGCCACACCGATACAACAAATAGAGGTTCTTCTATTTGTTAAGCAATCAGCGAAATGAATAAAGAATTCATATGGGAAAGGTTCACTTTCCCATATGAATTAAGGTGCTAAGCAGGACTACTTTCTAGTTGCTCGGCATGAAGTGGATGACCAGGGTCACCCTCAACACCTAAACAGGTTAGATGTTGACGCATGTCTTCCATGACATCAGCTCTACCTGTTGAGAATAGTCCATTCTTGTCCAGCTCTGGTGGATCAACATCAAAAACCGCATTAAATTTATGTACTGAATCCCATGTTCCTATCGCAATAGTAAGTTCTACAATCTGATCTTCTCGGAAATATTCCTTTAAACGATCAATGAACGCATCATTTACATTTGCTGCATGATTCAGGATGAAATCCTCAGTTAAATCTAAGGCTGCTTTTGTTGCATCGGGTAAATCCGAATTATTGTGATCAAGCATTTGCATGACCATGTCTTCGTCCATGCCTTCCTGCTGCGCCGCAGCAGATCGTGCAGGTATTCAGTAACGACATCCATTAAGATTCGCACTCTTTAATCTAACAAGGTCTTTTAAAACTGGGTCCAGCGTGCTGTGTGACCAGATAAGTCCATAGTTGAACATAAAGCCTTTAAATAGGTCTGGTCGATGGCTGTAAACACCGCCGAATCCAACCATTCCGCCTACTTCACTTACTCGTGGCATAAGCTCCTCCTCTTAGGATTTTATAAATATAGCCTTTATTGAATTGATTTTCTACTTTTTTACTCTGTTAAGGGAGGCAACAGTTCTTCCGGGTATGATTCACCAACCTCTTTTCTTTCGCGGAATGCCTCATATTCTTCATGGCTATATCCGAGCAATTTTGTGTAAGCCCATTCATTGTGTTCGCCAAGTTTTGGTGGAGGCAGTCGCAGTTCGTTAGGTGTGTTAGCCATTCGAAAGGTTAGGCCTGAGTAGCGATGCGTACCAATATTTTCCATAGTTTGTTCTTCGAAGAAATGGCGCTCGTTTAGATGTGGGTCAGCTAGTGCTTCAAGCCCATCGTGTGTTGGTGCAGCACATACGCCTACAGACTGCAGTTTATGAAAGAGTTCGTCGTGCCCAAAGTCTTTAGTACGTATTTTTATTTCATCATTCAAAATTGAACGGTTGTGCAATCGATTGACGGGTGACGAGAACCGCTGATCATGTACTAGTTCTTCACTGTTTAGTACTTTACATAGTGCCGTAAATTCCTTATCCGTTGCTATGTCTATTGCTATCCATCGGTCCTCTCCTTTACACGGATAAACACCGTGTGGGGCATGCCATCTATGTGAATTGCCTTGTGGTTCTGTATCTTTTTTGTTCATTTCGTAATCAGCAAGAAATTCTCCGAGAATTGGTAAGAAAGATTCTGCTAAAGCTAATTCGATCAGTTGTCCTTCTCCTGTTTGTTCTCGATGTCTTAAAGCCATCGCTACTGCTAATGCTCCATGAACACCTGCAATAACGTCAGAGGCCAATGTTTCAGTTCCAGTTTCTTGAGGTGACGTATTTGGATAACCACGTATATGCGTATGTCCCAATAGTGCCTCTACATGCATTCCAAAACCGCGGAAGTCTCGATAAGGGCCACTTAGCCCAAATGCTGGCATGCTTAACATGATTAGCCTGGGGTTTACCTCTCGAATTTCTTCCCAGGTTAAACCAGCTTTTTTTATTGTCGTAGGAACGTTGTTTTCTACAAAAACATCACTTTTTTCCAGTAGACGTAGAAAGGCTTCACGTCCTTTTGGGGACATTACATCGCAAGTCATTGATTTTTTGTTACGTGCGCCCGTGTTGAAACTGGGACTTCGGTTCCATGGGTCGTTTTGTGGTTCAAAATTAGGATATGCGTTGATAGTTAACCCCATTTTTGCTACTTGCCTAGCTCGCTTTGGTCCCATTCGAATGTCAGCTCCACGGGTTGATGCTTGGATCCGATTAACAGGCTCTACGCGTATAATTTCAGCCCCCCATTCTCCAAGGAGTTGCGTTACGTGAGTTCCAGCCCATACGACAGTTATTTCAGCAATGCGAATACCCTCTAACGGCAAACGAGGGTTTTTTTTAAATAATTTGGAAGTATCTTTGCGAGAAGCAGGACTTAGATTGTTACTTTCACCAAGCAGTGGTGCAGCACGAGTTTTTTCCTGAGGCGTTTTTGAAAACAATATAGGAAGCCGAGGTCCCTTGAAGGTTCCGATTTTCGGATGCTTGATTGTTTCCCAGACGCCACGAGCATTGAAATGCGGATCTTCAAACAAGTCTGCTGTCGTATTTAGTGCCCCACATGGTAGTTTTACGTTTTGTGCAGCTACTATTATTTCTTGTCTTGTGTGGGTTGCTAGATAGTTCTCATAACTGGACTCAATTTTTTCATGGAGATTTTCGGAAAGCGTCTGTGATCCCTTATGAACTTCACTGTTTGCTAATAGATCCTCTCTTCCTATGAGTTGTAACAAAGCAGGTAGTCGAGGCCCTCCGCCGTATATATTGATATATCCATCTTTACACTGGCGTAGACCTATCCCTGGGCCTCGTGCAGTGCTTGTGTATCTTGCTCCTGTGACTCCAGCGTAAGATGCAGCAGCAATTGTTGCTGTACGCCGATCTCGTGATCCTGACTGGCATTCATAGATAGAGATATCTATCCAATCTCCGGCACTACCTTTTTCGACTTTCAATCGAGCTAACATTGCTGCGTATGCTGCCATGATACCTGCGTGATAATTAGCAAAATGTCCTGCGTTTTTGAGGGGCTCTCGATCGGGATGTCCGGTTTGAATCAAAGGTCCCCCAATTGCTTGCAACGTGATTTCACTACCGCGGTAGCTACTATATGGACCAGATTGACCAAATGGTGTTATTGAGGCCATTACAAGTTGAGGATTTAGTTGATTCAAAGTTTCCCAATCCCAACCCCATTTTTTGCTTTGTCCAGGTGGAAAATCTTCGATGATAATATCGATTTCCGAACTCCATTCTTTAATTTTTTCGACTCCGTGTTTAGTACTTACATCTGCAACAACTGAGGATTTATTCGCATTTAGATGTAAATGAAGACCAGAAGATTCTATATCCTGTTGATTATCAGGGAACGGTCCGAAGTTTCGTAAAGAATTGCCTTGTGGAGACTCTAGCTTAATTGTTTCAGCACCATATCCTGCAAGCAATCGGGCTGCATATGAACCTGCTACTTCATTAGTAATATCTAAAACACGAATGCCCTGAAGAGGTCCTGCCACGCGATCACTCCTTGGTTTTCATTCTATACAGATTGTTTGATTTCCTACAGAAATATTTGGTATTTACTTGGTACGAATAGTTGAATTTATTTATTGCAAGTGAACGTGTTTAAGCGTACCTTGCTGGCATGGTTAAATTTGAAGACGTTTTTCATATAGGTATTATTGTTCCCAACATGGAAGCTGGCATGGAAGAAATTTCAAGTCGATTTGGTGTTACATGGCCTCGTCCTCCCGGGGCGGCTGAAGTGCTTGCACGCACAAAAGAAGGAACCGGGCCTCTCTCATCACGTTTTGTGTACTCTGCTGAAGGTCCTCCTTGGTTTGAATTGATTGAAGCTGTACCTGGAACTGTTTGGGCGGCGCAGGCTTCGAATATCCATCATATAGGTGCCTTTGTAGATGATATGGATGCAGAAATCGAGCGTTTAATTGCTGAAGGAAATGAACTTGAAATGGAGACGGTGGACGATCAAGGTAACCGCGTCAGCGTTTCTTATATCAATAGCGATTTGAATGTACGACTGGAAATCCTTCCAGCTGCGATGCGAGAAGGAATGATGACTATGTTAGGGAATAGCTAACATAAGTATTTCATGGCACTTTGGTTCTCGTTATATTTTTAAAGGGTGGCCTACTGATAATGACATCTACAAAAGGTCCGCTACAAAATTATCGAATCATTGATTTTACGGATCGCCATGGAGTGCTTGGAACACGGATACTTGCAGGTTTAGGAGCAGAAGTAATACGCATAGAACCACCTGGTGGTGATCCTATGCGTCAATATGGACCACTTTCAGGGGATGGGAACAGTTTTTTTTGGCTACAGATGAACGCAGCAAAAAAAAGTGTCGTTTTGGATTTAAAAAGCGAGTCCGGGCGTACTTTACTTTGGTCTCTATTGAAAAGTTCTGATGCGTTATTTGAATCGGGATTTCGCAACGACCTTGAGTTACATGGATTTGATTGGGGAAATTTATCTGCCAAGTGTCCAGAACTCGTTTATACCACTATCTCTCCCTTTGGATGTGAAGGTCCTCGTAGTCATTGGGTGGGAGGAGATTTAGTTGCAATGGCTGCGGGAGGATTGATGTATTTGTGCGGTGATCAAGATCGTGCCCCACTTCGTGTTTCTGTTGAACAAGCATCGGCACAGTCATCGGTCCAAGCTATGGTAGGCACATTGATAGCTTTGCGTGCTTGTAAGAAAGGTGCGTTTGGACAGCGGGTAGATATTTCTATGCAGGAAGCTATTACTAATACCTTAGGTAATTCTCAAGCGACATATGCATTGACAAAAGTTATTAGTAAGCGTGCAGGGGGTGGTCGTGCATCGGGGTGAAGGAGGGGCACGACTTGTGTGGCCTTGTGCTGATGGGTATGTTGCATTCTCACGTTCTCCACGAGCTATCCCTTTGATACATCAATGGATGATTGATGAAGGTGTAAAACCAAAATTTGACCCAGAACCGATCCCTGAGTTGACTGGTGTGGGTTCAGCTCCGAGTCCGGAATTAAATCCAACCGCGGCGAAGCTTATACAAGAAATTGATCAGGATATCGAGGCATTTTTTAAAAGATTTTCAAAAATGGAGTTATATGAAGAAGGTCAAAGGCGAGGTACGATGATGTGTCCTGTTTCAACTATTGCCAATCTTTTCGAAAACAAACAGCTTATTGATCGCCAATTTTTTGTAGATGTTGAGCATCCTGAAAGTGGCCATTCATATACTTATCCAGGTGCGCCTTTTAGGATGTCAAAATCTATATGGCAATCAGGCCCTTCGGCACCGGTCGTTGGACAGCACAGTGAGGAAATTCTGAGGAGTTTATGATGTGTTTAGAGATTTCTATTCACTTAGATTTGAGTGCCCAAAATGTCCATTGTTGAAAATGATGCGCGGGATATTTTTAAAGGGCTGAGAATAATAGATTTTTCATGGGTTGGTGTAGGCCCAATGGCGACGCAAACGTTTGCATTATTTGGTGCTGAAGTTATTCGCGTCGAATCTTCGAAAAGTTTAGATATTTTTCGAATTGGGGGACCTCTTATTCCAGGAGATGGTCCTGACCGTAGTGCGTATTGGGCAAATATCAATCGAGATAAAAGAGCTATGACTCTAGATTTGAAGCATCCTAATGCAGCTGAAGTTGTCAAACGATTAATTAGTGATGCAGATATTGTGACAGAAAGCTTTCGTCCTGGAGTTATGCAGTCTGCTGGTTTTGATTACGAGTCTTTGTCACAGGAAAACCCAGAACTGATTATGATTTCGATGTCCATGGAGGGACAAGGTGGCCCTCATGCTGGTTTTAAGGGTTTTGGATTGACGTTGCAGGCAACGGCGGGAATTACAGGTTTGACCGGATGGCCTGATCGCTCTCCTGTCGGTACTGGAGTTGCTTATACAGACTGGTTTTCAACACATCTTGCTGTAACTTCTTTGATCGCTGCGCTGGAGCATCGTGACTTAACGGGTGAAGGGCAATATATTGATTTGTCTCAACTCGAAGCTATGATTTGGGGTTTAGATGATGCTGTCCTGAGATTTACTGCTGGTGAACAGTTAATGTCTGCCGACGGGAATAGGGATCCTAATGCTTGTCCCCATGGTGTTTTTGAATGCGCAGGTGACGATAGATGGATAGCAATTTCTATTTTCACAGATTCGCAATGGTTAGCATTTCGAAAATTTTTGGGTGAGCCTGATTGGACAAAGAAAGCAGACTTTTTAACGCTTGAAGGGCGTAAGGAAAATGAGGATGAGTTGGATAAATTGATTACAAGTTGGACAATTGAAAGGGATTCGGAGAAGCTTGCAGAGGATTTGCAAGAAATAGGGATTCCAGCCTATAAGGTTGCTGATGCAAAGGATCTTTATGATGATCCACAATTGGATTTTCGTGAACACTTCTGGGAAATCGACCATAAGGTAATTGGCCCTATGACTTGGGACTCGCCGGCGTATAAACTTTCAGGAACGCCTGCTTATCCAAAGGAGCCAGCACCCTTATTAGGAGAACATACGAAATCTATTTGTATGGATCTGCTTGGGTATAGCGAGGAAGAGTTTACAGAACTTTTAATTTCGGGAGTTTTAGACTAAAAAAACAATAAAGAGGTAGATATGGTAGCTTTTGGAGATTTTTCAGATTCTGATGTAACTGTCGAGCTAGATAACTATATTGCGCTCGTTGAATTTCATCGACCGCCACATAATTATTTTGATGTTCTTTTGTTAAAAGGTATTGCTGATGCATTTCATGCACTTGATAAGGAGTCTGATTGTCGAGCAATAGTACTTGCATCTGAAGGAAAGTCTTTTTGTGCTGGTGCCCAGTTAGGTAATTACGAAAAAAGGGATTTTTCCGATACGGATTCGGAAAAGAAAAGCGAAAATAATGTGGCGAAAAAAACTATCGTAGGTCGTGATCATGTATATGAGCAGGGGGTCAGGATGATGGAAAGTGGTTTGCCTGTTATAGCTGCTGTGCAAGGAGCCGCAATAGGGGGAGGCTTGGGTGTTGCCTTGTCAGCCGATTTTCGTGTAGCAGCTCGAGAGGCGAGATTCAGTGCGAATTTCTCTAGGTTAGGTTTTCACCATGGATTTGGCTTAACAGTTACATTGCCTGCTTTGGTTGGGGATCAAATGGCTGCAAATCTTCTCTATACAGGTAGGAGAGTTGGTGGAGAAGAGGCATTACAGTTGGGGCTTTGTGATGATTTGGTTCCTATGGAGAATTTGCGAAGTCGAGCCTTCGAGATGGCGGAGGAGATTGCAATTTCAGCTCCTTTATCTGTAAAAGCAATACGGCGAACAATGAGGCAGGGACTTGTAGATAGATTCCGAATGGCGACTGACCATGAGCAAGTGGAGCAGGATTGGCTACGCCAGACAAATGATTTTTCCGAAGGTGTCCGAGCGATGTCTGAACGCAGGTCACCTGATTTTAAGGGTAATTAGCTTGTTATAAGTACCTAGTATTTGGAAATCTTATCTAAAGTTTAAGTCTGCTTAGGTCTTTATGTTGTGCTTCCTTGTGACAAGAAACGCTCAACTTTTTCTCGATGGTGGATGGCTTCAACTTTACGGATTGTATGTGAAAAGCTACGCATCACAAGTGACTCGGTCCGTGCACCATAAGTAGTGAATTCGACCCCTTTTAAGAGATAACCCGTGGTCATGCCTGTTGCAGCGAAGTAACAGTCATCACTAGAGACTAGGTCTTCTAGTTTGATAATTTGCTGGAGGTCTAAGCCCTCCTCTTTGGCGAGCCTTCGGTCATCATCGTTTCGAGGCCACAATCGACATTGCATATCCCCTTCTAGTGCTTTGATGGCACATGCAGCAACAACACCTTCAGGCGATCCTCCTATTCCCATAAGGATATCCACTCCCGTTCCTTCCATGGCTGCGATTACAGCTCCTGCTACGTCACCATCTGTAATTGAGACAATTCGAGCGCCAGTTTGTCGAATTTCTTTAACGATTTCTTCGTTTCGTGGGCGGTCTAGGAGCACTACAGCAACCTCTTCAATAGGGATTTCCTTTGCCTTAGCTACTTGTTCGAGATTCCAGCGTACTGGTGCCGAGAGATCAATTTTTCCTTTTGCTTCGGGGCCTACAGCAATTTTTTCCATATAGAAGATATCTTTTGGGTTATACATGGTGTTCCGTGGCGCTACCGCAATAACACTTACAGCATTTGGGCGACCTAACGAAAACAGCGTGGTTCCATCAATCGGATCAACCGCAACATCTACAGCAGGACCAGAGCCGGTTCCAACCTTTTCCCCATTGAAAAGCATAGGTGCCTCATCTTTTTCGCCTTCACCTATAACCACTATGCCATCCATTTCTATCTGGTTTAACTTTTCACGCATGGCGTCAACTGCAGCGCCATCAGCGGAATTTTTTTGACCGCGTCCCATCCAGGGAGCTGCTCCGAGTGAAGCGGCCTCGGTTGCTTCAACCAGTGCCATTGCGATGTTTAGTTCACTAGTAGCCATATTTAACGCCTTTATTGATTAGGGAAAGTACTTCCCGATGATGTGAGCTCTGCGGATTCTAACAAAATTCGGCTGTTTTTTTAAGTTTTTTATCAAAGAGGGTGTCCCGTTATGAATTGCAGGCCACGAGCTAAGACCTCGCCAGTGAAAACCGTAGCCATGCATACGTATAACAGTCCCGTAGCACTTTGCATTGCGCGAATTTGTGTTGTTTTGAAAGCAAATATTGCTAAGACGAGGGAAAATAGTAACCCTACACCTATACGAAAATAAAACATGGGGTTATCAAGTAGGCCAGAGCCAATTTCAGTGATTGGCATAGGTGTAGTCTTCTCAGGAATTGCCGCGTTAATTATGAAGAAGATCGTTTGTAGTCCAATTACGGATATTAGAATTAAGGTAAGTTCTCGAAGAGGTCTGGGTGGCAGTGATCCTTCTGTAAGATACCAGTGCCCCCAAACCATTGAGGTTGAAACTGTACCCATAGCTAAAGTACCTGTTAGCAGTGCTGCAAGACCCCCTAGATAGAACCAAACCGGAGGGTTCAATAGTGCAGCCAGTGCTACTACAACGATTAATCCCCCTATTGCTCCGCCAATTGCGGCGATTCTTCCCACGGGATCCCATCCCATGAAAACACTAAATGAGTATATTGAAGAAGCTGCTAAAACAGCGAGTGTTCCATGCTGGATTGTTTTTAGCCAGTCTTGATTGATCAGATATCCATCAATGTTGTTAGTCCACGAAATACTGGTGGTAGTCCAATATGTTAAACCAGCTACAACAGCTACCAGTAATGCCATTGTTAAAACAAATCCTCTAGTTACCTCCCCCCTTAAGTCTGAGTAGAGGGTTAACCAAAGACTGCCTATTGCTAGTTCTATTAGCAGAATCAGTAAAGTGTGGGGTAGTGCTTCAGCGCTCACTTCTTGAGTTTAGATGAAGACACTCCATTGTGCTTTTGTTCATTCCTTGATCATCGAATCTGGACCTTATTTTTGTGATTATGGGACTAATTTCCTGATTTGGAAGGAATCGGTAAAAGACAAGAAGTAAAGTTCCCCATCGCTGTCCTCCGCTAAAGAAACTATTCCGCGACCTTTTGCACGCAGAAGGATAGGTTCAATTGTTTCCTCAGTAGACAAATTTTTTGTCGAAAATGCCCAAATTTTTCCACACCAATCTGCAAAAACATACCAACCCTTTAAGTTTTGTATGGCTTCCCCTTTATAAACATAACCCCCGGTCACTGCGCAGCCTTCTGTATGATCATATTCATAAATCGGAAGTGTTAGGTTTTCTGTTTTACAATTGACTTCAGGGTTAAAACATAAACTCCCTTCCATAGTGTTCCATCCATAGTTATGGCCCTTTTCAACGATATTAATCTCTTCTATTCGATTTTGACCAACATCACCCACCCAGAGGTTTCCCTTTGTATCGAAGTTCATTCTCCAAGGATTACGTAGACCCCAAGCCCAGATTTCAGGTTGTCCACGGCGGCCATCAGCAAACGGATTATCTTCCGGGATTTTGTAATGTCCCGAATTACTTACATTTATTCGAAGTATGGTTCCAAGCAAACTCCATGGGTCTTGTCCGTTATTGTGTGGATCTCCGCTTGCCCCTCCATCCCCTATACCAAGGAAAAGGTGGTCATCAGGACCAAAAAGTAGTGTTCCACCATTATGGTTTGGGTATGGTTGCGGGATACTCAGAAGAATTTCTTCACTTGTCTTATCAACTCGAAAATCCGCACCTTTCCCCGTTGTTTGTAGTCTTGCTAAGACTGTCCGGCTAGGATTATCTGCAGGACTGTAGTAGAGATAAATAGTCCCAGATTTCTGAAAATCGGGAGCAAATGCTAGTGAGAGCAATCCCTCCTCATTCCATGCCGTTCCTTCTTTTGGTTTTGTACGATCCACTTGGTTATGTACCATATGCACTTTCGTCCAAGGGCCCTCTTTGGGAAATGTGACTATTTCACCGCCTTGTAAGACAAGAAGCATCCATCTAGAGCCATTAGGTATTTCGAATAGTGCTAATGGCCGGGAAAATTCTGGAAGGCCAGGAAAGGCTTCAATGAATTGAAGTGTATTAAATAGTGGTTCTGTGCTCTCTTCTCCGGCAACTTTTTTTTCTAAGGATTCTTGATTTGGTTTCTCAACTGATTTATCGCTGCAGGCAGTTATAACTAGAAGAAGAGAAACCAACCAAAGAAGTATGAAAGACAGATGAGTCTTTTTCATACTTCTAATGTTTTCGCAGCACTATCAAGTGCTGCGGTAACATCTGCTTTAAATCCATGTTTTCGTAACAGAAGACCAAATGCACTTAGGAAAAAGAGTACGTTGTCTGGAGTGGACGATTCTCCCATCAGGCCAACCCGCCAAATTTTCCCTTTTAGATTTCCAAGCCCTCCGGCGATTTCAGTTGAAAAATTTGTTAAAAGTTCAGACTTGATTAGATCTCCGTCAATTGCTTCAGGGATATGTACTGTAGTTAGTACTGGCAAGCGAACCGCCTCTTTTGCAAGAAGCTCTAATCCGAGTGCTTCTAAGCCATTTTGTAGTGCTTTCCCGTTGCGTTCATGCCGTTGCCATCGATGCTCGAGTCCTTCTGTGAGAGTTATAGCGAGTGCGCGATGCAACGCATAAAGCATCGAAATTGGGGATGTGTGGTGATAGGCACGCCGGTTATCCCAGTAGGCCTCCAGTTTTTGTAAATCTAGGTACCATGTATTCGGTAACGTTTTCCGTTCGGACAGTGCCTGGACTGCTTTTTCTGAAAGGGTAATAGGGGAGGCTCCAGGTGGAGCTGAAAGACACTTTTGTGTACCGGAATAAAGGATGTCTGCTTCCCATTCATCAGCTTTAACTGGTATGCCTCCAAGGGAGGTTACGCAGTCAATGAGTAGGAGCGCCTCGAATTCCTTTGCGATTTCTGAGATCGGCTCAATTGGCTGTTGGACACCCGTTGAGGTTTCGGCATGGACAATCGCAATTAATTTGACAGGTTGATTTTTTTTAGCGACATCTCTGATAGTTTCCGGTTCTATCGCTGTACCCCATTCAGCGTCGACACGGGTAACTTTTGCCCCAGTTCGTTCTGCCATTTCAACTATGCGTCCACCGAAATACCCGCAGGTTCCTATAATTGCGTGATCACCAGGTTCAAGCATATTCATGACAGCAGCTTCCATCCCACTTGTTCCTGTTCCTGGCGTGGCTAGTGTGAATTGATTATTTGTTTGGAAAACATCTCGAATCATTGTTCTACATTCGTCCATCAAACGTAAGAAATCTGGATCAAGATGTCCAATAATTGGCATTCCCATTGCGGCAAGCACGCTAGGGTGTGCACCACTGGGTCCAGGCCCCATAAGTAATCGGGGACTGGGTTCAAAAAATTCTATTGCTTGCTTAGCTTTCATGTAATCATCCTAGAGAAAAAGTTATAACAGGCGACCAAATAGGTCATATTCCCCACTATCTTCGATTTTTACTTTAACTTTACTGCCGATTTTTGCCTGACCTTGTGCGAAAACTAAGCCATCTACCTCTGGGGCCTCTCGAACAGTTCTACCGATAGCTATAGGGTCGCCATTATCACTTTCACTATTACCTTCAATGAGCATCGACATGGTTTGTCCAATGAAACGTGAAGCTCGTTTCTCTGAAATTTTTTGTTGAAGCTGCATGACTAGGTCACGCCGCTCATTTTTTATTGAATCTTTAATTTGGTCATTATATTCACCTGCAGGTGTCCATTTCTGTTGTGAGTATGTAAAGACCCCTACATGGTCAAACATAATTTCTTCCAGAAACTCTAGCAATTCTGAAATGTCGTCATCTGATTCACCCGGAAAGCCAACGATTAGAGAAGTACGAAGAGTGATTTCTGGGATTGCATCTCGTAAATTGGCAATCATTTCCCGTGTCTTGGAACTTTTCCAGGGACGTCTCATTTTCCTTAACATATTTTCAGATCCATGCTGTAGTGGGACGTCAAGATAAGGTATGACATTCGGTATTTCCGCCATTGCTTCGATGAGTGGTGGACGTACTCTGCTCGGGTATGCATACATCAAGCGGAGCCACACATCTGGACCAACTTCATGTCCCAGGATTTTTAATAGTTCGGGTAATCCATTTTTTATACCTAGGTCTTCTCCCCAAGCAGTACTGTCTTGGGCTACTAGTACAAGTTCCTTTGCCCCAGCTTCAACAAGTCTATGAGCCTCATTTACTAGTCGACCAACGGATGCAGACTTTAGGGCCCCTTTAATTTTGGGAATAACACAAAAAGTGCAGGGTGCATTGCAACCATCAGATATTTTTAAATAGGCACTGGGTCCGGTTACCTTAATAACACTTTTGGGAATATCGTGGATCGGTACATTTCCAACGCCAAGAGTTTTGGCTACTGCTTCCCATTCACCAACACCAAAAATGTGATCGATTAATGGCTCTGATTCCTGTACTTCCTCCGCAGCAATTTGTGTTAGACACCCCGCAACAATTAGTTTTTGGTTCGCCTGTTTTATTTTTGCTAACTCATGCACCGTCTCTATTGATTGAGCTTTGCTTTGTTCAATAAAACCACAAGTATTGACTATTATTGAATCGGCCTCTTGTATCTTGTTTGTTGGTTTAAGATCACCGGTTTCGAGTAAACGTTCGAGATGTAGGCTATCCACATCATTCTTTGGACAACCAAGTGTTACGAGGTGGTAGGTTAGTTTTTCTTTCATGGCCCCATGCTTGTCATAATAGTTATTGTTCTTCCAGGGGCTAATTCTATGCCCGGTGGTGGTGATTGGTCGAATACAACACCCTTAGGGTAATCCACATTGTGGTCTTGCAAATTTTTTGTAACAAAACCAGCGGCTGTTATGGCTTCTTTCGCCGCTTCGGTATCTTGTCCTACCACATTAGGAATAATACCTTTGTTTATTTTAACAGTAGCGGAGGCCTCTGTTATCGGCGTTGGGCTATTTTCTATTGTACTGATATTGGCTTGATAGTTCTCTGGTCCTGATTGAGTGTTTTCTCGAACTACCACGAAAATTCCTGACCCTACTATTATTAATAACAAAATTGTGAGAAGGGCCCTCCCGGATAGTTTTCGTAGTACGTTTCCCTTTCCCATTTGTCTACGAAAAATAACACCTGCTCCCCCGCTCCTAAGTTTATTTAGGGGTCCAATTTGCTCGTTTCCACCAATAATTTCTGAGGCACCAGCATTCCGTAATTTTTTCAAAGAATTTTGTATTAATTTTTTCTCACCAATTACTTTGGAACGAGCAGTTTTCGTATCTGTTGCCTGTGGATAAAGAGCTAATAGTGCCTGAGGGTTTAGCCCTAAAAATTGTGCATAGGATCTCAGAAAACCTTTTGCGAAAACTGGTGCTGGGATTTTTTCAAACCTTTCTTGTTCAAGGGCCTGTAGAAATCGCCCAGATATTCGAGTCCCTTGTTCAGCCTCTTCAATGGTTAGATTGCGCGAAAGGCGTGCACGTGTGAGCTGTTCTCCAATTCCGTACTTAGTCATCTCTTGGCCCGAAGGATTTGTTGTACATATTGGGTAGAAACGTTCTCAAAGTTCCTATTTAGAACCATAACTGCTATCGAGCTCGTGCTTTTTGATTTCTATCAAAACTTTTTCAATTTTTTCTTTTGTAGGTTCCAAAATTGGTAGGCGAGGTTCACCAATAGGCTTTCCTAAATACCGCATTATGCCCCTAATTGTGGTTGGGTTACCGTATTCGAAACACGCGTTTGTTAGAGGAACAAGTCGCCTATGTATCGTTGCGGCACCCTTAATATCTCCGGATAACACTTTATCCAACATTTCCTTTTGTTGTTTTGCGACTATGTGGCCAGTGACGCTAATTGCTCCCCATGCTCCCATACACCACAAGTGGAAATTGTCATTATCGTTACCACTCCATATTTTGAAAGATGGTGCTAGTTCCATTAGTTCAGCTGCGCTATGAAGATCTCCATTTGCTTCTTTGTTACCAATAATATTTGGTGTATTTGCCAATCGTACCAATGTCTCGGTTGTAAGATTGGTACCTGTTCGTGAGGGTACGTTATAGACAATTACTGGAAGAGTTGAAGCCTCGGCGATTTTTTTGAAGTGTAGGACGATGCCATCTTGAGGAGGCCTTAGATAGTAAGGTGTGACTGCCAAGATGGCATCTACCCCAGCGTTCTCAGCCAATTTTGCTAATTCCATAGAGTGAGAGGTGTCATTAGTACCAGCACCCGCAATAACGGTTGCGCTTTCCTGAAGTTCATCCTTCACTTCCTCCCAAAGACGATATTTCTCATCATTGTTCAAGAGCGGTGCTTCACCTGTTGTTCCAGTTACAACGACACCATCGTTTCCAGCCTCCACGAGTGTTCGTGCTAATGCGCGCGCACCTGTATAGTCCACCTCACCATCACTTGTATAGGGCGTTACCATTGCAGTTAGAAATCGTCCGATGTTACCCATGCTACCTCCATATGCGAATTTCAAGTCTAGCGTGCTTACTGCTGAAATGCTCAAAAACATGCATATGTTTTGGTATCGTTGCATAGTGCACTAGATATGGAAATTGAAAAGCCTTTTCTAAATTCTGAGAATTCTTCTGGAGTTCTGGCAATTCAGCAAATACAAAAAGCTGTACAGAGCGGTATTTTTGTCGTACCTGAAGAAGAACCTATCCCTGTTGGTGCTTATCAGCCGGCAAGCTTAGATTTGCGTTTGGGTAGCGTTGCATATCGTTTGAGAAGTAGTTTTCTTCCAGGGCCGACAAATGATGTGAAAACAAAATTGCAGGAACATGTTATAGATGTGGTTCCTTTGGATGGTAAATACGGTGCTGTTTTGGAAACCAATCGACCCTATTTAATCCCGATAATTGAAGAACTTAAATTACCGAGTGGTGTTAAGGCACGAGCAAATCCTAAGAGCAGTACTGGCCGTGTAGATATTTTCACTCGTATTATCACTGATTTCTCCTCTCGGTTTGATGAAATCCGTTCGGGATATAACGGGCCTTTGTATGTGGAGGTCATTACTCGCTCATTTGCTGTGCGTTTGAAAAAAGGACTCACGCTGAATCAGGTTCGACTAATAGCAGAAAATCCAAAAGTTAGAGGTTCAGAACCTGATGGTGAAGAGAACATACGAGCTTCAGAGTTACACCGTTTAGCAAAAACTGCGGTTATTTTTGACAATGATGTTCCACTTTCGGCAGCGCAGATTGAGGATTTAGGTGGTGCGTTTTTACGTGTCGATCTAGCTGGATCTACTTCAGATCGAGGAGGTGAACCTGATGAAGTAGTTGGGTACCGAGCTCGTAGAGATAGTGGGTTGGTTGATCTTACAGATCCTGAACGAAATGACCCTTCAGATTTTTGGGAACCTATTTGGCGTGATAATGGTCGCCTTATTCTTGAACCTGAAGAATTTTATTTATTGCGTTCTCAGGAGTATGTAAGGATTCCAGGATCTGTTGCTGGTGAATTAGTTGCTTATGATCCTACGAGTGGTGAATTGCGAACGCACTATGCAGGCTTTTTCGATCCTGGCTTTGGTGATTTCGGTGAAGAGCGTTCACCAGGTTCCCGTGCGGTTCTTGAGGTGCGGGCACATGATGTTCCGTTCTTGATTGAAAATGGTCAGCAAGTAGGAAAATTAACATTTGAGCCTATGCTTGAGCCTCCTGATCAACTTTATGGTTCGGGTGAAATGAATTCAAATTATCAAGGGCAACCACGTATGCTCAGCAAGTACTTCCGGACATTTCGTGGTAGACAGATGCCGCTATTGTTCCACTAGACCCTAGTGGTATTTGAACTCAGGCGCATCCAGATCAATTGCCGGTATATCATCCTTTTCACGCCAATAATCCTGTGTATGTTGCCATT
The DNA here is from genome assembly GCA_045562595.1 of Tepidiformaceae bacterium. GTDB lineage: Bacteria > Chloroflexota > Dehalococcoidia > Tepidiformales > Tepidiformaceae > JAKUNN01. The sequence continues at coordinate 40,173 of JBJKVN010000017.1, forward strand.
CTGGCTTATCTCCTCTCTTGGGGAGTATAGGTAGTGCACGTGTAAGGTAGTTCGGGTTGAAATTTTCAGGATCAATCCATGGTAACAATTCCATATCCTTATCTTCAGGTCTTAGTATGACATTGACTTTTTCGAGGTCATTTTTATGCATGTGTTTGAGTAATCGACATACAAAATCTGCTAAAAGATCTGCCCTTAATGTCCAGCTGGCACGAAAGTATCCAAAGACCCACAGTAAATTTGGAACACCGGTAAACATCATTCCCCGATAAGTGACCGTTTTTGAAAAATCAATAGGTTCATCGTCAATTTTAAAATCTATATCCCCGAGTACGTTCATATTGAACCCTGTTGCAGTAACGATAATTTCTGCCTCGAGTTCCTCCCCAGATTTTAAAAGGAGACCTTTCTCCGTAAATTTTTCTATTTCATCAGTAACAATAGATGCTTGGCCGGAATTTATTGCTTTAAAGAAGTCTCCATCGGGAATGAAGGCGATACGTTGACGCCACGGTCTATAGTCAGGGGTGAAATGAGTATCTATATCGTAATCCGGTCCTAGGATGGCACGGACACCTGCAAGAAGTTCTTTCCTAACTTTTTCTGGTTCTTCGCGTGCCATTTTAGTGAAAATAGCTTGTTCTCTGATAATCTGGCGCCTAACAATTTCATGTATCCAAGCTTCATCTATTTCGAGCTCTCGTAATGTTTCAGCAAGGTCATTACGATTAGCCCCGGGAGTATAGTAGGTAGGAGTACGTTGCACGACTGTGACATGTTTGCAGTCATCAGCGATTGCAGGAACGAGAGTTGCCGCTGATGTTCCTGACCCAATCACAAGAACATTTTTGTTTTTGTATTCTAAGTTTTCAGGCCAAGCTGAAGTGTGTACAATTTTTCCTTCATATCGGTCCATTCCTTCCCAATCTGGTGTATGTCCTTCGGAATGGCGATAGTAGCCTTGGCACATCCAGAGGAAATTTGCCTTAAATCTCTTTACGACACCTGTATCAGTTTGTGTAGCTTCGATCGTCCAGTGGTTATTTTCATTTGACCAGTTTGCTGATGTGATTCGGTGGTTATATCGGATATGTTTTGCAAGATCGTTTTCTTCGATCACTTCTCCCATATATTTAAGAATTTCTTCTGCTGTTGCTATAGGCGGTCCACTCCATGGTTTAAACCTATAGCCAAAGGTATGCAGGTCACTGTCTGAACGGATACCAGGGTATCGATGGGACCACCATGTTCCTCCAAAACTATCTTGCCCTTCTAGAACGACAAAGTTGGTTTCAGGGAGTTGCTGTGTTAAGTGATAAGCCCCACCTACTCCGGAAATACCTGCACCAACTATCAGTACATCAAACTCTTCAGTTATGGGTGTTTCTAGTGTGGTTGTCTCTTTGGTGGTTGTCATACTTTATCCAGTCTATCTAACAATTTTAGGTCGCATGTTCACTTGGTCAACTTAACTGTACAAGCATTTGAGAATTAAGTTACTTGAACAGGAAGCGTTTTTCGGCCCCACAAGAAGAATGGTTTAATTCTTTCTCCCGAATTTACAAATGCAAGATTCGGAAAGTGATGTACGAGTGCTTGTAAAGCTACACGAGCTTCGAGTCTTGCTAAAGGTGCCCCTAAGCAAAAATGTACCCCTAATCCAAATGCTAAGTGTCGCCCTTTTCGTTCGTCTAAAGAGAAATTATTGGGATCGTTAAATGCTCTTGGATCTCTATTACCTGCAGCGTAGTGAAGAAGGACCTTTGCATTTTTCGGGATAATTTTCCCGTGAAGTTCTACATCTCTAGTTGTGGTTCTAAACAGACCAAGAACTGGGGGATCAAAACGTAGACTTTCCTCAACTGCCCTATCAACTAGTGCCGGATTGTCTACTAAGGACTGCCATAGTTTTGGCTTTTCGAGCATACGCCAAACAGCGTTGGTAATTAGAGATGTTGTGGTTTCGTTCCCTCCTACTAGCAGTTGATTTACAACACCGAGGATTTCTTCATCAGTCAAGCCCTTATCTTCTATTTTTGCGGCTACTAGTTTGCTAATAAGATCTACAGGTTCCTTCTCAGAATTGAGTCGGCGGTCAGAGATTTGTTTGAGTAAGTATTGTGCCATCTGTTGCAATGTTTCTTGATAAGAAGTTGGATCTTCTGCTCCCATAGCTTCTACTGAAGCATCAGACCATTTCTTTATTAAATGTAGGTCTTGTTCGGGAACTCCTAAAATATTTGCAATGACGATAACTGGTAGAGGGAATGCATAGTCATCATGTAAGTCCCAAGATGTTGGATCATCTATTTCTTTTAACAGGTTATCTGCAAGGTTTTCTATTTGTGGGGCGAGAAGTTCAACACTTTGAGGGGTAAAAGCCTTCTGGACTAAACGTCGGAAGAATGTATGTTGGGGTGGATCTGATAACATCCCGGCTGGCATTGAATATTTAGGACCTTGACCAAACTCACTGGAAAAAGTTTCGATATCCTGCAAGGCTGATTCCACATCTTGATATCGTGAAAGAATATAAAATTTTGGGTCAAAATCCTGACACCAGTAAACAGGTTCTTCCTCAAGAAGGTGGTGATAACTTGTTGCCGGGTCAGCCAGTACAGTAGGTGTAAAGGGATCGTAAATAGCAGTCATTTCTCATCAACCTCACATGCTAGGCAGGAATAGGTGTAAATATAGCCGCTATTCTCCAAAATTGCAGTCAATTTGTAGTCAATGGTTTAAAAACTGCCCTAAAAACGGCGATTTTGCACACAAGCGATAAGCCCGCTCACACGCTCAAAAAGTTCCCAAAAGAGAGCCCTGCAAACTGTTTACACTTACGCGCTAAACATCTCATCGAATACCTTAGCTGCAGACTCTTCTCCACAGTTGCACATGTATGATTTTTTCAATAAACAGGAGATGGTAGAAGCCCACCCCCTGTATCGCGAACATATAAACATGCCAAAATTCATCAGACAGCTATGTTCGCGTTAGATGACACCGAGCGTTCGACATCATCTTCTTAAAGATTGAACTATGAATTCGTGTAGTGCAATTTCCCAAGCTCAAAACTAGTTGCTGAAAATATCTATTTATCCGTTTGCACACTTTTCACGAAGGGCTTTGATTTGATTAATGTGTTCAACACAATGTTTCGTCGCATCTTCCAAAATCTCACTCAGTGAAGAAGTTTTATTAGAGCTGTCCTTCCCTGTTCTTGTCCATGCTGCTTTCTCACATTCTTTAAGCATATCTCCGTTGGAATACCTGATTAAATTAAATAGGCTTAATGCACCTTCAGGATCTCTGTATGGGTATAGTAAGCGGCGCTTCCAATTTTCCGGATCAAATATTGGCAATTCAGGTACTGATTGATTAGAGGCTATGACTAGACGAAATTTAGTCGCATATATTAGCTCCGCATCAGCAATATGAAGAACGCAGTCGCGAATGGCCCAATCTTCATTAGGAAGACGGCGATTAAAATCAGCTGGACCTATTCCATCAAGGATACTCCTAAGTTCAGTCGGTCCTGCATTGTATTTTGAAAGGATTTCAGCAATATTTTCAGGTAACCGAGGCATTTCCCGCCCTATCCTTGTTTCTTTGTGGACTTGAAGTCTGCCAGTAGTATGGCATAGTCGTTCTTTGGTATTTCACGTAGGCTTCCTTGATAGGCGAGAGTCCAATTTTTCCGTGGCCATTTTTTGGTCCACATAAGGCGCTCATGATAAGTTTCAGCATTTAACCACTTGTCTTCTTCTAGTGTTATGACAGGCTTCGTATTGACGCGAAAAGGGTACATTTCATCAGGTTTTTTTTTGCTTTGCCAAACTCTGGAATCGTCATAGATCACTTTGGAAGTAACCTCTACTATGCCGGCAAATTGTTTTTTCCCCGTGATGTAGAAGATCAAACAATCACCAGAAGCGATATTTTGAGCAAGCTTATTTCTCGTGCTTTTGAACCCATGCTTTTTAAATTCCAATTCCCTGGTTTTTTCGTAGATCTCCAGACCGGTTACTACAATCCAAAATGACATGTTTCCTTTAAGGGGCCCAATTCCCTGTAAATCCACGGACAAGAAAGTCTTGTTCCAGCTTTTCAATAACAATTTCTCGTAGATGTGGTACCTCAGTCAATGTGCTTGTACCTGTCGTGCTAATTGCTGAGAGACCATCTCCTCCGATGATAATTGGTGCTATGAAAGCCCATAGTTCATCAATGCGATTTTGACTGAAAAATGAGCCAAGAATTTGTGATCCGCCCTCAACCCATAGAGAAAGTATGGAACGTGATCCTAGGACTTGAAGTAATTGCTCAAGATTAATGCCGCTTCCATTTTGGCTAGGTTCGCAAATTATGATCTGCGCCCCTTGCTCAGTTAAGGAATCTCGCCAATTTTTTTCAGATTTCGATGATGTTGCAATTATTGTTCCAGTTGGTTGTAATATTTTGCTGTTAACTGGTAGTTTTCCACTACCATCAAGAACGATGCGTAGTGGTTGGGTAAATTGTTCCGGGGATAGATTCTTTGGCCTTGCAGTTAGGGATGGGTCATCTGATATTGCGGTACCGCTACCTATAAGAATTCCATCTACCCACGCTCTTTGATGGTGGGCAGTATCACGGGCTTTTTCACCAGTGATCCATTGAGAGGCTCCTGTTTTAGTTGCAATTTTCCCATCTATACTTGCAGCAAATTTTGCAATTACGTAAGGCAATCCTGTCTGCCGATGCTTGATATAGGGCCGAAGAAGGCGAGTTATCTCATCAGCACCATCACCGATTTCGACTTCTATACCAGCTTCTCGTAGCTGGATAATTCCTCTACCTTTTACTCTTGGATCAGGATCTTCAATTCCTATGACAACTTTTTTAATACCAGATTTAATAATAATTTGGGTACACGGTTCTGTGCGTTTTCCCTCGAAATCAACACATGGTTCAAGGGTTGTATATAGCGTTCCTTCGGGGAGATGTTTCCCTTGAAGAGTTTGAGCTTCAGCGTGTGCGGCACCATATTTTTTGGTAGAGCTGACATTAATTATTTGCCCTTGATGCTCTAGTAAGGCGCCTACCCAAGGGTTTGGGCTCGTAATACTTTTTGCACTAAGAGCTGCTTCGATAGCTTTTGCCATAAAAGGTGAGGTTTTTTCTTTTTGTGAGCTCATTCTAGAATGTAGTGTACTCTTCTTGCAGATGTTGCTCCGTTGCAGTGCAGGCATACAATTGCCACAGCGGCTGTGACAGGTTGCCTCCGTAGCTCAACGGATAGAGCACCTGGCTTCGGACCAGGGGGTTGTGGGTTCGATTCCTGCCGGGGGCGCCATTTTCCAACATTTTAAGGCAATGTTCAGATTTTTGAATGATGTTCGGATGGGGATTGTTCCGAAATCCTATAGAACTTTGATGAGTTCGACCTCAAATATGAGAGTTGTATTACCAGGTATTGGGCCCACACCTTCTTTGCCATAACCCAACTCGGGAGGAACAATCAGGCGCCATTTATCGCCTTCTTTCATCATCTGTAGTGCTTCTTGCCATCCTAAGATCACTCCATTCACAGGTAATTCAATTGGTGTACCACGCTCTACTGAACTATCAAAGACACGTCCATCTTCAAAAGTGCCATGATAATGAGCAGACACCGTATCAGTTGGTCCAGGAGTTGCTCCGGTTCCCTCGTTTAGTACCTCATACTGTAGACCCGAGTCTGTAGTTATCGATTTTCCCATGGTTGCTCCTTTTGAAATCTTTTTCAGCGTGATTTCCGCTTATCAATGATAGGGCAATAATTGATTGAACGAATTAATTCGGTTTTAGCCCAAAACTATGAATTAATCTTCCAAAGCCAAGGTAGCTAACTACAGCCCACCCAATTTCTACAATTTGTTCTTCATTAAAATGCAATAGCAGCTCATCAAATAATTCGCTATCTATATTTGCGTGATCAACAAATAATCTTTCGGTGTAATGCAGTGCAGTTTTCTCAGCTTCTGTGAAGTCATGTTCTCCCCAGCTGTCTATTTTTGCTACAGTCTCTTCTTCTAGCGTGTTGCCCTCCCCTGACAGGGGAAGCCGTGCAGCTTGTCAGAAATCGCATGTATTTAATTGAGCTACTCGAAGCCTTAGGATTTCTTTAAGTCTTGAAGTAACACTTCCGTCACGTACTAAGGGTCTGTACCAATCCATCCATTTTTCATATAGCTCAGCGTTGTGTCCAAAAACGCGTGTTACTAAATCATCTCTTGAGCGTAGATGTTCTGGTAGCTCCGCATCACTTGCTAAACGCAATCTTGGTTTCTGTGTTTCATTCATGTCGGTACTATACCGTTCCTAGCTTCAAACACGAAGAGAGGTTCCTTTTATCCGAGATAAGCTGAACCACTTCTTCTCCCTTCAGGATCTGTCAAAACATTAATAAGTGAAATCGTGTCAGATGCAAGGGCCTTTTTTATTGCACTTTGTAGTTGATCTGGCTCCTCAACTCGCTGCGCATATCCTCCAACCATCTTGACCATATGTTCATAATCAACCGGTAACATTGCTGCAATTGGAGGTGCGTCGGGACTGAACATTCTATTTTGGATTGTATGCCCAGCTATCCCGCCATTATTGGACACAATAATGACAACGTTTGCGCCAACCCGCGCACATGTTTCCACTTCCATAGCCGCGGCTCCGAACGCGTAATCCCCTAGGACGGCAATGGACTGTTTCTCTGGCCTGGCTAATTTTGCACCCATCGCGTATGGGAACCCCGTTCCCATACACCCGGTTGTTCCGGAATTGAGACGGAGTCTTGAGCCAAAAGATGGCAGAACTGCCCTTGCTACGCCCATAGTTAATTCCGCATCAACAGAAAGTGTTGCATCGCGTTCAACTACATCTCGGAGTTCTTTCAATAACCGAAAGTGATTAATGGGTTTTTCATCAGAATCCATTGCTTCTGCCAAACGTGACTCATTCTGCGTCCTTGTTTTTTGCAGTAGTTGTATCCATTCGCTATTAGAAGAGCGTAAAGTCCGAGTTTTAAGAATTTCGTAAAGTTTTTCAGCAGCCAAACGGCAATCAGCGGTAACACCTATTTCCAAATCTGCCCCGCTATAGAATTCTTCAGGCAAAATATCTATTTGTGCTAAACGTGCGTTACTTTTGAACCTTGGTTCTTGGCCAAATTGAAAAATCCAATTATATTTTCCGCCTATCATTACTACAGCATCTGCTTCAGCGAGCGCGACTGATCTCGCAGCATTAAAGAACATTGGATCATCATCAGGGATAGTTCCTCTTCCCATTGGTGAAGTTACATATGGAATGCCCAATGAAACTAATTGCTCCAAAGCTGTTCCTGCGTTTGCCCATGCCGCCCCTTTTCCTATAACGAGTAGTGGGTGTTCTGCTTCGCTTAGTAGTTCAGCGATCTTCTGTAGACCTTCATTATCAGGCGCAGGCGGTGCAATATGTGGAGATTGTTGCCGCCACACAACTTCATCTTCGCTAACTGATTTTCCGATGAATTCTGCAGGGAAATCTACATATATGGCGCCTGGCCTACCACTTGTAGCACGACCTAGGGCTAAATGTATGTATTCGGCGATTCTATTTGTACTATCGACTTGGGTAGACCATTTGCATACTGGTTCTGCGTAGGTAACTTGATTTGCTTCTTGGAATGCACCAAGCCCTCGTTGATTACCTCTGGACGATCCTCCGAGGACTACAAGGGGCATTCCACTTTCAGTTGCAACATACATAGGGGTTATAGTGTTTGTTTGGGCTGGTCCTGAGCCTACAACACACACACCTGCTTTTCCCTTTTGCCAACCCCAAGCTGATGCAGCAAATGCTGCCGATTCTTCATGCCTGCAGTTAACTACGTTAATACCTTCTTCAGCCATTGCGGCCATTACCTCGATCATAGGTCCCGCAACTATTCCAAAAACGGTGTCTATGCCCTCATTTTTTAATTGTTGAGCAATAATTCGTGCTCCGTTTATTTCTGACATATTTTCCTCATTTCTTAAAGTTTAGTTTTGTTAGGCATGTTTATTTCGAACACATTGATCTATTAGTACAATTTCATCCGTGCTTAACGTTCCTGCCTCTTCTGCTTGTATGCATTCTTCTAATTCCGCACAATTTTTTACGCCTAATACAATCGTAGATACGCCTTCCATCGACAGAGCATATCGATGTGCAAGAATCGCTGGAGCTATTCCCATTTCATGCGCCAAGTGGCGAAAATTAGCAGCGCGATTGTAATCGATCATTTCCGGATGGTCATTGGCTATGTCACGATCTATTTTTTCTGTTAATGCGCCTGCTTGGACAGCTCGAATGCCCATTACACAAGTTCCCACTTCGTTTGCAAGAGAAATTAATTTGCGAGGCTCTGCATTTTCGGTGTATGTGTGCATTGAGCCAGGGGAATCTAGTAAGTTCGTTATGCACTGTATGGCATTAGGTGCTGGACTTTCATTTAATGTATCGACTAAAGCGCTTGGTATACCAATACCACTTATTCCCCAACCCCCAATTTTCCCTCTTTGTACGAGATTTTCAAAGGCTGGTCTAACCTCTTGAATAAACTGTGTTCGGGGGGTTCCTTTTGCCGCACCTTCGTACGTATCTGGAATTATCATTCCATGGAGAAAAAACAGATCTATTTTTTCTAATTGAAGTCGTTTCAAACTTTCATCAAGTGAAGACTCGAGTCTAGCTAAAACCTCTCCTTCCGGCACTTTTCCAAGATGGTGTTTTGTAGAGATTCTGACATTATCCGGCAACTTTCCTTTGAATGTTTCCCCGACCACAGTCTCTGCTTCTCCCTGTCCGTAGCTAGGTGCCACATCTAAAAAATTAATTCCACTGTCAATTGCTTTGTGGACAGTACGGATGGATTCTTCTCTTGTGGTTTCACCCCATACCTGCCCTATACCTCCTCCACCAAGTGTGAGTGAACTAACTGAACCGAGTTTTCCAAATTTGCGCTGTTGCATTTAGGCTCCTTGCGTAGCATTTTTAGCTAATTTCAGACTTGTCATGATACGTTCCCCGATTTGCGGTTCGGGATCTGTCTCAAACGTCATTATGGCTAGTCCATCAATATACGGACTTGTAGCAAGATTCAATACAGTTTCATCAAAAACTTCCCACGCCTCATTTTCTCCTGCATTTATCCTATTCTCTAAATTTGGCTGTTTGGGTATCTTTAGCCGTTCTGTAATGCGATCTAGTTGATCCCCTCGAACAAGTGGCATCGCCATTGCGATGATTAATGTGTCTGAATAAGTTGACTTTAGCCTTTCAGCTTCTTTTTGCAGTTTTCTACTTTCGAGAACTGGTTGTGTCCATATGCATGTTGCACCGGCTGCTATTTTTTTAGATAGAATGTCGTACTTACTTGACTTGTCCTGGTATTGATCAAATGCAGTTGCAATCAGAGGGGGAGATAGCTTTTCACGCAGAAGTGTTATCGTTTCGTGCACCTTTAGGTCCCCTTTAGAAGTGTTATCTCCTAATAAGCAAAGGATATTTTTTAATCCCGCTGACTGTGCATTTTCAATTTCAGATTGGATTGTGTCCCGACTTTTCCCTCCGACAGTTAAATGCCAGATCGGTTCAATGTGATTTTTCTGAAGTTCTAGAGCAGCTGCAAGACTTGATTGCCGATTAGGCCGATGAATAATATTTACTGCTGAGCTAACGTTTTCCAGCAATGATGCACGTCGTAATAGCACTGTTGGCTTAGATATTTTAGGTGGAGTAATTTCCAAAGTGATTGGGAAATTACCGTCCCATAGTTCTTTTGCGAATGTCATTGTTATCAGTTTATGGGCTATTGCGAACAGCTGCTTTCCCTTCTGAAGCGGTTATGAAAGATCCCAGTATACAAATATGACCTGTTTTTCCTGCGAGGTCGCGGGCTTTTTGAAGTCCTTCAGAAACATTTTCCGAAGAGATGATTGGCGTATTAGTTTTTCCGAGTCGTGCTTCTAGCTCTTTTGTAGTTAGTGCCCTCCTACTTGGGAGTGAGCAGCAGATAATTGTTTGGCCAATCTTTTCAAGAGCTACGCTTATACCCTGAATATCCTTGTCCGCCATGATACCGATTACGAATTGCCATTTCACATCTCCAAATTCTTCTTGGAGCGTGCGTATTAAAGCACGTACAGCGGCAGGATTATGTGCGGCATCAATGATAGTCGTTGGTTGCGAAGAAACTAATTCAATCCTTCCTCTTGGGTGTGCTTTGTAAATACCTTCTTCAATTTTGGTTTTATTCAATCGTTCGCCATTAATTTTTATTGAACCTGCTGTAGTTGCTGCAATTTCTGCATTTATTTGTTGATGGAATCCGAGCAGTGGTGTTTTCCATTTAGTAATGTTTGGTGTTGTGACTTTTATTAGCTGAGCTTTAACTTCTTTACAGACATCATTAATGATTGTTTCAACTATCGGATGTGTTTGAGGTCCCAAAATACAAAGGCTTCCAGGTTTTATGATCCCGGCTTTATCTTTTGCGATCTCTTCGACAGTTCTTCCTAAAATATGTGTGTGGTCAAGGTCAATCGAAGTGATCACTGCAACTTCGGTTTGTTCAAAAACATTTGTAGCATCGAATGTTCCACCTAATCCGACTTCTACTATTTTCCACTCAGCTTTTTTCTCACGACTAACCCAGAAAAATAGTGCAGTTAGAATACCGAAGGTACTAAAAACACTATTGTTTATTTTCTGCTCTTCTTCTATGGCACCTCTTAGTTCAGTGAGTGCTTCTGCAAAAAAATCTTTTGAAATGGGAAGGTTATTTATCTGTATTCTTTCTGAGTAATCTTGTAGATGGGGACTCGTGAATAGGGCAGTGGATGTTCCGCTAGTACGTAAGATACTTTCAATCATATGCGCAACACTACCTTTTCCATTTGTACCTGTTATGTGAATTGTTTGTTGTCCAAGTTCTGGATTTCCTAGGCGAGTGAGCAAATTTTTCAGTGTCGGGACATTCATTGCAGGCTTTGCTGATTTTCCGGGATCCCTTTCCATGTCTTGAAAGGATTCTAAATAGGCAATGGCTTCTGTATATTTCATAAAACCTGTCCCTCAAATAAGGAGATTAGCGGTATCCTTTTTTTATGTCTCGGATGTTTACCTATTCTCTACGCTTATTAATCTAGAGAATACATTCCAATTCAAAAAGCGATAAATGTGGTCTTAAGTGCTTAAACCAAACCGGAAACGTCTTTCTATCGATCAAGATGCAGCCCCAGGGAACCGACGTGGTTGTCTAGTTACAGGAGCTATTTTAGGGGTTCTGGCAGGTTTTATTGTTGGACTTTTCGTAATACCCCCGTTGATAAATCGTTACTTTGCTGATAATCCTATTCAACCCGGACAACCTTATGAGGCTGAAAATGCTGTGATTACTCTTCAGAAAGTTTCAGTGGTGGGTGAAATTTTGGAAGTAGAACTGATTATTGATGCATTTTCTGATTGGAAACCTGTTCACACAGACTTTACTATCAAGTTTTCTGATGATGAGGTATTCGAGGCGCTTTCTGTTGATCCTAAGGTTCCTCTAACAGAACTAACTTTTTTAGCAGGAAAATCTCGTACTCTTTTGCTACGATTTCCTCGCTTTGATCTAACGATCTATGGTGCAGTTTTGCTCCTTGCTGATGAAGATGCACAGTTCTTATTCCCATAAACCGTTCTTAAGATTTTTAGTGCTGTTTTCTAGTCCATCTCAGGTTACTCTAATGATATGGCACGTAGCGATGTTTCTTTACCTGAAGAAAATTCTACTACCAACCCCCCTATTCTCCCGGTAGAAGCGGATTCGCGTAGTCCTTTTAATTTCTGGATGCTTAGAAGGCTGATAACTATTCCATCCTTCTCACTTGCGTTTGTAGTCATAACAATAGGTGCTCCCGTACTTTTCCTGGCTACTACTTTTTGGGATATTCAACGCAATCGTAAGAATTTGCCTTTGACAAGAGTAATTTTGCTTACTTGGTTTTACTTAGTGGTTGAGCTCTTGACTATTGCGGGCTGCTTACTTGATAGGATGTTTTGCATCGGTCGAAGTAAAACATCACTGTCTTTAAACAATGTGCTTATTCGATTTTGGTCTAGTTGTCTTTTTTGGGGAGCAGTGAAGATTTTTGGTCTACGTATTTCTGTCGAAGGCCTTCCTCCTGTGGATGGTCCTATCCTCTTGTTTAGTCGTCATGTTTCACCCGTAGACAACCTTATCCCTTCAGTTTTTGTTTCGAATCCACACCGTTTACATATAAGAACTGCTCTTAATCGTTGGTTGTTGCGAGATCCGAGTATCGACTTAGTTGCGCACCGTATTCCGACTGCTTTTATTCGTGTTGGTGATCATAAACGTCCTCGTCACTTGAGGGATGTTGCAGCACTTGGGCAAAATCTTGAAGCAAATGATGTAGTTTTGCTTTTTCCAGAAGGTACCCTTTTTAATGAAAGAAAAAGAAGCCAGATTATTAATCGATTTTTAAAGAGTAATAATACAGCTCTCGCAGAAAAGGCTGAGTCATTTAAAAATGTATTGTTACCTCGTACTGGTGGCCCACTGGCTCTTCTAAAAAATTCACCTGAAGCAGATGTTATGTTTCTTGCACACACAGGGCTTGAGCTTGGAACGTACTTACAAGCTGCTCGAGGTGGTTTAATGAGAAAAGAATTGCATATCAGACTATGGCGAGTACCACGTGAGGAGATCCCAGAAAGCGATGAAGATCGTATTGATTGGTTATATGAGCAGTGGGGACAAGTTGATAAGTGGATTGGGAATAAAAGGGATTCGCACTCGGTATAGTACTTTTAGATTTTTGTGGTAAACGCTACAATATTTGCGCGAGGTTAGTATGAAAGAGGCACTTGTTGAACGACTTAAGGAAGAAATCCGTTATGAGTTTTCGCGTGAAGGACCTCCTGAAGGATTTCCAAAATTTCCTGATATTCCAGCAGGCCGCTATCGAGAGGAGGGGTTTTTTGATCTCGAGATGAAGCATCTCTGGACGAAGGTTTGGCTTTATGCAACCCGTCAGGAAGAGCTTCCAGAGCCCGGTTCGTACCAGCTTTGGGATTATTTACATACCCCAGTGGTTATCGTTCGTGATGAAGAAGGTTTACTTCATGCTTTTTATAACACCACTCCAAGTGGGAAGTATTATGTTGAACCTCACGATGATAGTGGTTTATACGGTGAAAGAGTTTTTGAAGAAGGATATGAAACCAAACAAAGGTTTCAAACTCAAGATGAGTTTCCACGAAGATCTTTAAGTGATGGTGTTTTGAAGGACCCGGATACTGGGCAAGTATACGATTTGAAGGGACAGCCTTTATCACCGACAACAGGAGGTGACTCTCTTCGAGAATTACGATGTGAAGTTTGGGATGGGTGGGTTTTTATAAACCAAGATTTAAATGCAGAACCTTTGCTTGAGTGGATGCATCCATTGCCTGAGCAGATGGAAATGTTTCAAGGTGAGAAATTACGATTAATAAATAAGCGGCGAACCATTATTCCATGTAATTGGAAGGTAACTGTTGAAGCTTTTCAAGAGGTATATCACTTCAAGCATATACATCAAAAAGCAGGTGTCTCGGGACTTGATCAACGTGGTGCTACTATGGGAGTCCTTCCAAACGGGCATTCTCGCATGATTACGCCACTTTCTAAACGAGCAGCTGAGATGTCTGGGATGGGAGATCAGCTAGATTGGAGTAAAGATATCATGCGTGCTTTGTCAAGTACGCAGGCCTCTGAAGTGCCGGTGCCGGGCATGGAGGACATTGAAACTGTGAATGGTATGACACGTTGTACTAGCACTGCATTTAGTGCATTTCCTAATTTAGTTACACCCGTAGCGGCGACAGGGATGCCGTTTTTGCTTGCTTGGCCAATTGATGTCCGAACCACTTTATTTGAGTGGGTTACTTTCTGTACGGATTGGGGTGATGGTCCGTCACCAGTTACCGATGAAGCTTGGCAAATGCGTTTGAATGGTTTTGATAGCGTGATGGAGGAAGATACGAGGAATATGGCGCCCATGCAAAAATCCCTTGATTCTCCGGGACTTGTAGGCATGCCAACTAGTTACCAAGAGCGTAGAATTTGGAACTGTGCGGAGCAAGTTGATCGTATGATTGGGCCCGAAAAAATTCGTGAAGATTTGCGTGTTCCTCAGTTGCTTGGACCTTATATAGATAGGTCTAGCTCCTGAAACGGTAAATACTTTTAGGTCGTTTATTTTTGCTTAAGTGTGAGGTGTAGTTTTGACTTCCCCCGCCCGTGTGGTAGTTCTTGAAAATTATGGAGTGCTCACTATCCAAGAGTTGGATTTGCCTACCCCATTGGCTCATCAGGTACTTGTTGAAATACATGGTGCTGGAATTCAACCGACTCAACTTCATTTAGTACAAGACTCACCTAGTGATTCAGCAATTATCCCGGGTTCTGAAGCTACCGGACGAGTATTAGCCGTAGGTGATGCAGTTGCGCGTGTACAAGTTGGGGATGTTGTTTTAATTTCCCCGTACTCTTCAGTCAGTGATCGATCACCTGAGTTGGTCGAGATTGAATTTGAAGACGGATCTATTCACGTAGTTGGTCCTGTTTTTACCTGGGGAACGAATACTGTGGTGGATGAGCAGTTTTTGAGTACCTTACCTAATCTTGCCGATAAAGAAGGTGCTGCAATTTTGGGACAGACCGCATTTTACGCAAATGCGGCTGTGAAGGATGCAGATGTTGCTGGTAAGAGTGTGGTGGTAGTTGGTTGTTCGGGTTCTGGATTAAGTACGGTAGCACTTTGCAAAGCTGTAGGTGCGGAAGCTGTTTATGCTGTTGATAGTTCTGACGCCCGGCTCGAGATTGCAAGGCAACTTGGGGCTACAGAGATTTTTAATTATGAGCCGGAGACTGTTGTTTCAGCTATACGTGAGTTGAATAACGGCGGGGTTGATAGGGTTTTTGATTCACTGTATGAATTGGATGAGATTCCCCGATTAGCGACACAAGTTTTGAATGACAGTGGTGATGCTTATTTACTTGGAGTTGCGGGGACTGAAGATTTTGAGCATGAGAGACTAGAAATTGAAGAGAGTGATTATCGTTCGTTTCCGATTCCGGATTTGGACTCAAGTTTAGAAAGTATGCTTGAAGCCATCAATTCTAATTACTTACAAACAAGCTTAATGACAAGTATGCGTTTTACTATTGAAGAGACGAATGAGGCGATTACGATCTTAGAAAATGGTGAGATGCTTGGTCATGGAGTTCTTGTTATTGAGCCTTTGCAGTAATTGAGATTATTTCCTGAATAGATTGTTTCCCAGCTGCGTTAATTGGTGTAACCCATCTGCAGTCTCATTTCTTGCATGATTATGATTCGGTAATAAAGCTGCATATTGCAAGACATTTGCTAAGGCTTCACTCGAGGTTTTGTTTTGTTTCCCCTCAATTTTTTTATGTGTTTGTATTTCGTCTTGCCATGTTGTTAAAAAATCACCAGGTAAATTATAAGTTTGGCAGGTTCCTGCAACATCTTCCGATTGGTGCGTGCCTAATACGAGAGTGGCAAGTTCATTTATGGCGGGTTCATACCAGTCCTCCATGTAGTGAAAAAGATTGTAGGTCTGCTGGTTTAAGAATGTCATTGCCAGTGTTTGCCACGTTTGGCGGTCTGGTGCAGCAAGTACATTCCAGCCACCTTTAGCACGCAAGACTAAAATTGGTACAGAATCCGGGATGTTTTCAAAGGGATCGGGTTTTTCAGGAGTTTGTGTTATCAGGCTTGGTATCATTCCGGACCTAATATCAGTCCAGAATATTTCTCCGTTTTGGTATAAGCGTTTTTGGATAATTGCATCCATAATTGCCAGTGCTGCTGAAGCTGTTTCTTCAATGGTTTTAAATTCAGGGATTGTAATTGCTACATCATATGAGCCTAGAGTTACCGTGAACTCTTGAATTTCTAATGCAAGGTCGGTGGCATTATCAGGTGTCGCTGTAGGCAAAACACGTAAAGAATCTTGTATATTTTCACGTATTTCCGGCCAGAACCGGTAGAGGGCTATCATTCTTTTACTCGATTACTTGTTGGATCGTTTTTTGAATGGAAGATATTTCTTTTTGCAGCGCAGAATCTTCTGCAGGAGAAATCGTTGTTTCGGATGGAGGCACTAAGTATATAATTTCAAGTTCTGTGGTGTTTTCATCAATTGGCCAAGTGGTAAAGATCACCTCGTGTTTTTCAATGGTGACATGGAGTAGGTTCGGGGAAATAGCGTAAGAATCTTCGCCCAGACTGTGTCCGGAAGGGGACAGTTCATCGTTAGTGGAAGTAAAGTTATCAGTCAGGGTCTCCTGCATTAATTTCCAATTAGTTCGTACATTTTTTGTTTCACGTTTAGCTATAAGTAGCTGGGTGTCTTCCAGGAGTTTGTTCGCTATATCTCCCAGACTTTCAGTCAAGGAGTTGGCATTTAAATTTTCAGTTATAAAAATCCAACCACCAATGGTTTCTGCTTTAATTTGTACTAAACCACGGTCCTCTCGGTTAAGGTCAACAAAGTCCCGTTCGTCAGGAACGGAAACCAACTTACCTGTAGTGTCGTAAGTCCACGAATGATACTGGCATCGTAGGGCTCGGTTCCTTCCTCGTTCTACTCGTACGACAGGTGCACCTCGGTGGCGACAGCTATTATAGAATGATCTAATTTCACCATCGGTTGCATGAAGGATTAAAAGGGGGACACGCGTTTTTCCCCAAGTGTAGTAGTTGCCTGGCCCAGGTATATCTTCTACACGCCCTGCCAAAACCCAAGAGTCAGCAAAAGCTTGACGCTCTTTTTCAAAATCGCGTTCCATGGAGTTCAGTCAACTCTCTCCTTATTTGTTCCCCACTGTTCCCAATGGGTTACAGTTTCAACAGGTTTTCGAGTGGTTGGACCAAATTTCGCATCTGGATATCCCATAGGGATTAATGCAACTGGCGTTGCGTCATCTGGTAAATTGCACTGTTCGCGTAGTATTTGCTCTGCAGCCATCTGAAACGTTGTCATAACAGTTCCTAATCCAAGGGCTCGAGCAGCTAAAAGCATATTTTGCACAGCACCATAGATTGAAGAGCCTGATAGCAAACCTTCTGGAGCAGGTGAAGAGACTTGATAAAGACACGGAATAATAAAAACTGGTGCAGAGGCAAGGTTTGTAAAAAGTCTTTGCGCTCCTTTTAGCATTAAACGTGTTGTTTTATCTGCAGATTGAGAGCCTTGCTCGAGCATCTGCTGGAGGCCTGCATTTTCCGTGAGCCCTTTGTGAAGTTGATCTGAGATAGCTTGTCTTATTTCATCATCTTGAATTACGACAAACCCCCAAGGTTGTGTGTTTGTTCCACTGGGTGCTTTTGTTCCAGCTTCAATAACTTTCCATATTAATTCTTCTGGAACTGGATCTGTTTTCCACGCACGTATTGCACGTTGAGTGTAAATCGTTTCCCAAATGTCACCTGTTGTTTGCATAGTTGCTCCCATAACGAACGAATTAACTAGTTGGTATTACTGCTTTTGAAAGCTCGATGTTTACAGGAATAGCAGTTTGTCGGGCCATGCCTGTAATCGGGTCAAAATCCTTCGCGTTATTAACTAAACGATTTGTACTTGCCCCGATGGTTCGAACTTGGTCATCTAGTGCAGGGACGTCGCCCCAAGAGTGAGACATTGAAATTACGCCTGAAGGTATGTCATCTGAAATAGCAACTACTCCAAGAATTGTTGATCTTTCTGATGTTATATCAATGATGTCACCTTCGGATGCACCGATTTCCTCTGCATCGATAGGGTTCATGAATGCAGGATTAGTGTTGTATTTTGCTAGTGATCGTGGGAGATCACGCCCTGAGGAATTGTAAAATTCACGCAAACGTCTGCTGATAAGTCGATGTGTAAATTGTTCTCCCTCACGATATCCTGCACCTTCAACGATTTCCATGTCTCGCACATTTGAGAGCTCTTCCATCAAATCTGGTGGTCCGACATCTAATCGAGCGTTGTTGCCGGTTTCCTTCGCCTCAACAAAGATTTTTTCCTTATCTCGGAAAACAGTTCCACCATCAGCTTCACGAATTTCATCTAGTGGAATTCGTGAATTCGTTGTTATAGCATCTAGAACATCATCTGTTGAGGGCTTATTTTCCATATCTAATTCGACGCCGTTGATGTTTATAGGTGTTCCCATTCTGTGTGCTAAACCCCAGAAAAACTCCCATTCCTCAATAACGTCAAATTCAGGTTCAACCATTGCCGGGGTGTAGTGGGCATAAGTTTCTGGATACCAGCCGTCAGTCAGTAGCGTGATATCTGGCCTCTCCAACGACACTTTTGGCGCGATTACATAGTCTGCTGTTTTGGCTGTTGCAGACATTTTAATGTCTATAGTCACATTTAAGTCGAGAGCCTCCATGGCTTGGAGTGTTTTCAACTGATCCGGCCAGGCAGCAACTGGGTTTCCGCCCACACTAATTAAGGCCCGAACTTGTCCTTCACCTTCCATAATAATTTCGTCACTTAACGCGGCTGTTGGCATTTCTCCAAAAACCTCTCCAAGGCCTCTAATTCTAGAAGGCTCGCCTTTCCCCCAAGCTGGGCTTGGTGGTATTGCTTCTGCTCGGAATGGTCGCTTTGGACCAAATGCGCCTGGGTTTGATACAAGATCACCTTCCCGCTCATAACGACCACAGACTGTGTTTAAGGCAAGAATTAAGTGTTCGGAAAGATTCGGATTTGGTCCCATGTCTAGTCCGGTTCCTGAGCCGACTGAACCCTTAGGGGCCGAGGCAAACATTCTTGCAGCAGCTTCTACTTGCCCTGCTGGAACGCCTGTCCTTTCCTCTACATAGTCCAGATTAAAAGGCTCAACTGATGTTCTTAATTCCTCAACATGTTCCGCATTGGCAGCGAGAAAATCACCGTCATAGAGACCCTCTGTAAATATAACTCGCAGTATTCCTGAGAGCAGAGTGGCATCTTCTCCAGGTTTCACAGCAAGGTGTATATCTGCCTTCTTAGCAGCGTCAGATTTCCGAGGATCAATAACTATTAATTTCATCCCTCGTTTTAGAGCATCATTTAGTCGCCTTGATGGGTTAAATGGTGGAACAGGGCCGAACATTGATACAGTAGGATTGGTTCCAACCATCATGGTTACGTCTGCATCAGCGAAATTGTTTGTTCCCGCCATCCACATTCCGTGTCGTGAACCTGCAATTGCCTTTGCCGGTTGATCTATTGTCACGCTTGTAAAAAACATTGGAGATTTTACTCCAGCATGCCAAGCTCTTATGAAAGATAGGGGGATTCCGTTACAAAACGCATGACTACCATTGTAGGTCGCCACAGAACGAGTTCCTGATTCATCGATGATCGCATTCAATTTTTCAGCTATTTCATCTAAAGCCTGTTCACTAGAGATAGGTTCATAAGTTCCATCAGGCATTCGTTTCATTGAAGAACGTAAGCGTTCTTCATGGTTGTGCTCTAGCGGTAATTGACGTCCTTTAATACATGTGTAGCCACCGTATATCGGGTCGCTTGCGTCGCCTCTTACCTCGATAACTTTGTTATCTTCTACATCTACCTCCAACGCACAAAATGCGTGGCAAAATCTACAAAACGATTTCTTAGTTTCTACAGTCATGGTTCGCTCCTATCTGTGCTGGTCAGTCTAGCATGTGTATATTCTGGAAGGTGGGACTTTTTTAATTTTCCCAAACCTTTCTTCTAATAAGCGTAATCTAATGTATTAAGGAGCGCACATGCCTGAGACCGATGCCCCAAACATTGCTGAAAAAATGGGTGAAGCTGCACTTGATTTTCTCAATAGCCTTTCGTCACAACAACGAGGAAAGGCAGTTGTAAGTTTCGATGACGTTGTGGAACGTAAAAATTGGCACTATACCCCTATTGCACGTCAGGGTTTACCTCTAGATGAAATGAATGGTGAGCAAAGGCGTCTTGCTCATAGGCTGACAGGAACAGGGTTAAGCTTATCTGCTTCCGTAGCTGTCAGTACCATTGTTGGTTTGGAGAACACTCTTGATGCTGTCGAGGGATGGAGACCAGGAGCTTATCCTGGCCAGGAGGGCCCTTCTCGGTGGCGTGATCCCGCGATGTATTTCTTAACTGTTTTCGGTGAACCTAATTCTAAAGATCTTTGGGGTTGGCGTTTTGAAGGACATCATATTTCGTTGAATTATACTATTGCGAAAAATCAAATTATTTCACCAACTCCATCATTTTTTGGTGCAAATCCCGCTGAGTCTCCGTTGCCAGGCGGTCGTGTTTTACGTCCACTTGCTGGTGAGGAGGATCTTGCACGTGAATTGCTTCACTCACTTGATCAGGTTCAGCAAAAAAGCGCAATAATCTCCTCTGCAGCTCCTCCGGATCTTGTGCAGTCCAATCGTTCGCAAGTTGAGGATGGTGTTTTGCCATTACCAACACCTGCGTTACTAGGTTGGGAGATAGACGAAGTTTGGCAGGAACGTCTGCAAGCTGAGAGAGATTATTTAGGTTATGACGAGGTTGCAGAAGAAGCAGTCAGGTACAGTGAGGTCCCTAAGGGTATTTCCGCTTCTGAGTTTAATCAGGGCCAACTTGATCTACTTGAGGCAGTTGTTTCCCAATATATAAATCGATTGCCTGAGGAGTTGGCTTCAGAGGAGTTCGCTAGGCTTACGGATGAGGTAGTTAATGAAGTTTATTTTGCTTGGGCAGGTGGTTCTGAAAGATACGATCCACATTATTACCGATTACAAGCACCTCGTTTTTTAGTCGAATATGATTGCACGCAAGGTCAAGCAAATCATATTCATTCTGTTTGGCGTGATCCAAGGGGTGACTTTGGTTCAGATCTTTTGGCAGCACATTATGCTGAAAGTCACAGTGATTCTTAAATGCGTTATTTCATCTATGGGTCAGGTGCGGTAGGAGGAACAATTGGGGCGCGTCTGCATCTTGCTGGCCGTGAAGTGACACTTATCGCTAGGGGTTCACACCTTGAAGCGATACGCAAAAAGGGCCTTTCTTTTATAGATCCAGAAGGGGAGCACAACCTGCAAATTCCTGTCATTGAGATTCCGAAGAAAGACGAAATTTCTGCGGGTGATGTTTTTATACTGTGTATGAAGTCTCAGGATACACAAGAGGCTCTTGATGTTCTCTCTTCTGTGACAGGCCCAGAGACTCCGATTGTTTGCGCCCAAAACGGTGTTAATAATGAGCGAATAGCGATCCGATATTTTAAAAATGTTTACGGCATGTTGGTTGTCCTCCCTGTTAGCCATCTTGAACCAGGAGAAGTGGTAGCAAGTAGTGCCCCAATCACAGGGATTCTTGATCTTGGTCGTTTTCCAAATGGAGTTGATGGCATTTGCGAGGGGATTGCTTCTGATCTTAGAGATGCTTCGTTCCGTTCAGAGGCGCGCGAAGAGATTATGCCTTGGAAGTACACAAAACTGATACGAAATTTATTTAACGCCGTAGATGCAATCCTTGGACTTGAAGGTGATGTAGATGCTGAGATCCGACAAGATTTCAGTACACTTCTTAAAAAAGCGCGTGAAGAAGGTGATACCTGTCTTGCTGCAGCTGGAATTGATCGTGTTAGTGATGAGGCATTTTTAGAAAGATTTAAAACTTTTAGTGCTGTTAGTCGTGAAGGAGCTGCTGCACGGCAAGGTTCCTCATCATGGCAAAGCTTGCAGCGCGGGACAGGAAGCGTAGAGGCCAGTTATCTCAATGGAGAAATTGTAATGTTGGGACGACTATTTGGTATTCCTACACCTGTAAATCTTGCTCTTCAAGAGACGGTTGAGCGTTTGGCTCGTGATGGTATGTCGCCTGGTTCATTAACTTTGGCAGACATTGATTTTAGCTAGTTTGGTGAAGCTTGTGCTTGTTCTGTAACAAATTCCAAGATCAGAGGCCACACTTTGTGTCTTGGTGATGTTGCTAGTCTTGACCTATCCCAAAGGTCATCAGCTTCGTCTCCTTGCGTCATGAAAACAACGACATAACCTCTCTTTGAATTACTTTGTTCAATCAAATATCCCGCGCCTATTAATCGTTCGTCACCTTCATCGTTGATCCAATACCCAGCTTTTTGTCCGTAGTTAAAACCTTCAATTTTCTCAATTGGGAAGGTAGCAAAGGCCTCAGGAATAATTGCTTGTGTTGTTAAATCCATTAGGTAGCCCGTTAGTGTTTCATCGAGAAGCCTTCCTGAAATTAAGGATTCCCAGATGAGCGCTAAGTCAGATGCCGTCATTGCTGTTTCACGCCAGCTATGAAAGAACCTTGTTAGGGACGATAGGTTTGCTTCGCGAATAATTTCCTGGACTTGTGTGGGAGTGATTAAATTATTCAGGGTATCTGAGTTTATATCCAAAGATTTACGCATCATAATTTCAAGATCTGGTTGAATTTCTTCAAAGGTTAGCTCTCCTTTTTCAACAGCACGTAAAACGGCTATGGCAATTACGATTTTTGCGGCCGAGGCAGGATATTGTAATCGTTCTTTGTTGATGGTCAGAGTCTGAGAACAGTACGAATCGATAAGCGCAAAACTATAACTTCCGCTATATGGGTCGCCATCATAAGTGGACATTGCCGTCTCAATTGATTTGCCTAATTTCCAGAGTTTAAGTTCTGAAACTGAACATAGTTGTTGTTTCTTGGAGGCTTCCAGTTGTTGTGTAGTAGGGGTGGAAGCAGGGGTGGAAGCAGGGGTGGAAGTAGGAGTGGAAGTAGGAGTGGAAGTAGGGGTTGAAGTAGGAGTCGAAGTAGGAGTCGAAGTAGGGGTTGAAGTAGGAATAGAAGCAGGAGTTACTGTTTTCCTAACACATGCGAGTAGCCCAGTAGAAGTAATTAGGATGATGAAAAAAATTGTAATTGTTATAGTTGTCCACCTGAAGCGTTCAACCCGCACTTTTTATAGTCCTAAAAAAAGCGCGTAAGTCTTCGACTACAAGTTCTGGTTCTTCAGCAGGAGCAAAATGACCTCCGGAAGGCATCAGCGTCCATCGCTGGAGATTGGTTCGTTCTTCTGCCAGTTTTCTTGGGACCAAAATTAATTCACGTGGAAAAACCGCAATTGCTGTCGGTGTCTCAATTGTTGGTTTTCTGTCATGTGAGG
>JBJKVN010000018.1:0-62633 GCA_045562595.1 Tepidiformaceae bacterium
ACTTCCCCAGGACCAAGTCAGGTTTATGCACTATCTATCAAACTCACAGATGCCTCGGGGCAAGCAATTGTTGGTGCCATTGTAAAAATTAGTGACGATGATGATGGTGATGGCAACGACAATGATGATAATGAACTCTACTACGGGATTGATGGGGTTCTTGGCGGTATTTCACTCCAAGGAACAACCAATACTGGTACCCAATATGTCACGACGACAGCAAGTTGTAGAGCCTATAACACCGCGGGGTCATGTGCCTTGTATGGAAGCACATTAGTAGTCATTAACACGGCCCGTGCAGCATCCGCAAATAACAGCGGAAAGATGACGATCAAGGCCTCATATGGCACTCTTTCTGCCTCCAAAGATATTACTGTTCGCGGTGCAGCCTCGATATATACAATTGCTGGACCAGATTCACTTGAACCAGGTCAGACAGGTATTTATACGATTACCAGTAAGGATGTAAACGGCAACACACCTTCTGCTTATAATTCAAACGCCAGTGAGGTCCTAAATTACATTGTGACAAATCTTGGTGAAACTGGTTCAGCTGTTTCTACTTCAGATGCAATTGTATTTATTGATGCATTAGTCGGTGGGACCATTACAATCACAGCGCCCACAACCGGAGGTTCCGGTGTTCTTGCCCTAGATCGAGGGACTGGAATCCTAACCTATAAAAATATTAGTTACGGATCTAGTACTACATCTATTTCTACAACCACATCAGCTATAGCTTTATCAACTGGTTGGAATTTGATCTCTTGGGGAGGCAACCCAAAATCAGTATCTTCAGCAGTAACCGACTCTGTAGTATCCGTTTATGGTTGGAATTCTACAACACAGTCCTGGAAAGGTTGGTTTAAGGCTGGAGTAGATGTCCCGGGTGCTAATGACTTACCTGAGTTTGAAACGGGTGGTGTTTACTGGGTTTACTCAGTAGTTACTGGGTCACTCCAGTAATATGCTTCAGAGGAGTTGAATCGTAGTGAAAGATAGTTTGGTAACAGATGATATGCAGAATATTGTTGGGAAAGTTATGCGTGAATCTGTCTCACACCCTGTTAGCACATCTGACATCAGAAAATGGGCAATCTCCGTTTATTATCCCGAAGAACCTCCTCGATTGTTTTGGGATGAAGAGTATGCCGCTACAACAACACACGGCGGAATTGTAGCACCGGAAGAATTCAATCCGTTCGCCTGGTCCACACAAAAACCATCACTCGATGAACCCAAAGTTTCAGGTACATCATTTAGCGAACGCGAACTCGGGATAGAACCACCCAAATACAAAGCAATCCTACTTAGCGAGATTCGGGAAAATTACAGTGATGTGCGTATTCGTCCCGGTGACGTAATTCGAGCAACACATCGAATTACAAACTATTTCGAACGTGAAGGACGAATGGGTCACATGCTCTACACAACTTTGTCGAACGAATGGCACAATCAATCTGAACAGTGGATCAGAACTACCGAATCTGTATTTATCAGGTACTAATATGGTAATAAGAAATACTCAAGATCTTAATATTGGTGATGAGCTCCCCACATTTATTAGAAAAGGTACAGTTGAACACTGGAATCGATTTGCTGCAGTTAATGATGAGTTTGCCCCTCACCACTGGGACTATGACGTAGCAAAAAATGAAGGTTTTGATGCTCCATTTGCTATGGCACCACTACAAATGTCATTTTTTAATGCCCTACTTAGAACTTGGATGGGAGAACAAGGACGAATCATATCTGTTTCTGCCAAACTCAAATCACCCTTTTTCAAAGAACAAACCCTAGTAGTTACAGGACGAGTAACAGAGTTACAGATCGTGGAAACAGAAACTTACATAGATATAGAACTTTTACAGGCAGATACTGATAACAAAACCGTAGCTATTGGGATGGCCCAAGTTGCTTTAGCAAACTGATACCAAACATTATGCAGAATTAACTTCTTCTCTCAGTTGCCTTCCTACATCTAGTACTACAGTGCTTCATAGGACGACCAGTTCTACCAAATGGATTACTAGATGGCACCTCATGATCACAGCCATTAAGATTCTCTTCCGATCTATGGTTGCTACAGAGTGTATAGGTCACCTTATCCGCAAGGTCACGGGCTATGAGCGCCCAACACCAGCCAGCCCAACTATTAGGTCGTATTGCTGAGTGTAAATTTTGTCTCGCTCCCTGCCTTTGTGGTTTCACTGAAGAACCGGTAAAGATCTGCAGCATAGAGTCCAAGAAAGACACTGCGTTGTCACCCATCGGCTTAACCAAGGAAGCGATCATTTCACCGTCCAAGTCCAGGTCCTTATTGCCCTCCTTCGCTGGTATGACAACAGACTCAACAACAGCAGCAGCTCGTCCAGTCATTCTCCAGAACTCTAACCACCTCAACACAGTGTAATCACGAAAATCAGGCGCACCCACATCGTAATTGAAAAAATCCCCATGAAGTGTCACAAACTCTCGGATCTGCGTTGGCCAGCGCTCATCTTGGAATTGAGGTGGTTCATTTAGAAGCCTTTTAGAAACAGCAGCAGCTTTATCCATACTTGGACTTATCCCCTGAAGAAGATCGTGCAGGTTCAGCTCTTCGGCTTGAGACTTATATTCACTCTCCGCTACCTTTCCAATCCAGCGATGCATATCAAGAACATAATTTTGAGGATCTTCAGGAATAGGCTTATCCGCTTCATCGTCATGCATAAAGGCAGACAACCCAGAACCTAAAAAATCTAACCTTTTCTCATAAGTAATATGGGGTGATTTAGGATCGTACATAAAGTCGACAGGATGAGTCTCTAGGTTAATGTATTTAACCTCTTGTTCCCGTGCTATGGCAGCTTGCACCTGCTTGTCATTCATCTCCACAAAAAGGACAGGCCCAGGTGGTAAAAACTTATATGGGAGTATTGAAACAGCCACTCATACTCCTAATTTTATTAATTACTGTAGTTAAAACAGAACAGTTTATGCACAATTTACTAGAGGGGAGATTTTTTTCAACTACTTTCACCCCTTTCGCAGTTTTTTTCTTATCCAGCCTTAAAACATCTTATGATTTCCTTAATTCCCTCTTAGAGTTTTCTTAAGATCACGGTGTAATTTCATACCTAAGTCATTCAGGAAGTCAGGTATAGTTATTAAGGTAGTGACCCCACTATTAAAGCCTGACACCTGATTGATGTTATTAACTTAAAAAGGACTTGGGAGATGAACGAATTCCTGAAACATCGAAAAATATTAACAATCAGCACCCTAGCGCTTGTAGTCCTAGTAGTAGCAGCAGTAGTACTTTCTATTAACCTTACTTCAAGTTCTGACAACAATTCCAAAACAATTAAAGGAATGGAACAGAGGTTAGATGCAGCCGTCAAAAGTGGAAAAATCACTCAAGAAAAGGCGCATGCAAGACAGAGGCAAGCAACAAGTGGAAAGTCTCAGAACGGTGCAAACCGGAAACCTGGAATAACCTTAGAAAGAATAACTGCTCAGTTAAACGCTGCAGAGGA
The DNA here is from genome assembly GCA_045562595.1 of Tepidiformaceae bacterium. Lineage (GTDB taxonomy): Bacteria > Chloroflexota > Dehalococcoidia > Tepidiformales > Tepidiformaceae > JAKUNN01. The sequence goes on from JBJKVN010000018.1 coordinate 3,522, forward strand.
GCGATTGAATGCTGCTGTAAAAAATGGAGAACTCACGCAGGAAGAAGCTAGTGCAAAACAAGAACAACTCAATACTAAACGAGTAGCGCTCACTGAAAAAAGGGCAGAAATCGATCAAAAGTTAGATCAGCGTTTAACTACATCTGTAGAAAATGGGACACTCACACAGGAGGAAGCAGATGCAAAACGAGAGCAACGTGCTAACAACAAACTTCCGAGTGAACGCAAGCAAAACCAAATTGCCAAAAAAAGTAATCCTGGAAATTGTTGCCACAAAAAGGGAAGTACGAATCCGCACGTAAGGTCAGATGATAGTGAACAGAAAACAGACAAGCGAACTAAAGGTAGAAAGCACAATAACAGGAATCGTGGCCCCCAAAATCATAACGCGGAAAGACAACGGAGATAGGAGCTACCATCCATGCCTGGCAATGTCTTAGTGGTAGATGACGATATTGCGATTTGTGAAGCCCTTGAGCGCAACTTGCGCAACGAGGGCTTCATAGTACGTGTGTCACATAATGGAGAAGATGCAATTCTTGCAATAGAACAGGAAACACCAGATCTTCTTGTCCTAGACATCAATATGCCAAAAATGAACGGGATTGAAGTTACAAAATATCTTCGCAAAGAACAAAACATGCTACCAATTTGTATACTCTCAGCTAAAGACGAAGTTACTGATCGGGTTTTAGGCCTTGAATCAGGTGCTGATGACTACCTCATTAAACCTTTTGCATTTAGTGAATTATTAGCTCGAATTAACGCACTTTTAAGAAGAGAACATCCAACAAGCTCAAAAATTATTAAGCTAAACCATCTCACAATTGATCCGCAGAGCAGAATTGCGACCTATAGTGACAAGCCGCTCAACTTAACAAAAATTGAGTTTGATTTACTTACTGTTCTTGCCGATCACACCAATTCTGTTCTCACAAGAAATCAGCTACTAGAGCTCGTTTGGGGTTACGATTTTGAAGCTGAAACAAATGTGGTTGATGTATTTATAGGATATCTCCGCAAGAAATTGGAGATTGATGAAAGCCCTCGGATAATTTACACAGTCCGCGGCGTCGGCTTCGTATTGAGATCATGAGTTTACAAGCCCGAATAGCAGTATTTTTAGCTGGTCTAACAATAGTTGTCTTTGTAGTAGCATTTTTGTTGGTTGGGGGATTTGCTGAACAAGATATGAAAACACGGATGGATGAAAAACTTGAAAAACAAATTCATCAAGTTTTTACTATTGGCGTATTGGAACGTATTTTTCATGACGAAATCCAGTTTCTGGAGAGAAGACAGCAACGACCTGGTCCAACTACTGGAACAAGGAATGAAACAATATTATTGCAACTAGAAATACCAGTACGACTTATCTTTACAGTCGGTCGAAATGAAATAATTATTGAAACTGAAGGGTTTCCTGCAATTGAAACCACAAACCGAGAAAATGGCTTTTCAAACCGTAATGATGGATCAAAATCCTGGCGGATTCTCACAAAAACAACCAAACCTAAAAATCTACAACGTGGCGTAGCTGCTACTGATGTGACTGTACAAGCTGCTATTTCAACTCATCAAATGCAACAGACAATTATTGACCTACAAGAACGTCTGCTCCTCGTGGGAGTTTTTGTTACGGTGATTGCTGGATTAAGTGGATGGTTCATTGGGTACCGAGTAATTCAACCTTTAGTTCGTCTTCGGAAAAATGCTGCCCAGGTCCGAGACACTGAAGACTTATCAGTCAGAGTCGAAGCAACTGGACCACCTGAAATTAAGGCACTAGCTGAAGATTTGAATGCCATGCTATCTCGCTTAGAGTATGCTGCCACGGAAATTAGCTCTGCATTATCTGTGTCCCGTGAATTTGGTTCTAATATCGCACATGAACTACGTACGCCCCTAACAAGTATGCGACTGAATCTCGACTTATTGAATCAAGGTGGCGATCTAAATTCAGAAGACAACCGTGCTGCTATTCAGGAAATACTTGCACAGCAAGAACGCCTTTTAAAAACACTTGACGCTCTAAGACTTCTGTCACGTGGAGACTTAGTATCAGAAGAATCAAACATGGACGAAGTGGATCTTTTCGATGTAATTACTGAATCAGTTAATTTTACAAAAAATCAATTTCCAGATATTGAATTCGAACTCGAATTGTCCGATAACATCCCTACATTAACCGGTTGGAGAGAAGGCCTTGATGTGCTGCTCCGGAACCTTTTTGAAAATGCAAGAGTCCACTGTGGTCTTCCTAGCCAAGAGCTTAACATTCGGGTGAGCGCAAAATATGAAAATGAACATGTGATAGTTATCGTAGAAGACAATGGTCGCGGCATTCCGGAAACTGAACATGAGCGAGTATTTGAACGGTTCTACACAGGAACAACTGAACCCCGAGAAGGTTCTGGCCTCGGTTTATCTTTAGTTCGGCAACAAATGATTATCCATGGTGGAACGGCTGTCGTTAAAGCAAGTAATCTTGGCGGAGCTTGTATTTCGCTGTCCTTTCCTTCAAAAGAATAAAAATATCTATAGGTTATAGATCGTAAGAAACGCAATAGAGCTATATAATAAGTGTCTAAATAATTAAGATAACTTCAGGTACATGTCAGCAATTCGATTAGTCAGACCACCTTCCGGACACACTCTAAACATCAATAAAAAAACTGGAGGGGAACTTGATGTAAAAGTCCAAGATGACGGTCTTATCAAATATGATCTCTACTCAAAAAAACCAGAGAAATTCGTCGATATCTCGGTGGAAACCAAGATAGGTGGGAAGGTTTCGCCATACCCATACTATTTGGATATGCATAGAGCAATTGCTAAAAAATTAAGTCGTATACCGAGTGCATGGCTACGAACATTAAATGCTGCACCATTCGATGATTTTGAGCCGATAGTTCTTAATTTTATAGAAAATTATGGTGACTTTTTTACCTTTGATATACAAAACACGAATCAGGAGCAGACAATCAAGGATTGGTTCATGGAGTGGGAGGCAATTGCCACAGCATCACAAATTAGTCACCCGAGTGACGATGATATCAACAAACGTCTAGTTCAACATACAATGCCGATCATTTCTCCCAACAAGTCGAGTTCTAAGAACAAAGCAGCACATCCCAGTGGTTCATTGGCACTTTTTCCAAGTGGTTGGATCGGATGGTGCTGGGCATTAATCGCCCGTGATAAATATGACAATATCACCTACAAGCCATGCGCAAACCAACATGGTTGTGACAAAGATATACCAAGCATACCGCCCTTCGGAACTGGGGGACGGAAACAAAAATTTTGTAGTAATCGCTGCAAATTAGCTAATCGACGAAAAAGAATTTCATCCGAAAACTAAGCTCTCTAGACCTCTGCTAGTTTTCACTTATAGTTTCCGAATTAGCAAGAAAAACCCCTCGTCGCAGCAGAAAATTTAGCGGTTTGTAAGCAAAAGCCCCTAGTACAAACAATAATAACCAAAAAGCACTGGGGATAATCAGCATAAGACGCTCACCGGAAGAATCTGCAACGAAGCCAAAACCTAAATTCATGAGCGCCATAAAACCAGCCGCAATCATTAAATAAAAAGCCATGACTCTACCTCGAAACTCATCGGGAACAATTTCTTGGACAAACGTTGCAGACAATGCCATAAATGGTGCCTGCGTACATCCAGCTATAAAACCAGCTACAACCGAAAAAATTGGTCCGTTTGTAAAACCCAGCATTAGAAGTGCGATACCACTTCCTAGTCCTGAAAATATGAGGAATGGGCCCCGATAATATTCGTTTGAAATCATTGATACACCAAGTGTGCCGAGTAGTGCACCAATACCCACTGCAACCGTGATTGCAGCAAAAGTTGAACTGCCTCCACCTACCTCAGTAGCAAGTCCAGGAAGTAGAGAATCATAGGCCATAGTAAAACCACAGTGTCCTCCAATTAGAAAAAGAATCATTAGGATCCGTCGATCCTGAACAACATATCGTGCTGCTTCAGCAATTGGACTAAAAACGTCAAAATTAGATTGCTGGGTAACTGATCGAATCGACGGATTCCGCCAAGAAATACGATGCAGTTGAGATATGGATAAAATAAGAAAAACAGCGGTTAAAATAAAAACCCATCCCGAGCCATCACTTCTTTCAACTATTAGAACACCACCCAACAATGGCCCAATAACTTTTGAACCATGTCTTGCTATTCCACGAAAAGAAATTGCATTCAGTAAATGCTCCCGAGGAACAAGACTAGGAATTAACGCCTCAGATGCGGGCGTAACTGCAGCAAATGCAGTGCCTTGAAGAATTGAGAGCACCACAACATGCCACATTACAACGTGTCCACTAATAGCTAATATGCCGAGTAGTGCGGAAAAAAGTACACCGAAACCTGCAGACCACATAGCCATAAGCCGACGGTCAAATCGATCTGCAAGTGCACCCCCTATTGGCCCAAACAACAAAGAGGGAACCATACCGCAAAAAGTGACAATTCCTACTGCACCTGTCGAGCCAGTAATTTCAAATATCAACCAACCCCGACCGAGCATTTCTGCCCATCTTGCTGCACTGGAAAGAACATAATTATAGAAGAGTTTACGGAAATCTTGCGATTGAAGAGCTGGAAATCTATTTAGCAAATTGTGTATCACTAAAACTAAATCACACCAATTTCACGTAAATTAACGATTTCATCCCACGAGTAGTTAAGTTCTGACAAATACCGTTCTGTATAATCCCCAAGCTCTGGTGGTGGTGGCAAAGTAGTACGTGGAGATCGCCCAAATTGAATAGGAGTTCCCGCAATAGCAACGTCGCCGAGTGAAGGGTGGGCCATAGTTGCAATGTATCCATTTTCTCTTGCTTGCGGATCGACCACAATATCTTCATATGACTGAACAGGACCTGCAAAGATATCTTTTTCTTTAAACTTCGCAAGCCAAAACTCCTTCGACTTCTTTAAAAATTGCTCCTGCAATTGTGGTTGAATATCCTCCATAGCAGCAGCTCGTGATGCATCATCAGGATATTTTTCAGCAAGTTCCGGTAAATCAACTATCTCAGCAAGTGCCTTAAATTTATCAGTTGCTGCCCCACCTATTGCAACCCATCCATTGCTTGTTTCAAATGTTCGCCATACAGAACGGTAGGTCAACAGTGGATGCCCATAACCGCCTTTTCCTGCTTCTTTACCACTAAGTGAAAAATCCGTAATTTCCCAAGATTGCAATGCAATCTGACTACCATACAAGGACACATCGACCTGATCCCCTAAGCCAGTCCGCTCTCTTTGTACAAGTGCAGCTAAAATTCCTGTACACAAAAAAATTGCACCTGTCTGATCTGCAATCGCTGCACCTACAGGCGTAGGAATACCCTTTGAGTGTCCAGTCCGCGTTGTAATACCACCAGCTGATTGGCCAACAATATCATTCCCTGGAGCTTGCGAACGTTCACCAAGTGGACCAAATGCTGATCCACAGGCATAGACAAGCCTCGAATTAAGAGAAGAAAGATACTCATAAGAAAAACCAAGGGTATCCATTTTTCCAATTCGCATGTTACTAACAACGACATCTACTTTTTTTACAAACCGCTCAACAATTTCACGTCCTTCAGGACGCCGAACGTCCAAAGTTATGCTGCGCTTTCCTCGGTTGTGAGCAATAAAGTACGGGACAGGCTCAGGTATCTGATTGCGATCAACTGCACGACCTCGTTCACCTTCACGATGTTCAACCTTAATAACTTCAGCCCCCATATCGGCAAGAAGCGTGGTAGAAAAGGGGCCTTGCTGCATCCAGGTAAAATCTAAAACACGAATCCCTTCAAGTGGTAAAGTCATCAACCCCTCCTTTTTATGACAGCATCAAGGACAAATTTGAACCTTGACCGCACCTAATGATTTATCTGCAGCGACTTCAAACGCTTTAGCAATTTCCGAAAGTTCGAAACTATGCGTTTTGATAATCTGCATCTCTTCACGAACTTGAGCCAGCATTAGTGCTGCAGTTTTAAATTCAGCATGGTCACCCTTCCGTGCATAACAAACAGCACCGGACAACCGCACTTCCTTTAAAAGTAACTCATTCACTGGAAAATCAATACTTTCTGTAAAGACACCAACTACCACAATATTTCCCCGAGAACGTACTGCACGCAGGCCTGTGACCAAAGTATCAGCCCTCCCTCCAACAGTTTCTATAACTGTATCAATAGAGGTACTTCTTAATTGCGTTAGTACTTCATCGGGCTTTAATGGAACCGCACCATATAGCTTTGCAATATCCGCTTGGAAGGAATGCTTAGCAGTTATATAAACCTCTTGAATACCCAACTGACGAGCGACTAAGGCTGTACAAAGACCTACAGTCCCAGCTCCTAGTATTAATAAACTGTCACCTGGATTAACCGAAGCCTGATTTAATGCATGAAGTCCTACAGCTAAAGGCTCAACAAAAGAACCTTCTGCGGGAGAAACATTTTCGGGCAATGAAAATGAAGCAGCCTCAGGCGCCAACATATGTGTAGCCATACCTCCATCACCTTCGCCACCAAGAAAAATACTACGGGAACAATGCCACCGATATCCCTCCAAACAATTAATACACACTCCGCAAGACGCTATAGGCTCAATTGCGACCCCTGACCCTACCTCCAAAGATACCCCTTCACCAACTAAGTCAACTACACCTGCAACTTCATGTCCTGGAACTCCACCCGGAGGTCCGCCACTAGAATATGTGTGTAAATCACTACCACAAATCCCAACCCCCGCAACACGGATCCGCAACCATCCAGGAGGCGGAACTAACTCCTGTCGTTCTTCAAGAAGAATCTCTCGTGTTTTGCCACTCCATACGGCAGTATTTTTCATAACTTGCCTACCTCCAACACTACTAGGAATACTTTACGAAAAGAGAATAAGAAATCAAGCAATCTTCTCTCTTTTACAGAACCTTAATCCCTTGGGAGAACCTGTAAAAGCGAAACTTCAGCATTTTTTAAATCATCAGGAGTATCAATGTCGTACCAAAAACAACCAGTTACATCCACACTACACAAAAGCTGTTCGGCGCATAACTCTTCGATCACTCGACTCAAACTACAATTATCAGGAGCACTTTCAAGAGCTTTCCAAATTGCAGAGGTACAGTAAAAAGCACCTGTATCAAGAATTTTCGATTCTTTAAGATCTTTTCCTATTCGTGAAACCAAGTTGTCAGAACCGACAATAAGTTTCGTTGCTTCTTCAACATAATCTTCTGGTCGACTGCTTGCATCAGCAGCAATGAAAGATACTTCCTTACTCGAAGATAATAAAGCGGACTTAGACTGCAAAAGTTTTAGTAATTCAACTGAAAAAACATGATCACTCATAAGCAAGAGGAACGGGTCGTCCGCACAAAAAGATTGTGCAGCAGCTAAAGAATAAGAAAGTCCTTCGTGAAAACGAGGATTTGAAACAAAGCTAACTTTGCCCGTATACCAACTCTTTACAGCAGTACGAACCTCTTCTCCTCGATACCCAGTAACAACTAAAACCTCCTCAACATCTGCTTCCTCAAGAGCCTCCAGGGTATAGGCAATCAGAGGTTTATCCAAAAGCTGTACAAGAGGCTTCGGTCGACCATCAAATTCATTGTTAAATCGCGTACCAAGACCTGCAGCTAATATCACAGCTTTCATTAAGGCATACCTTGCAATCTATTTCCTAGAATCGTAACGATAATAAGCTAGCTTTGAATTACTAGAAAGAACAACAAATTAGGCATGCCTAATTTGTTGCATATGCCTAGTCTCATATTTTATTGACGACTTAGCTAATATTTAATATGGTGGATACCTGTGGTTGAGCAAAAAACAGTACTAGAACAAGCAGGTAATACACCTATAAAAGATCCTCCTCTCAAATTCGAAGGGGGTGAACTCACAATTGAAAACCTGAGCTTTGCATATGCAGAAACTGAAGTGCTTAGCAATATCTCACTGACGGTAGAAGCGGGTAAATCAATTGCTTTACTCGGACCTAGTGGATCGGGAAAAACTACGCTTCTTCGTTTGATCGCAGGTTTAGAACAAACACAAGAGGGGCGTGTCTCATTGGACAACTACACCCTCTCGGATCCGAATAAATCAATCCCGACCGAGCGGCGCAATATAGGGATGGTTTTTCAAGAAGGTGCCTTGTTTCCTCATATGGATGTGGAAACAAATATTGCTTTTGGCCTTAAAAAGACTCCGGAACGAGAAACACATGTGGAAAAAATTCTGGAGTTGGTAGGGTTACCAGGTTACGGAAAAAGATACCCTGAAACACTATCAGGTGGTGAACGCCAGCGTGTTGCTCTTGCTAGAGCATTAGCTCCTAAACCTTCGGTCCTACTCCTAGATGAACCTTTTGCAAGTATTGACCCTAAACTACGAACTCAACTGCGTTCTGATGTATCAGAATTACTTTCTGAGCTCAAAATCACCAGCATATTTGTAACTCATGATCTTGAAACAGCATTTGTTGTTGGCAACAAAATAGCAGTGATGAATGAGTCTAAAATACTGCAGTTCGGGACAGCTGATGAAATCTATAAATACCCCACAACACAATGGGTAGCAGAATTTGTCGGTGAGGCAAACTTTTTTAAAGGACAAGCAACAGGTACCGAGATCGAAACGATTCTTGGAAAACTTCCTCTGGCTAAACCATCAAGTGGCGCACTGAATGTTCTTGTCCGCCCAGAACACATATCCCTTGAAGACGGAAAAGACTGGAAAATTGAAAAAATTGAATTCTATGGCCATGACACAAGGTACTTAATAAGTAAGGAAAATCATGCTTTAGTTTCTGTTCGTACACCAATGATGGGAACCCAGAGAACCGGTGATTTTGTTGATTTAAAATACACTGGTCCCCCGACGCAAACCTATTAGTTGAAACTCAATTAAAAGAACTTTTTTATGAAGCGATTTACAAAAGCACCAATTTTGTTATGGATTAGTTCGTTTTTTATAGCTGCCTGCTTCGCAACTCCAATAGTTTATATAGTTGTTCGAAACATCAGCGAGGGCAGTAATGCTATAGATGCCCTTTTCTCATCGCATACACTCAGCCCACTGTTAAATACACTATATCTTGCAACATCAGTGACTTTTGCCACGGCAATTTTAGGAACACTACTAGCTTGGATCATAGTACGAACCGACTTACCTTACGCTCGATTTTGGCGTATTGCTGTGGCATTACCGTTAGTACTACCATCCTTTTTAGCTGGCATAGCATTATTAGATGCATTCCGGCCAGGTGGAATAGTTCCAGAAATACTAGAGCCATTAGGACTAGGGATGCCACCGGTGATCGATGGATTCTGGGGCTCCTTTATAGCTTTGACCCTAGTAACTTATCCGTATGTCTTTTTGCCAGTTTCAGCAAGACTATCGTCACTTTCAACCGAACAAGATGAGGCAGCCCGCGTTCTTGGCAAAGGAAGCTGGTCAATTTTCCCCCGTATTGTCTGGCCTCAAATAGCAAGTTCTACACAAGCAGGTGCACTCCTAGTCCTCCTTTATGTAGTGAGTGATTTTGGTTTAGTTCGGGTTATGGACTACATTACTCTCTCAACACGTATTTTCACTAATCGGCTCTTTGACGGACCACTATCTTTTTCCCTAGGTCTCATTCTTGCAATTCTTGCGCTTGTTATTGCAGCCCTAGAAAGTCGAGCAGGGAAGAAATCAAAACAGCACCTCGAACCGGGGAAAAAAACACCTCAAACAATTCCCTTGAAATGGTGGCGTGTACCGGCACTGCTAACAGTTATCACCCCTCTCTTATTCGGCTTGGGCGCCCCGATACTTGTCTTTTGTTGGTGGACCTTTAACACAACCACTAATAATTGGAGCGAACGTGTTGGTGATCTCGGAATGCCGTTATTAAACACGCTTTGGATAAGCATAGTGGTAGCGATTCTCACGGTTGCCTTAATGCTACCTATAGCATATTTAAGTACACGCTATAGGAGTCGAGGAACAAGCTACATCCAAATAATTGTGGCAAGTAGCTTTGCAATTCCAGGTCTTTTGATTGCACTCTCCACGGTTTTCATGACCTTAGAAATTCCTGGCCTAGAAGTTCTCTATCTGACTTTCATACCATTAATATTTTCCTATATCGTACATTTTGGTGTTCAGGCCTTACGCAACACAGAAATTGGGGTTCTAACCTTAGATTCACAACTTACTGAAACTGCTCAGGCGCTAGGTGCAAAACGTTTACGGAGACTACTGAAAATTGAAGTCCCCATGATGGCACCAACCCTATTAGCAGGTGCCGGTATTGTTCTGCTTTCCGTTATGAAAGAACTACCAGTTACCCTTCTTGCTTCTCCAATAGGTTTTCAGACATTAGCTACGAGAATTTGGGGACTTGAAGCAGAAGGCTTCCTTGCAGACACAGGCCTTACGGCATTAGTCCTTGTCCTTCTTTCCACCCTGCTAACCTGGTTTCTTGTACTAAGAACCGAATCAAAAAGGTCCTAGGAAGCCTATTAAAGCCGCGTTATCATGTATCCAAGATATTTTTAGCTAAGAGGGCGCTATGGAAGCTTTAGCTCCGGACGTAGTAATTGAACCCGCAGAATTTTTAACTGAAGAACACCGCATAGAACCCTTTCCGTTATATAAAAAAGTTCGTGATAATGATCCTGTCTATAATGACAAGTTCCAAAACCGATGGTTTATTTCCAAATATGAAGATATTTGGAAGGTCTATAAGAATAATGAAGACTTCACACGTGCTATTTATGACGTAAAAGGAAACTATGAATTCGGCTCAGATTCTCCTCTTGGTCCAACAATTTTGGAGTACGGTGAAGGCGAAGAACATCGACGCCAACGAGGAATTGTTGCTGGAGAATTCGTAGGGGAAAAATTAAAAAGTTGGCTTCCAATAATTGAAGAAACAGCCGCAGAGATGATCGATGGGTTCTCATTATCCGCAGCAGAAGGATTAACTTCAGACTTCATAAAGCGTGGAGAGGTTGACCTCGTAGCACAATTCAGCTCTCGATTCCCAATTAGAGTTATAGCAGGAATGCTAGGCCTGCCCAAAAAAGATAATGACTATTTCGAACAACTATATAGCAAACTTTTTGCAGGAATGGGTTACGGGAAGGCATATTTCAAATCCGCAGAGCAAGCACGAAATGAACTATTTAATTATCTGGATCCCCACATTACAGAACGCATGGCAAACCCAAAAGAAGATCTGATCTCTAAGTTCTGTCACGCAGAGTTGCAAGGTGAGCGAATGACCGTAATGCAAATAAAAGCATTTATCGCACTGTTACTTGTGGGAGGGGGTGACACCACACACAAGGCAATCGATTCTATGTGGTGGAACCTTCTACACAATCCCGAACAATTCGATGCGGTACAAAAAAACCCTGAACTGCTGGATCGGGTGTTTACTGAAATGCTCCGTTTTGATGGTCCAAATCACTATCAAAGCCGAAGAACTTTAAGGGAAGTAGAGATCGGCGAAAAACTACTACCAATGGGTGCAAAAGTCGATTTATGTCTGGGTGCGGGTAATCGTGACGAAAAAGTTTTTTCGAACCCAGATGACTTCAACATTTTCCGAGAAGATCTGTATTTTGGGAAAGAATTACGAGTTGGGTATTGGCAAGATGGTGTGGCTAGCCACCTTGGATTTGGACAGGAACGTCATTTCTGCATGGGCTATGCTATGGCTCGCCAAGAAGCTGTAATGGCTTCCAAATTACTACTCACTGCATTAAAAAACCCACGGCTAAAAGATGTACCAAATGATGGCATTGTCTTCCCTCCACCGGGAAGAGGTGGGGTACGCGGCCCGCTACATTTGGAAATTGAATTCGATGCCTAAGGATTATTGTTATGTCTCTTGAAAACGTTTTTAAACCAATCATGGTCAATAAGACCGAGTTTCGTAATCGAGTAGTTCGATCAGCGCATGGCACTGGTTTAGGAAGGGGAACAATTAATGATGATCTAATTGCCTACCATGAGGCTCGAGCCCGGGGTGGTGTAGCAATGAGTATCCTCGAGGCATCTTCAGTCCATCCTTCATCAGGCGCGGGATCTGTCCCAGCGTTTAGCGATGAAATGATCCCAGAATACGCAAAACTAGCGAATGCTGTACACAAACAGGGAATGGTAATGATGCAACAACTCTTTCATCAGGGTGCTCATGCAATTCCTACTGATGGCAGCCCGCCTTGGGCACCGTCAGCAATTCCAAGTGTGAAGCATTTACGCGCATCCGAAGGTCAAGGTGAAATTCCGGTCGCAATGACCCAAAACATGATCGATGAAATCGTTGAATCGTACGCATCTGCAGCTAAGCGAGCCGAAGAAGGTGGGCTGGATGGAATAGAAATCCATTACGGCCACAGTTTCCTAGTTATGCAGTTTTTATCGCCCACAACAAATCGTCGTACAGATAAGTATGGAGGATCTGCAGAAAATCGCCGTCGTTTCGGGAAAGAAGTCGTTGCTGCCATCCGTAAAGTAGTTAGCCCTGAATTTATCATCGGTGTTCGGCTAAGTGGCCGTGAAGGAGTTGAAGGGGGATTGGAACCTGATGACTGTCGGACTATAGCACTCGACTTAGAAGAAACCGGAATGGTCGACCTCTTTAGTGTCTCTACGGGAGGTTACCTTGCATTTGATCAATTAATTGGTGGTATGCATGAAGAACATGGGTATGAATTATCACAAAGTATCCCAGCTAGTCGTGCCCTCAAAAAGCCGAGCTTTGTCGTAGGTCGTATTACAACTCTAGAGGAAGCTGACCGCATCATTAGCTCTGGCGAAGCTGATATGGTCTCCATGATCCGCGCAACACTCGCAGATCCAGATATCGTACGGAAATCGCAAGAAGGTCGTACAGAGGACGTGCGCCCATGCCTTGGATGTAATCAAGGTTGCATAGGAGGAAGTACAGGTCCTTTAATGCGCTTCGGCTGTGTGGTTAATGTCGGTGCTGGACAAGAATTACGTTTCGGCGATGACACAATTACTCCCAGCGCTGAAAGCAAACGTGTAATGGTTATCGGCGGTGGCCCTGCAGGACTCGAAGCTGCTCGGGTGGCTGCCTTACGTGGACATCAAGTCACACTTTATGAGGCGAGCGATGAGCTTGGCGGACAAGTCAAACTAGCCAGAAAAGCACCTACACGCGATGAGTTCGGCAAAGATATTGACTGGATAGTTCCTCAATTACGCAAACTAGAAGTAAAAATTGAGCTCAATAAGAAAGTTGATGAAGAAATTATCGAAAAAGAGAAACCGGAAGCAATCATCTTGGCAACAGGTTCAACACCTAGACGTGATGGCTTTCAAGCAGCTCGTCCTGCAAGCCCCGTTATAGGTATTAATAACAAAAATGTGTTCACATCCTGGGAAATAATGGCGGAAGAGGTTGAAACCGGAAAGCATGTTCTCGTTTTTGATGATGTAGGACACTACGAAGGAATCGCAGTCGCAGAATTTCTGCTCGAAAAAGGAGTATCTGTAACTTTTGCAACACCTCATACAAGCATAGGACCACAAACCGTTGGCGCTTTAATGCGTGATCCGGCCTTACGAAGACTAACTGACCATGAAAGTGGGTTCTCATTAGTCCCTCGTGCACAACTTTCAGCAATACAAAAGGATTCAGTTGTAATTACAAATTTAGATTCTGGTAAAGACCACATCCATGCTGCTGATAGTGTGGTACTTATCTCTGGAAATGAATCAAATAGAGGCCTCGTTGATGTTTTAGAAGAATATGCAGGTGAAGTCTTTGTAACAGGAGATGCCGTAGCATCACGACCGATGGAAAAAGCAATTCATGATGGTCACTATGCCGCACTACGTATCTCAGACAATCAAATTGTGATCCCTAGCACAGCTATCTTATCGCAAACTAGCAACCCCTTATCGGGAGAGTAGCGAACCTACAATTAGCTAGCTCCGTACTGATAGATCCTAAATAAGCTTCCAGTACTATTGAGCTAGTGTGATTTTTGTTAATGAAATAAGTAAATCTTTTGGTGCAACCTTAATTTTGAATGAGATCTCATTCAATGTAAATGATGGTGAAAAAATCGGTTTAGTCGGACCAAATGGCACAGGGAAGTCTACTTTATTGAAGTTGATTGCAGGTATGGAATCACCTGATGCCGGAACGGCCGGGCACAATAATGGTGAACTTAGTTATTTAAAGCAAGATGTGCCATTTGATAGTACTAATGCATTGCTAGAAGAGTTATGGATCGCATTCGATGATATAACTTCCTTACAACAGAAACTTGATGCAGTTTCTAATCAAATTAGTGAAGGTGCAGAAAACATAGAAGCACTGATCGATGAACAGGCATCTTTATTTACAGAACTAGAGATTCTAGATGGATATCGTATCGAAAAACGAATTGGTCGCGTACTCGATGGCTTAGGTTTTACTCAGGAAGATCGTAAAAAAAAATGTGGGGATTTCTCTGGTGGTTGGAAAATGCGAATTGGACTTGCCAAAGTATTAGTACGCCAGCCTGAACATTTGCTACTAGATGAGCCCACCAACCATTTGGATGCTGATGCCAAAACATGGCTAACTCAATATTTATCACAATTCCCAGGAACAGTTATCTTGGTCACACATGATCGTGATTTTTTGGATGGCGTTGCAGAACGGATAGTGGAGTTACGTGATGGAGTAGTGACAAGTTATCTCGGCAATTACTCTTCATTTTTGAAACAAAAGGCAGCCAAACTAGCTCAACTCCAAAAAGCCGCAACTCAAGAAAATCGAGAGATTGCAAAACAAGAAAGATTTATCGAGCGTTTTCGCAGCAAAGCAACAAAGGCAACGCAGGTAAAATCAAGAGAAAAATCACTACAAAAAATTAATAGAACCGTCCTTCCAAATAAAGAGAAAAAAATCTCATTTCAATTAAAATCTTCCAGCCGAGTAGAACGTGAGGTATTACAAGTAGAAGGACTTGGTCATAACTGGGATGACCAAACTGTGTTGATTGATGCAAATTTGTTAGTTGAACGTGGCGAAAAGATCGTACTTGTCGGACCCAATGGAAGCGGCAAGAGCACCCTTTTACGAGCACTTTCAGGTGAATTTATTCCAACTGAAGGAAAAATTTCGTGGTCTGAAAGAGCAGACCCAGCATATTATGACCAACATCAAGATGAAGTATTAGATTTAAATCTTTCGGTATTAGACGAAGTCAAATCAGTGGCACTTGGTAAGTCCGAAACAGAGATTCGAAAAGCACTCGGGCAATTTCTATTTCGTGGTGACACTGTAAACAAATCAATTTCAGTTTTGTCAGGAGGGGAACGTAGTAGGGTAGCCCTCGCAAAATTCCTTCTCAAGCCATCGAATGTTCTACTTTTAGATGAGCCAACAAATCATTTGGATGTAATGACAAGAAAAATGCTAATAGAAGCATTATCTAAATATGAAGGAACTATTGTCTGCGCGAGTCATGACAACTTGTTAATGCGTGAAGTTGCCACACGTGTAATCCAAGTTGAAGATGGTGAATGTATCGAACTGTCACGGCCCTAATCCTTTATTAATCTAAGGAACCTTTAGGTGAAGGCCCTGTTCGGCTAACCGTTCAGAGCTTCCTTAAAACATTTTCGTTAAACCAAAGTGCGTCCTCGATCGAACTTATTGAAACAGCAATCTCAGAAACCCCGACACTTTTAAAAACCTCTATCTGATCCAACATATGCTCAGCATCTCCATAAAGAACTCCTGAATGATCCCATTGTGTAACTTGTTCAGAACGGCCCCAAGAACGTGCCATGCTTGCAATCTGACCCGCTATTTGGTCAGCTACTTCCATATTTTGATCACGTGCAAAAATTAAATCAGCGGTTATTGCAAAGGTGTCAGGATTGCGACCAACCTTTTCACAATTTTCACGTACTGCTAAACCAATTTCAGCAATTTGCTCAGGTCCCAATTGCCAAGTGTTAATCCCATCGGCATGCCTAACAGCTACCTCTAAAACTTTACCCGGTTTGTTCAAACCAACGATAATTGGAATTGTTGGTTTTTGCACAGGTTTTGGTACGAAAGTTGCACCGCCCAACAATTGAAAATACTCACCTGAAAAAACTGTATTCTCTTTGGTCCATAAAGACTTCAGAATTTCAATTGTCTCTTGCATTTGTTGAACACGACCACTGAAATTAAGCATTTCAAACCCATATGGTTCAAAATCTGCATGCTCGTATGCCGTCCCAATTCCTAACGTCACGCGACCACCACTCAGTACATCTACTGCTGTAACCTGCCTGGCAAGAGAAACTGGATGATGGAAAGGAGCACCGGTAACATGTGTTCCCAGTCGAATCCTCTTAGTTTGCCCCGCTACCCATGCCAAAAAAGTCCATGGGTCTGGTTCTGCAAATGAAGGGTGATCGACTACATAAAGCGTATCTATCAACGACGCATCCAGATCAATCAAATGCTCTCGAAGCTCTGTAGTACTAGTAACAACAATACCGAACTGCATACGGCTTACTCGCTCTCAATCACTCCCTCACGGGCTAATAACTCGAGATCATCAACCTTTCCAAACATATACGGTAAAAAGCTTTCTCCCGGCACCCGATCGAGAATCTCCCCATGCGTATACGTATCACCTTCTGAATACATCACAGTCTTAATATCAAGTATCGGAACATCTACCACAGGATCATGCTCTGACTCTCTCAAAATTAGATCACCCTCTAAACGTTCAACTCTCCGGGTAGAGCCAGTATGCCGAACCCGCACAAGAACAGGATCATTATCAAATCCAACCCCGTCCGGCGCTGGCATATATTTAAAGTAAAAGCGATTTGAAATTCCCGAGTCGCCTCCTTGTAAAACCTCAGAGCTTTCTCCTCGGATTTCCATATACGTCACACCATATCGCTGAACTGTACCCAAAAAAGTATCGTCATCCTCGGAAACATTAATTTCTGCTACTTTTTTCGGTTCACCATAAAGTTCACGCCCAAAAATCACAGCAGCATCTGTAGACATGGGCATGGTAAGTGGATAATCACCAACAATATTTTCATATCGACATCGTACAGAAAGACCTGCAGCACCAAATGGTTGCAAGGTATTACTAGTCCCAATGCGTGAAATACTCACAGAGGCCAGGGACTGTTCATCGGGTTCAAGTGGAGGTGGCAAAACAGCTTTAATTACCTCGGGGTCTGTTTCAAATGAAACGGACAATGAACGAAACGACTCAAAAGCCGGTTCTGCGTATAAATTTTGTAATTGACGAACTTGTTCAAGAGTTTTTACGTAACGCAGCTTCATTTTTAAACTCGATCCACTAATCCATACGACTTCCGCCATCAACATTCAATGCCTGGCCTGTCATATAAGAAGAATCATCAGAGGCAAGAAATGAGACAACTGCGGCTTGTTCTTCAGGAAGTGCTTGTCTTTTCATAAGCAACGCCTGTCTGATATTTGATTTAGAAGTTCCAGGCTCAACACCCGCAACTTTGTCGTAACGTCCAAAAGTACCATCCATCATGTCTGTATCAGTAGAACCTGGGCACACAATATTCACACGAATATTATCTTTCGCAAGCTCAAGCGCTAACTGTTGTGTAAGTCCATGCATAGCCCATTTTGTTGCACAATACGCACCGTAATTCGGAATTCCAATACGACCAGCTGTTGAAGAAATATTTACAATGCTGCCACCTCCTGATTTAACCATTTCCCTACCGACCGCACGAATCACGTGATAGAGACCGTGAAGATTCACATCTACTGTTCCAAACCAATTCTCATCGGTCATACTTAATATTGGTGCATCCCCTGCTTCGCTAGGAAGCGCAGCGTTATTCACCAGTACATCTATCTTTCCAAGCTCAGAAACAGACTGTTCTACTACGGCTTTCACCTCATCTACGTTAACAACGTCGCAGTCAAAGGCGAGCGAACGGCGGCCCATATCACGAATCTCCTGAGCCAAGCTTTCAGGACCAAGCCAACCTATTTCTTTTTCATGATCAGGCAAAGATGCGGGATCACGCGGTCGCCCAGTAACCACAACATCGGCACCATCTTCTGCTAACCGAAGTGCTATTGCACGACCAATACCACGATAACGACCAGCTCCCGTTACAAAAGCAACACGTCCAGATAATTTACTCATATGCAAAATCAAGCACCTGTAATGGCACCCAACTCCTCCCATGGCCTTGCCCTGCGCTCATTCCAATGCGCAACCCAGGAATCTGTAACGCCTTGAGGTCCATGATGATAATCCACTTCAAGAGTAACTTCTCCAGCATCATTAAATTCAAGCCTGGACATGCCCTCAAAGGTTATCCACTTCCCGTAATTTTCATTTTCCTGGTCCATAATTTGGGCATAGGCCATCCACAGGATCGCCACCCCATGGTGATCTTCGGCTACATACAGTTCTTCAACCGGCACCCGTAGAGTGATACCCACCTTTTGGGATGCCCAAAACTTCCGAATTTCATCTTTTCCACGTAAAGCATCTTCATGACCAACTATGTCACGCATAACGGCATCATCTGAAAACCATTGATCAGGACCATAGGGATCCCCCGAACCCCAGCCACCTTCTTCAAATAACTTACGAGCAGTTTCTAAATCTTTTTTTGATGCAGGCATTCAAAACTCCTATTTACACTTTTTTAGGGAGTATACGCGTGCATAACAAGATTTGTGAGTTTGTAATGGTTTTATCTTAAAAACCAAAATCTCAGATCTAACCGCCACCTATCGCCGGTACAAATGCAACTTCACTGTTTTCTGCTAATCCTTGCCTCAACCCCAAATGGGCTGTCTCACCATCTATTGATGCAAGAATTTCTGGAACAAGCTGTCCATCCTCATCAAGAAGACGCTCGGCAAAACCCGGGTAGATCTCATCCAAGTTTTCGATAGCTTGCCTAAGAGTTTTACCAGGTACTTCCACGCGACTCTTCCCATCCGTGAAAGACTGGAGCAGAGACGGAATAATAATATTCGCCATATAAAAATTACTACTCTTCCGCCGGAATCGTCCCCAGCGACTCTAAAACATTCTGCGGAGATATAGGAAGATGCTGCTGTCGTACACCAATTGCGTCATATACAGCATTAGCAATTGCTGCTAACGGAGGAACAAGAGGGACTTCACCTACACCCCGAAGGCCATAAGGATGTCCTGGGTTAGGAATTTCGATCAGCTCGGTATCAATCATCGGTAAATCAAAGGCAGTTGGCATGCGGTAATCCAAAAAGGAGTTGTTTGCCATTTTCCCCTCACCACTCCAAACATATTCCTCATTAAGCGCCCATCCAATCCCCTGGACTGTTCCACCCTGAAGTTGCCCTTCAACATATGAAGGGTGGGCAGCAGTTCCAACATCTTGAATAACCGTATATCGCAAAATATCTACTTTACCGGTCTCGGGATCAACTTCAACATCAACAATATTCCCTGCATAAGCTGGGCCAACCTTTGTAGGATTCGAAGCAGCGGATGCACTTATAGGTCCACCCGTTTTAAGTTGAGCTTTTGCAATTTCTTGAAATGTTAATGACACAGAAGAATCATCTTTCTTGGAAAACGTACCTTTTTCTTCTACGACATTATCTGCTTCAGTTTCGAGAAGGATTGCTGCGCGCTTAATCATTTCCTTCTTGATTTCCTCAGCAGCATTAATTGCCGCAATACCAGTCGAAAAAGCCACACGACTACCTCCCGTGGGACCAGTCCAACCAATAGTGTCTGTATCACCAACTGAAGGCTGTACATCCTCAGCTGCTATACCCAGTGTTTCTGCAGCTTGCATAGCAACTGCAGCTCGTGTACCACCGATATCCACCGAACCACTAACAAGATTAATTGTCCCATCAGAGTTAACATTCATTGTGACAGAAGATTGATTCCCACCGTTAAACCAAAACCCCATAGCCACACCACGACCACGATTAGGACCCTCAATAGGAGCGCTATAGTGAGGATGGTTCTTCAACGCCTCTTCCACATCTCGACACCCTACAAGAGGTAACGGCACACCAGTGGGTAACCGATCTCCTTCTTCGGCAGCATTTTTTAGCCGGAAGTCAATTGGATCTAAACCTGCCTTTTCCGCAAGTTCATCTATTGTTGATTCAACCGCATACGCAGCCTGTGGTGAACCAGGTGCTCTGTAAGCCGCAACTTTAGGCTTATTAACGACGACATCAAAACCATCTATCAGGAAATTTTCTATTTTATAAGGAGCCAAAGCAGTAGTTGCCCCAGCACCTACTGGGGACCCTGGATAAGCTCCGGCTTCATATGCCAACCATAATTCGGCAGCAGTAATAATTCCGGAATCATCGCATCCTATCTTAGCTTTCATAAGCGTGGCAGAAGTTGGACCTGTAGCTTCAAATACCTCCGAACGAGTCATCACTGCTTTTACAGGATGTCCAGATTTTCGAGATAGAATTGCACATAAAGGTGCCAAGTAAGCATTTATTTTTGCCCCAAAACCACCACCAATTTCCATCGGATAAACCGTTACTCGCGACTCAGGAACACCAAGCATCGCAGCAGTTTGCGTACGTACACCAAAAGGTCCTTGGGTACTTGTCCAAACACGAATATGCTCATCAGTACCCCAATACACTGTTGCGGTATGTGGCTCTATATAGCCTTGATGTACTGTCGAGGTAGTGAACTCTCTTTCAACTATGTGAGTAGCCTTGCCAAATCCCGAATCTAAGTCGCCATTCTTAAATTGTAAATGACTCGAGACATTACTTTTCTGACCAGTATCATCACCACGTGCAAAACGCTCAGCTACTGAACGTGTTGTCATTTTCTCATGCAATAAAGGTGCATTCTCTTGCATTGCGTCCGAAGCATTAAGAACTGGTGTCAGTGGCTCATAGGTTACTTCAATAAGATCTAGTGCAGCTTCGGCTATATGTGCATCAGTAGCAGCAATCGCAGCAATTGCATGGCCTTTATAAAAAACTTTCTCATGAGCTAGTACATTTTCCGCAAGAAGACGGACATTACCTAAAGTTTCACCAAAATCAATCATTTGATCTTTTATGATCGGAAGATCAGCACTTGTCACTATAGCTTTTACACCTGGAAGTTCCCTTGCCTTTTGAACATTAATGCTAAGAATACGAGCATGTGCATGCGGACTTCTGAGTATTTTGGCATGCAAAAGATCGTTTTGGACAACATCTGCGCCATAACGTGCACGCCCAGTAACTTTATCAAGTCCATCATGCCTAATAGGGCGTGTGCCAATTACGTCATATTTACCAGTAGATTCAGTTGTCGTCATGAAATCCTCCATCTGGATTCTGGACTAGTTTGAACAAGTTTTCCAGTCACGATTAAACTTTTCAATCAGTGAGTACACCACCATCTGGATGCAATAACTTACCTGTATAGAAAGATGAGTCATCAGAGGCCAAAAAGAGAGCTGTTTTTGCAACTTCTTCTGCAGTTCCAAATCTCCCCATAGGAGTCAATCCCATTGCCCAATCGCTTCCGGATTCAAATGCTCTCATTGGAGCGGTCATTGGCGTTTCAATAAATCCAGGACCTATCGCATTCACACGAATATTGTAACCAACGAGCTCCATAGCAAGACACTTGGTCAACATCCACACACCGGCTTTTGAAACACAATAAGGAGCAACTCCTGGTCGTGAAACCTTAGCCATAATAGATGCCAAGTTAATGATGTTGCCTCCTGAATCAGATTCGATCATTCGCTTCGCAGCTGCACGAGCAGAAAGCATCACCCCTGTCAGATTGACATCTAAGACACGTTGCCAAGCATTAAGATCTGCATTTATCAAAAAGGATGCTTCTGGATCAGCTAACAACTGAGCACTTGTTGGGTTGTCAGAGTTATATTGCGAATAACTGATACCTGCTGCTCCAACCTGTATGTTGATAGCGCCAAAGTGCTCAACAGTAGCACTTGCCAGTGCTTCACATTGCTCTTCACTACTTGTATCAGTACGGACAAAGATAGCATCACGATCGAGTGCCTTTACAGCAGAAACCGTTTGGGCTCCACGCTCCTCATTTAAGTCCGCAATGGCTATATGCGCCCCCTCTTTGGCAAAAAGCAAAGCAATCGCTTCACCGATACCACTTGCTCCACCTGTAATTATTGCTACCTGATCTTGTAATTTTCCTGCCATTCAGCACCTCACTATTAAATCTTATGTGAATATAGCGTCTTGATAACAAGAAGCGTAGTCTTAACGAAGTTTTACTCCATCAAGGCGAGTTTGTGAATAATACAGAGCCACCAGAACAAACCTTATTGCTTCGCCTTAGGACCACCATTTTGCGATTGTTTGCGGGAGAACGCTTTTCCTCAATGGAGTCCCCACCCTACCGCATGTTATGGCTAAACACCCTACTCTTTGCATTAGCCCGATCTGCAGAACAATTAGTCCTCTCCCTATATGTTATACAGCGCTTAGAGATGGGAGCTGCTGGTGCTGGTGCCGTAGTTTTCGCCGTTGGCATTCCTGTTCTTGTTGTAACTATTCCTGCGGGTGTCCTAGCAGATCGAATGGATAAACGAACATTACTTTTTGTTAGTCAAGTAGGATCAATATTAGCAATGGCTCTTGGAGCCTTGCTTTTTTATTTGGATGCACTGAACTTCGTGGCGATTATGATCATAGCCGTATTTCTTGGGACCACCGTTGCCCTAGGATTTCCAGCACGTAACGCCTTGATACCTGCTGTTGTAAAGCCTGACCGCTTACCCAACGGCATCGCCCTTATGAGTATTGGTCAAAACTTTTCACAAATAGGTGGCCCAATGCTGGGAGGCCTTGCAATTACATTATTTGATTATGGGGGCATGTTTATTGCCATGGGTGCAATGCTTGCCGTCGGACTTTTATCAATCTTCCCAATTAAAATTCCGAAAGAAGCTCAGGGTATTAATCCTCGACTCGCTCGACTCAATGCTGCTGACGAAGAGCTAAATACTGCTATTAAAAATGGAGATCTCACGCAGGAAGAAGCCGATACACAAAGAGAACAAATCGATAGCCGGAGAAAGATGATCACTGAACAAGGTGAACAAAAGGCTCCCATGGGCAAACAAATGTTCGGAGACCTAAAGGAGGGGCTTCGTTTCGTGAGAGGACATCGTGAAATTTTCACCCTGATCTTACTTTTGGTGGGGACTGGAATCTTTATGATCGGCCCTTTCTCAGCACTCTTACAAGTCATAGCAATAGATAAACATGACCAGCCAGTAATTATGGCTACACTCCTTTATACGATTATGGGAGTAGCTATGGTAGCGGGTTCTTTCTGGATAGCTGGCAACCCAGAGTTTAAAAATAAGGGTGGCTGGTTTCTTGCAACGTTGATGTCTGCAGGTATTATTCTCAATCTTATGGGACAACTACCGGCCTTCTGGATGATTTTGCCAGTGATGTTTATCGGAGGAATTGCTGGAGCATTTTTTACAAATATAAATCAAATTTTGATCCAAAAAAATACTCCCCCAGAAATGATGGGACGAGTAATGGGAGTACATGCTCTCGGAATGATGGGTGTAGGACCATTTGGGGCATTGTTAGCAGGTTTTTTCGGAGAACTGGTAGGCGTTTCAACAGCGATGAGTATCAGCGGAATTATCTTATTTGTAATGGCTGCGGCAGCCTTGATCACACAACCAAATTTGCGACGAATGTCGTAGTACACTTAAAAAAAAGCACTTCGTTATTAGAAACCGTGTACAGGTGCCTTTACTTTTGATAGCGTGGTGGCTACAGTGCTTCGTTTGGAGAAATATAATGAACTTTGATGATACTCAGGAGCTCCGCGAATGGAGACTACAGGTTAGGGACTTCTTAAAAATAGAACGTCCAAATGAATACGATCCGGGGGCAATGAGCGAAGGAAATGTTCGTGAGCAGGAATGGTGGAACACCTGGAAATCAGCACTGTCAGAAAAAGGATGGGTTGCACCGGCTTGGCCTAAGGAATACGGGGGTGCAGGCCTTGGGGTAATGGAACAATTCATCATGAACGAAGAATTTGCTGAAGCTGAAGCACCTGCTATCGGGGGATCTGGTGTAGGAATGCTTGGTCCAACATTAATTGTTCACGGTACGGAAGAACAAAAATCTGAACATCTTGGGCGTATTTTGCAGGGCGAATCAATATGGTGCCAAGGGTATAGCGAACCCGGTAGTGGTTCAGATTTAGCCTCTTTACAAACCCGAGCTGTCAGAGATGGTGATGATTACGTATTAAATGGCCAGAAAATTTGGACATCCGGAGCCCATCAAGCTAACTGGATGTTCATGCTCGCACGAACAGATCCTGATGCACCTAAACATCGTGGAATTTCATACTTTCTTATAGACATGGAAACACCAGGAATCAATATTCGTCCATTAGTGAATATGGGGAATATGCATCATTTTAACGAAGTCTTTTTCGAAGACGTACGTGTTCCTGCAAAAAATATTGTTGGTGAGTTAAATCGTGGATGGTACATCGGTGCTACTACATTAGACTTCGAGCGCTCAATGATTGGGAGTTCGGTAGGCCATCGTAAAGCAATCGAAAAGCACCTTGAGTACTGGAGAAGTACGGCACAAGCAAAGAATTCTAACGCTGCTGCAGTACGTAACGATTTTGCAGATCGTTGGATAGAAGCGATAACTGCAAAAATGCTTAGTTATAGAGTCGTCAACATGCAAGCATCAGGTGAAGTACCAAATTCTGAAGCTTCGATTGCGAAACTATTTAGCACAGAACTGTCGCAAAGGATCGCAAGAACGGCTATCAAAATGCTGGGATTGTCAGGATTACGTATTGATGGAGATGCACCACAACGCGGAAGAACAGGAGCTGGATATGTATCTTCCGTATCTGCAACAATTGCGGGTGGCACCAGTGAAATTCAAAGGAACATCATTGCAACAAGAGGACTGGGTCTTCCAAGAGCTTAACTTTTAGGAGACATCAATTAAATTACGCCTGTGTTCTTTAATGCCTCAATGTCTTCCCACGAGTAACCGAAGTCGAGCAGGACTTCTTCCGTGTGCTGACCTAGTTCGGGGGCACATGTATGGGGACCAGCAGGCGTTTCCGAAAGATGAATAGGTGTCCCAACAACATCGAGATCTCCTAATGAAGGATGCTCTAACGATGTAATATATTTATTTTCTAAGACTTGGGGTTCCTTAGACATAGCCTCGTAATCATTTACTGGACCACAAGGTATATCTGCTTGGTTCAGGATGCTAAGCCAATCACTGCGTTTTTTTTGTAAAAAAGTAGCATCTAGCTCCGAAACCAATTCCTTATTGTTTATATTCCTCGCCTTAGGAGTGTTGAATCTCTCATCCACTGCAAGGTCATCTCGCTTAATAGCTGTGCAAAAACCCGGCCACCATTTAGGATCCAAAATCCCTAACACAAGATACAAACCATCCGAACACGGATAATAAGTGAAGGTTGGGCTCAATCGCTGTGGTGATGAACGTTGTTCTCTATTCCGTAAAAACCCTGTAATTGGAAACGACTGCATCGCAAGTTGCGTACCCAAAAGAGAACAATCGATGTGCTGCCCAATACCCTGACGTTCACGAGCTACGACAGCTGAACAAATCCCTAAAGCAAATATCATCGCTCCTACCTGATCTGCAAAACCGGCAACAAGTTGGATGGGAGGTTCTTCAGGTCCGCCACCTTGTGCAATCATCATCCCCCCCATTGCCTGCCCTATGCAATCAAAAGAAGGCTCAGCCACACGTGGTCCTTCTGAACCAAAACCTGAAGCGTTAGCAGTTATGATTTTGGGGTTTATAGCTTTCAGATCATCATGTCCCAACCCCAATCGCCGCATGACATCAGGGCGAAAATTATCTGTTACGACATCGAACTCCGCTACCAACTTTAAAATTATTTCACGGCCCTCATCTGTTCGTAAATCAACCGTTAGTGAACGCTTATTCCTGTTATGCGCTTCAAAATAAGCACAAAAACCATCTGATTGGCGACCAAGACTACGGCCTAAGTCACCATTTTTTGGCTCTTCAATTTTTAAGACATCAGCTCCTAAGTCTGAAAGCAAAACAGTGGCGAATGGACCTTGCTGATAACGGGTAAAATCCAGGATGCGGATACCATCAAGTGGACCAGGCATTTATCACCTCACAATATCTCTAAGGTCATAGTAGCGAACTATGTAATCTTTAGGTGAGAAAATATCGCAGAAAAAATTCAAGAATAAAATGATTGTTTAGTATCATGCTGGGAGTTGTAGTAATACGTTGAATCAAAAAGAAATACTTCAGCCGCTTTTAAGCATTTTGGCAGGGCTTCTGTCTGCATTCATTGTTTTTACTGTTTTTGAAACAAAAACTGCAGCAATTGCAGCAGGCATTGCTTGCAGTTTTCTCATTTGGGGAGAAATGGGGGATTTCTTCGATCAGCGGAATGATAAGGAAAATAAAAAAAGACTCAAGATTCGTGAAACAAAACTACGCAGACGAATTGTAACCTTTTTTCTATTTTTAATAGTCATACTGTTTGTATTAAATAAAGTCTTATTTGGCAACTTAGAAACAGCTGACATTCGAAATTGGGGGCAGGATTTAGGCCTTTGGGGACCAATTATATTAATCTCAATACAAGCTGCAGCGATGATATTCGCACCAATTCCAAACCTCCCTTTTGTAATCGCAAGTGGTCTAATCTGGGGAACAGGGTACGGAATCATTTACGCAGTATTGGGACAACTAATAGGTTCTGCACTCGCTTTTGCAATATCCAGGAAATTTGGTAGACGATACGTCCCTACAATAATTGGAGAAAAAAATGCACAAAAGGTCGATCGCCTAGCTAATGAAATTGGACCACAACTAATTTTTTGGTGGCGTATGATGCCTATATCGTTCGACTTCGCTGCGTATGCTACCGGACTCACTGCAATACCATTTAAAACATTCATAACTTTGGCATTCCTAGGTTCATTAATTCCAACATCGGTAATTGTATTATTTGGAGATTCATTTACTCGTTCAAACAAGGCTTTATTAATTTCAATAGGACTTATCCTGCTATCAGTTTGTATTCCGGCAACAATTTTTTACGTTCGATACAAAGACCGATTTGGAGGATTACCTGGAATTGCAAAAAGACTTAGGGAGTATCTTGAGGATTAAACTTAGCCTGCGGTACTTGATTAGAAAAAAGTGCATCAAAATTCGTCTTAGATAAAAATAACCAAGTTAAAAATGCAGATATCAAAGAGATGCATGTCGACAAACCAAATACCCAGAAAATACTTACGTAATCACCAACGAAACCAGCTACTAATGGCCCAAGTAACATACCAATGGCATAAATTGCTTGGTAAATCCCCATAGATGTTGCCCGGCTCGATATAGAAACAGCTAACACAGCCAAAGTCATCAACTGGACATTTAGGACACCTCTCCCTAAGCCACCAAATGCTTGACTCATAACCAGCACAATAGGAGATTCAATAAACGGCACTACTACCACAGAACAAGCGATAACTAAAAATGCCGACACAATTAACCAACTAAATTCTATTTTTTTCATTAGAAAAGGGACCATAAGAGAACCAATACCAGCAAAAGTGAACATAGCAGCAGCTAAATAGCCATTCTCCATATCGGAAGCATCTATCGATTTTGCATATATCGGAATAAAGGTAAATGTAGTTGCAAAAGCAACAAATTGCGCAAGTATTCCTAGAAATGAAGTCTTTAAAAGCAGAGGTGTTCTTGCAACATTCACTGCTGTTTTCCAGTCAAAACCTTCGTCAATTTTTTCTTGCGATTCTGGGGAAAACCAAAATAGTACGATACCTATGCAACCAGTTATCAAGCCAGCATAAAACGTTGAAATAACTCCAAAATATTCAACTAGGAAACCACCCAGGAAAGTAGCTACTACAATAGAAAAAGTTGTTATAGCCATGACTCGAGACATAGCTTCACTAGTCCTAGCTTGATCCCAATACGAAACATACAGGACGCTAATTACTACCCATCCAGCAGCGGCTACACCAGTTATAGAGCGTGCAACAAACAACATAAGCGGAGATGGCGCCAATGCAAGTCCTAGCGCACCTATTACTGATGCGATAAACGCTATCAATGCAAATGGACGTCTTTTCCCAAGTAAGTCAGCACCAAATCCAATAGGAATTCTTAGAAGCACCTGCCCGATAGCGTATGATGCCACCACCAAGCCTATGATCGTGTTTGATGCCCCTAAATCTGATGCACGAATCGGTAAAAAAGGCACATACAAATATAACGAAAGCCAAAACATGAAAATAGCGAGTGATACGCGGCCTGTTTGGCCCCAATAGCTGAACATCCCATACTACGCTAACTAAAAATCTAGTTGCGTGGTATTTCTCTACTCATACTACCGCCCAGATTACACATCCAAGCATCCCATCCGGCACAATTTTCTTAAATAACTAAACCACTATGCTGCAATTTTGCAGGTAACGGGAAGAAAAAACAGTAATTGAGCATCACTGTTTTCAGCTTTCCCGTACTACAATCTTTTTACATAGGCCAAAGATTAAAAATTACTTCGTCTACTGCCGGAGGCAAAGCTTCAGACTTGCTCAACTCTGCCTTCCAGTAAGACTCACCTTCTTCGCTTCTCAACCAATCCCAAAGCAATTCTTGTTCTGTTTTTCTAATTATCTCTTTCATGGAAACCTCTCGAATCCGAATTTACAAACGAGGTCAGACCTCAAGTAGACATCCCGCCTACCAGGCCTTCTTATGCATACGAGGTTAGCTGTCGGATTCGGGCGGAAGGTTGCCCTAAGAGCGTTGCTCTATTCACCCCAAAATGGGTTCCCCGATGTAGTTTAACTACATTCTGCAAGTGAGCACGTTTCAACGTAATCACTATTAGTAGAATATCATTTACCAACCGTACGGTAAAAAAGGTGATTTTAATTACTCGGATGTGTTTTTAAAGTCCGTATCTTTATTTAGCCAAGCACGCGCAATTTGAAGTTGCTCAAAAGTAACTCGTTGCCCCAATTTTTTATGCATCGGTGAAAGTGAAGAAATTCGCCGTCCGTCCGCAGCACTACGAACTCGCCCCAGAGTCGAACTATCTACCCAAGGAGAAATATCCGTGATAACACCCCTCCCAATTAGTGCCTCTAAATGTTGCACTACAACTGAACGCAACAGACCAACGTCATTTGCAATCTCACGCAACCCCTTGCGCTGGTAAGCAAGTTTAATAATGTCTCTTTCAACGCCACCAATTTCAATTTTTTGACCTTTATCTACTTCCTCCTGTCTGAGGTCTTGAGACAAATGTTTTACCTCGTTTATTAAAGAAAGAAACTGACTACCATATCGGTCAAGTTTATTCGGTCCAACACCTGTAATTGCCAAAAAATCATCCTTCGTCTTAGGACGGTCACGAACCATCTGTACCAAAGAAGCATCATTAAAAACGATATATGCGGGAACGGATTCAGAATCAGCAATTTCACGACGCAAATTACGTAATTCTTCAAACAGGGGTTCGCGCATGAACTGGGTAGAGTCTTCTGTTTTTTCGATTTCAAGATTTAAGCGCGGTAATAAACAAGAACTACAATTCATGCAATTGCCCGGAACATTATCTTCCCCAAAGTAACGAAGAATGTTAGATCGTAAACAATTAAGGTTTTCGGTAAATTCCTGCATCGAATTGAGTTTTGCAATTGCATAGCGCCTGTGTTCGTATACGGCACTTGCATCAATTTTGTTTAAATCAATATGATTCCGAATTCGAACAAAATATCCAGTTTTTGCTATAGCGCCTATATTTTCAAAGAATTGAATTGCAGCATTCAATCCTGCAACCTCCTCATCAGGGAAAAGATCGTTAACAAATACAGACTCACCGTCATACTCAGATAATTTTTCATACACACGTACTAATACTTCCTTAGTCGGATGCGCCATATCAATAAAAAATTCTCTTATTCGGCGATCATGAGGTGCGAAAAAGAGCGTGCACTCAGCAGGCAATCCATCTCGCCCAGCCCTGCCTGCCTCTTGGTAATAAGCTTCTATAGACTCAGGCATGTCATGATGGATAACCAGACGTACATCTGGCTTATCTATACCTAATCCGAAGGCATTAGTAGCCACAATTGTCGGTAAAGAATCTCGTGCAAAAGCATCCTGAATCCTAATACGATCTTCAACTTCAAGACCAGCATGATAACGAGCACACCGGATCTTTTTATCCTGCAGCCATCGTGTTAATTCTTCAACACGCTTACGGGTTGCACAATAAACAATAGCTGATTCACCATTGTTCTTTTCTAAAAGTTCAGCAATTTTCTCTCTTTTTTGTTTCTGATTACGGACGCGTACGGTACCAAATTTAAGGTTTGGCCGATCGAATGAAGAAACCAAAACGTTTGGTTTCACTAAACCTAAACGTTGAACAATGTCATTCCGGACTTTCTCATCAGCCGTAGCGGTAAGAGCCACAATTTGAGGAATCTCCAAACGCCTTCTGAATACCCCTAAATCATTGTAGGACGGTCGAAAATCATGACCCCATTCACTTATACAATGAGCCTCATCAACTACTAATAAAGAAATTTCGCAGCCAGCCATAGCAGAAAGAAACTGACGGTTGGAGAAGCGTTCAGGGGCAACATATAGCAATTTAATTTCCCCCGTTATAGCCCTGTGAATTATGTCTGATTGTTCGGAAATACTTTGATTAGAATTTATTGCATCACTTGCAACCCCCTGCCTTTCAAGAGCATCAATTTGGTCTTTCATAAGTGCCAGCAAGGGAGAAACTACTATCGTTAAACCCTCCAGCATTAAAGCAGGTATCTGAAAACATAAGCTCTTACCAGCTCCAGTAGGTCGAACAGCAAGAGTATCCACTTCACTAAGCACTGATTGAATTACTTCAAACTGCCCAGGTAAAAAATTCTCATACCCAAATACTTCTTTTAAAATACTTAAAGAATCAGAAGGTGGGGGAAAACTATTGTTCACCATGCTAATTTATCGTAGAGCTCTACTAAGCCGAGATCCAGAAAAGCTTAGAACTCAAGGAACATAATGCAAAAGAAAAACAACTGGTCACTACAAATAGCGCATCTTTATGCTGACGTAATGAATATATATGGTGATCGTGGAAACACAATAGCGCTCAAATTTCGCGGAAAGTTACATGGCATAGAATGTCAAATTGCAAAAATAGAGCGCGGTACCCATTTTGACCCTCAAGAATACGATATTGTTGTAATAGGTGGTGGACAAGATCGCGAACAACAACATATAAGTGAAGACCTTGTAAAACACTCCAAAGTAATCGAACAGGCCGTGGTTGACGGACAGCCGATGCTTGCAGTTTGTGGCGGGTTTCAACTTTTTGGGAATTTCTATAAACAATCAAAAAATCAAGAGATCCCGGGAATAGGAATTTTTGATATGGAAAGCGTTCAACCAGAAGAAGGAGCTGAACGTTGCATAGGAAATGTACTTTTAAAAACGGACTTCGGAGAAGTGGTTGGGTTTGAGAATCATGGGGGAAGAAGCTATCTGAGTAAATCACAAAAACCCTTCGGAACAGTCTTAGAAGGACATGGGAATAATGGTAAAGACAACAATGAGGGAGCTCGAACGAACAATGCTATAGGAACATACCTGCACGGGAGTCTGCTACCCAGAAATCCAGGAATCACTGACTTCCTGCTCGAAACAGCCTTAAAACGAAAATACGCAAGTCACATCACTCTAGAAAAATTGAAAAGTTCAAAAGAAGATGCTGCTCGAGAGAAGGCACGTAGTAGAGCATTAGAAAGGCATTAACCAAAAGATATTAGGAAATTATCAGTACTCGATTAGCACTCTCAAGCGTTGAGTGCTAATATTACTGACTACTACAAAAGTTTTGAAAGGTTGACCAAGGGGTTAGAGAAATGGCAAAGCAATTATTATTTGATGAAGACGCAAGACATTCCATGAAACGTGGCATCGATGCCTTAGCAGATGCAGTGAAAATCACGTTAGGACCAAAGGGACGAAATGTTGTTTTGGATAAAAGTTTTGGTGCTCCAACTATCACAAACGATGGAGTTACAATCGCAAAAGACATTGAGCTAGAAGGGGCATTCGAAAATATTGGTGCACAATTAGCCAAAGAGATTGCATCCAAAACAAATGACATCGCAGGAGATGGCACAACTACAGCAACAGTTCTTGGGCAAGCAATTGTGCAAGAAGGGTTAAAAAATGTTGCTGCAGGCGCAAATCCCATGTCGCTAAAAAGAGGATTAGAGAAAGCATCTGCCGCAATACTTGAGAGCTTGGCAGATAGTGCGATTAACATTTCGGAACGTAAAGAAATGGCCCAAGTCGCCTCGATTTCAGCCAATAATGACTCCGCAATTGGTGACCTCATTGGCGAAACAATGGAGAAAGTTGGGAAAGATGGTGTCATCACTGTAGAAGAATCAAAAGGTATTCAAACAGATGTTGAATACGTAGACGGTATGTCTTTTGACCGTGGCTACATAAGCCCTTACTTCGTAACTAACCCTGAACGCATGGAGGCAGAGATTGAAGATCCGCAAATTCTGATAACAGACAAAAAACTGTCCTCTGTACAGGAATTACTCCCCTTACTAGAGAAAATTGTTTCTCAAACAAAAAATGTAATGATTATTGCTTCAGATGTTGATGGTGAAGCCCTTGCTACACTGGCAGTAAACAAGCTTCGTGGAACAATGAACATTTTGGCAGTAAAAGCTCCAGGATTCGGTGATCGCCAAAAAGATAACCTTGGTGACATAGCTACATTAACTGGAGGACAAGTAATTTCAGAAGATATAGGTCGAAGTTTTGATACGGTAACTCTTGAAGATCTTGGTAGTGCACGACGAGTGGTTTCAACAAAAGAAGAAACTACTTTAATAGAGGGAGCGGGCAACAAAGAAGATATGGATGCTCGTATTGCTCAAGTTCGTGCGGTCATGGAAGAATCCACAAGTGACTGGGATCGAGAAAAAGCACAGGAACGCCTAGGTAAACTTGCTGGGAGCGTTGCTGTTATCAAAGTTGGTGCTGCAACTGAAGTAGAGCTAAAAGAAAAGAAGCATCGTGTGGAAGATGCCCTGAGTGCTACAAGGGCAGCAGTAGAGGAAGGTATTGTACCTGGTGGTGGAGTTGCACTACTTAATGCAGCCCCCGCCTTAGACAGTGTAGAACTTGAAGGTGATGAGGCTACAGGACTTCGGATTTTGCGAAGGGCTTTGGAAGAACCTTTGAGGCGAATTGCAATCAATGCCGGTGATGATGGTTCAGTCATGGTAGAAGAAGTAAAAGAGCTCAAGCCTGGCGAAGGCTACGATGCCCAAAATGGTGAATTTGGAGACATGGTTGAAAAAGGAATCATTGATCCTGCAAAAGTAACTCGAGCGGCAATTGAAAATGCAGTTTCAATTGCTTCAATGGTACTTACTACAAATTGCCTGATCACAGAGATAAAAGATGCCTCAGCAGCACCTGCAATGCCACCTGGTGCGCCACCAATGTATTAATCAATCATTGGGTTTTAATTAATCTAAAGAAAGAAGAGAGATTTAAATCTCTCTTCTTTCTTTG
The DNA here is from genome assembly GCA_045562595.1 of Tepidiformaceae bacterium. GTDB lineage: Bacteria > Chloroflexota > Dehalococcoidia > Tepidiformales > Tepidiformaceae > JAKUNN01. The sequence goes on from JBJKVN010000018.1 coordinate 37,267, forward strand.
TCTTACATGTTTTCTATAGATAATACAAAGGAACTGTAAGAAATTATCTATCCGCCAATGTGAGACATCTCAACACGAATAAGATCTTGAGTTGCGGCTGTTCTTAGTTCTGAATATTTATCTGTCCGACGACCCCACAACGAAACAAGTTCCTTCTTGATTTGATCATCACTAGCACCGGTACGAAGCAAAGAACGAAAATCATAGCCTGTAGATCCAAATAAACATGTGAATAATTCACCTTCAGGGGACAATCTTGCACGTGTGCAATCACCACAAAAAGGTTGTGTGATCGATGTAATGACACCAAATTCTCCAGAGCCATCAAGATAACGATAACGTTGAGCAACTTCACCACGATAATTGGCCGGAATAGCTTCTATAGGTAATTCAGCATTAATTGCTTCAAGAATCTCTTGCGCAGGAACTACTTTTTCTAGGCTCCAGGCATTTGTATTTCCCACATCCATAAATTCGATAAACCGTACTATATGGCCAAGATCTTTGAAATAACGAGCAATAGGAACAATGGATTGCTCATTAACTCCACGTTTTACAACCACATTAATCTTAATTGGTGTCAATCCCACTTTTTGTGCTTCATCGATCCCTTTAAGAACCGTTTGCACACTAACAGTACTATCCGTCATTTCCCGGAAAATATCCTCATCCAATGAATCCAAACTCACTGTTATTCGAGTAAGCCCAGCATCATATAATGGCGCTGCAAGATCTGCCAATAATGCCCCATTGGTTGTAAGAGTCAGATCTTTAAGATCTTCTAATTTTTTAAGATTTTGAATCAGCAAAGGTAAATCCCGCCTCACTAAAGGTTCACCCCCAGTTATACGAATTTTCTCTACACCAGATTCAACAGCAATTTTTGCAAACCGAATAATCTCTTCATACGTGAGTAACTCGTCTCGATCCAAAAATTGAAAATCCGGACCAAATACCTCACGAGGCATACAATAAACACATCGGAAGTTACAGCGATCAGTCACCGAAATGCGCAGATCTCTTAGTGGCCGTCCTAAAGTATCTAAGTTATCCATATACTTAACGACGAATAGCTCTCTTTGAAAGTTCCTCTGAATACTCACGCAACAATTCATCGTATCTAGATAATCTTTCAGCAAGATGTGCGTGCATCTCTTCCATTTTTAGTAATTTCTGCTCAATCAACGCTATTTGACTCAAAGTAACCTCTCTAGCAGTACGTACCGCAGATGCCTTAGCAGCTGCATCAGCATTTTTTATCCAATTTGCACGAATCTCTGTTTTAACATCTTCCGCAGCTAGCATTTCCTTGATATCAATTAGAGAAAATCCCAACAACTCCTGCGTTTCCCGGATCCTTATAATCCTTTCAATATCTTCAGGTGAATATAGACGAAATCCACCCTCAAGACGACTTGGCGGTGGTAGTAATCCTTTCTCTTCGTAATAACGAAGAGCTCGCTTAGTTACACCTGTAACTTCAGCAGCTTTTCCTATGCGCAGATAATTCCAGTTCTCTTCTGCAGGGTTTTCATCATTAGACATGATCAAAGTGTACAAACTGAACTGGTTTCGTCAATACACCCCTTGAACACATAACAGAGCATCTATATGAAGAGATCGTAAATAAGTTGTAATTACACAAAAATATTTTAAAAAGAATGCTATGTTTTAAACACTGAAGCAAAACTTCTAAAACAGCTTTTGCACTTGTCTTTCAAGAGCATCAAAACACACCGGAGTACCCATGCCTAGCAGCGGCTTGTCTAGCAAAGAAGCACCAAAACTTTGGAGAAGTGTACTCGGACGTCTTGAAATTGAGTTAAACAAACCAACCTACAAAACTTTTTTACAAGAAACAGAAGCCATCACAGTTGAAGAAAATCAATTAGTAGTAGAGGCACCTTCAATTTTTATATGTGATGCCTTAAACAACAGGTTAAAGATAACAATCCTACATGCTTTAGCTGCTATCACCACGGAAAAAATCGAGGTACTTTTTATCCCAAAGGGAAAGCATGTAACAAATGGTAGTCCAATAAGAACTAGAGATATAATCGGAGGAATTCAGGAGAAACTTAACCTAAACAATTACATTCAAACGACTGGAAATCGGCGGGCATTATCAATTTGCAGAAATGTGACGGATGAAATCTCCGGTGCAATTTCGCCAATTATTATTTCAGGAGAATCAGGATTCGGCAAAACTCACCTACTGCATGCAATCGCGAACGAAGCAGCAATAAAAAACTGGCCTATTGGAATTTTCACGGCAGAAGAATTCACGACAACTTTTATGGAGTCTGTAAGAGATTCAAAGTTGCCAATATTCCAAAAAAAAATGCGTTCACGAAAATTGTTGATAATTGATAACTTCGAAGAATTAGCTGGGAAAAGCGGCACTCAGAAGGAAATGATGCGCACTGTTGATGCGATCAATTCAAATAACGGGCACATCATCATTGGGTGCTTAGGGCCTTTAAAAACTTTCTCAATTATTGAAAGTTTAAAATCTAGGCTCGAGGCAGGGATTAGTACAGAAATAGCGCCTCCTTTTGGTGAAGAACAACGAGATTTTATCTATGCGCGAATACAAACATTAAAAACTTCACTTCCAAATTGGGCTGTAGAGAAAATGATTAAAACAAATTTCAAAAATATCCGAACATTACAATCAACGGTACATGGTGCAATTATTCTAGAGAGGGAAAAAGTACTAGGACCTGAACAATTCGAGGCGCTACTAGTAGCTAATCAAGAAAATGATCCAAATAAAGCATCTATAAAATCGCAACTAAGCACGATTACTCAATCTTTTGGGTTAACCGAAGATGCTATAAAAGGACGCGGACGTTCTAAAAAAGAAATAGAAGCACGCGCAATAACCGCAGCCAGTTTACGACGACAAGGTTCTAGTTATGGAACAATCGCAGCCTTATTAGGTGGACGTGACCGAAGCACTATTCGAGGGTTAGTACATCATGGCGAAACTCTTGCTGAGCATGACTCAAATATCGCCAAACTGCTAACTGGCCCTTAAAAAACAACCACTACAAGCTTGGACCATCACCATAAACAGGATCTTCAGCAGTAATCCCCTTCGTAATTAATTCCTTTATCGCCGATGGGGTTAATCCTAAATCAGAAAAAACCTCATTGTTATGCTCCGCAAACAAAGGAGCGGGTCTATAAATTTTTGCAGGTGTTTTTTCAAATCTCCAAGGAAAACCAGGAAAAAGATGAGTACCTGCAACAGGATGGCTAATCATGCGAAAAAAACCACGCTCATTTAAATGATTATCACTAACAATTTCCCAATTGGGCATAACAGGGGCAGCAATCAAACCTTCAGATTGCAAAAAGTTGGCAGCACTAATGTGATCAACTTGCAAAGCCCAGTCCCGAAGTACTTCTTCAATGCCCTCAGATTCAGCTTCATAATTTTTTAATAAGTGTAGGACACGCATAGCTTCTTCTTCAGTATGCAAAGAAACTGCAAGCCAACAGTCAGAACCAGCAGTGGGAAAAACTCCCTGGAAATAAAAAGAATCAGAACTATTACCACGCGGGACAGGAATAACATCACTGCTTGTATAGGATAAAAGCTCCTGGCTAAAAAAAGGCAACACAGCTTCTAACAAAGACAAATCGATCCATTGACCTTCCCCGTCTCGTTGAGCTGCGTGAACAGCAGCAAGTAAGCTTATTGCGGCATGATTTCCAGCCGTAGGGTCTGCATAAAATGATCCAGTAGTGTAATAATCTCCGTCCTCATAACCAAGAACACTCGACAAACCACTAATAGTTTCGATATTGCTCCCATATGCACTGTAATTGCATTCTGGGCCAGTAGCACCAAACCCAGACAGTGAACACATTACTAATGAGGGATTAACCTCAGATAGATCATCATAACCAATCCCTAATTGTTTCATTACTCGGGCAGCGTTGTTCTCGAGAACAACATCAACTGATTCTACAAGTCGAAGGAATAAAGAACGCCCTTCATCCGTAGCAAGATTCAAGCAAATAGCTCTTTTATTACGGTTAAGCTTGTTAAAGTAACCTGCCCTATGGTAGTGATTAGGCCAAAAATCAGCAGGAACATAGGCTAAAGCCCGTGTAGCGGGTTTTGTATCCAACTCAATCTTTAAAACATCAGCGCCAAGATCACCAAAATGTCTTCCGGCTATTGGACCTGCCCAATTTGCTGTCACTTCAATCACACGGAGTCCTTCCAGAGGTCCATTAGCTGACTCAGATTCACGAGCCTTACCAATAGTTTTCCTCTGAATTGGCCAGGGGAAATTATTTCCAAAAATTAGTTCTGTGGAAGCACCCAACACTTCTGCTTCAGCGAACTGGACACACGGCGTCCGAGATAATTTATATGGGGAACCAGGTGCAACAATATTTTCTTCTCCTACAGAAATCGAAGAAAACCAATTCCTGGAAAGTAGCTGGTCACTTCGTAAAACATCAGCCATATCGTTAAGTGGAGTAACTGCTATACGAAATTCCTGTGCTGCATGATAAATCTCCTGCTTAGTACGATCTTTTGCCCAGTCAGAAAAAGCTTCTATCACCTCTGAATAACGTTCCTGCCATACTTGAGGTTGTTGCCAAGTTTCATCTTCCAAAAGATCAAACCGTTCAATTAACGCAAATAGGTTTGGATAAGGAACTAAATGAAATAGAAAAACATGGCCATCCGAGCAGGGGATAAAAGTAGCCCCTTCTCTCCTTTGCACCTGCCCTTGATGTGTCCAAATCGTTGTTAACCAAGCATGATCACTTAAAATAGCTTCTTGATGAGAAAGTTCAACAATTTGGCCTTCACCGGTAGAGCAGGCGTTATAAAAACCTGCTAAGCCTGCAAAGGCAGCATGCTGGGCTGCGTGAAATTCCACTTGATACCCTGGAAGTGCAATCGGCTCACGCAACGGATCACCAGAAAAAAAATGATAACCACCCGTTGCATATTCCGTTAAAGGTGAAGCAACCCAATCTTTTCTAATACCACTACGACCATATGGGGTGATCGAAACAACAACAGCCAATGGATTAATGGTAGTGATTTTTTCTTCTAGCTGGTCTGCCCGGAAACCTTGTTCGCTATGGAAAACGATATCAGCACGTCTGTACAACTCATCAATTCGATCATCATCTTCACCCAATAAAGGCAATACTACGCTATGTTTCCCAGCATTTAACCAGGTATAAAAAGCACTTACATTGCCACTCTTTGTAGCAATTAATGGCTGCGATTTACGAATAGGATCTCCAGAAATTGGCTCAACTTTAAACGTACACGCACCTAGTTCCGTAAGTAAGCGTGTTGCATATGAACCGGCAACACCAACAGAAAGCTCAACAACCACCACGTCTTGAAGAGAGAGATCAGACATGTCAATAATGTATACCTAGGTTACAAAACAAATCCACTTATCCATAAAAGTAAACCGAAATACTACAAATCAAGTTTCCAGGTTCGAAGAAAACACATATAGTTACAAAACTTAAAAAAACCCATTCCTGTGAGGAAATATGGAAACATATGATTTTCGTGCCCGTAGTTACAATTGGAGGCTATATGGCGGCCAAGATTCTATCGAAAAACACCTTCCTTCAGAAATAAAACGTCATAATGCCAAAAATGTTTTCATAATTTCGTCGAAATCAATCGCACAAAAAACCACATTAATCCAACGAGTCAAAAGTTCCATCGGTGAAAAGTACTCAGGCGCGTATACGGAAATAGAGAAGGATTCAACATACTCATCGGTTATGGAAGCGACAACTGCAGCGAAAGAGGCAAACGCAGATTTACTTGTAGCAATTGGTGGGGGAAGTGTGCTTGTTGCTGCACGGGCAGTAAATATTTTTTTGTGTGAAGGCGGAAACCCCTTTGAATTGATGACTCAATACCCAACCGGTAAACCAGCATATAGCCCTAGATTAGTAAAACCTAAATTACCTACAATTAACTTTCCAACAACCCCTACAAGCGCAATGAACAGGGCAGGTACAGGACTAAAGAATAACGATCTCGATCAACGCATGGAGTATTTTGATCCTAAAACTCGGCCAGTATCTCTTTTTTTTGATAGAGAAGCCTTATTATCGGCTCCATTCGAACTTCTTCGTTCAACCGCAACTTCAACTTTTTCTAGCACTCTGGCAAGCCTTGCTGTTCCAGCACCTAACCCGCTAGTTGAAGGTGATCGATTACAAGCATTTTCCCTTACAAATGAATCATACTTACAAATTTCTTCTCCCGAAATGAATGAGAAAAATCGTTACGATCTCTGTACCGCTGCATTTCTTAATAACAGGGCAGCTGACGACGGCCCTCCAAGCGCGCAATATGGACCACGTGATCCTTCCAAAAAAAATGTGAACCCCTTTGTGGGAAATTATTCGATCTCAACTGTCCTTCACCTTTTTCCAGGAGTTGGTCAAGGCGAAGCCACTTCCGTATTGACTGCAACTGTGGCTCGAAAAAGTGCTGAGGAATCGACACTAGGCTCCCAAACGATAGCTCAATTATTAGGCGTCTGGGAGGATGGAATGACTTTCCAAGAAGCAACACTGAAGTCTGCCGATGAAATTGAATCTCGATACATAAAGGTCGGTATGCCTACTCGAATAAGAGAACTGCCAAATATTTCACAAAAAAACTTCAATCAAATAGCCCAACAAACCTTACGAAATTTTAACTACGATTCAGGTACGCGATCCGATGATGAACAATTAAAGGCATCGCTAGAACTCTTAGAAGAAGCCTGGTAAACATTTCTACTCAGGGACATTGTTCTCTGCACGCTTTCGTGAATTTATTGGCGTCTCTCTAAAAGTAGCAATGCTGCTAACCTGATCATTTTCACCCACATCCTTCATGACAATTACCCCTTGAGTATTACGTCCAGTCTGTCGGATTTCTTCAACCATGACACGGATAACCATTCCATCATCAGTCGCCACTATCAATTCTTCGTCCGGCTTGACTACGCGACAAGCTGCCACAGTCCCAGTACGATCTGTAATGTTGAGTGTGCGTACTCCTTTTCCGCCACGTCTATGCCGTGGATACTCACTCGCAATTGTTCGTTTCCCTAAACCTCTTTGTGTAATTATTAAAATTTCTTGATTATCATTCACAGCCTCACCAGTTATTACCGATGCACCATCTGCAAGGGTAATTCCACGAACACCACCACTGGTTCGACTTGCTGAACGAAGATTGTCAATCGAACACCTCACCGCGTAACCATTAGTTGTAACTATAAGTACATCCCCATCGCTAGTAGCAAAACGAGCTGAAACAAGTTCATCATCCTTATCCAGCCGCATCGCAATCTTTCCATTGCGCCTGACTTCTGCATATTCTGTCAAAGGTGTCTTTTTAATTTGTCCATTTCTTGTGAAAAAAACAAGATAATCGTCATCATATGAGGCACAATTTAGAATTGTCGTAACACGCTCGCCAGCAGTCATCTCAATAAGATTCGTTATAAACGATCCTCTTGATTGTTTACGAGAATCAGGTACATCAAAAGCACGTAAATGATAAACTTTTCCCTGATCGGTAAGGAACAAAATGTTGTCATGCGAATCACAAACATTCAGCAGCATCACTGCATCCTCATCCCTCACTGTCGCGCCTCGTGCACCTTTTCCCCCACGTCTCTGAACACGATATTCGCTCAGTGGGGTTCGCTTTATGTAATTCCGTCGCGAAAGAGTTATTACACAATCTTCATGTGGTACAAGATCTTCTTCACTAAAGGTCGCTGCTGCTGCTTCTAAAATTTCAGTTTTACGATCATCTCCATAATCTTCCACAAGTTCATCTAAATCATCACGAATTAAGAAATCAATTTTTTGTTGGTCTTCTAATAAACCCTCTAAATATGCAATATTTTCAATTAGATCACGGTATTCATCTTGTAGATTCTGTCGCTCCAATGCTGCTAGTCTTCTTAACTGCATATCAAGAATCGCCCGAGCCTGCAAATCAGAAAATTCAAACGGTGTTTCTTGCAAAAGAGTTAAGGCGTCATTAGCAGAATCAGAACTACGAATTGTTGCGATTACTTGATCAAGTAAGTCAATTGCTCTTAACAATCCTTGGACAATATGTTCTCGATCCTTGGCTTGTTCTAACTGAAATTGTGTGCGTCTTTTTATAACTACCCGTCTATGATCCAGGAAATGTTCTAATGCTTTTTTTAAACCAACACGACGAGGAGCGCCGTCAACAAGAACCATCATGTTAATAGGGAACGTAGATCTTAATTTCGTGTGCTTATAAAGTAGATTTCTAATTTGTGCTATTGAACCTTCTCGCTTCAAATCGATTACAACACGCATCCCGTTTCGATCGCTCTCATCACGAATATCAGAGATACCTTCAATTTTTTTATTGCGTACAAGATCAGCAATCTTTTCTATTAAAGTAGCCTTGTTTACTTGATAAGGTAATTCGGAAATAACTAGCTGTGCTTGGCCCTTTGAAGATTCTTCAACAGTTGTCCGGGCCTGTAACGTTACTTTGCCTTTTCCATCACGATATGCATCTTTGACCTCTTGCCTATCGTTTCCTACTAGGGCAACAGCAGCTGTTGGAAAATCCGGACCTTGCACAACCTCCAAAAGCTGCTCGAACGAAGTATCCGGTTTTTCAATCAATAACTTAAGCGCCTCTACTATTTCACCAAGATTATGTGGCGGAATACTTGTAGCCATCCCTACCGCAATACCTGAAGAACCATTAAGCAACAAATTGGGCAGCCGGGAAGGAAGAATCTCTGGTGCTTGATAACGACCATCATAATTTGGCTCAAAATCAACAGTGTTTTGATCTATATCAGCCACTAACTCTTCAGCAATCGAATCTAGCCGGGCTTCGGTATATCGCATTGCTGCAGGCGGATCACCATCAACACTCCCAAAGTTTCCTTGCCCATCTACTAAGGGATAACGGAGTGAAAAATCTTGTGCTAAACGGACCATCGCTTCATACACAGAAGAATCTCCGTGGGGATGATAACGGCCCATTACATCACCTACGATTCCAGCAGACTTTCGATATGCAGAGCCGGGACGTGCACCACCTTCAAACATTCCCCAAACAATTCGTCGCTGTACAGGCTTGAGTCCGTCACGAACATCAGGGAGCGCGCGCGAAACTATAACACTCATCGCATAGTCAAGATAACTTGAGCGCATTTCGCTTTCTAAATTGAGAGTTTTTATTACAGAAGTAGGCTCGATGGTCATCGGTTCTCCGAGTGGGGAAATGCTAACTTCAGTATACCATTCACATAGTTAAATTCTGAGAATTAGTAGAGGAAAATCCAACTTTTATAAAGGACTTTCCCTAGTGCACAGCAAGGCGTACGATCTACGTCATGGAAAAAGATGTGAGTAAGCAAAAAGCTGCGCTGTCAACACAAATAGCAAAAATACCTCGTCTCCGCGGAACAGGTCCAAATCCTTTCGAATATGACCGCTGGGATGCTAGAACACGTGAATTGCTAGATTCGATATTCGGAAAAGAGTCTGAGGAATTTCAAGCGTATGAAGAAAGTATATTAGTTTCAGGACGCTTAGTTGGTGTACGTGGAAGCAGAAATAACATGACTTTGAATATTCATGGCCAGTGGGGAATTTTAGAACGGCTAACAAGAGCAGAAAAACTATTGTCAGAAATTGTACAAAAACTAACCTGAGTGAAACCGATGCACATAGTTGTGTTTGCAAATGGTGAGCAATCCAAAAAAACGACTCTAAAAGAATTTACGGAACTTGCCGATTTGATCGTCGCTGCTGACGGTGGTGTAAATAAGGCACTTGATTCAGCCATATCACCAGATTTGATTATTGGTGATATGGATTCGGTATTAGAAAAATCAAAAAATACACTTCAAAAAAGTAAATTCCTCACTGATAAAAACCCACAAAAAACAGACTTAGAAAAAACAATTGAATTTTGCCTAGCAAAGGGAGCCACTTCCATTGATATTTTATGTGCTAATGGCGGTCGTGTTGATCATGCACTCGCAAATCTCAGCATATTAGTACGTTTCGGAAAAAGTGCAAGAATTCGAATCATTGATGATCTTTTTGAAACAGAACTTATAACTGATGAAGTCCAACTCAAAGAGCCTGTAGGAACTATAGTCTCCTTAGTTGCAATTGGATCCTGCCAAGGCGTAACAACCACTGGGCTTCGTTGGAATCTCAACGAAGCCAGTTTTGAATTCAACGCCCAAGGTATACACAATGAAATAGCAAGTGATATAGCAACAATAAAGGTGGAAACTGGTGACATGCTGCTCTTCAAGGGGCGATGGATAGAAAAACATAATTAAAAAAATAAGGAAGGGACTTATCAAAATTTTAAAAAAGAATTTCCCGAAAACCATTTCCATAAGACGAGAAAGAGAAGTTAATTCTTCCCCAAAAAACACGTGGACAGCGCTGGTTGCCCTAGATAGATGGCCAATCAGGGATTCGTACATAGCTTCCATCAAAGCTGCTGCAAATAACCCCTCTCCTAACTTGCTCTGGGAGGTAGGGTATCGCTATCAAGAACAAGTCTACAGAGGACCTTTCGGAATCTTTCGGCCGACCTTCAATCTAACGGTCGAAGAAGTTGATAAAGAAAACTACCGCATAATGTGGTGGGCACGTTATTTATTAACACGAGGCGAGCACTCATGGAAAGTTGAAAAAGGCGAGACAGAAAACACTTCTATACTAATTAGCGAAGAAATTTTTAGAGGACCACGAGCATTTCTTGCTATTGGCGTTTGGCTTTTCCGCTTTTTTGATGTTGATGGAATGACCGACAAACAACTTAGCTTTATTGCAATAGAGGCAGAGCAAGTAGAAAAAAATAACTAAAAAAAATTATTCAGATAACCAAATTATCCGAGAATAATCAATATCAATATCTACTCTGTTGCCAGCAGTCCAATCTGAAAATGTTGCGTCGCCGTAATCGACTTCAGTGTGAAATTGCTGATTACCAATTTCAATTACAGCTACTAACCCTTTTACTGAAACCTCAAGCCGCACAATTTTGCCCAAACCTTCATTGCTAGGAACTGCTTTGATTCCGCTCATTGGAACAGCTACCTCTGTAAAGTTTCCTGTTGGCCGATCAATCTGAAACAATCTGCTAAATTCTTCTGCAGCAAAAACCGAATGGCCTAGCAACTTCGCAATTTTTGAAGAAATTGGTTTTGCAATTACCTCATCGACATCCCCTTCCTGAATTACCTTACCGTCTGACAAAATTACTAAGCGTTTTGCTAATAAAACCGCTTCAGAAATATCATGAGTCACGAGCAAAGAAGCAGCGCCTGATTCCTTAATTAGAGCTTTTACGTCACCAGACAGACTAGGACGATCAATTTCGTCAATTCCTGCAAAAGGTTCATCCAAAAAAACCATCTCAGGTTCTACAGCAAAAACTCTCGCTAAGCTAGCTCTTTGCAATTCTCCTCCTGACAATTGATGTGGAAGAACCTTCGCGAGATGTTGGATTTTTAATTTTTCTAACCAGTCACCAGTAATTTTATCCAAATCTTTCAAATCTGGTCTTTTTAGCCTCAGTGCAATTTTTAGATTATCCGAAACACTTCTGTCCAGTAGCAAAGGCTCCTGGAAAGCAAGTGCTGTCATACGCCTAAAAGGAGTACGATTTGAATTTTTGATCGCTTTCCCAAAATAAGATATCTCCCCTTGCGTCGGCTTGAGCAATAATGACGCAACAAGTAAAAAGGTTGATTTACCAGATCCATTTGGGCCAAGTATTGCAACCGTTTCATTTGCCTTTAGGCTAAATGACGGCACATGCAAAACTTCACGTCCTCCACGCACAACCGATATATCAGACATCTCGATCATCTGTGTAATCTTTTTCATACTATCGCTTCCGGGCCTTGCTCTGAATACTGGTTAAGGCTATAGCAACAAATAAAACAAGAAGTAACAGCATCAAGCCATACCCCAGTGCTTTTCCAAATTCACCTTGACCGACGAGCTGGACAGTAGCAGTTGTCAGCACTCGAGTCTCACTCGCCAAATTTCCACCAACCATCATCGCCGCACCAACTTCAGAAATTGCAGCTCCAAAACCAGCCATTACTGCTATCAACAAGCCTAAACGAACCTCATACGCTAAAAGTAGAACCGTTTGTACAGTATTCGCACCCATCGAACGAATTTGAAGATGCATCGCAGGAGGCAAGCTCATCACAGAACCGATCGTAATCGCGGCAACAAGCGGTACTGCAATTACACACTGGCTAATTACCATTCCAATTGGGGTATACATCAGGCCCAGGGAGCCTAGAGGACCAGTTCTCCATAATAAAACGGCCACAACAAGACCAGCTACAACAGGCGGCATGCCCATACCTGCATTAGCAAATGCTACAAATGTGCTCCGGCCTCTAAATGGGATAAGTGCTAACAAAAAGCCAATGAAAATGCCAAGAAATGAAGAGATTATTGTAGAAATTAAACATATAAGAGTAGTGCGAGCAGTGATAGACCAAACATCACTGTCTCTCCCAAGGAAGAATTCAAACATTTCAACAAATGCGTCACCCAACAAATCCACAAAATTTCCTATCTCTAATCAGAACCAAACGGGATAAATAAAGGTTGTCCAAATTTCTGACGACCAAAATTTCGAATAACACTTTTTGCTTCCTCAGATAACATGTAATCACGAAATGCAGCAGCACCCAAATTATTAATATTGAGTTTCTCCGGATTCAACAAAACTACACTATAGATATTTTCCATACCAAGGCCTCCGTCAACTAAAACGACTAATCGGGTGGCTAAAGATGTGGCTAAGTACGTCCCTTTATCTGTTAGGGTGTAGCCTTTTAGCTCACTCGCAATTGTCAAAGTAGCAGCCATCCCCTGACCAGTTGATAGATACCACTCCTCATTTTGAGGTGGGCTATCAAAACCAGCATCTTTCCACAACTGTAGCTCTCTTTGATGTGTTCCAGAATTGTCACCACGACTGATAAATGGTGTTTTTACTCGAGCAATTGTACTCAAAGCAATACTTGCATTTAAACCCTTTATTCCCGCAAAGTCTTCCTCAGGCCCGACAATCACAAACCAATTCTTCATAACGGGTATTCTTTCTAAAGCAAATCCAGAATCAATTAACTGCTGCTCGGCTTCAGGTGCATGAACAAGTAATACATCCACATCACCACGCCTACCCATCTCTAACGCAGCGCCTGTACCTACCGCAATAACCTTCACTTTATACCCAGATTTTTTTTCAAACGAAGGAATTAAAGCTTCAATCAAACCACTATTTTCAGTAGACGTTGTTGTAGCAAGAACAAATTCTTTCTCTGATGATTCACAAGCAGCAAAACAAACGATACCTATAAGAAATAGAGGGATAAAGAAAAAATTGCGCTTTACGCTAAACAAAGAAGACATACGCCCTAACAAGCACTAAGCTGTGCGCCTATTATACGAGGGAACTGAAAAACAAAAATTCAAGGCTCAAAAGATTATTAAGCTAAACCATGCCTGAGTAATTTCCCGGGAGTTGCACCGGTACAGTTTTGATCCTCAAAAGTTACTTCACCATTGACAATAGTGTACCGATAGCCCTGTGCTTTTCGAATTCGACGCCACGCACCTGCAGGAAAATCCCAAGCTTTCTCAACCGGAAGCATCGCCAAGTTCTCATAATCGTAAACCACTATATCGGCAGGTGCGTCTTCTCTAAGCCAACCACGATCCTTCACGCCGGCTGCTAAGGCTGGATATGCTGACAACCTCCAATGTGCCTGCTCCAAATCCATAATTTCCCCATCACGAACCCAACGACTAAGAAATTCAGTTGGATAAGCACCCAAGGTAATAAACTTAGTGTGTGCGCCTCCGTCTGAAACCCCCGGTATAGCAACTGATGAATTAGCAACTTCGGCCATAGCATCAGGATCAGTTGGTCGTGGTGGGGTAGCAAATGTTGTTTTTAAATTATCCTCCAACGCAAGATCCAAGAAAGCATCAATAATATGTTTATTCTGCATTTCCGCAATTTCCGGAAGATGTAAGCCTTCATATTTTTTCAGCTCTGGAGACTCAACATCCTCGACAATCAAAGTAGCAATCCCGTTGACATTGGCCCCACCACCAGATTCCTTTACACCTTCTTCTGTACCACCACCTGCAATTGGGCCCTTACCTAAATCATACTCTTCCCGGAGAGCATGCCGTCTTTGTGGGTCACTCATTTTTTGTATGCGTTCAGATACATTACCTAATGTCACTTCACGCCATACCGGACTTGTGTCGAATAAATTCCAATCTTCCAAGGTAAATTCAAATCCAACATCCACTGTCAAAGCCTGCGCAAAAATTCTCAAACCCTTTGCATTGGCTTCATCTATCCTACGAATAGCCTCTTGGTGAGGGGCCGTTTTTTGACCATGCTGGTCTGTCGCAGGCGCTAACAAATTCCAGAGCACTGGACGACCTGATACCTCAGCAATTTTTTCCGCAGTTTCCAAAGATCCGGCAATTTGAGAAAATCCCCTCCCAACCTTATTTAGTACACTTGCAAAAGCTAAAAGATCCTCCTCAGCCATACAATCTGTCGCCATAGGAGTTCCGTCATAATCTCTTTGCACAGAATTCTCACCACCCAGTTGAACAGAAAACCCACAACCACCAGCCTGGAGGGCTTCTTCAAATAGCTGACACATTTTCTCACGTTCACTATCTGTTGCAGGGCGTGATTTTGCTGCCTCCAAACCCATCGTATATATCAACAAGGGGTTTAGACCAACATATGAAAGCACATTAACACCCTTAGGAATTCTATCGAGTGAATTCAGAAATTCAGGATATGTTTCCCAGTCCCAAGCCATTCCTTCTTTCATGGATTCCAAAGGAACGGCCTCATTACGAGCCATTGTAAGCATCGCTCGATCTTGCATATCTTCTTTCACTGGAGCAAAACCAAAACCACAATTTCCAATAACCACCGAAGTAACCCCATGCCATCCAGAAATAGTGCACCAAGGATCCCAGTAAATTTGAGAATCATAATGGGTATGCAAATCCACAAAACCTGGTGCAACAATTAACCCTGAAGCATCTAATACTTGGTCAGCATTACTTGTCTGAATCCTGCCTATAGAAGCAATCCGGCCATTCTTTATACCAACATCTGCAACATAACGTGGAGTTTGAAGGCCATCTATGATCGTTCCGCCTTTTATAACAGTGTCAAAAGTCGTCACAATACCCTCCAACTTATGTAACTAACTATATCCTCGAGGCTAAACTTTGAGAAGCCAAAAATTCTCTTAGTTAACACGGCGTTCACCATTTTTCCAATATGCATCTCGTAATTCGAATTTTTTTAGTTTGCCAGTTGCAGTTCTAGGTAATGCTTCTGTTAATTCAACTCGAGTTGGCGCCTTAAAATGTGCGAGGTTTTCTTTACAGAATTCAATAATTTCTTCTGCACTGGGGCTTTCACCAGCTTGAGGAACAATTACAGCCAAAGGTGTTTCACCCCATTTTTCATGTGGAATTCCTACGACTGCCGCCTCAAGAACAGACGGGTGTCTGTACAAAATATCCTCAACTTCTATAGATGAAATATTTTCACCCCCAGAAATAATGACATCCTTAGCTCGATCAACAATATTAATGTAGCCATGTTCATCCATGGTTGCGAGATCACCAGTATAAAAATAGCCGTCCCTTACAACCTTACTAGTCTCTTCTGGCTGTTCCCAATATCCCTTAAATATCATGTTTCCACGTGCAGCAACTTCACCAACAGTTTCATCATTTTGCGGAACATCAAGACCACCTTCACCAATTACACGTAAATCAACACCTAATGCAGCATGACCTGCTCTGGCTTTAATTCGATAAAGCTCCCCACCCTCTAAATTTAGATGCGGTTTTGGTTCGGCCATTGTCAGAATTGGCGCAGTTTCAGTAAGGCCATATAACTGCAAAAAGGTCCAGCCTAGTTCACCTTCAAGTCTCTGCACAAAAGTCAGAGGTGGTGGGGCTCCAGCACAAGCAATCCTAGGCTTAGTTGTGATATTGAAATCTGCATAATCAGGATAATCTAAGATTCGAGCAAGTACAGCTGGAGCCATACACGCAAAGGTAATTTTTTCATCTTGCACAAGTTGAAATAAACCTTTTGGCTCAGGAACACGTACTATCACGTGTTTTCCACCCATTGCAGTCACCGCATATACCCCACCCCACCCATTGCAATGAAACATAGGTAAAGTCCACATCTCATTATCATCATGAGAAATACCCAAATGCGAGATAAAATTATATGCATTTATATAAAAATTACGATGCGTTAACATCACACCTTTAGGCCGAGCAGTGGTGCCTGATGTGTAGTTAATAGAAACCAAATCATTTTCATCAATTTCGGGAGATTCTGGAGGAGTGGGTGCAGCAACGGTAACTAACGACTCCCAATCAAGCCAGCCTTCAGGAGCTGGGGCATCATCAAAACGTGCCACAATCCAGTGTTCAACTGCGGGAAGTCGGTCCCTTATTTCATCCAATGAATTAGTTAGCTCAGAATCCGCAAGAATAGCTCGAACACCAGCATGGCTAAAAGCGTATTGAAAATCATCCGAAACTAATCGGTAATTTAATGGAACCAATACAGCTCCGATAAGCGAAGTGCCGTAAAACGACTCAAGAAAATAATGACTATTAGGCGACAGTATCCCTACCCGATCGCCTTTCTTAATCCCAAGGTTAGAAAGTGCATTCGCCAACCTAAAACAACGCTCGGCAAATTCACTGTATGTAAATCTTTGCAAACCATCGACAACGGCTTCTTTTTCCCCGTAAAGATCACGTGCTCGATATAGAAAATCATTTATAAGCATTGGCACTTCCATACATTAACTCCTTTAGTTTTTCGCAATGGTATTACAGATTACGCGAATTTTACTGAGTATTTAATAAATTTACGAAATACTGCTCAAGAATTTTTACAGGAACAAAGTAGTGCAATCAGCTATGCTCCCACCATGACTGCATTTCTCGCAATTACTTTGTCATTTTTGATAGGTTCTATCCCAATCTCATGGCTTATCGGAAAAATAAAATACAACATTGATTTACGTACTTTTGGTGACGGCAATGTTGGAGCAGGCAATTTACAACGTGCTACGGGATTAAAAGTCGGAATTTTTGCAATCATCGCAGACCTAGCTAAAGGTGGTCTCGCAATTGGACTTTCCCTTCTATTAGACACTACCGATTGGGTAATTATGGCAGCAGGTACGGCCGCCGTCATAGGTCATATAATCCCTCCGTGGCTAAGATTCCGTGGCGGACGTGGTGCAGCCACTGCATTAGGAGTCGCAGTAGGCATAGTCCCTATACCTGGAGCAATCATGCTTCTTATAGGTTTATTAATGATGCTTTTTATAAAAAAGACCTTACCTAGTATTGCAATCTCGGTGATATGTGTTATTGGACTCAGCCTTATTTTGAGCGAGCCAACAAAATATATAATTTTCCTCATTATTTTGTTCAGTGCGGTAGGCTTAAAAGACGGAATTGATCGCCTTAAAAAAGCTCCAAAATGATCAGTCAGTTTCTTCAATAGACCACTGCACCGCTAATGAAACGCTCACAGCAAGAGACCCAGGTTCAATAGGTAACCCATCCGAATGAGAATGCATTTCTGCTCGCGCGTAAGGGCTATAACTTGGAGTATCAAATTCACTTATTCGTATAGGTTGTCCCAATTTAACACCATGTAATACTGCTAATTGCTCTGCACGATCCCTTGCATCTTTTGCTGCAAGCTCTCTCGCTAAAACAATGTACTTCGTGCGATCTTCAATATCAAATCGCAGCCCATTCAAACGAATGGTATTGCCTCCAGCCTCGATAATAGAATCAAGAATCTGTCCAACTTCTGCAATTTCTCGAATGGTAATTTGCATTGAAACGGAAGCAATATACCCAACAACTGTCTGTACATCTCGCGACCAATCGTACCGAGGAGAAATATTTACCGAACTCGTTACAACATCTGGGGCAGTTATACCCTTTGAATTAAGCAACGCTATTATCTTTTGAGAAGCTCTAGATACTCGTTTAGTAGCATCAGTCACATTCTTAGCCTCGACTTCAGAGCTTACATAAAAAACGGCAATGTCTGGGACTACACTAATTTCACCAGTACCTGTGACTGCAATGCCATAATCTCCATAGCCATCCGGGCCATACTTATTTCCTACTCCTTGAGTACAGGCTGTTAAAGAAAGACAAAAGCAAACTACTAAAAGAACAACGCCTTTAACTTGGTTTCTCGTAAGCAACATAAAATCCTAAGCAAATTATTAGCAAAGTCTATCACTATCCTTTTGCAAAAGTTAACCAATCCCAGTATCTACTTTTTTCGTCACTATCATATGTTAATCTCAAATTATTGTGATAGACGAAATTGAAGAAGAAACTTCTCTTGATGAGTCGACTCCAAATCCGGAGGCCGAAAAAAATACCCCCTTAGAAGAGTTGGAGGAATCTAAAACATCTGCAAATGCACTTCAAGAAGATAGCACTCCGGCATTTATGGAAGGTTTTAGAAATAGCTGGGGAGAGAAGCCTACCAGGAAACTAGTTCGTGAAATAATTGAGACTGTTCTTCTGGCACTCCTAGTCTTCATGGCAATAAGAGTCTTGGTACACAACTATCAAGTGGACGGTTTATCAATGTACCCTACCCTCGATAATGGCGAGTACGTGATTGTAAACAAATGGTCATATTCGTCTATAAATGTTGCGCGTTTTTCCAATGTGATTCCTGGTTGGACTGCGTCAAGTGATTCTCAAGAGCCTATTTTTGGGAAAATTGAACGTGGAGATATTGTTGTTTTTAAAAACCCTGCAAGCGGAAACAGAGAGTTGATTAAGCGGGTAATAGGATTGCCAGGAGACACATTAGAAATAGTTTCGGGAGAAGTTTATATCGATGGTTATGCGCTAGAAGAACCATATTTAAATCAGCAGTGGAGAGGTGACTATCCAGCAATAACAATCCCAGATGATCACATATACGTCCTAGGTGATAATCGAAACAACAGCACTGATAGCCGGAACATAAGTGTTGGGTTAATCCCCATGGACAATATTACGGGAAAAGCATTCTTTTCATACTGGCCCCATAATGCCTTTGGTCCAATAAAATCCGAACAGCCACACGAAAGAAAATAACAGGTGAATATGTCTACGAATCATATCGAACAACTTGAACAACTAGGTGCAGTCCTCAGTGGGCATTTTCAACTCACTAGTGGTTTACATGCAGATACTTACATCGAAAAATTCCGATTATTACAACAACCATCACTAACTGAAAAAATGTGTGGTGAAATCGCTAATAAATTTGCTGAATTGGAAATTAATACTGTAGCTGGTCCTACTACAGGAGGTGCGATATTGTCATTTGAGCTTGCTCGTCAAATGGGAATCCGTTCGCTTGTTGCAGAGAGTAGGAAAAATGGCGGTAGAGAGTTTCGTAGAGGATACGAAGTTGGTGCTAACGACCGAGTCCTGGTAATTGATGACGTCCTTACAACAGGTGGTAGCGTTCGGGATGTGATTAATGCGGTAAAAAATACAGGCGCCGAAGCAGTAGGTGTAGCGATATTAGTAGATCGTAGTGGAGGATCCACAGATTTTGGAATGCCTTTTCATGCCTGCATAACATTAGAAATAGAAACTTTCCCACCTACCGAATGCCCTCTTTGCCAGACAGATATTCCAGTAATTAAAACCTAACGTCAGGAAAAAGAGTACAATCCAAACTCTACGGTGAGGACCCTAAAGTTGAGGCAATCTAAAGTACAATTCAATCCGAATTTTCTCCTAAAAGCCCTTTTTGAATCCTCAGGTGAACTTGAAAAAATTCTCTACTGCGATGAAAAAAGCTACAACCTTAAAGATGATAACCAATGGAATCTTTTAGCTATTTCAATACATCTTGGTGATGTGGAGATAGGTATAGCTGAACAAATACGCATAATTATGGATAGACCAACTAAAGACTTACGCCACGTAGACTTTGACGCTATACCTCTAGAAAGCGAATATGCCACAAAAGACTTAGATCACGCGTTGTGGAGATTTCAAAAAGCCCGAGAACAAACAGTGTACCTAATGTATGGCCTTTCAAAACGAGACTGGTCATCCGAAGGACAACATCCATATAAAGGCAACGTATCTATCTTGGATCTTGCACAGGACCTCTATCATCATGATCTCGAACATCTTTGGCAATCCCGCAAGTTATCAACAGGTAAATTATGGTAAGTGTCATACCAAAATTCCGTGCCGTGCCACCTTCAACCTCTCAGCAGGCAGGAGACAGTGAAACTCAGCACGTTCTTTTCTTTAGTACTGAACATGAAATAATTCACAAAGCCTCAACTAATTGTGATCTCACAACAAGCCAACAAGGAAATGTTGTACGTGTAACGGGAACGAGTAAACAATTAAAAAACTTTCAAACAGAGCTCATTCAGTGCAATAGCGAACATAGAGAAGCTCTAAAACGGTATCTTCATCCCCAAAAAGTATGGAAGACAAAAACTGAATCTTTTCCGCTTGAAAAAGCAATTATTATGGGCATCTTAAACCTAACTACTGACTCTTTTTCTGGAGAAGGAGTCGGTAGCAGTATTAAAGCTGCACTTAAACATGCGTACGAACTAAAAGATGCGGGTGCCTCAATTGTTGATGTTGGAGGTGAATCAGCACGAGGTAGTAGGCCACGCTTAACCTCGCAAGAAGAAATTGGGCTAGTAACACCTGTCATAAAAGCACTTGCTGCAGATGGGTTTTGTGTCTCAGTTGACACCTACAAAAAAGAGGTTGCGCACGCAGCTATAAATGCAGGTGCTTCAATTATCAATGATATTTCAGGACATACTGTTGGCACAGGTGCATTGAAGGAAGCTGCACAAGCAGATGCGGGATATGTCTTAAACTTCAACCAATCGGTGCCAAAACAAAGAGTAATCCCGCCGCCTGACTACGAAGACGTTGTAACAGAAACTATAGACTGGATGGGGAATAGGTTAGAGCAGGTTGAAAAAGAAATACCTAACCTTGACGGCGTGGTAATAGATCCAGGAATTGCTTTCGGAAAAAGTCATGATGAGGACATTCAAATTTTTCGTCGCTTCAGAGAACTGAACACTTTTGGTCTTCCAATTTTACTTGCACACTCACGAAAAAATTATATAGGCAGTATTAGCGGGCTTGATCCAGAAGAACGCGACTTGGAAACACACCTCAGTACAATATTAGCTTTTGAGCAAGGCGCTCGAATCTTTCGAGTACATGACGTGGCTGGAACTAAAAGAACACTTATAATCGCCTCTGCTATGACAACATCTAACGCCGGTGACTTTGCCCCGAATGAAACTTGGCCCTGGTCAGAAAAAGCTACTGCTTCGTCTGCAGTAGGGAAAAATCTTGAACGGAAACCACCACCAGGACAACGTTGGTAAGAAAAACAGTTAAGAACAGGATTAGAAAAAATATGACTACTAAGAAACAATCTATTTCAGAAACTTCGAAATCTGTAAGCACATTTGGTGCTGAACTTAATACAGAAATCCTCTTGGTTAGACATGGACAACAAACAACTGCTACTGCAAAAAATATAACGGAATTCTATAAAAGAAGTATCGGAGACCAGGTGGATCCTCCTCTAAGTGAACTCGGAAACGAGCAAGCCAAACTAGTTGGGCAATCTCTATCAACAACGACAATCGATGCTGTCTATGCAAGTCCGTTAAAAAGAGCATTTATTACAGGTGAGCAAATTGCTCGACATCATGATCTAAAACCAATAGTGATAAATGACCTCAGAGAAGTTGAAATGTTTCGAGATTCACCACAAGAATTGAGTGCTGAAGAAGTCTTTGGGAAGCAGGCACTAACTGCCATGCGTTCGCGTATGGCAAAAGAAAATTCATGGGATGTATATCCTCAAAGTGAACGAAGTCATGAATTACGTCAGCGTGTTGTAACTGCAATTGAAGGAATTATAATTGAAAATATAGGAAAACGAGTTGTGGTCGCAGCCCACGGAGGCGTTATTAATGCCTATTTGGGACATCTACTTAAAACCCCACTTGATATGCTCTTTCGCCCAGCCCATACATCAATCTCAATAGTTCTAGCAAGTAAACACACTCGAATAATCCGTTCACTCAATGATGTTTATCACCTAAAAACTAAAGAAAAGGATTATATTAGCGGATAATAAATTTTACGAGGCAGGCAGATGCAGGTATTGTTTCGCTGAGACGATTTATTTGGAGGGACGAATGGCTGAGCAAGATTCCTTAATAACAGAGGAAATGCAAGCAACAATCGGGGTAGAGTCTGAACCCTGGACTTTAGAAATAGACAAGACTTCAGTGCGTATGTTTGCAAGGTCTGTGGGATATACCGATCCTGTTTTTTATGATGAAGAAGAGGCAAAACGAGCAGGATACCGAAATCTTCCTGCCCCTGCAGGATATTTGGGAACCCCTATCTTCAACCCTAACCGGGCAAGTGAAGCAAGAGGCAGTCGACCTAATCCAGAACCAAGCAGACCTTTAAAACGAATGCTAAATGGTGGAACAGATGTCGAATATACGGGGCAAATTTGTGCAGGTGATATTCTGACTGCAACAAATCACGTTTCAGCAATTGAAGAAAGACAAGGGCGTTTAGGTGAAATGCTAATTACAACATCTAAAACCGTATACAAAAATGAAACGGGTGAAACCGTTGCTATCGTAACCGGAACCGGAATCCGGTATTAGGAGAAAACATGTCTACTACTTGGGATGCAGTTAGTGAGGGGATGGAAATTCCCACGCTTGCGAAAAATTGCAATACACAACAACTAGTTCATTGGGCAGCAGCTTCAGGGGATTTCTATCAAATTCATTATGACCATAATTTTGCAAAAGCTACGGGGCTCGAAAACATTATTGTTCACGGAGCGTTAAAACACGCATTTCTGGGACAATTGTTACATGACTGGATTGGTAATGAGGGTTCAATTAAAAAAGTGGGTTGTTCATACAGAGGCATGGACTTTCCAGACCAAGACATTCAGTGCAAAGGTATTATTACTCGAAAATATGAGGAAAATGGGGAGAAGTTGGTTGATCTAGAAATCTGGACAGAAAATCCTCAGGGACAACGAACATCTCCAGGTGTAGCGACGGTTCAACTTCCATAAAAATAATTGTCGTCATAGGCGAGATGAAACCTTAACTAGCTAAGTTGTTCGTTTTGAGCGACTTAAGTATACGAGTACTTCTTCAAATTGCGATCGGCTAATTCTTTCGGAATATCGTAAATGATTAGCAATTTGTTCCAAAGTAAGAATACTTACAAGGTTAATACCTTCTTCCTGCAATGCCTCCATACCCCCCTCCTGACGGTCAACCAGAGTGACCGCGTCTCGAACTATCAATCCTGATTCCAAGAGACTTGCGCTAGTTTCCAAAATACTACCACCTCCAGTAATCAGATCATCAATAATTAAACATGACTGCCCAGTCACAAAATTGCCCTCTATCTCACCTTCCTTCTTGCCTGCAGAAGAATGACAGTAAATCATCGGAGTGTTGACCAAAAGAGAAAAAGCTGTCGCAACATGAAGTCCTCCGAAAGGGACACCTACAACAAGTGTAAACGGTTGAACTTGTGGATTACGCATCGATACTAACGCCTCAAGTTCTGCGCGAATAATCTCTGCGCAACGTGCTAGGGCAGTAGGTCGACTAATTAACTTTCTGAGATTTATATAAATTGGTGAATCAACAGCAGTGCGACCAAGTGTAAAAGAACCAAATTCAATAGCTCCTAAATCCCATAGTTCCTCAGCAAGCCAAAGGTTGTTTGTAGGTTTATGTATTTTTTTCATAAATTAAATAACTGGAAACTAATCATATCTTTCAACAATGAAACAAAAAAAATTGCTTGCACTGAATAGCTTTTCCGAATAAAGCTAGCATAGCAATATAACCACATATGGAGACTCTTATGGGTAAAGAAGAGATTGAAGCATTGATTCGAATTCTGGAAGCAGAGAATACACGAGGGATAAGTAGTTTAGTTTTAGGAACGTGGAGCATCAATTATGACAAAACATTAAAAGCGTTTTCATTTGATAAGTGTGAAAACGATGGATATTGTGAAGAGCGTCCCAGCGTCATTAGTAAGTCAGGAGAGATCATCGACAAAGGTGGACCACTCTTTGACTAATTTTTTAGTTTGGCAGGGGAACATCCCAAGGCAATGAACCTTCTTGGGGAACAATAACTGGCTTCACAAGCCCATCCACAATCACCACAATAATTGAAAATCCAGCATATAGTGATGGATCCATCCCCTTGATAACCCAAGAAAGCTTTTCTTCATCAACAGTCACAGCAGATCCTATAACTATAAGCGCACTAGGCTGTTCTGTATTTTTCTGCACATCCTTCTGTGAAATTAGAAGCTTTCTCAAATTTCGACGTAACGAAGACGCTTGTGTATCGCTCGTAGGACGAGGGGAACCCATAACAGTTGCGAGATCTGGCTCACGTAACCAAACCGCAGTCCACGCATCGATAGCAGGTAATGTTCGCCCATCATCAACATCAGGCTGCGTAGAAGCATTAACGATTGATTCAATTAGTTCTTCACGTTCCTCTTCATTATGAGGCAAACGATGCAATTCAGTAGATTCTAGTTGAAACGAACCTGGAACTCGATTTGTGAATTGAGCCCAAAGACTACTCAACCCACCCAAGACAGTCACCACAGACCCTGTCGTTGAGGTTCTTCTTAGATAGATATGTACGGGACGTCGAATTTCCAATCGTGTGTCATCATTACTAACTTGTTTCGCATCTCTAATTGCCAAAATTAACTCGGAAAGTCCTGGCTCACCCTGAGGAAGAGGTGCCGCACGTGGAGGCCACAAAGCAATACTAAGTTCTTCGGAATCTAACCGAGCTTCAACCGCAGCACGTGCACTTTCATAGGAAAGGTCACTTTCTATCGACAAAGTGTCTATTACTGTACAGCTCAAGTCCCACTGCCTGCCAACTTGAATATTTGCCTGTAATAAATCCTGATTTTCAGAAAGGGTTTTTTCCAGAATTTTAGTACTTCTAGCTGAAGTATGACCAAACCAATCCAAAAAAATGTGCAAGGCAGCAACTGATAACTCTGCTGGATAATCACGATCAGATTTAGACACTGTTTAATCTCCTGATTCT
>JBJKVN010000019.1:0-5892 GCA_045562595.1 Tepidiformaceae bacterium
AAAACTAAATCACGTTTAAGCGGCAAACCATGTCTTTTATGTAATAGAAAGGTAACAAGTTCGATTATGCCCATACCCTTCATATCTTGGGCTCCTCTTCCCCAGATAAATCCATCTCGAATCTCTCCTCCAAGCGGATCAACAGTCCATTTATCTGTCTCAAATGGCACAACATCTGTGTGATTTAGGAGAATTAGCGGTTTCCCCCTGCTGCCATCCCCTTTCAAAGTAGCAACAAGTGTGGCCCTATCATGTCCAGGGTCATAGAGATCATAGGAAATTTTTTCATCGTCTAAAATTTTTCCTAGGAAGTCACAAGCGAGTGTTTCATTACCAGGTGGATTAACTGTATTTACTTGGATATAAGCAGAGAGCCACTCAGTCGCTTGTTCTGTCCACATAGCCCAATTAATGTCTAGTTTTGTCATTTAATTCTTATTCCAGGATCCTAGCCAAGCTTACGGAAACTTATATTGATTCAGCTGAATCAAGCTATTAAAGATTCTACTCGCTTATCGCAGGCATATCGCCTTTCACCTTGAAAACGATGGTCATTTCTTTACCATAAGTTGAGATATGAGAAGAGATTTCATTAATAATCCAGCTAAGTAAAGGTATTTAAATATGAAAGCACAGCCATTTAAAATTGAAATATCTGATACACAACTAGACGATCTCAAACAGCGATTAAAGCTTACAAACTGGCCGGATGACCTGACTGACGATTGGTGGTATGGAGTTCCAGCATCCTACTTAAAAGAACTTGTAGATTATTGGATCAACTCATACGACTGGAAAATACATGAACAACAGATGAATACCTTCAACAATTACATGGTCGAAATTGAGGGAAACCCGATTCATTTTATTCATGAACGTGGTAAAGGACCTAACCCAATACCTCTAATCCTTAGTCATGGATGGCCTTGGACTTTTTGGGATTTAAATGAGGTTATCGGGCCACTAAGTGACCCGGCATCACATGGCGGTAATCCTGAAGACGCCTTTGATGTGGTCGTTCCATCACTACCTGGTTTTGCATTCTCTAGCCCTATGCAAGAAAAGGGAATGAACTTCTGGCGAACTGCTGACATCTGGCAACAATTAATGACTGAGGTACTCGGCTATAAAAAATTCGGTGCACAGGGAGGTGATTGGGGAGCATTAGTCACTACACAGCTGGGCCATAAGTATGCGGACCATTTGATTGGGATTCATTTAACAAACGCGATACCGTTGACTCTGTTTCATGGAGAAAGACCTTGGATCCTCGGAGACAAAGCTCCCTGGGATATTGCTGATGAAGCACAGCGAAAAAAAGTGATTGCACAAGCAAAAACACGTCAAGGTCACGTAGTGGCACATATACTCGACCCTCAAACGCTTTCCTACGCCATGCACGACTCTCCCGTAGGATTATGTGCTTGGATCTTAGAACGAAGACGAAACTGGAGCGATTGTGATGGGGATGTGGAGAAAAAGTTTAGTAAGGATCATCTCATTACGACAATGATGCTCTACTGGCTAACAAATACTTTTGTTACGTCCGTTCGATATTATGCCGAAGCTGCATGGAATCGTTGGAGCCCATCACATGATCAAACACCAATTGTTCAAGCTCCAACCGGAATCTCCTTCTTTAAAGATTCTGTAGAGACTGCACAAGCTGCTGAACAAGCTCGTTCCGCAGCGGCAGAATCCTTCAATCTCCACTACAGCAATTTCTGGCCTTCTGGAGGGCACTTTAGCCCAAAGGAAGAGCCCCAGGCAGTGATTGAAGACATTCGTGCAACCTTCCGAGAACTGCGTTAAATAAAGACACTCGCAAAAAGGTTTTTAGTCCAGGTAACTCGGATCGCGTCCTTCAGCAAAAGGCGTTTCTCTAGTCATTATCGGGTTATCTCCAGGCTTCATATTCTGATGTGCTCGTTTCCACGTGGCAAAGGTACCAAGGATGTGTACTGGATCTCCATGAATTTCAGTAAATCCACCATTAACGGAACGTGTATCAAAATAAGCAGCGTTAACATTGTCAGCCCATAGTTCACAGGCATTTTCAAAGCCTAGTTCGAGCATTCGCGTACGAGCTGCTGCAAAATCATTAACTAAACAACCTACGTGATGGAAACCTTCCTCCCCTTTTTTAAACATGTCGCGATAAATCGACGGGGTCTCATCATGTTGCACTATGAACTGAATCTGGTTTTCACCTAAATAACCAAAACCGTAAGAAACATCAGCCTCCTGCTTCGTACCACGATATTGAAATTTATCTGTGACATGGTGTGGAACATGCACAAAAGGACCCGCCCCATATAAGCGATTCCATTTATGGGCCGCTTCTTCGATATCACTCACATAGTAAGCATGTTGAAAAATTGGAAAAGGTGTACTCATCTTAAATTCCTCCGGGTAATGTTCTATCGCTTAATCAAACGCATCAAGATCTTCAAATATAGGATCACCATCAAGGAGAGCAAGCGCTTTGGGAGACATCTGCCGATGATAATCTGCCGAAAGATACCGGTCATAAGCAGCCTGGTCCGGAAATGAAACAAAGTAAAAATATGTTTGCGGCTCACCACGAACTCGTCGAACATCGTAAATCGATCCAGGCTCGTTAGCCGCGACATCACGAGCTAACTGCGAAACCAGTGCTTCGAGTTCTGCTTCTTTGCCTTCTATAACTTTAAGTCGAATTGTTTGACCAATCATCGTAATAATCTCTCCCTAATCTCACAGCCTCACCCATAGGTGGCATCTTGTTTGTTAACAGGTACAGCATACGTGCCGGAAACAAAATGTTAAACGCCCGAACCTTGTTTTGAAATTAATTTCATTTGTTTCCTAGCCATAGCTTCATCGCCTAAGTGCTCCTCACCCCGGCTAAGCGAAAGAGTCACTTGTCTCTGACGCTCACGAATACGTTCCTGCTTATCTTCGCTCAATGAATCAAAACAATTTGGGCAGCTAACACCTTCTTCATAGACAGATGATTCACGATCAGCTGCTGAAATTGGCTGCTGACAGCCATAACACAAGGTATAAGTCCCTTCTATTAATCCGTGCTTTAAGCCCACTCGATCATCAAAAACAAAACATTCACCTTCCCAAAGACTTTCTTCTTCAGAGATTTCCTCTAAATACTTCAGGATTCCACCACGCAAATGATATACCTCATCAAAACCAATTTTTCTCATGTACGTAGTAGCTTTTTCGCATCGGATACCACCAGTGCAATACATTGCAACTGCAGTCGACTTATCAACATCTTTAGAAAGTTCAGCAGCCCAACTTGGAAAATCACGAAACTTCTCTAAAGAAGGATTGGTTGCACCATCAAAACGACCCATGCTTACTTCGTAAGTATTTCTGGTATCGACTATCAATACATCATCACGGCTAATTAACTGATTCCAATCTTTCGGATCAACGTATTGGCCTGAATCAGTAGCGGCATCGATATATGCCTCACCCATAGTCACAATTTCGTTTTTAATCTTTACTTTCATACGATTAAAATTTTGTTCGAGACTAGTTGAATATTTCACTTCGAAATCATTCATTTCGGGCCAACTTCTTAAATGCGTAACCAACGACTCTACTTGGTTCTGATAACCTGAAATTGTTCCGTTCACACCTTCTTCAGCCAAAAGCAACGTCCCTCGAAGGCTCAATGAATTACACAAAGTTAATAAACTCACTCGTCTCGTTTTTAGGTTATTAAGGCGACTGAAAGAATAGAAACTCGCAACAGTGAGTGCTTGGTTCGATTGCGACATCATTCAATCATATAAAAGATCTGAGAAATGGTCGGTCAGGGGTTTCAAAAGTAGCGGAATTAACAATCTCTCCTGCCCAAATTAGGCACTTCCTCAACAATTTCAACAGGTGTATTTCTAGCAACTATGAGCTTTAACTCTCCCTCTCCAGTATTCACTGGCTGATGCAGTGCTCCATCAGGTACAAAGATAAAATCTCCTTCCGAAATTTCATCTTCAATTTCCAACGTTGCTCCATGAAGAAATAAACCTTTTCCTGAAAGAACATAAATTGCTGATTCACAATTCGTATGAAAATGAGTGGTTGAACATCTGTCTTGCGGAATAGTGGCTATAGCCATATGGATGTTGCTCGCATTACTTAAAGTTTCCGAAACGCCTGCAAGCCTCACCATACCCCCAGATTTAATTTCCTCTTCTAAATTATTTTTCTTGGTTATGACTACTTTTTTTGAAGTTTGTTCATTGGTCATCATGTTCTCCAGGTGTGTTGTTAAGAAACATTATTAGGACAGGAATTAAAACAAGTGCCAACACGGCAACACCACCTACAATCCAACCCAAGTGAATTCCGCTATCACCGCCGATTGTCGCCAAATACATTTCCATTTCTAGAATTTACGCTTGAGACAAGTATTTATCCATAATTGATGAAGGCTGTGTAATATTCGCAAAGAGGTGAGCATGGCACAGGTACAAGCCAACGGCATCAATATTGAAGTGGAAACTCTAGGCGATTCCAATGATCCCCCCGTCGTTCTCATCATGGGACTTGGAGGTCAACTGACCTTCTGGCCAGAGGGATTTATTGAACAACTGGTGGGTCGTGGATACTACATCATCCTGCTAGACAATCGTGATGTCGGCCTATCTACCTGGTTTGATGGTGCTCCCCAACCAAGTCCAGCATTCATTGCACTAAGCTCATTTCTCGGGTTTCGACCAAAAACACCCTATACCTTGTCCGATATGGCAAGCGATACAGCCGGAGTACTTGATGCGCTAGAAATACCTTCAGCCCACATCATAGGTGCCTCAATGGGTGGCATGATCGCTCAGCGATTAGCTATTGAACACCCAAAATACGTCCGCTCACTGTGTTCAATCATGTCTAGCCCCCGTCCTCCTCGTCTACCGGTTCGCCTCATGTTGAATCTATTAAAATTAAACCAAGAACCAAAAACCCGAGAAGAACGAATCGAAAGAAGAGTAGAGGTATTCCGCCTACTCAACGGGACTGGACTTCCCTTCGATGAAAAATCAGCATACAAGGTAATGACAGAAGCCGTTGACCGAGCCTGGTACCCCGATGGCACAGCCCGGCAAATGTCCGCGATCATGGCTGACGGAGACCGCCGACCTGCACTATCCACCCTATCCGTTCCTTCAACAGTCATCCACGGTACTACCGACCCCATGGTTCTCCCAAAGTATGGTCAGGAAATAGCAGATGCTACTCCGGGAACAGATTTAGTTTGGGTTAAGGGAATGGGCCACGTGTTTTCTGAGGAAGCATTTCCGGTTATTTTGAACGCTATTTCCCGCTTAGTTGATCGAGTTGAGGCAGAAAATTCCATCAACTAAATCACAGGACTAGCCTATAACGTACGTTTGAATAATATATCCTTATCAACGTGGAAGATTTAATTTTCCACTTGGATAGGAAGAATTTGTGAATATATACATAGGAAATATCTCATACCAAACGACTGAAGATGACGTCTCAACTCTCTTTGGAGAGCATGGAGCTGTCGACAGTGTGCATTTGATTAGTGATCGGGAAACTGGCAGATCAAAGGGCTTCGGCTTTGTTGAAATGCCAAATGATGAAGAAGCAAAAAAAGCAATTGAAGCTGTTGATGGTTCTGAGTTTGGTGGACGTCAACTAAAAGTTAACGAAGCTCGGCCTCGACCACCTCGTCGTTAATTAAGTACTGCACGCCTAAACCTGTTGGCTTATAACGAAAGCCCCATCAGTCCATATCGGCTCTGATGAGAGATGCTCTACCATTTTTAAATACCATTCATGCTGCTCTGGTCTGTTTGCGTTTGCCTCGTAGGCTTCTTTGCTTTCGAACACCCCCACCCCAATCCAATGATCTTTTTCATC
>JBJKVN010000020.1:0-22773 GCA_045562595.1 Tepidiformaceae bacterium
GGTGCTCCTGGACCGGCACAACGAGCAAATGAAATGCAAGCTCCAGTATTAGCATTAATGGGAGGAGATGATCCTCATATCCCTGAAGAAAGCATTGAACAATTACGCGTAGCACTTCAAGGTGCAGAAGTTACACACGAAGTTGTGGTATACGAAAATGCACCACACAGCTTCTTTGATCGCACATATACCGAACACGCACAAGCTTCGGAAGATGCTTGGCGCCGCTGTTTAGAATTTATTGAAACAAATGCTTCTTAAGTAAAAAACTACAGGATTGCAATGGGATTAACCGGTGATCCTGTGCCTCCCCGTATATTTAACGGATTCACTGTGAACATAAATTCCCAACAGTTCCTTTCAGCACATGCTTCAGCTAAAGGATTTAAGAAAGCATTATCTAAAAGAGGTAACCCCATATAAACAATTGCAAGAATATGAAGTGGCCCCCCCGGCACAGGTGGATTTTCAAACATACTGTACGGCGTTGGTCGATGATCCAGCATATCCCAAACCAAAATTGAAGCATCATATTGCTTAAGCACGGGTATGCAATCCACTTGTAAACCTGGTGATGGTGGAACTCCGGGAACAGCCTCAGGGTTATTTTCTAAATATCCGATCCGATTCCCTCGCACTAAAATTGCATCACCTGGACGCAATTCAACACCTTCACTTTTTGCTGCTTCTTCCAGCTCAAAGCCTCTTATAGGCTCATCAACACTTACATAGTCAACACCACGGAGACGCGGGATATCTAAAAGTACTCCACGAGTAACAATCCCTTGGCTCCAAGCGTCAACAGAACCAGACTTTGCACCTATAGATGTAACCTCACTTGCAGGCTTCCCATTCCACATCTTCTCTTCC
The DNA here is from genome assembly GCA_045562595.1 of Tepidiformaceae bacterium. Classification (GTDB taxonomy): domain Bacteria; phylum Chloroflexota; class Dehalococcoidia; order Tepidiformales; family Tepidiformaceae; genus JAKUNN01. Next base: position 871 of record JBJKVN010000020.1, read on the forward strand.
CAAAAAATATGGCACAACGCATCTACATGTGTAGTTGCATACCCATGAAAAATCAAACCTATATAGTCCGTAGAAACTTGTTCTGTGAACCGCATAAAATGCTGAAACGGGTTGAGGTTACCTGGACCACCACGGGGGTTAAGCGGATAAGAACAAGAAACTGTTTTGCCGGTCTGAACCAGTGAGGCTGCTTCGAGTCTTTTACTCTGCGTAATTAAATTAACCGTTCCTGCATCATCATCGGGACCCCACCTACCCCAATTTGAACAAGTCTCAAAATATTTACGGACTTCCTCTTCAGATGGTACTGGCTTTTCTTGTCCTGCCATATTCAATCTCCTATGAAACTCAATTGTTTTGTTTATGCACCAATATAGTTACTAATCTGGATGAGGAGGAATTAAATCTACTGTCTCAATTATCTCGTAGGTAGACCCTTTTGGGGTACGTGTCGCACGTATTAAGCTAACCGCATTAATATGCCAAAGCAGATCAGGCATTTCAATTTTACCTACTGCAACTTCAAGCTCAGCACGCCTTCGAGTCGAAACATTGTCGCGAACTCGACCAAAAGTGAGATGTGGTTTAAAAGGACGCTGATCCCTTTCAAAATTTAGAACTGAATATGCAACATTCATATCAGCAGTCAATGCCTCTAATCGAAGAATCTCCCCTGCAACTGCCACCCACATCACACGCAAACCTTCACGTCCACCAAAAGTTCCAATATTAGCTAACTCAAGAGAAAATGGCGCGTGCCGTGCAGTAGCTTCTCGTAAGGCAAGCCGCATCGCAGGCAATTTTTCACTTTTTACTTCACCAAAAAACTTAAGCGTTATATGTAAATTTTGCTCACTGATCCAGCGGACATCATCCCCACTAACATCACTTAATTCAGAAATCATCTTCATAATTTCTTCTTTAAGAGTTGCAGGTACTAACACGGCAATGAATAAACGGGAGTTTGAAATAGTAGGTCTAGTCATTAGTTAATAATACCCTTCTCGCGTTCAATGTACCGATTGCATACGCATCTTTTTCACTGAGATCTTCAACTGCAAGCTGAAAATCCGTTATTGGGTTCCTTAAAGGAAAATCTGAAGCAAAAAGAACACGGTCAACACCAACTAAATCTACGAGACGAGCAACACAACGCTCACCATATAACAATGGAGCTGCCGCAGTATCGAACAGAAGATTTGGCAGAGAACGCCTAATTTCAGGCATCTGTAAAAAAAAGGGGGCTCCTGCGCCAAGATGTGCACCAATCATGATGACTTCCGGGTGCTCTGAGGCACACATTAGCAAAGAATCGGGAGCGATTCCCCCTATCTTACCTGGGTAAACATGTCCAAAAGGTTCACTGGTATGCCATAACAAGGGCACATTAGCATCGCTGGCAAGTTCATATAAACGCTTCGCTTCAACATCTAAGGGATTCCAATTTTGAGTGCCTGGTCGTAGCTCACCAAAGCCACGAGCGCCTAAATCCAAAAGCCGTTCTGCCTCACGAACCCAATTATCCCAACACAAATTAATATTTACGAATGGTATGACCGAGGGGTTTTCCTTAGCCACTTCCAAAAGATATTCATTTTGCGCACGAGCAACAGATTGTTCCGAAAATGCAAACCCCGCAGCTACTGCCCCACTAAAAAAATCATCCTCGATGATTTCTAAAAGTTGATCTGCATCCGCAAGTCGTGCTTTCGGATCACTGTACAATTCTGCAAATCCTCTATCGGTCTCTAACAGTTTTTGCTTGTTTGCAATTTGATGAGGAGGGAATATATGCGTGTGCGCATCAATCACACCTGTAACTTCTTTCATCTCAAATAAACCACAAAACGATACTACCAGAATACCTGCTACGCTATCCCTATGGGCGTATTCATCGATGTAATAGTTAACTCTGACACATGTGCTAACGAGGAAAAGTGCCGTGAATGTGTTCAAATATGCCCTGTCGACATTTTTGAAAGGGAACCCGAAATGCACGCAACAATTCTAAACACCCAAGAGGACGAGTGTATCCTCTGTGATTTATGTGTTTCAGAATGTCCTGTTGATGCAATTTCAATCAAGAAACTCTATTAATGGTTTGTTGATCTGAAAACTCTCTGCAACCATAAAATATGAGCGCTTTCCTCTAATGCAGTTATCCAATGAAGCGCCTCTCGTAAAGAAGTACCACGTGCATAAGCACCATGACCACGCAAAATAATGACAGGAAATTCAAGCAACGCAGTAGCTATTTTTTGTTCATAACCAATACCAGTATCAATCAGGGGAACTTCCTTAAGGTGAAAAAGACCCTCATAATCCCTAGGAATCAAACGATCTTTCTCAATCTCTAAGGACAAGGCAATCGCATGGTGTGGATGTGCATGCAAAACTGCCACAGTTCCTGAATCAGCAACAGCGTATGTCGTATTATGTAATAAAGTGTCGGTCGATGGGATTGGCAATTCATATGCCCCATTGGGACGAACAAAACTAATGTCTTGCGGGACAAGATGCCCAAGTTGAGTACCAGTTCCTGTAATCCAAATATTTGGTGATTCACGAACACTTAGATTTCCGCCATGACTTGAAACAAAACCCAATGCATAAAGATCACGGCCAACCTCCTGCATTTCCTGAAATATCTCGGATGGGATAGTCACTACACTACAACCTTAAAACTATCTAAACCTCTCTAAATTCACCTTCTACTGTTCCTTCATCAGCATCATTTTCTGGTGGCGGTGGTGGTGCGCCGTTTGGAGCCGCACCTGGAGGAGTCTCCTCACCTGGTGCCTGATCAGCATAAACAGCCTCACCAATTCTTTGCAAAACATCATTCAGTTCTTGTAATTCTTTCTGAATAAGCTCACTGTCATCCGCTTCAAGCGCATCACGCAATGCCTTAACTTTAAGATCTACTTCACTCTTCAAATCTTCATCGATCTTTTCAGCATTCTCACTAACTGTTTTTTCTGCTTGATATGCAGTTGAATCTGCCAGGTTACGCAGTTCTATACGTTCACGCTGCTTTTCATCTTCTTCAGCATGTAGCTCAGCATCTTGCTGCATTTTTTCGATTTCATCATCAGTTAGACCACTTGAAGACTGTATTGTAATTTTTTGTTCTTTTCCTGTTCCCTTATCTTTCGCAGCCACTTGAACAATTCCATTTGCATCAATATCAAACGTAACCTCAATCTGCGGAACACCACGAGGAGAAGGCACAATACCGTCCAAAATAAATTTACCTAAAGATTTATTTACATTTGCCATTTGCCGTTCACCTTGCAAAACATGGATCTCTACACTGGCTTGATTATCTGCAGCAGTGCTAAAAACCTGACTCTTCTCTGTTGGAATTGTTGTATTGCGTGGGATCAGCGTTGTCATTACCTCCCCCAGTGTTTCTATACCCAAAGTTAGTGGAGTCACATCCAGGAGTAAGACATCTTGTACATCACCTTTCAGAACACCAGCTTGTATAGCTGCACCCATAGCAACCACTTCATCTGGATTGACTCCTTTATGTGGTTCTTTTTCAAAAAATTCTTGAACCCTTTGTTGAACCGCTGGCATACGCGTCTGTCCACCAACAAGAATAATTTCATCGACTTCTGCCGGCTGTTTTCCGGCATCAGCAAGTGCCTTTTTCACTGGTTCTAAGGTCCCATCTAGATGGTCTGCAACAAGTTGTTCCAACTTTGCACGACTTAACGTTAGATTCAGATGCTTCGGTCCACTGGCATCAGCAGTGATAAATGGCAAATTGATCTCACTTTCCTGAGCACTCGATAATTCAATCTTTGCTTTTTCCGCCTCTGCCTTAAGCCTCTGTAAAGCTTGACGATCTTGCTTGAGATCAATTCCTTCAGAACTTTGGAATTCTGTAACTAACCAATCGATAATACTCTGATCAAAATCATCACCACCCAAATGTGTGTTTCCATTCGTACTCAAAACCTGAAAGGTGCCATCACCTATTTCCAGGATTGAAATATCAAAAGTTCCACCACCCAAGTCATAAACAGCTATCACTTCATCATTTTTTTGATCTAAACCGTACGCAAGAGCTGCAGCCGTTGGCTCATTAACAATTCTTAGAATATCCAGTCCCGCAATCCTCCCAGCATCTTTAGTTGCCTGCCGTTGAGCATCATTAAAATAAGCAGGGACAGTGACAACAGCCTCTTTTACTTCATCTCCTAAAAATGCTTCTGCATCAGCTTTTAATTTTCCTAGGATCATTGCGCTAATTTCGGGTGGTGTATGTTGTTTATCTCCTAAATCAACAGCTGCATCACCATTTGAAGATGCGGACATTATATAAGGCACTAGTCCCTGATCGGCTTCTACCTCTGGATCGTTAAGCTTACGACCCATAAAACGCTTGATACTAAAGATAGTATTTTCAGGATTAGTAATAGCCTGGCGCTTTGCGACTTGGCCTACAAGTCGCTCCCCGGACTTCGTAACAGCCACAACAGAAGGTGTCGTACGTGTTCCCTGTGCATTCGAAACAACAACAGGTTCTCCAGCTTCCATAACTGCCATTGCACTGTTAGTAGTTCCAAGATCTATACCTATCACTTGTGCCATTTTAATTCTCCTCAATTTTCGTGTTTTTTTCGTGCTCAGCGGAAGGAGTACTACTACCTTCACCAACGATTACTTGGACCGGTCGAATAACTCGATCACCTAATTTAAAACCTCGCTGTACAACCTCTATACAAATGTTTTCTGGTCCATCTTGTCGAGCGAGTGCTTCATGAAATTCTGGATTGAATGGCTCTCCCAAAGCAGAAATTTCCATTATCCCCATTGCTTCCAGAAGACCGTTTAACTTGCGTTGGATTGCCTCAAATCCCTCAAACCAGCTTTGATCTGCACCTTCGTTTTTTACTGCTTCCATTGCTCGATCAAAATCATCACAAATTGGTAACAAGTTAATTACCAAAGCAATTTGAGCAGCCTGTGCTTGCAAAGACCGTTCGGATTCAACTCTCTTTTTATAGTTTTGAAGATCCGCAACTGCACGCTTCCAATTATTTTCGAACTTTTCCGATTTTTCTCTCAAATCATCAAGGAGTTCGCTTGTTGAATTCTCAACAGGATTTTCTTCAGGGGATACGTCTTCGGAATTCACCCCTTCACTCTCAGAAGTGGCATCCATATTTGAAGATGCCCTTCTATCCACTATTGTGTGTTCAGTCTCGCTATCCTGCGTCATTCAAAACTCCAAAAACTAATTTATCTTTAGGCATCGAGCAACTCTGTATATGAGTCACTAAGCAAGTTGGTAAGGATGTCACGTACATAACGGACATGCGCCACTGTGTCAGCATAATCCAATCTGGTTGGACCGATAACACCGAGCAACCCACTCGCGGCATCACTAGAACCATAACGAGAGAGAACAAAACTCATACTTCTATACGGATCGCTTTGCGATTCATCACCAATAACGATCATCACATTCCCATCCTCAAGTGCCACAGAGGGAATTACTTGCTGTAAACGAGTTGCTTCCATAGCTTCAAGTGCATCTAAAAATTCATCACTATCACCGTACTCAGGCTGCCTCAACATTTCCCTCACACCCTCCACTACAGGAGGAGTCACTGTAGCAGTCGTTTCACCACTTAATAATTCATGGACAGCAATAACTACATTACGCTCAAGATCTGTAACAAGACTGTAATTCACCGGGTTTTCAACGTAAGCCCTTTCCTTGATAATTGTTGCAAGGGAATGTCCTGCACATCGTTCATTCAATTTCCTTGCTAAATAAGTCAAGTAATCCTGATCAACACTTTCTGGTAATTCAAGAACTTTTTGTCGAACCGACGCATCTCCTGTAACTACCACTAACAAAACTTGTTCATCAGTCAGTTGCACTAGTTGTAGCTGTCTTAAACTCACCATATCCATATGTGGTGTTGTAGCTATAGCCACATTCTGCAAAGCATGAGCAAGAACACTGGCAGACAAAGAAGCCAAACGATGCAAATCAGGTGCACTTTGGTGAAATTGATGCAGAATTGTCATTTTTTCCTGGGAAGACAACTGATTTTCACCCATTAAAGTCCCTACATAGTATCGATATCCCTCGCTCGAAGGGATACGTCCAGCTGAAGTGTGGGGATGCGTAATAAGCCCTTCATTTTCTAACGCAGCCATTTCACTACGTACAGTTGCACTTGAAAAACCTAAGTCATGACGGTTAACTAACGCTTTCGAACCAATTGGCTGAGCACTTTCTACATAGTCCTCAACAATCAACGAAAGAATACTTGCAGCTCGTTTTGTAGGAGACATTTTTCCACCCAGATTATTTTAGCACTCTAGGGTCAGGAGTGCTAAATATTGCTTGAAATCCCCTCTTTTTCTTTTGAAATAGTCTCTATTCTGCCTATACTACGGTATGGCTAGAAAAATAATAGGCGTTTTAGGAGGTACTTTTGACCCGCCTCATTTGGGACATGTGGCACTAGCAAATAAAGTAATTTCGGATCAGGATTTGGAAGAGGTTAAATTCATACCTGCAGGTGATCCCTACCACAAAGCGGATGCGAGAAGCATCACTTCAGCCGAACATCGCCTTGAAATGATAAAGCTTGCTACACAAAGCTATAAATCCTTAACAGTTGATGAACGTGAAATACGCCAAAAGGGCCCCAGTTATACAGTCGAGACTTTAAAATCATTGCAAAGTGACGGTATAACAGATATTGCACTGATTATGGGCAGTGACCTTCTTGTTAATTTTTCAAAGTGGTACAAATATCAACAAATCGAGCAATTAGCACAAATTATGATTGCAACCCGCAATAATCAAACTGAAAAAGAAATTCTGTCTTTAGCTAAACAGGCAAACCTGCAAGAACAACCAAAAATAATAGGACTACAAAACATAGATTACAGCTCAACTCAAATAAGACGAGATTTGCAAACAAAAAGATCTAGTCAGGGACTGTCTACACAAGTTTTAGAATATATAAAAACCCGGAACCTATATTCCGAATAAAATTGAGTCTTCCACGAAATTTTATTGCCTTCTCCTGCCAAAAACACGCCGCTCCCATTCATGTGTAATTGGACCATGATGCTTAATAAGAATTCCTGCAGAAATAAAGGCAACCCCTAACATCACAATACTTACAAGCTGAGGAACTGGTAAAGAACCAATTGTTTGCTCATCAAAACGCATTTCTGAAAGACCTAACCGAAGAACACCATACAAAATTACATAAAGACAGAATGTCCATCCGGGAATTTTTATTCTTGGACGGGCTATAAAGAGAAGAATACCTAAAATTAAAAAATCCCCAAGTAATTCATACCCACCAGCAGTGGGGTGCACAGAAAGACCAAACTCACCTAGTGTTTCTGGATGAATATATCTGAACGCCCAAGGGAGGGTACTTTCCGTTGCAAGATGTTCTCCATTAATTAGATCACCTATTCGGCCAATCCCCTGGCCTAAAATCATTCCTGGTGCTGCAGCATCTAAACCAATTCCAATTGGCCACTTACGGATGATGGCATACAACAACCCTCCTAAAACCCCACCAATCAAACCTCCATAGAGCGTAATACCACCTTCTGTAATGCCAGTAACAATCGCACTGAGATCATTCGAAAAAAAGTTCCAGTGCTCAAAAACATAAAACAGTCGAGCACCTACCAGTGCACACAGTACAGCTACCAAAGCTATTTCTTGACCTACCTCAGAGGGAACACCATCACGACGCAACAACGAAACTGCAAGTCCAACACCCCCAACAATACCAAGAGCGGTAAAAACACCATGCCAAGAAAGAGCAAATGTCCCTATCTCAAAAATATTTGGGTTGATATTTATATCAATAACCAAGAAAAAACTGCTGAGTAGACCAGAAAAAAGAAGCATTAACAAGATCCTAATACCAGAATAGCAAACAAGCGAAGCAAGTCAGTTGTATCCTTACAGTATGAACTTACTTGAAGGAAAGACTGCGCTCATATGTGGCGTAGCAAACGATCGTTCAATCGCATGGGGTATCACCCGTGCTTTTCATGAAGCAGGAGCAACTATCGCGCTCTCGTATGCAGGTGAAAAATTGGAGAGACGTGTACGTCCACTTGCAGAGCAGGTAGATTGCGATTTCGTAGAGAATTGTGACGTTAGTAGCGATGAAGATATCAAACAGCTATTTACGAAAGTAAAACAGAAATTCGGCACCATTGATATCTTAGTACATGCAATAGCCTTCGCTAATCGCGATGATCTGGCTGGACAATTCGTGGACACGAGCAGGGACGGATTTCTACTAGCACAAAACATTTCTGTGTATTCACTAATTGCCCTATCTCGAGAATCGAAAGATTTAATGCCAAACGGAGGCAGTATTCTCACCCTAAGCTATTATGGCTCGGAAAAAGCCGTGCCGAAGTATAACGTAATGGGAGTTGCAAAAGCAGGCCTAGAATCATCGGTACGTTATCTGGCATCCGATCTAGGACCAAAAGGAATACGTGTCAACGCTATAAGTGCGGGGCCAATCAAAACATTATCTGCTAGTGGGATAAAAGATTTTCGCAGTATGTTGAATACCTTCCCTTCATTAGCACCATTACGACGAAATGTAACTCTAGAAGACATTGGAGGAGCAGCAACATTTTTAGCTAGTGATGCCTCAGCTGGTGTCACTGGAGAGATAATGTATGTGGATGCTGGGTATAACACAGTTGGGTTATCTCTTTTAGAAAAAGATGAAGGATAACAAAAGATATGCGGGCAATTGTTATTAGTAAACCGGGTGGGCTTGATTCACTTATTGAACAGGACATTCCCGAACCTTTATCTGGTCCAGATGATTTATTAATAGCTGTCCATACTGCAGGACTGAATCGAGCAGATATTATTCAACGGATGGGAAATTATCCACAACCTGGCATAAAACCGAAATTTGAAGTACCTGGGCTCGAATATGCAGGAGAGGTAATTACAGTAGGCACTCGTGTTGAAGGTTTTAAAACGGGAGATCATGTTATGGGGCTACTACCAGGAGGAGGTTATGCTGAATTTGTTTCTGTCCCTGCTAGCCTTGCAATACATATACCTCAAGAAATACCCTGGCATATCGCTGGCGCCATCCCAGAAGTCTACATCACAGCACATGATGCTCTAACGCAATGCCAATTGGTTGCAGGGGAATCAGTTTTAGTACATGCATGCGGATCCGGAGTTGGTGTAGCAGCAATACAGATTGCAAAAACCATGGGTGCTTCAATAGTTCTGGGAACCTCTAATAGTGATGAAAAACTTGAACGTGCACGCACACTTGGATTGGATGTCGGAATTAATCCAAAAAAAGAAAACTTTAGTGAAAAAATCATGGATGCAACCAATGGAAATGGAGTAGATGTTATTTTGGACGTCATCGGTGCTTCCTATTGGGACCAAAATTTTCAATCATTAGCTATTAATGGAAGAATTATTCTTGTTGGTCTAATGGGAGGAGCAATCATTCCAAAAGCAAATATAGGCGGGCTCTTACAAAAACGAGCTCGCATCATAGGTACCACATTAAGAGCGCGTCCACTAGAGCAAAAAGCAATTGCAACAAGAGCATTTGAAAAAAGTGTCCTGCCTCATATCACAAACGGAAAAATCAAAATTATTGTCGACAAAATATTCGACCTCAATGAAGTGGCAAAAGCTCAAGATCACATGGAAAAAAACGAGAATTTTGGGAAAATCGTCTTACAAATTAAAGAGTGAACTCTACAGTTACTCTCGTTGAACTGCGATCTTTCCAATCATGCCGTCAATTTCAATATCACTCGTAAAGACCAGCGGGCTTTCCGGTGGAATGGATTCTTCCAACTCAGTACTAAGCGTTTCATCCTGAATATATTCGGCATAGGCGACTACGGCTTCCTTTAGATTTTCATCCCCTGTATACCAAGTCTTAATACGATCACTTAATTCAAAATCAGCAGTCCTGCGAAGATCCTGTACTCGTCGAATAATCTCTCTAGCAAGCCCTTCAAGGAATAAGTCTCGCGTTATATCAGCGTTCACAACAACCGCATATTCCCCTTCGGATGTTGCGACATAGCCTTCACGTGGGCGATGTTCCACTAGCAAATCATCAGACCTAAGTTCATGACCTAAAATAGTAACAACACCACCATTTTTTATGCCGTTTACAATCATCTCTGGATCACTTTCCGATAACTTGGCCCGTAAAGCATTTAGCTCTTTCCCGAGACGAGGACCTAGCACAGGTAAATTTGGTTTAATTTCGTAGGTAAGCACTTCTGAAACATCAGTCATAATTTGTACAGACTTTGCATTTAACTCCTCAAGAATAAGCGCTGTATTTCTTCTTAGTGTTTCCTTCTCCTGATCAGAACGAACAACTACAATGACTTCCCCTACAGGCTGTCGAATTTTTAAAGCTGATTGAGCACGAGCAGCGCGTCCTAATGAAGCAATTCTCCTTACAAGCGCGATCTCATCGCTCAGAACTCGATCAATTTTTTCATTCTCAATTGTTGGCCAATCTGCCAAATGTACACTTTCAGACGAGCCTTCAGGAGCAAGATTCCTCCAAATTTCTTCACTCATAAACGGAATAAACGGAGCGCATAAACGCGATAATGTTGTTAGTGCCGTATATAAGGTGTAATACGCACTTTGTTTAGTTCCATCATCAGCCTCGGTTCCTCTCCAAAAGCGACGTCGAGACCGCCGCACATACCAATTACTTAATCCCTCAACAAATGAATCAATCTTTCTCGTAGCAGCAGTAGCATCATAATTTTCCAACGCTTCAGTTACCTCTTCAACTAGTAAATTGAGCTCACTTAGTAACCATCTATCTAGATCAGGCGCTGGAATTGTTGGTTTTTGTCGAGGATCCAGCCCTTCAGCAGCATCAATATTTGCATACGATACAAAAAATGAATATGTGTTCCAAAGTGTTAATTGAAAACGGCGCAAACCTTCTGCAACTAGAGCAGAACTAAACCGCCGTGATGCACCAGCCGGAGCAACATTGAACATATACCACCGAATTGCATCAGCACCATGAGCATCAATTACGTCCCACGGTTCGACAGTATTTCCCTTGCTCTTAGACATTTTAAATCCTTCTTCATCTAAAATATGTCCGTGCGAAATTACGTTTTTATAGGCATTCCCTTCTGGAATTGCCTTTACAGAATTTAATAAAGTTGCTTCAGCGTGAAGGGTATAGAACCAGCCACGGGTTTGATCGATTCCCTCACATATATAGTCAGCAGGAAAATGTTTTGTAAATTCTTCTTGATTTTCAAAAGGATAATGCCATTGGGCATAAGGCATAGCTCCACTATCAAACCAGGCATCAGCTACTTCAGAAACACGATGCATTAATTTCCCGCACTCAGGGCAATTCAAAGTAATAGCATCTATATAAGGACGGTGTAAATCAGCAAGTTCTTCAACCTCTGATGGAGAAGTAGCCATCTCTAACAACTCACTTCGTGAACCTATGCAAACGCTAGCTGCACAGCTACTGTCTTCACAGACCCAAAATGGCAAGGGAGTACCCCAATAACGTTCGCGGCTAAATGCCCAATCAATATTGTTTTCAAGCCAATTTCCGAACCTGCCTTGCTTAATATGATCAGGATGCCAATTAATCAATTGGTTACCTGAGATTAATTCTTCACGGACCTTTGTTGTCGCTATATACCAAGAAGGCTTCGCATAGTAGAGCAATGGTGAATCACAACGCCAACAAAAAGGATATGTATGTTTGATAACTTCACTTTTAAAAAGAAGACCTCTCTTTTCGAGATCAGCAATTACCTTCGTATCAGCATCTTTAACAAAATCTCCTGCTCCTGGTAAATCTTTCGCAACAATCCCTGAACGATCTACTGGCTGAATAAAAAGAAGATTATGTGAACGACCAAGTTCAAAATCCTCTCCACCAAATGCCGGCGCAATATGGACAACTCCAGCACCATCTGAGAGAGAAACAAAATCTGCTGGAATTACTCGCCTAACAGTATCAAGAGCTTCATCTTTATCTAGTTTCTGTAATAAACCAGACTCATTAAACCGAGAGACATCAATATCCAGTAACTCTGGCTGATATAAGGGCTCATAAACTAAACCAGTTAAAAAACTACCAGTAACGGAATCAAGAAGAGAACAATCTTCACCCAAGATAGATTCGGCAAGTTCTTGTGCAATTATTAGCTTTTCACCCTCATGATCATAAATGCCATAAATAGCATCTTCTTTCACTGCTAAAGCTGTATTACCCGACAACGTCCAAGGAGTTGTGGTCCAAGCGAGTAAAAAAAGGTTGGTGGGATCTATATCTTTAAAATTTTGCAGACTCTCTGTACTCACGCGAAACTTTATATATACACTTGGGTCAGAAATATCTTCCTTATAGCCAAGGGAGACCTCATGATCACTCAAACTCGTTTCACACCTTGGACAATGTGGTGTTGTTCGATAATCCTGATAAATCAACCCTGAATTCCAAAGCTGACCGAAAATCCACCACACAGTTTCTATGTAATCATTGTGATACGTCACATACGGTTTTTCCAAATCGGCCCAAAAGGCTATTCGTTCACTAAGACGTTCCCACTCAAGCACATACTTACTCACGCTATTTCGGCAACGCTCATTAAATTCGGCTATACCATAGGCTTCAATTTCCGGCTTTGAACGAAGTCCTAATTCTTTCTCCACTTCCAATTCAACAGGAAGGCCATGTGTATCCCATCCAGCTTTTCGGGAGACACGATACCCCCTCATCGTTCGGTAGCGTGTTATTAAATCTTTTAATACTCGGGGTAATACATGATGAATGCCAGGACGAGCATTAGCAGTTGGCGGACCTTCATAAAAAATAAACAGGTTATCTTCTGGGCGCTCGTCAACACTCCTTTGGAAAATTTTATGTTCGTCCCAAAATTTTAAAATATCTGTCTCTAAATCAGGAAAGGAAACTTTTGAATCAACAGGGTTAAACAACTAGTCCACCATCTAAATAGATAATCTCGGGGACGGATATACTTTACCCGCGGTACCACCCCGGTTCCTGCACAAGGCAAGCACTCAGATGTAAGTGGAACAAACACTACACACGCTTTATAACGGTGCTACCCGTCCAAATCTACTAGCCACACTTCTATGGCATTCGGTTGGAAACTCTAGAGGGATTTTGGTTCTGTCTACTTACCCACTTCCACCATACTGGGCTCGCTCTAAGCTCAAGCAGAACTACTCTTCTCCGTCATCGCCTATGTTGTTAGTGAACCAGCGCACTGGCGAAAGGTCAATCTTTATGTTGAAAAAAGAAACCTATTTACAGCAAATCCAAGGAGAAAGCTGTAGAAGAAAGCATCGAACCCATAGCCATAATTGCAAGAGTCAGAAGAAGACCAGTGATACTAAGAGCCATAGAAACACGACGCAAACGAAGAACACGAGAATTTGCAGAAGCGTCACCATTTGCTAATTCTTCAAAAGCTTCAACCTGTGCAGGACCAACTACAACCATATGCATACCTACAATGAGCAGCATGACTGCAAAAATAGACATCTTAACTACAAAGATTAATCCAAATCGGTAATCAAGAAAGCCTGCATCAAGAGCGATATCTTCACCATGCCAATCCCTCCACGTAGCAATCAAGTACGAGCCAGCGATCACGATAAGCACAATTCCGACACCACCTAAGTATCCGAATCGTGTCGTAATCTTACGCATCGCACGAGCTCTCGTAGGAAGATCCTCTATCAATTTAGAAGTTGGGATCCAAGCGAAGGCAAGGAAAAATTGTGGACCCACAAACAAAGCTATACCCAAGATGTGTACCCAAAGTGCACCGACGTGTAAAAAAGTGTCCATAACCCAGCAACCTACCAAATCAAAAGAATCTAATGTTCCAGAAATGAACTACATCTAGTATAACGAATAGACTCCAAGAAACTCTAACGGGGTAAAACACGAAATTCAGAAACAACCCTAACGCATACACGACCAGGTTCCTTGCCATTCTTTTCGCGAATTTCCCCTTCACCAACTATCTCTTTTTTTGCAGGATCGCCATTAACCCAGCATTCAACTTCGTAGACTCCTCCAACTAACAAAGGCCTCTTGAATTCAAATGTCGCACTTTTAGTTAAACCCAAACCATGAGCATTTGTTACAACACTCCAGGCTAAACCATCATCTAGTAAAGACATGGCTATTCCACCATGTGTGACGCCTGGTGCTCCCGTATGGTTATTACCTGGCTCAAACACCGCATGTATATGCCCATTTAGCTGATCCAAAAAATATGGAATCCTTAGCCCCTCAGGGTTTTCAGGATCACAGACATAGCAAAGAGTCTCTTGTAATCCCCACTCATCTGCAACTAAAGGAACTCGAGTAAACGGCACCTACATAGTTTACCAAGCATCTGTAAGGTCATGGTTCTATACTCTCTGTACATGAGCAGCGAAATTGAGCGTGAAATACTAGGTTACAAGTCGAGTGCTGATCGAATGCTAGAAAAAACAGCGCTTGAACTAGAAATACTTCTGCAAGAGGCATGTACCGCATTACGACCATTCCCATCATTTCCAAATGCATTTTTTACAAATGCCATTGAATGTGACCCAAATGGCCAAATTGGGAACGGTGATCATGGGTGCATAGTAGTCACCGATAACGGCGAATTACAGGAGCTAGATTTTGGTGTAGACCACGAAGCAGTTGAAATGCTCGGATCTTGGGACCCGGTTTCCTCTCGAAAAGAAACCTTAAAACCACTTGATCTTCACCCACGTGATTACATACTTTTTGCTTACAGCGGATTAACTGCTGTTACCGAAGCATTGCTTGAAAAAAATAGTCCAGCACAGATAATTCCGGAAAAATCGGAGGAAAATCCACCAACTGCTGAACATCAAACCCAAACAGCAGATTCGTTAGTAGAGGAAGGCAATGTATATTTCACTGTCGGTCAATACAATTTAGCATTGGATCGTTACACCTCAGCACTAGAGCAAAAACCTCAGGACGTAAATGCACTTTACAACCGAGGAAGAGCAAACAGCCGCCTAGGTGCTCTCGAAGATGCATTAGCTGATTACAACCAAGTGCTCAATTTAAAACCTGAGGATCTCGATACACTGAACAATCGAGGACTTTTATACATGCAAAAAGAGGAAATTGATAAAGCCCTAGAAGACTTTGAAACAGCCCTGCTATCCGATGGAACTGATACAGCCTTGTTAATAAACAAAGGCTTAGCGTTACTTAAAAAAGGAGAGAATCAAAATAGCCTTCTAAGCTTCCAGCAAGCGATTGAACACGACCCAGAGGATTCAGCAGCACATTTTGGAACTGCAAAAGCATTTATTGCATTAAACAATCGTGATGAAGCACTTCAGGCACTTCAAACCACATTTAATCTGGATGCTAGTTATATTGAGGAAGCCTTTGAAGATCCTTCATTTTCACAATTAGCAAACGATTCAGATTTTCTGGATATTATCAAAGTTATTATTCCAAATTTTCGCATTATTGGAGAAAAAAAATGAACTGGTACGTACTGCTTTATGACTATGTAACTAATGTCGAAGAACTTCGAACCCCTTTCAGAGAGAAACATCTTGAATTAGTGAACAAACACGCCTCAAAAGGTGAGATCACTCAGGCTGGTGCTTGGAAAAACCCTGTCGATGGAGCTGCATTCATTTTTAAATGTGCTGACAGAACAATCCCAGAATCATTTGTCCAAGCGGACCCGTATGTAGAGAATGGCATTGTAACTGCTTGGGAAATTAAAGAATGGACTGTTGTCGCAGGATCGACAGTTGAAAAGTAAGAAAATCAACGCATCGCGCTAATAAGTGCCCAATCATTCTCTAAGTAACTTTCGAAATGAATAAATCCTGTACTAGAAGCAACATTTTTTATTCTTTGAACATCCTCTTTCAAAAAACCACTTAATACTAAACGAGCGTCAGGTTTTGAAGCTCCTGATGCAAACAACGGAACAAGTTTTTCAACCGCAACCGCGCTGATATTAGAAACAATTAAATCGTACTGTTGATCAGCAAATTTAAATTCTCCCTCACGGACAGTGATTTTCTCTGCAACGTTATTCACTACACAATTGGACTGGGCAATTTTTACAGCACTTGGATCGATATCCCAGCCATCAACTGAACCAGCACCTAAATATGCTGCGGCTATCGATAAAATTCCAGAGCCAGTCCCTACATCAAGAACGCTCTGACCTTCATGAACATACTTGGATAAAGCATTCAGGCATAATCTAGTCGTTTCATGATGTCCTGTACCAAAAGCCTGACCAGGATCAATACGTATAACAGTTTTTTTCTCTTCGTTTTTAAAATCTACCCAGGAAGGTATCACGGCTATTCGCCCAACCACTATAGGACCGAAAAACTCACGCCAATAGATTTGCCAATCCTCATCCTTGATAGGACGTACAGTGATTTCAAGCGGTAAGTCAGCAAACTTTGCCCTCAAATTTTCAATAAGCACCGCACTTTTTTCTGCTATCGGCAACCATACACGCAGTGACTGGGGTTGAGACATATCTAATCTATAGCCATCTTCACTCTGATCTCTTTTAACTGGTTCCTCTACCGCAACACCTTGGGGAGAAATATCTGAAAGGTATGCACTTACTAATTCACTTAACTCAACGGGAGTTAAAACCGTCAACTCAATCCATCGATTTTCCATACGTTTTTATGCATCACCAGAGACGGCATCACGTAGCCTGTCAAAAAAACTTTTTCTTCTTTCCGGAAGTGTAGGTGTCCCCAAAGTCTCTGAAAGTTCTTCTAGTAGAGATCTTTGCCCTTCATCCAGTTTATCTGGAATGACAACACTAATTCTCACAATCATGTCACCTCGACCACCACGATTAAGATGATGAACCCCTTTGCCTCGTAAAACAATTTCATCTCCCTGTTGAATTCCACTAGGGACATCAATTTCCACTTCACCATCTAACGACGGAATTATCACTTCTGCACCCAGCGCGGCTTGCGCTATGTTTAGAGGTAAATCCAAAATGACATTATCTTCTTGTCGATAGAAGCTTTCATGCCTATCAACCTCAACCACCACGTAAAGTCCACCAGGCGGACCACCACGCAAACCGATATCGCCTTCCCCTGTTAATCTGATTTGCAATTCATCTGTTATACCGGCTGGAACTGTAACACCAATACGTCGACTACTTTGAACTCTTCCAGCTCCTCGACATGTAATACATGGTGATGTAACAACCTGACCTTGCCCCTGGCATCTTGGGCACACACTCACATTAACAAACTGACCAAAGATACTCTTTTGGGCACGCCTAACCTCACCTAAACCATTACATTCCGTACAATTTGACGGTTCACTACCTGGGGCTGAACCACTACCCTGACAATCGTCACAAGGTTCCTGACGCTGGTACTCAATTTCTTTTTCAACACCAAATGCAGCTTCTTCAAAAGTTAAATGTAGCCGCGCCCTAAGATCTGCTCCTTGCTCTGGCCCTCTTCTCCGCTGTCCTTGCCTCGCACTTCCACTAAAAAATGCATCAAAGATATCTCCAAGCCCATCAAAAGATGAAAAGCCTTCGAAACCAGCAGGGCCACTACCCTGTGAAGCATCTACACCAGCCATCCCAAAACGATCGTATGCAGCCCTCTTATCAGAATCACTCAAAATTTCATAGGCCTGTGTAATTTGCTTAAATTTCTCTGCAGATTCAGCGCCAGGATTTTTATCAGGGTGATATTCCATCGCCAAACGACGATAGGCACGTTTTAGATCGCCATCGCTGACATCGCGAGGCACACCCAATGATTCATATAAATCTTGCTGTGTATTTGGCGGCATACAACTACATATTAGCGTGCTTATTCCTTCAACGCTTCACGCGCACGGAAGAATACGCGATCAAATGCCTCCTCAGTCAAACGCCCAGTAAACGTATTGCGCTGGCTAGGGTGATATGAATCGATCAGTAAAACACCCCCTGGCAAAATTGCCTCAGCAGCATGGCCGAAAGAAGGTTTCGGACGAATAGAAAATTCTCGACAAATTACATCGTGTGCATACGCACCGAGAGCAACAACAACTCGTAAATTTTTTAACGCATCCATTTCTCTTCTTAGGTAAGGCAAACAACGATCTCGTTCAGTAACAGTAGGCTTATTATCGGGAGGGGCACATCGAACAGCTGCACTAACCCACGCATCAGAAAGACTTAACCCATCATCACGGTCGTAACTAAATGGTTGATTGGCGAATTGTGCGCGATACAGGGCACCATATAACCAATCTCCTGAGCGATCACCCGTAAATAATCTACCCGTCCGGTTTGCGCCATGTGCAGCAGGAGCCAATCCTAGAACAAATACCTGAGCGTTTGGATCTCCAAACCCAGGAACACCTCTCCCCCAATACTCTTCATCGCTATACGAAGCCCGCTTCTCAAGTGATACAGACTCCCTCCATTTCACTAATCGTGCACAACGTCTACATTCAGAGATGTCTCTATCAAGAACGTCTAAAACTTCCGGTAGACTATTTTTCTTGGACATTTCGAGCATCATAAAGCACAGAAAGAACCCATATCCATGCAAAAATAGCGGCTATTAGTAGACTCCAACCCAAACTTCCGGAAATCCAACCAATACAAGCCAAGACAAGCCAAATAGCTGCCACATAACCAAAGGATTGGCTAACTCTGAAATTTTTAGATGTGAAATTGGGCACACTTGCCAAGGTACGACTACGGGCATAGATCCCTGTCAAAAAACCCGCAAACACAAGCGCTACTAATGGCAACTGTTCCATCCGACTTAGTATACGTTAAGCTTATTTTTCCTGGTTTAGCATTCGTATCCGATAGCTAATACTTAATACGAATAAGGCAGCGAACACCAAAATGAACACGCCATCAGAATTAAAAGATGAAACAGTGTTTGGTTCCAGATCAAGCCCAGAACCCGTATTCGGAGGAGCTGGAACGACATCCTCGGATACAGATACATCCTCAGATACAGATGTGTCTACACTCAAATTGAGAACAGTTAACTGATCGTTCTTCCAGGTTCCAGATTCAGCTGCCTCAAAACCATTTACTACAAAAGTAACAGTAACCCCAGAACTACCACAGGATTCAGTAGCAACGACATCAAGAACATATTTACCCGCGGTATTCACGGTCCCTGAACCACAAGTAACTCCATCTACTAGCGCAATAACTGTTGTCCCCATAGGAGCCACTTCTCCATTCATGGTTGCTGAACCTGCAAATCGTGATGGCGGTGTCGGCGGCGTTTGAGCACTTGCAGTGAATGTCAGCATTCCCAACAACAACACAACCAATAAAACAACAGCGCAATATTTAGAAAATTGGGGAATTAAAAAAGAGGAGTACTTCAAAATAAAATCACTCCTCTTCCAACAAAGCAGTGGAGGTGTTCGGTACTTCTAAGAAATACCAAACACCTTCACGAAACTCTTTATTGCATTGTGCCGGCAGCTACCGAGTAGACCCAGTAGATACCACCAGTTGCAAGTTCTGACAGGTCATTAGCACCAGGGATGCCTACGCCAGCAGGAGACCACATGTTCCAGGCTTGCGTTGTAGCATTCCAACCGTAGACAGATGTTACGGAAACATTTACAGCAGTAGATACTGACTTCGCACTACCTGACCAACGGATAAGGTTCCAACCAGACTTCAGGGAAACAGCAACTGTTGTTGTTGTTGATCCGTAACTGATCTCTGTACTGGAGACGATCTTGCCACCACTAATAATAGCAAGCGTACCTGAACCACCACCGGCGGGAGCGATAACAGTTATCGTTCCACCAGTAATAGGGTTAACACTTACTGTCGTAGCAGCAGTCGAAACAGTCTTACCACTTGTACCTAGGTTTGTCACGATGAAGGTTGGAGTTGTAATCGCATTAGCACCTGCTACTGAAGGCGTATTGCCATTCACGTCAGCTGCTGTAACGGTGTAAACACCAATTCCATTTGGAGCAATCGAAGCTGGACCTGAAACTGCATATGTCGCTGCAGCACCACGGACCGTAATGGTCTTGGTTGCGGTGAGCGTCCCAACTTTAGCCTTAAGTGTCATCGTCCCAGCGTTGGTAGCAGATGCTGTCCTTGCTATGGTGATGATTTTAAGGGTCTGAGTTGTTGCAACAGTTGTAACGTTCGTATTACCAAGACCGGATGTACCTGTAATCGTAATACCACTGAGAGAGCCATCAATACCAGTTAAGGTATCTGTAGCACCATCATTATCATTGCCGTCACCGTCATCATCATCGCTGATGTTAACAACTAAACCACTGACAACATTGCCAGCAGAGTCAGTTGCTTTGACTGAAACTGCATATACCGCGCTAGCTACTGGAAGCGTATTCGCACCAGTATTACCACCTGTAAGTACAGGGAGTATAGAAACTGCGGTTGTATCAAGAACTGCTGAACATGCCGTACCACAGGAAATAACATCCAGGGCGAGGTTTGAAGCAGCACCAACTCGAACAAAGTTCGTCGGCAGGGTTATGGAACCCGCTGCGCCTGTAAAGACAGCAGTCAACGAAACTTTGGCAGGTGTAACACCTGTTGGTAAACCTGAAACAGCAAGATTAGCTGCAGCAAGAAGATTTGAATCACCACTTGCAGTCACAACAGTCGTATAACTATTTGTACCTGTCAGAGCAAAGACACCTGAACCCAGAGTTAGCGTGAGTGAACCCGCTAAACGTCCAACGTTCGCAGCATCTTCAATTGTGACACCTGTAACTGTAGCTGCTCCGAGAGACGATATCGATGAAACAGCAACGGTCGAACGATTAGCTGCATATGCAAGGTTCGTCGCACCATTTGTAAAGTCCTCATTACCGTCAGCATTGTCATAGTCGTAGTTATCTCCGACTTCGTTCAATGTTGTTACTGGAGGGCCCCACCATGCAATGTTTACATAGTGAACACTGTCACCAGCATCGGTAAAGTCACCATCGTTGTTCTTATCAACACCAATTTGTATGGATGATGGTCGACGTTTACCAGCATTCGTAATTGTGTCTGTACGGCCCCAACTTGAAATACCTGTTGTTGGATGAACAGATGAAACAAGTGCGGCTTTATGTGTTGTAGTTAAGCCACCGCCAAGTGTCGCACTGACTTTACCTTGGGCAGCTGTACCTGTATTTGAAATATGTGTGTAGTCACCTGAAGCTCCACCCGTCAGAACGAGGGAGACGCTTGTACCTGTAGCACTACAGTTTGTTGTCTGGCCTTGGGCAGCTTCACTAACATTAACTGCACAAGCCGCGCCACCTGGTACTTCACCAGCAGTGTTCCATCGCCCTAAAACAACGTCAGTACTACCAGCGGATACCGCAGTTACTTCTGCGCCACCCTCATTGGCCTCAGTACCATCAATATCAACGTCAATGAGTGTTCCATTAAAGGTTGTGGCTGCTATTACACCAGCTGAACCAACAACGCCTACAGCATTTGTAACGTCAGCACCTGTACCACCGATCTTAATACCTACTCCAAGGGCACCAGTAGCATCAGCGCCTCGAGCAATGAATCCATCAGTAGAACCGGCAGAAGTGATAGCTCCCTGGGTTGCATTAAACGTAACAGCACCAGTGAAGGAACCACCTACGATATAGTTAGCTGTACCATCAGCAGTAATGGAAGTAGCTGCATCAGCACCTGTTCCACCAATAGCTATTGACCAGCCGTGTCCTAAAGCATTTGCAGCAGCGTACTGAGCAACAACGCCGTCAGTGCTACCCGCATTTGTTAGGGCACCACCGCCCATGT
>JBJKVN010000021.1:0-58075 GCA_045562595.1 Tepidiformaceae bacterium
GCATGTGGACCATTTATGAATGCACTAACTAACGCCTTCCATGTGTTACTTCCGTTCGATATAAAGATCAGTCGGAAACCAGATAACCCACTAGAAACAGGTGTGCGCATTTTTTACGGTAAAGAGGGCTATTCGTTCCCTTTACGTTACGAAATGGGGAAATTATGTAGCAACATTGACGGAGAAGTAGTCGAGGTTGATACCACCGATCCAAACCTTCGGTTTCTGTCTATGAGCCAGGTGCGAACATCAGATTTTAATATAGAACTTCCAGCACAACAAAATATTCCTAAAGGACTTAGTTACCCTCTTACCGTCATGCAACATGCAGGAAGCCTTGGCCCTTATGTACAAATAAGTACAAATCTCAAAGCCTGGTTTGATGCATCACAAGTTTCACTTCTACTTGAACCTGCACCAGAACTTTCCAAACTAGGTATCGAGGGAGCAAGCGGACTATTAACCCGAACATATGGCCTTGGTACAACAGACTCTTACTCCACACCAAAACCTGAGCCATGGAAAGACGGTCTCAGCTTTAATTATTTAAATCTTTTCTTAAACCTGGCAACTGATACTGAAGAAGCGACCATCCCCTATAACACACCGATATGCAGTGTGTATCCAGTTCTAGCACGATCATCGAGTCTATTCAGTAAATCACCTAGTGCAAGAACCGTCACTCAGACACCCCCACCACAACCACCACAACCAAATCAATCACGTGCCGAAAGACGCCGCGCACAACGACAACGCCAGTAATCAAAAGCTAGGTATATCTAGGAACCCCGTAGCCTTGGATCCAAGGCATCTCGTAGTGCATCGCCAAGCAAATTAAACGCAAGCACTGTTATCGTGAGTGCACCGCCACCTACAAGACTCAGTATTGGTTTCGAATCAAAGAATTGCCGTCCTACATTCACCATGGTTCCCCATGAAGGACCGGGAGAACCAAGATTCAAAAATGCAAGCCCGGCTTCAGCCAAAATCGAACCACCTATCGTAACAGAAAAAATAACGATAATCGGAGCTGCAACATTCGGAGCAATATGCCTAAACAAAATACGGGGTGAACTGGCACCTATAACTCGAGATGCCTCGATATACACATCATTTCGTACAGCTAGCGTTGCACCTCGAACAACTCGAGAAACTCCAAAGGCACCTAGAACAGACAATGCAAGCAGTACTCGTAATAATGTAGTTTCTCCAGTCTGAACCATTAACAACAAGAATAGGAATCCAGGTATTGCAATCATTGCATCAACGATACGCTGAAGCACCAAGTCCAACCTTCCACCAAAGTACGCCGAAACAATTCCTAAAATCGCACCCAATATTGTAGAAATAGAGGCTGCTCCAAACCCGAAAATTAACGACCGTTGAGCACCATAAAGAACACGCGTAAAAAGGTCACGAGCTAAATGATCAGTCCCAAGTAGGTGCGAACCAGTTGGATTTGAAAGACGTAATGCCGTAAAAGGCGACATCTCCTCTTCTTTCAAACTATCTGGGTCGTAATTAGGATTCTCAATCTGGAAACTTTCATCTTTGTCATACGGTGTAACGTACGGCCCTATGACTCCAAGACCAATAATAATTACAACTAAAACAAGAGCAACTCCGCCAACTTTTCGTCGACGCATAAAATCCCAGACATTAAGTAACAGCCGCGTCAAAAATGAACGTTCTGGTGGTCGCTCCCCCCAAGCATCTATAATTGTTGCGTCATTACTCATTATTCAGCACTCGAAACAGTAACTCTTGGGTCAATAAGGAAGTAACTGAGATCCACCACTAGGTTTACAAAAACCACAGCTCCCACAAACAGTAAGGTCATAAATTGAGCAACGGGCACATCTCGAATTAAAATTGAACGAAAGAGTTGCTGACCCATTCCTCGTATATTGAACATCGTTTCTAAAATAATATTTCCAGCAACTAGAGCAGCTACCAAAAAACCAAGAATCGTGACTACAGGAATTAAAGCATTGCGCACAACATGACGGGCCATCACAGAACGTTCACGTAAACCTTTAGCATGTGCTGTACGGACGTAGTCCTGCCTTAAAACTTCCAAAAGGCCTGAACGGATAAACCTCATCAAAACAGCACCGGTCGCGAGCCCACCGGCAAGCGCTGGAACGATAAATAATTGAAAACTCTCCCAGGGGTCCTGCCAAATACCGGGACTTTTCACAATATTAATATCTAAAACATCGAACTTTACTGCCCAACCAGCTAACAATGCTGCTGTCCAAAACGAGGGAGCCGCCAAAAAGAAAATGGCGAACACACGTAAAGAACCGTCCAAAAAACTATTTGGACGCATCGCGGACAAAATACCTACAGGAACGGCCAATAATAGTGCAATCGCTATCGACATTAACCCTAACTGAAGAGTGTAGGGCAATGCTGTCATAGTATCGCTTACAGCAGAACGTGCTGTTCGGAATGATGTCCCATGATCACCAGTGAAAAAACCTTTCCAGTAAAGTGCGTATTGATGTGGAATAGATTTATCTATCCCCAGACGCTTACGTGCGGCCTGAAGTGCCAGATCAACATTCGCGCTATCACTCTGGTTACTCTCTCTCTCAGTAGATTGACCTTGAGCCTCAGTAGTAGCAACATCTGAACGACCACGCGCCGTGGCTCCTGAGAAGAATTGATTTGCAATCTGTTGAGCGGCAAAATCACCTGGCAAAACACGTAAGGCAAAGAAAACAAACGTAGTCACGATCCAAATAACAAAAACAGCACCAATAAGTCGTCTTATTAGATATTGGGTCATGCTACTTCATCCACTTCTCATTCATGGTAAGAAACTGGCAGTAAGGACTCCCGAAAGAGTCCCTACTGAAAAGTCTAAATACAGACTTACTTTATGCAGGCATAGATTTCCCAGCAAAGCTCGGATCAGTCTGATCAATCCAACATTCCTGGCTAATCAAGGTACCCAGCTGAATAAACTGCGGGCCTCTTCGGTGTAAGTACGGATGGTGCAGATCCATCGAAACACCGCCAACCATTTGGACATGGCCAGATCCAGCATCTGTAAGCTGGAACCTTTGGGCTTCCTGCATAATCTGCTGAGCTTCCTCAGTATCGAAGGTTCCAAACATTTTCGTAATGTAACTTTCCATCTCATCAGTATGATAACCGTAGAAGTTGAGGAATCCACGAGGACCACTCGAATATACGGAAGCATAGCGAGTACGTGGATCAGGACTTACCCACTGATCCCAACCACCGAGATAACCAACAGGATTTTGACCTGTAACGTTATAATCAAGCAGTGTTGAAACCGGAATAGCCTCTACAGACCACTTCTCACTATTTAACGCACCGTTCATCATTGCAGGGAACCACTCTTTAATAGACTGATCCGCAAGGTCAACAATAATCATTGCATAGGTCTCATCTGGGAGATCCTCACCTCCACCAGCATCCCAAAGCTTCCTAGCTTCAGCAATATCTTCATCACGACCTGCTTGGCCTTGGAAGACCTTATACCCAGGTGCTTGAATTAATTCTTGCTGTGGCAAGGACCAACCTTTGAATGGCCAGTTAACTCCTGGATTCGGCTTAGCCAAACCCTGGAAGACTGTATTAGAAACGTGTGCCCTATCAACTGCAAGGAACATCGCTTGAGCCAGAGAAGGAATAGCGAATGCCGCATTAACGACTGGGTTATATGCGAATTCCAGATTGTTGTTCGGATTTCCAATATCTTGACGAATAACATCAGGATTGGCTTCCTGAACAGCCTCAATAATGTCCTTCTGACGAAGCGCAAGTTCATCAATTTGTTTCTGCTCAAAAGCTAATCGCAGCGCATTAGGATCATTACCAATATTAGTAATGTAATAATCATCGACCATACCAGGTATGGTTCCGTCTTTGCGCAAGTGATATTCATCATTTCTAGATGCATGAGCCTGGGTGTTTGGATCGAAGGCATCAAAGATATACGCCCCAGTACCAACAATGTGGTCCGGGTTAAACGCACCGAAGTTCGCTTCATCTTCCAGGGCTACCGCAACTTCCGGATGCATAATAGCGTTGAATTCCTCTGCAGCCATATCACTCAACCAAGTAACTGCAGGACTCTTCATCTTAACCGTGAAATGAGTGTCATCTACGTAATCAACAGTATCTATAGAACTATAGATCTGACCACTACGATAAAAGTTAGGAGCAGTTTCACCATTAGCTAGCTCACCAGCTGTCTGTCGTTCAAAATTCCACTTAACATCATCCATAGTAAGTGCACGACCATTAGCAGGCGCTTTGTTATGCCATTTCACATCGTCTCGAATAGTGAAGTTGTATGTAAGATCATCAACTTGCTCCGGCAAACCTGTAGCGATCTCCCCAGCAATAGAAAAACTCTCAACATCCGTAAACTTGATAAGGTTGTTATAAGCATTCCCTACTGAGTAAGCGATGCCTCTATAAAGCTCACGATGTAAATCCACCGTAGTTCCAGACATAGTGCTCTGTTGGCTGTAGAACGAACCATCTACCGCGCCACCTGTAGCAGCTGCTTCTGTTGCAGCAGCCGTTGCAGCAGCCGTCGCTGCAGCTTTCGTCGCTGCAGCCGTTGCAGCAGCTCCCGAAGCATCATCATCATCACCACAACCAGCAAGTATTGCTGCTGTTCCTGCAGCTGCAATACCTGTGCCTGCTAGAAAGCTACGTCGGCTATATCCATTACTCTTTAATCGTGTCCAATAATTTTCACGCATACCTACTCCTGAAAAACTTAAAGTTTTGGGATATTAGTCATGGTAAACAAAAAAAGTCAATACAATTTTTTTGTTTAGCAGTCAAAAATGTACAGAAGAAAAACAGAATCTCTAATCTCTAAGAAAACTCATTAGCAAAAATAACTTGAGTTATCGGGTTATGGCCAAGATGCCCACGTGTCTGGTTTGGATACTACCCCTTGCAAAACATGCTCCGGTGCTGTTTCTAACAGTGCTAATGCTTCAGCTTGGCTAATACAAGTTTCTGCTAAATTCTTTAAGCCAGTATTTCGTTTTTGCCATTCCGCTCTCTTCTCCTGTGGCTCTAAGAAACGTGCAGAAACACCTTGCCCAAGTAACAGCGCATCGTATGCAAAATCTCCAAAAACTGCTTCTGTCTTATAGAAGAGAGATTGCCTATAGGTAAGCGGTGCTCGCTCTTGAAATAATTCAACTCTTTCTCTCGCATCACCGATATCCGTTTCAGCACGACAATATTCCCAAAAGGGTGTATCCAGTTTGCGATTGAATGCATAGTGGATGGCAAGAAACCAACGAACATCTTCCCAATGATCATTAAGAGTTCGATTAATAGTCTTTGCGATAGCTTTTTCTGATTTTTTTCGTGGAAAATTAAGGATTAAAGAATTTATTTCAAGAATTATCATGTGTAACCCTGTAGATTCCAGCGGCTCAACAAAACCATACGAATTGCCTATAGCGACAACATTACCTTTCCAAAATGATTCCCTTCGGCCAGTGGAAAATTTAATTACTCGATGATCTCCCATTCCAGGATTCTTTAGCCGCATTTCTTCTGCCGCTTCTTCATCAGTTATAAAATTAGAGGAAAACACATAACCTCGATGATCATCTTCTCTGGATGGTGTATTCCAACACCATCCAGAATTCATAGTCTCAGCTGTTGTGTATGGCTTTATAGAGCCTGCGTGTGGAACGTTTGCAACGACAGCCCGATCACAAAAAAGACTGCTGTCGAACGAAACAAAGGGTGACTTTAAGGTTTCTCCAATAATACTGGAACGAAACCCGGTGCAATCCACATATAAATCATATTCCCGCTCCACCCCATCCTCTGTCACTAAAAAAGCGAGACCATCATCAAGGTCCTCATGGGGAACAAATTGCACAACATTTTGTTCAATAACGTTTATACCATCATTTTTAGCTTCTTCCTGAAGATAACTAACAAATTTCGCATTATCTAAGTGGTATGCAAAAGCGATATTTTCAAGTAAAGAATTCATCGCACCTTTTTGATCCCGCACTATCGGTACTTTTCCATTCGTAATCATCATGGAACCCAATGAGTAATCATTAAAATCACCGCCATGATATTGAGAATCTAAAATATGGCCAGGATGGAATGCGTATGTAAAAAAGGAATCTCCCGGTGCACCCCATTCAAACTTCACTCCAAATTTTAACGTTGGTTGAACACGCTTAAAAAATTCATGGATATTTCTATCTAAGTAATTGTGAAGGAATTTCACCATGATGGGAGTTGTCCCTTCACCAACACCAATTATCGGAATTGTTGGTGATTCAATGAGTGAAATTTGCAACTCCGGCAATTTTTTCTTTAATGCGAGTGCAGTCAGATAACCTGCAGTGCCACCTCCAACAATTCCGACAGTCTTGTACGCATCAGAATTACCCGATCCCCTTGTTCGATTACTTGCACTAGAAACCATACGACTATCGTGCCATGCTAAAAGCGAGTCGGCTAGAGCCATAGAGTGCTAAACTGGTCCGTCATAAGGAGACTAGGATGAAGGATTTAAAAGACAAGGTAGCAGTTATAACTGGTGGTGGGGGCGGAATAGGTCGTGCGCTTGCTCTCGCATTTGCAGCCGAAGGAATGCACATTGCCCTTGCTGATGTTGAAGAAGAACCTTTAGCCGCAGTCGCAAGTGAAGTTGAAAAAATGGGCGTACGATGCTCAACTTCCGTAATAGATGTAACCGATCTGACATCTATGCAAACATTCGCCAGCAAAGTATTTGAAGAGCTTGGTGGAGCCCATGTTATCTGTAATAACGCCGGCGTAGTGACAATGCGTAAAGCACAGGATATGAGTCCTTCGGACTGGGACTGGGTTGTAGGGGTCAATCTGTATGGCGTTATTAATGGAATCCAAGCATTCCTTTCTAAAATGGTTGAACAGGCTGAAGGAGGACATATAGTTAATACCGCATCAATTGCGGGACTAGTACCTGAAGCAACACCAGGCATTCTTTCTTATACTGCATCCAAATATGGGGTTACTGGCTTAACTGAATCTATGAGATTAGATCTTGAACAGTACGACATCGGCTGCACTGTAGTTTGTCCCGGTGGTGTAGCAACAAGAATTGTTGAGGCAGGTCGAAACAGACCGGAAGAGTATGGCGGGCCAGAACAACCAAATCTTGATGTAATGGGCTCAGGAAAGTCCGTACCTCAGGAGATGATTACACCAGAAATCCTCGCCCAGATGATCCTCCGCGCAATTCATGAAAATGAGCTTTACGTTCTAAGCCATCCGGAAACACAACCTGCGGTAGAAGAGCGATTCAAAGAACTCCTCGCGGCATTTGATAAAATTCCAGACGCCTAAACTGTTGCTTAGATTTCACCTTTTTTGGCGACGATAGCAAATAGTGGATCCGAACGCCCAGGAGCAGGACTGAGATCGTAAAACTGAGCCTCATCAAATACACCAGTTAAGCGAAAATAAGATCGTAGCAAATCTGCCCTTTGCAAGTCGGAAAGTACTTGCCAAATTGCTACCGCCTTGGTTGGGAACATACGATTTGAAAAGGTTACGGCAAACGGACTACCAGACTTTAGGACTCGACCCACATCTGTGAAAATCTCAACCGGTTTTATCAAATACTGAACAGAAACTGAAACTATTGCTCCATTAAACGTTTGATCAGCATAGGGGAGAACAAAGTCAGAATTAAGATCATGTACATCCCAAGAAGTTAAAACTGGATTTTTTGATAATTCAGTCTCGTTCAGTCCTAATCCGGTTACTTCTGAATACAAAACATCCGCAGATTCAGGAAGATGAGATACCCATGAAGACATCAAGTCTAAAATATGGCCTTTTTCAGGCAATTGCGATTTATAAAAGTTACGTAATGCGTCAATTGCAGCGTCATCAATATGGTTTACAAGACGTGCTTGTTCATAAAACAAATGGTCAGATCCTTCGTCATTTCTACGAAACAAGTCGGGTTCAAAATGTGGATAAGTGGTTCCAGTTACAGTTGAATCATCTCCAGAAGTATCTTCCTGAGATTGTTGCTCCACTAGCTTAGAACACCTTCAGTCGATTCAACTAAAACCGCTTCATAATATGAAACTTCGGGATGTCCAAGAATAACACCAGTTGCGGGACCCGCTTGCCTATGTGCATTTGTAAAATGCTCACTTTTTGTCCACGACTCAAAGTCATCACGTGTTTCCCACGTCGTATGCGAGATATAGACGCCCGGCTCATCACCCTTTAATAGAGCAAACTGTACAAAACCTTCAAGTCCTCCAAGGTAGCTCTCACGCTCACGCCAAACTGATTCGAAAACATCGCCTCGCTCTGGATCAACACTAAAACGGTTCATTGCAATAAACATAGGTTCTCCTGCTAACATGATGATAGCGCATTAAAACAGATTGAGAAAAATCTTTATTCACGGAAGGTAAGTCCCCATGGTCAAACTTGCAGCAAATCTTTCAATGCTTTTCAACGAATACGAATTTCTTGATCGATTTGAAATGGCTGCACGTTCTGGGTTTCAAGGAGTGGAGTATACCTTTCCATACGAATATCCAATTGACGATCTTAAACATGCACTCTCAGAGGCCAAGGTTAGCCAAGTCCTACATAACCTCCCTCCAGGAAACTGGAGTTCCGGTGATCGTGGTATAGCCTGTGATCCATCACGTCAAAGTGAATTTCATGACAGTGTTGAAGCAACGATAGAATACGCAACCGCCTTAAATTGCCAAATAGTTAATTGCCTTGCTGGCCTAACTCCAGAAGGATTTTCATCAGAAGAGATCAATCAAACACTAATAGAAAATCTCCGATATGCAGGAGAGAAACTACGTTCTGCAGGTATACAATTATTAGCAGAGCCAATTAACAACAAAATAGACATCCCCGGGTTTTATCTCACGACAACTGAACAGGCATTATCCATTTTCAATTCGGTGGGAGATGGATTAGTGGAATTACAATACGATGCGTACCATATGCAAATTATGGAGGGCAATCTAGTAAACACGGTTCGAGAAAATCTCCAGAGAATTAAACATGTTCAAATTGCCGACACCCCAGGAAGACATGAGCCTGGAACCGGAGAGGTAAATTATGACTTTTTCCTTAGTTTCCTTGATGAAATCGGATATACCGGCTGGGTAGGCGCAGAATATAGACCGCTAAATAATACGGAATCAGGATTAACTTGGTCCAAAAAATGGCTATAACAAATTCAATATAGACAGGAGAATCACATGACCAAAATAGGCTTTATCGGGCTAGGCATTATGGGAAACCCAATGGCTATGCACTTGCAAAATGCAGGACATAGTTTATGCACAGTGAAACATATCTCACCAATACCAGAACAAATACTTGAAAAGGGTGCGGTGGTTTATGAAACCCCAAAAGATCTTGCTAAGGAAAGTGAGGTGATAATAACAATGGTGCCTGACACCCCGGACGTGGAAGAAGTCTTACTTGGAACAGATGGGGTAATTGCAGGTTTGCAGCAAAATACACTAGTGATTGACATGAGTAGTATTTCTCCAATCGCAACGCAAGAAATCGCAAAACAAATTGAGTTAGCTGGAGGCCAATTTATAGATGCACCAGTCTCTGGTGGAGAAGTGGGGGCAAGAGAAGCAAAGCTTACGATTATGTGTGGTGCCAAAGGTGAGAATTTTGAAAAAGTTCTTCCCTTATTAGAATTGATGGGCAGCAATATAACTTTGGTTGGTGACATAGGGGCTGGACAAACCTGCAAGGTCGCAAACCAAATTATTGTTGCATTGACCATTGAAGCCGTTGGCGAGGCATTGTTGTTTGCTTCAAAAGCAGGGGTAGACCCTAAACGCGTTCGCGAGGCTTTAATGGGTGGTTTCGCAGGTTCACGAATTTTAGAGGTACATGGCGAACGTATGATTGATCGAGGATTCGATCCTGGATTCCGTATTAGGCTACATCAAAAAGATCTCAAGCTAGCATTGGAAGGGGCTCGTTCTTTAGGAATTGGCCTACCCAATACTGCAACGGCACAAGAACTTTTTAATGTATGTACTGCTAATGGATGGCAAGATTTAGACCACTCAGCAATGGTTCGAGCCTTAGAATTATTAGCTGCACACCAGGTTGCTAACTGACCCACAGCAAAGGCTGTGCGAGAATAAACTAGCTGGGAATATTTATAGAGGTAACCGTGGCAATCGAAAGCGTTGGCGTAATAGGTTGTGGAATTATGGGATCAGGTATCGCTCAGGTTTGCGCTGGGCACGGATACCGAGTCTGTGTGTATGAGGAAGAAGGTCAACGATTAGAAGCAGGGATGAATTCCATAAAAAATCGATTACGTCGCGAAGTTGAACGTAAACGACTTAGTAAGGAACACCAAGATCGGACGTTAAATCGAATACAAACAACAACTGATCTGACGGAGCTTGCCGAAGCAGACCTCATAATAGAAGCAATTGTTGAAGACTTACCGGTAAAACGTGAACTTTTTGAAAAACTCGGAAAAATTTGTTCTCCTCAAGCAATTCTTGCAAGCAACACTTCTTCACTTTCATTAAGTGAAATGGCTGCTGCATCTACAAGACCGGAAAAAGTCATCGGCATCCACTTTTTCAATCCTCCTACCGTTTTACCATTGGTAGAAATCATCTCATCGGAAGTCACTGACCAAGAGACTTTAGACACAACAATGTCATTTTGCGATTCAATTGATCGTGAAACGGTTCGTGTAAAAGATTCTCCTGGTTTTATCGTCAATCGTTTACTTGTTCCTTTTATATTCGATGCAATCCGCATGGTGGAAAGTAATATCGCCACAGCCGAAGATGTAGATCAGGCATGCAAAGTAGGATTGAACCACGCAATGGGACCTCTGGCTACAGCTGACCTGATCGGTTTGGATGTATTAATCCAAATCAGTGAATCTATGTTTGAGGAGTATGGAGAAGCTCGATTTAAAGCTCCAACGTTGCTGAGACGTCTGGTTTCATTAGGTCAACTAGGACGCAAAACTGGAAGCGGTTTTTTCGACAACTATAAATAAAGAATAGAGGTAACTATGTCGCTAACATACGAAACAAATGAACATATTGCATTGATCACAATCGATAGAGAAAAAGCACTTAATTCAATCGATTTAGATACATGGAAAGAATTGTCTGAAGCAATCGAAAGATTGAACAATGAAGATGACTCTTGGGTCGGAATAATCACCGGTGCTGGTGAGAAGTCTTTTTGCGCGGGAGCTGATCTACGCACAACAATTCCACGACTCATCGATGATCCTGTTAATAAACCGTATGATGAGCCACCAACTATATGGAGAGGACAGACTGCTACAAAGCCACTAATCGCAGCGATAAACGGTATGGCACTTGGTGGAGGATTAGAAATTGTTCTAGCCTGCGATCTACGTATTGCTGCTGAACATTCAACGTTTGGTTCCCCAGAGGTGAAATTAGGATTCATACCCGGTTGGGGAGGAACACAAAGGCTACCCCGACAGCTTCCGTGGGCAATAGCTTCCCAGATTTGTCTTACCGGTGATCCAATTACAGCAGAAGAAGCATTGAGATATGGGCTAATCAACCAAATTGTGCCGGCTAACGAGGTACTCGCAGCATCACAGAAGCTTGCTGCAACGTTGTGCGAGAGAGGCCCTCTAGCTATTAAGGCGGGCAAACGTGCAATGGAAGAAGGAATGCAAATGACTCTGTCACAAGGGTTAGAATTGGAACATCAACTTTTTGATGAATTGGCTTACACAGCTGATGCCAAAGAAGGTGTTGCGGCTTTTATCGAACGTCGTGCCGCCAAATTCGAAGGTCGTTAAATCAACAGTGAAGCAACTCAAAACGCTCATACTATCTTCAGTACTGCTCATCAGTGTTCTAGTACCTTCCTACGCGTGCGGCAATGCAGCAAGAGATTACGACAACGCTGTCAGATCTCTTATTGAAAGAACAGAGAAAATATTAACTATATCGGTTGCACGAGACCTACTTAATAACGCCTGCGAACAACTGCAGGCAACAGAAGGAGATGTTGACTTAGCGATCAAGAATCTCAATACACCAAAAAATAGTACGGAATTGGAATCGATAACCAATAATCTCCGTACCATGGCAGATTCACTTCATAAAGTGAGTGAAGACATCGAAAACTCAAGCACACAGAATCTGAGCGAAGCAGTAACAGAACTCACAGAGGTACACAACAATCTTGAAAACACACTTACACTTTTAGACGCGAGTGATGCCAAGGCCGCGCTAGAAGCAGCTTGGGAAAATAAAGGAGCTTGTGGTTTCTTAAACAAACCAATTTAAGCTTCATAAATCTATGCACACCTCATCAGTTCAGGTAGACTTACACCGATCCTGTAAACGGAGATAACAATGAAGATTTCAGCATTTCATCTCATGCCCCATCGTGATCTACCAGACAATTTCGAGGACGAATATCACTCTGTCTGGGTGGACCCCCCTTTTTGGGATCTCGCGACACCAGAGCAAGTAAGTAAATATTACAACTGGACTTTAGACGAGTTAGTACATGCTGCAAAATCAGGTTTTGATGGGATTTGCGTTAATGAACATCATCAGAACGCCTATGGTTTTATGCCAGGCCCCAATGTTATGGGCGGTGCTTTAGCACTTGCTACAAGAGGTCTAGATGTCGCTTGCGTCCAAATGGGTGCAACACTCCCTACTACTAATCCACCTATACGTATTGCTGAAGAGTATGCAATGCTCGACTGTATTTCTGAAGGCCGCTTAGTTGCTGGAATGCCACTCGGTACTGCCATGGATGCAAATATGGCATACGGAATCACTCCAATTGAACAACGCGAACGATACTACGAAGCTCACGATCTAATTCTCAAGGCTTGGGAATCGCGTGAACCCTTTGCATTCAACGGAAAATACACACAACTTCCAATGGTAAATGTCTGGCCGCGTCCAATTCAAAATCCCCGCCCACCAATTTGGGTTCCTGGGATGGGGAGTTTAAGTACTTGGGAATTCGCTGCGAACAATAATCATTGCTATTGCTTCCTATCCTATTTTGGTCATGCCCAGGGTAAAGCAGTTATGGACAGCTATTGGCAATTTTTAGAAGAGAAAGAAATCGAGCAAAATCCGTATCGTGTAGGTTTCCTTCAATTAGTTGCAGTATCAGAAACTGACGAACAAGCAGAGAAAGACTATGCAGAACATGTAAAGTATTTCTACAACAAAGGTCTGCATATCGCTCCGGAATTCACACCTCCCGGCCATCAAGATTATCGGAGTCTTGAGAACAATCTCCGGCGCCAACTAAAAGGACAAGCAAACGCTCGAGAAGGAATAAAAGATTGGAGCTACAAAGATTACGTAGATAAGCAATTTGTGATCAGCGGAGGCCCCTCCTCAGTAGTTGAACAACTGGAAAATTTAATTGATAGCCTCCACGTTGGGAACTTGATGGTATTGATGCAAATCGGTTCAATGCCGCATGAATTAACTATGAAGAATATCGATCTTTTCACCAACGATGTCCTACCACATATTCAGGATCGCTGGTCAGACAAATACGAAAATCATTGGTGGCCAGAACGCTTAAGGACAAAGCAGTCTAATAGTGAACTTACTACTGTTGGAGGAGCAGAATAGGGATGTCAGAGCCTAAAGAACAAACTCTCAAAGTTTGGGGAAATAAAGTTGAAACAAAGGTGCTCTCTAGAGGCAGTGGCCCACCACTGATCTTTCTTCACGGTGCAATGGGTCTTACTTGGGATCCATTTCTTGAACAACTCTCAGAATCCTTCACAGTGTATGCACCCTACCTTCCAGGCACTGCACCAGGATTTCCCGATGCTATAAAACCGATCGATAATTTATGGGATCTTGTACTCGTGTATTACGAAATTTTTGACAAGCTCAACCTCGAAAACCCTGCTGTTGTTGGACATTCATTTGGTGGCATGCTGGGAGCTGAATTAGCTGCCACAAATCCGGAAAGAGTAGCGAAATTGGTACTTATGAATCCCATAGGTCTTTGGCTTGATGAAAGTCCAGTTAAAAACTGGATGACAACATCACAATTAGAATTAGGTCCCTTAATCTTTTCTGATCCTACTGGACCTGCTGCCCAACTAATGGCAACGCCACCTGCCGATCCTGAAGAAGGTATTCAAATGGCCCTTCGTACCACATGGTCATTAGCGTGTACGGGAAAATTTGTCTGGCCGATCCCTGATAAAGGACTGAAAAAGCGCCTACATCGTATTAGTTCACCAACGCTATTACTTTGGGGTGAGGATGATGGGATCGTCCCTCCTGTTTATGCAGATGAATTCGCATCCGCTATAAAGGATACGGCTATACAAATAATTCCTAAAGCAGGACATCTCCCTCAACTAGAACAATTAGACACTGTAGTAAGTGTTACCAATAAATTCCTTACTTCCTAAAAAGTATTGACATTCGCCTCTTGGAGTGACAGATTGCGACAACCAGTCTGCATCGCAAACTTTTTGTGATGCTATTTCTAGGCTCAGGAGTGAAAAGTGGCTACCGCACTCGATGACTATGCAATACACCAGATCGTTGAAAATATGGAGCTTGTCGAAGGGCGAAACCCTAGATGGACTGATGAGGTGTGGTTCCACGCCGGCTCTGCAGATGGAAAGATAAACATCTCCGCATACATAGGTGTTTACCCGCAAACTGCAACAATGGATGCAGCAGTTTCTGTTGTGATAGGTGGTAAACAATACAATGTTCGTGCCTCACGCATCGTAAATGGAGATCGTGACACTAAACAGGTTGATTGCATCAGTGCAGAGATTATTGAACCCTTTGAAGAATGGCAATTCATTGTTGAAGAAAAAGAAAACCAGCCAATCAGTTTAAAAATTTCTTTCAAGTCCTTGAATCAGCCAATAGAAGTAAGTGCTCCGGTTCAACATAGGAACGACGGACGTCAACTTATTTGGGATCAGTGGAGATATGTTCAGACGGGAAATTTCCAAGGGCAAATAAAACACGAAGGAGAGAGCATAGATTTCTCAGGATTTGGTGCAAAGGAACGAGCCTGGGGTATAAGACCCATCTTGGGACAAATACCAAATTTGGGACGTGTTCCGGAGTCAATCGGCAAACAATCGATCTGGTTCTCAGCAGAAATAGAAAAAGAATCGTTTTGGTTCTGGAAAATTGCGCCCTCCGATCAAGAGCATGCAAACCATATTGGAAACCTCTCAGATACTACAGGGAGAACTAAATTAGATGGAGGTATCTCAGGACCACATGGAAAGCAACGCCCTTCACAAATCGTAGCAATTGATTCGAAGCTCAATTATGCGAAAAACGGTGTATTAATCGATGATAGTCAGCTTAAAATTACAGATTGGAACGACTCTGTATACGAAGTAGAAATACATCCCTTGGCAACTCTTTATGCAAAAGGGCTAGGCTATGGCCATGAAACTTTCAGACATATCGAATACAAGGGTGTTCAGTATGAAAACGAGGAGTATGACCTTTCATCAAATACACAGACCAGTTCTCTACTTGAAAATTCAACAGGCCATTTAAACCCATTTATAGCTGAACAATTTTGCGAAATAAAAATTGGGAAAACAACCGGATATGGAATCGTAAGAGTTAGTAACTAAGGAGTAATTATGTTAACTGAATTGGACGAACACTTTTATCATCAAACCCCTAACCCAGTAGACACTATACGAGACGCTGACCCACGTTTTGTTGATCAACATTGGTTTCAGTGCATGGATCTAAATGGCCGCTTTATAGTTGGAGCCAATTGGCCGATATGGCCAAACACAGGAATTATCGAAAATGGACAGATTATTGTGCACGGGGATACTCAATATAACCTGCGATATTCCCGTACATTAGAAAGAGAAGGGTATAAATCCGATCGTGTAAATCAGAAAGTCGGACCTGCCTCCATGGAAGTAATTGAACCACTTAAAAAAGCACGATTCCTCTTAGGTGCAGACAACCACTGGGGAATCTCTTACGACCTTACAATGGAAACTTATTTACAGCCGGTACAGACACGAACCCCGATCCACTTTGCAGGACCAGAAACACTACCAGGAGTGTTGCCTTATTTTGAGCTAATGGGACGTTGGGAAGGCTTCTTGAAGGTGGACGGAACTGAGTATGAAATCAACCATGAAAACACCTGGGGGCAACGTGACCGATGTTGGGCGAGTCTCGGTGGAGAACGTTGGCAAGGCTGGGTCCCACCATCAACATCAACTGGAAATGTTTCGCCAAGACGAGCAGGACGTATTCACTGGCACAGCCATATTCAGTTCGAAGATATTGGATTCTGGTGGTGGATGGATGAATTTATTGGTGAACCTCGCTTAGGAGGCACACTTGCCGACAACCGTGGCGGACATTTTGATGGTGCCATAACGTGGCCAGTTAATGAGCAACGAGAGCAAATAAGGTTAGTGGATTTTGCAGATTTACACATCGAGGCACAATCAGGAACAACAAAATTTCAGAACGCGAGCATCACACTAATAGATGAATATGGGGAGGAATATCCTCTAGAATTCGAAATTATTAGCCCAAACGCAACCAGACATATACGTGGTGAAGGCTATGGTTCCCCTACTTTCCTAGGAGGTTTCCAAGGAGATTGGCATGAAGAATATGATAAGTACGACCTGAGCAATTTTGAAAGTTATAAAAACTTTTCAGGTGCCATCTGGGATGGGGAACATGCGGTTAATGCAATTTATGGTAACCGGCTTGGTATGGGACATATGGAAATGAGTGGAATTCCTCCTCTACCTCAATGGGGTTATATCTAAAAAAAATTAGGCCATAATAAATTGACCACATGCTAGGAGGCACGCAGAGTTGTGTCCGAATACGATTTTGATGTAACTATCGTGGGAGCTGGGCCAGCAGGAAGTACTGCTGCACATGACCTAGCAAAATCAGGCGCAAAAGTGCTATTGCTGGACAAGGAAAATTTTCCTAGATACAAAGCCTGTGGTGGTGGAATACCAATACGTACTGAAAAAATGTTGCCCTTCCCTATTGATAGTGTTATCGAAGATTCCGTTCACCTTCTACGGGTTTCAGCACTCGGGAAACATTCATTTACGCGAGATTGCGGAGAACCTTTTGCACACATGGTTCTGCGCAATCGATTTGATAATTTACTGCTAGAACAAGCACAAATTGCAGGTGCAAAATTTCGCCCTAAAACAACTATTCAAGACCTTAAACTGACCAAAAACGGAGTCG
The DNA here is from genome assembly GCA_045562595.1 of Tepidiformaceae bacterium. GTDB lineage: Bacteria > Chloroflexota > Dehalococcoidia > Tepidiformales > Tepidiformaceae > JAKUNN01. The sequence goes on from JBJKVN010000021.1 coordinate 17,310, forward strand.
TAATAACTGCAGAACACTTCACAGCTTCTTCAAAGTTTTTAATTTGTGCAGACGGTGCACATTCACCTGTAGGAAAACTGGCTGGGCTTGGAACTACTCTCGCAGAATGCGCAGCTTGGGAGGTTGAAATACAGGCAAAATATCAAGATATATATCCAAAAACAGCAAGTGCTACAGCTCTTATTGATATTGGTTTTCAACCATGGGGCTACGCGTGGATGTTCCCTAAAGCTGAAGTACTTTCTGTAGGAATCGTTACACCACGTTCACAAGCACCAAAAATGAAAAAACGTATACAAGATTATTTAGAGCACCTACATATATCTGAATATCCAGTTGATATTGCAAAAGGTCACAAAATCCGTTTTAGGAGGAACGCAGAGCAAATTGCAAAAAAGAGGATCGCCTTGATTGGTGATGCTGCCGGGCTAGCTGATGAATTCACGCAGGAGGGAATTTCCTACGCTATTCATAGCGGTAAATTAATAGCAAAATCGCTAATCTCCGGTGAAAATACAGACCCACTAAAGAACTATGAGAACGCTGTAGACCAATATATTCAACCGGAATTGAACGCTGCAAGATTAATCAGCTTCATGTTCCAGGGAATGTTGCAGCGTTTCCAAAAGCCGTGGATGTTTGCAACTGGACATGCTCCTTTTTTATGGAAATCTTTTTTTGAAGTTCAGCGGGGAAACTCCACTTACGACAAAGAACTCAAAAAGGCAGGTCCTTTAGGATTTGTTGCTAATAAGATGTTGCAGCGGAACAGCAGATACGAATAAATAAATCGATATGAGGTAGCATATACATCAGAGGATCCCGTATGCAGACAACTGACAAAGAACTTAGAGTAGACGGACGCTTAAGGTTACCTCCCGGGCAACGGCTTACAGCAGGTTGGCCCGTTTTACACTACGGAGCCATTCCAAGAATAGAATTAAGCAATTGGCAATTCCACGCATGGGGATTAGTAGACGAAGAACGAAAATGGAGCTGGGAAGAATTTAATGCTTTGGGATCTGTCAAAGATACAAGTGATATTCACTGTGTCACAACATGGAGTAAATACGACAATGATTGGGAAGGTATCCCCTTTGCAGCATTCCTTGAAGCAGTGAAACCAAAAGCAACAGCAAAGTATGTTATGGCACATTCTTACGGAGGTTACACAACTAATATCCCTCTCGAGGATTTAAAGAAGGATGGGGTACTTTTCGCTCACAGTCATAATGGAGAACCTTTGGATCAAGAACATGGCTGGCCACTCAGGCTGGTAGTACCAGAACTATACTTCTGGAAAAGTGCTAAATGGATCGGAGGACTCCAGTTCCTCGACGAAGACCGTGCAGGATTTTGGGAAACTTATGGCTATCATATATACGGCGATCCTTGGGAAGAACAGCGCTACTCGTAACTTAACTTTTAAATTCTAAACTTCACTTATACTGACTAGTTGCCTTCATTCATTGCACTTGAAAACTGAACTTCCAAACGTGCCGCTAGATCAACATAGAACGAAGTCGCATCACTAAACCTAACAAAACGGGTAATGTGATCACTGATTCGTGTAGCAACGCGATCCCCACCTGAAAGATTAATTTCATTCTGACCATCGACACTCAGGATTGCACCCTCATCAGAACCAACCGTAATCAATGCGTTTGAAGATGCTTCAAGGACAAGTGACTGACCAATAGCAAGATGAGCCGAAACTGGAGTAACAACAAGATGTTTCTCAGTTGGAGCAATAATAGGACCTCCTGCACTTAATGAATAACCCGTACTACCAGTTGGCGTAGCTATGATCATTCCATCACACCTATATCGAGCAACTCTCCCTCCATCGATATGAAGCTCGACATAAACAGGACGTCCGGGAGTAATTCTGCTCACAATAATGTCGTTTAAACCGTGGACAACCTTCCCAGCCGAAGAACCGTCTAAAACCTCACCTTGAACCATTACCCGTTCTTCCAATTTCCAATCTGCTTCGAGAATTCGATTTTTAAGAACCCAAAACTGATCGCTGTTTAGGTCTGTTAGAAAACCCAGTCTACCCATATTTACCCCTAGAATAGGGACCCCATGAGGAATGCTAATTTGTGCTGCTCGTAAAACAGTGCCATCACCACCAATGCAAATAAGCAAATCCGCTTCTTCTATTGGAACATCCGAAATATCTGACCAAATATCATATGCACTAAATCGAACGCCAACGCTAATAAAAAACTTTTCTACTTCACCAGCAAACTCAATTGCTCTCCGATTTTTCCCGGGATAAAAACCTATTACTCGTTCTAACAAAGTGCCGCTCCCCTTAATGGTGTAGCTAACGATATAAGTATTTCACGATTTCCACGAGTACCCAATACCGGACTGTCCAATGATCCAAAAACAAGCCACCCTTGCGCAAGCAACCAATTTAAAAAACTTTTGTGCACATCAGAGCGGATATTTTCATCAATAATTACCCCACCTTTTGGAACATCAGAGCGCTTTGCTTCAAATTGCGGCTTTAACAGGACGACACCAGGGGTCTCATCATCCATATATTTAGCAATTACAGGCAAAATAGTCCTCAGAGAAATGAACGAAACATCAACAACAAAAAAATCAATAGGCGGGAGAGATGAAATATCTCGGGCGTTCATACGCTCAAGTAGAGTCACACGATCATCACGAGCAAGTTTATTATGAAGTTGTCCTCTCCCGACATCAACAGCAAGTACTGAAAGTGCTCCGTTCTGGAGAAGACAATCAGTAAAACCACCAGTTGAAGCACCTATATCAAGACATCGCAAACCCTTAGCTGAAAGAGAAAAATTATTTAATGCCGCTTCTAACTTTTCTCCGCCTCGACTAACAAAGCGTTTTCCCTCTACAAGTTCTAAGAGAATATCTTCTGAAACTAAAGTAGCTGGTTTCACTAGTACAGACGTACCTGATCGAACCTGACCAGCCATAATTAACCGTCTTGCATGTTCAATCGTACTAGCAAGCCCCTGATCTACTAAAAGGATATCAGCTCGATTTCTTCGCATTCTGTGCAATCCTACAGGATTTTATCTGACAAACTCAGAATTGTTAGGCACTTTCATCTAGTTCACTCGGACTATCCGCCTGCTCTTTAGATAAGATCAACTTTGGCTCTGAAATCTTTCTTATAGCGTCAGCATCAACAACACACTCAAGTACATCAGTACGGTTAGGAATTTCATACATTACATCCAACAAACAACTTTCCAAAATCGTTCGCAATCCTCGAGCACCTGTACCAAGTTTAATCGCAGCTGAAGCAATCTCTCCTAAAGCATCTTCCGTTATTTTTAGAGATATTCCATCCATCTCAAAATAACGCTGAAATTGACGCACTAATGCATTTTTTGGTTCAGTCAGGATACGAATAAGGTCATCTTCTTCAAGCTCTGCCAACCCTACTGCAAGAGAAAGTCTTCCTACGAACTCAGGAATTAACCCGTATTTAAGTAAATCATCATGACTAACTTGAGATACCAAAGAATCTTTATCTTGATCAACCGGATCTGAAATAAAACCTACTCGACTATTGTTTCCCTTAAGCCTCTTGGTAATAATTTTATCCAGTCCCTCAAAAGCACCTGCGCATATAAAAAGAATATTTGAAGTATCTATTTGCAAAAAATCCTGGTGCGGATGTTTCCGGCCGCCCTGAGGCGGTACGCTTGCTACACAACCTTCTATAATTTTCAGTAATGTCTGCTGCACACCTTCACCTGAGACGTCCCTAGTAATACTGGGATTGTCAGCTCGCCTAGCAATCTTATCGATCTCATCAATATAAATTATTCCTCGCTCAGCCCTAGCGATATCAAAATCAGCAGCTTGTATCAATTGTAAAAGGATATTCTCTACGTCTTCGCCTACATAACCAGCTTCTGTCAGTGCGGTAGCATCAGCAATAGAAAAAGGTACCTCTAAAAAGCGAGCTAAAGTCTTTGCAAGCAAAGTTTTTCCTACACCAGTCGGACCGACAAATAAGATATTAGATTTTTCTAGTTCAACATCATCGGTCTTCGAAAGGTTGTTGATACGTTTGTAATGATTGTAAACAGCTACCGACAAAACCTTTTTAGCTTCTGACTGCCCGATAACATAGTTATTGAGATGCTCATGTATCGCTCGAGGGGGAGGAACTTTTACCGGTACAAATGGAGCAGTTTCATCGACACTTGGATTAGAAAGGGTTTCTGCGGCCTGAGTATCTTCCCCGATAATAGCAGCACATCTTTTAACACAATTCTCGCAAATATAGACAGCGCCAGGACCTGCAATTAATCGCCCTGCCTGCTGCTCACCCTCACTGCAAAATGAACAAAAATATTCAGTGCCACTAGTACGGCCACTGGTCATTCCTTTTTACCTTCTTCAGCATTTCCAGCTTCGCTAAGTATTTCGTCCACAAAACCATACTCTTTGGCACCTTCAGCATCTAAGTAAAAATCTCTATCAAAATCCTCGGTAACTTTTTCCTTAGTTTGACCAGTGTGAGATGCAATTATATTTCGAATAATTTCGTTATTTCTAAGTATTTCTTTTGCTGCTATCTCAATGTCACGCGCTTGCCCACGGGCGCCACCTAGTGCCTGATGCATATGCACCGTTGCATTTGGAAGAGCGTACCTTTTCCCAGCAGCACCAGCAGATAAAAGAACGGTAGCCATGGAAGCGGTCTGCCCAACTGCAATAGTAGAGACATCTGGCCCGATCAATTCCATAGTGTCATAAATTGCGAGCCCCGAAGGAATTACTCCACCAGGTGAATGGATATACAAACTAATATCACGCTCAGGATCCTCTCGTTGTAAAAAGAGCAGCTGGGCAACAATAAGATTCGCGACCTGATCATCAATTGGAGTACCTAAGAAGACTATGCGTTCTTTTAACAGTAACGAGAAAATATCAAATGAACGTTCCGAACGAGCATCACTTTCAATAACAGTAGGAATTATAGAGTTTAAAAAAGTAGGTGTAAGTTGTGTCATTCATCGTTCTCCTGTGAGTCATTTTTTTCACTTTCTCCACTTTGAGTACTTGCAATTTTTTGAATCTCTCCAAGTGTTTTCTCAGTGAATAACCGTTGTCTTAAATTCTCCGTTCCAACGTCACTTGTAAACAATTCTTTTAGCTGGGCATTTTCTTCCCCAACTGAGTCAAGCATCTTTTGTCTTTCTTCTTCAATTTCGACATCCGTAATTTCAATGCCTTCCTCCTCAGCAAAGGTGCTAACAATCAGATTACGAGTAACTCGCAACTCCGCAGACTCTCGTAAAGACTCTCTAAACTCTTCCTGTGATTGTCCTATCTGAGCAAGATGTGCTTGATAATTACGAATATCGTTCCCATGTGTTTCACGAATTACAACATCTATTTCTCGCTCAACCAAAACCAACGGATATTCTATTTCAGCAAGCTCAATCATTTCATCGATCGCCTTCATTCGATAGCTATCATCCGCAGAACGTTGCAGATTCTCCAAAATATCGGAGCGCACACGTTCCTTTAAGTCATCAATAGTAGCCACATCATCCAAATTTAATTGCTTCGCCAAATCGTCATCTTCATCTGGCAATTCTTCTTCCTTAATTTCCTTAATATTGATCGTGAAATTCGCAGTTTTCCCTCGATACCCCTCTTGAACAAAATCTTCAGGCACAGCGATATCCACCTTCTTCTCCTCCCCTACTTCCATATCAACAAAGGCTTCCGCCAGTTCTGGCAGAAAAAGCTGACGTCCTTCCACTAACGGGAAAACTACATCTTTATCTTCTGCAAAAGTTTGATCCTCCACTGTTGCAAAGACATCTGCAGTTAGAATGTCACCCCACTGCACAGGACGCTCAACTGGAAGCAAAGTAGCAAAGCGCCTTCGCAAGGCATCCATCTGTTCTTCAAACATTTCATCAGTAACTTCTACAGCCTCAGGTTCCACATACACATCTGTATACTCACCAAGCTGAATCGTTGGTTTTAATGGCAGTATCGCCTTGAATCGAACAGGATCTAACTCAAGCACCTCTATTGCAGGTTCTGCAATAGGCTCTAAATTTTCACTTTCAATAGCCTCGTTATAAACTTCAGGAACAAGCTTATCCAGTGCCTCTTGAATTAAACCTTCCCGTCCTATCCTGCTCTCAACAACGCTACGTGGAGCTTTTCCTGGACGAAATCCAGGAACTTTGATCTTTTTCACAACACGACGATAGGCATCATTAAGCGCAGGCTCCAATCGCTCTTCATCGATCTCAATTTCTAAAGTAGCGAGACTCGGAGGAAGTTTCTCTAGATTAACTTTCACTGTTTGCCCCCTGGACTACAGGATTATACCGAACACTTCTCTTTTACTCGATCTTTAAAGTTATTAACTCAACTCTTTAAGCACGGATAGTGCGTGGTTCTGCCAAATCAACAAGCGAATCACCCAATAAATTCCAAGCAAAGAAAAAAAGAATTACAGGTATTGCAGGGGCGAGCAACAAGTGTGGGAATTCACTAAATGTTCTAATCCCCCCCGCTTCATTTAAAAGTGTTCCAAACGAAGATGTAGGGGGATCTACGCCTAACCCAAGCCATGATAAGGCAACCTCCGTACCAGCAATACCAGCCATACTTGCAGACAAGCCAACTAGAAATAAAGGAACCACTCCCGGGAAAATATGCTTCCAAATAATTCTCCACGTGGGCGCAGCGATTGCTTCTGCAGCAAGAATGTACTCTTGTTCTCGAATAGCAAGGACCTGGCTTCTTACTATTCGAGAAGCGCCAATCCAAGCAAAAGGAACAACTGCACCAACAATTATCAGGAAATCAACAAATACAGGACCACTTTCACCAAAAAATGTATTCTCTTCAAACCAAAAACCCAAATCATTGATATAAGTTCTAAAAGCCGCACTAATAGCAATCAAAAGAAATAATGTCGGGATTCCAGAAAGCGTTTCACCAACACGCATGATAATGCTGTCCAACCATCCACCTTTATAGCCCGCAATCAAGCCTAATGTAAGTCCAATAAACAAGGAACCGGTGATAATCACTGCGGTGGTAAAAATAATTGTTGTGCGAGCAGAGTAAATAACGCGAGCTAATAGATCACGACCTAGCCGATCTGTACCCAGTAAATGTTGTCCCGACGGAGGCTGGCTACGAGCCTCTAAACTTAACGTTTGTTGATTAGGATTAGGCAGAGGCAACAAATCTGCAAAAATTCCTGCAGCGTAAAAGATTAAAATATACGTCACAGCAATTACCGCAATCTTTTTCCCAAAAAACCGACGAACATACCGTAAGAATTGTCCCTCCTCACGATCCTCAAGTTCTGGGTTCCTTTTAAATCCCGAAATCAAACCGCACTCCTAACCACACCAATTCGTACACGCGGATCAACAAACCCATATGCAACATCTATCAAGATATTCACCATTACAAAAAGAAAAGAACCAAAAAGTACTAAACCTAAAATAATATCGTAATCATTTGCCAAAATCGCATCTAAACTTTCTCTTGCAATACCTGGAATTCCCCAAAAAAGCTCGACGAAAAGTGATCCTGCAAAAATCCCCGGCAAGGAAAGGCCAATAACGGTTAAAAGAGGCAGTAACGCATTACGTGTAATATGCTGCAGCACAATCGTCTGGTTACGAAGCCCTTTAGCCCTCGCAGTTCGTACATAATCTTCACTCATGACTTGAATAATTGAGGCTCTCATAAACCGGGCAATTCCAGCAACACCAGGAAGTGCAATTAACAACACAGGCAAAATCATATTTTTATGAAATACACCCTCAAAAGACAAATCTACCCAGCCTAATTGCAGTGCAAATAGCCACTGGATAATTGGAGCAGAAACAAAAACCGGAATTGCATCAATTGCAAGCCAGGCCCCAATTAACGCAGGGTCTCGATTTCTACCTCGATTTAATGCAGCATAAATACCAAATGGTATCCCTAAACCAAAAGCAATCAATAATGCAAAAAATCCAATCCTTGCGGAAACCCATAACCGAGGGAGTACAATTTCATTAGCAGTAAAATCTAGACGCCTAGTCGAAATTCCAAAATCACCCTGAACCAAATTTCCAATGTACTTCACATACTGAACCGGCAAGGAATCGGCATAACCATACTTCTCACGTAACACATCTGCGGTTTCTTCATCGTACTTCTGTCCAAGCAAAACTTCGACAGGATCCGTCGGAGTTAAGCGTAAAATTAGGAAAACTAAAATCGAAATGGCAAAAAGAACGAGCAGGGCTGAAAAGGTTCGCCTTATCAAATAAGCGCCGAGCCCGTGGCCCATTTTTTCCTCTTATCTTTCAATCTCTACTGAACTTCAATAGTTATATATCGATACTTGGGTACACCTATGGATAGATCTGGCCAATTCTGAACACATGGCTTAACAAGCAAATGTTGTACTGACCAAAAAATGGGAATGACTGCGGCATCATCTAATATAATTTGTTCTGCCTGCCAAAATAAATTATTTCGCCGAGTGTTATCCCATTCAACACGGGCTTCCTCTAATAATTCATCTACTTTACTGTTTGAATATCCAAGTTCATTTTGAGTACTTCCACTCGAAAATAATTTATGAAGGAAATTTTCAGGATCGGGATAATCAGCAATCCATCCAAGTGATGCAACTTGGAAAGTCTTGCGACGAAGCTCACGAAGGAATGTTGACCATTCAACTGCTTCCAACTCAACATCTAAACCTAAATTTTCCGACCACTGCTGCTGGAAAACTTCAAGAAAACCACCAGCACTTGCAGCTGAACCAGGGAAATTCAATGTAATCCTCGGCATATTTCCAGCATATTTTGATTTTGCAATTAAATCTGCTGCACGCTGTGGATCATATGGGTAAGAAGAAATGTCTTCGTTATAACCGGGCATCTCAGGAGGAAGGATACCGTCTGCAACTCGGAAACGATTGTAGTAAAGCACCTCATTGATAGCATTACGATCAACAGCAAGCGCTAAGGCCTGTCGCACTAAAGGATCATCGAATGGGGGCATATTCACATTAAAAGCTATGTACGAAAGCGACATCTCTTTCGCCACCCGATATTCGTTTGCATACCTACTTTTCCCCTCTCTATACGAATCTAGTTCTAATGTCGGAACAAGAGCTACATGGATCTCATCATTTTCATATCTGGTAGAAAGTGAACCACCACTTAGGTTAAAGACCACTGCATCTAACTTGGGGGGATCAAGGTGATAGCGATCATTACGGGCAAGTACAATTTCTTCCAAAGGATTAAAAGTACGTAATCTAAACGGGCCTGTACCATTCGGATTACGAGTCCAATTAACAGGATCACGTGTTAACTGTTCCTTATCCACTACAAATGCCACCGGATACGTCAATACCTGCAAAAAATGTGCTATGGGCTCAGTCAAACTAATCTGAATCGTTAAGTCATCAATTACAACTACCCCACGAACACTATCTGCTAACCCACGAAACTTTTCTTTTACACCAACGATTTCGCTGAGATACAAAAGAACAGTAGGAGAAGCATTAGCTGGATCAGCAGCACGCTCGATACTGTATTTAAAGTCCTCTGCCGTTACACGACGGCCATTATGAAATACTGCATTCTCCCGAAGCGTAAAGGTATAGGTCAGTGCATCGTCAGAGACCTTCCAGCTCGCTGCCAAATCAGGCTCAACCGTAAGGTCTAAACTCAATGTAACTAAACCACTAAAAATTTCAATAATGTATTCAGCAGTGCCAATATCGCTCACAAGAATAGGATCGAGAACGGTAGCTGGTTCACCACCGTAAGTCAGCAATGTATTGTCTCTACAAATAGCACTTGAACCCGACGAACCCGGCAGATCACTTTCATCAGCACTGCTCTGTGTTGCAGATTGAGTTGTTTCCGGAGCAACTTTTGGAGGACCAGAGCCACCGCCACATGATCCTAGTAACACGATGGCTGAAAGCAAAGAAAATAAAGTGAGCAATGATGAACGAAACGATAATTTCATGGTCTAATCAATTTAGCAAAAAATATTTTCAACGGCATCAATATACCTTTAGTTATTTTCCAATTCCGGATCTAATTGCAAACCTAATTCCTTTAATTGTTCAGCAGCTACGGGGGAAGGCGCATCCATAAGCGGGTCAGAGCCAGAAGAAGCTTTAGGGAACGCTATAACATCTCGAATATTGGACGTTCCAATCAACTGCATAATAAGTCGATCTATACCTGCACCAACTCCCCCCATCGGAGGTGCACCATAATCAAGTGCCTGGAGCAAAACCCCAAAACGTTTATTAATTTCACTTTCGGTGTGACCCATAAGCTTTAAGACTCGAAGTAGATCACTACGCTTATTGATCCGAATGGAACCACCACCAATTTCCTCACCATTCAGCACAAGATCATATTGTCGAGCACGTACACTAGAAGGATCTTTTTCCAATGAATTTTCCTCGTCTTCAAAAAACCCACTAAAGGGATTATGTGTTGCATCCCAACGATTTTCCTCAACCTTCCATTCAAGCAATGGAAAACCAGTTATCCACGCAAAGGCAAAAAATTCAGGATCCCGTAAATCCAAACGGACTGCTAATTCCTCCCGAACAAGCGCAAGTGTTTCTGAGACAATTTTGTGGGAACCTGCAGCCAAAAACAACATATCCCCGTCTGTTGCTCCGGTTTTCTCTTTAAGCAAAGTGAGCTCTTTGTCACTAAGGAAGCGGGAAACTGGTGAACGAACCTCACCGGTTTCTGAAAAACCAATGTTGACCAAACCTCCTGCTCCTGCTGAACGGGCAACTTCAACTAACGAATCAATTGCACGCCTAGCCATACCCGACTGCCCCTTAACGCAAATTGCTTTTATTTGTCCATCATTCTCTAGGGCAGAACTAAATACTTTGAATTCACTTCCCTCAAATATCATCCCTACATCCGAAAATTCTAAACCAAACCTGAGATCGGGACGGTCAGTACCATATCGCTCAATACAATCGGCATAATTTAAACGAGGGAAAGGAACCTCGGAAATTTTCTTGCCTCCACCAAAACGCGTCGCAATCTCTATATAAAGTTCTTCGACCAATGCCATAACATCTGACTCGTCAACAAAAGCCATCTCCATATCCAATTGAGTATGTTCTGCAACCCGATTAGCTCGAAAATCTTCATCTCGGTAACATCGTGCAATTTGAAAATAGCGTTCTGCCCCCGCGACCATCAAAAGCTCCTTAAGAATTTGCGGAGATTGGGGTAAAGCAAAAAATTCACCAGGCTGCAAACGTGAAGGAACCAAAAAATCACGTGCCCCTTCAGGGGTAGATCGTATAAGAGTTGGTGTTTCCACCTCAATAAAATCCTTTTCTGAGAAAAAGTTTCGTATATAAGACACGACTGCATGACGAAGGCGCAGGACCTGCATTGCATCTGGCCTTCTTAAATCAAGATAACGGTATTGAAGTCTCAAAGATTCATCCACTTCACCAGGCTCATGCAAGGAGAATGGCGGAGTCTCCGCTTCATTCAACACGTTGATATGTGTGGGAATAAATTCAATTTCACCAGTTGGAAGATCTGGATTTTTGGTCTCATCCGTCCGACTCTTAACTATCCCCTCAAGACCTAGCACCCATTCAGCACGAACACGCTGAGCAATGTTATATGCAGCAGAATTTTCAGGACTTACAACGACCTGAATAATTCCTTTGGAATCACGCAGATCTATAAAAATGACTCCCCCATGATCACGCCTTCTATCTACCCATCCAGCAATACGGATAGTTCGATCTATATCAGCGGCTCGAAGTTCACCACATGAGATATCTTTAAAATGAGTCATTGTTCGAGAGTAACAGCGGATTCGCCCAAAGACGAGGCAAACCTATTTTTGGAAACTCCAAGCGCTCCTTTTAGTTCGCAATTTTTAGAAAGTTGGTAAGTAATCACAAAAGCTTACTTCCTTAATTAGTCCGTCCCATCTGGACCATATACCTAGTTTTACAAAAGTATATCCAAGGTTGGCTTCAAGAACACACCCAATAGCGACAAAGCAACTGTGTGTGAGAAACTTATAAGATGGCATTAGATATAGAACCAGGCATAGCAGCGGAAGGTAATCCTGCCCTTATTAAAATCATCATAAAAGAAATGGATGGTGGCACTATTCCTTTCGAACGTTTTATGGAGCTTGCCCTCTACCATCCTGAACATGGTTATTATCGCAAATCTGGACGTATTGGCAGACAAGGCGACTTCTTAACAAGCCCAACCATTCATCCTATGTTTGGATGGGCAATTGCCAGTTGGTGTGAATGGATATGGCAGCAATTAGATGAGCCTGATACTTTTACGATTTTCGAACCTGGCGCAGGTGAAGGTACTCTTGGAACTGTAATTTTAGATTGGGCTGAAGCTCGCGAAAGCAACTTTTCGCAGTCTCTTAGATATGTCGCACTTGAGCCAAACACTGAAGGAACTGACTCGCGTATTCAATGGCTACAAGGAATTCCATCTCCTGTACTAAACGGAATAGTACTTGCTAATGAACTATTCGATGCGCTCCCAACAAGACTATTCGAGGCAACTGAACGCGGCCCTGCTGAAATTCATGTCAGATGGGATGGTAATAATTTTGTTGAAGTTCGCGGCAACATTACCGTACTTAAAAATACCCCTACCAAAGGACGTTTTGAAATTAATGGTAAAGCATGGCCACTTCTGGAAACTATGTGCGGCCTGATTAAGCAAGGTGGAATTCTTTTGGCTGATTATGGATATGAAGAAGAAAAATTATGGGCACCGTGGCGACTGCAAGGAACACTCTCGTGTTTCTATCGCCACACGGCACATGAAAACCCCTATCGCCACGTCGGGGAACAGGATATAACCTCACACGTTAATCTCACAGAATTAGCAACCGGATTGCAAAACTTTGGTTATGAACAACTAGGACCAATACCCCAGCATGAGTTCTTAACAAAACTAGGCATTGGTGATCTCGTGGAAAGTGCGAGAGCAGACTTGGGCAACTATTTTGAAAGACGACAGGCATTCCAAGCACTTACCGATGCTGGTGGATTAGGAAAAATTCAAATTCTTGCAGGTTTACGTGGAATCAAAGGTACCGTCCCTGGTTTTGAAGGTGATAAATCATATGAATGAAAAGGACTCCATACCTATCACACTAACAAAAGGTGAAAAAGCTCCTAACTTCTCACTACCGGCAATAAACTCTGATGGAACAGAAATAGAAATTAAACTAAATGAAGAGCTAGCATCCCGAAAAGTACTTCTGGTTTTCTATCAAGATGATGGTATGCCCATTTGCACCAACACCCTGAATGCCTTTTCACAAGAACATGAACTATTGAACGAGGCTGGAATTGCTGTATTCGGGATTAACAGTAACGGACTTGGCTCACATAAACGATTCCAGGAGCGGGACTGCTTCCCCTTTCCACTCATCAGTGATTTTCATGGAGAAGTAATCCAATCATTCGGTTTATGGAATGCTGATGAACAAAAATCTTTTCGATCAATCGTAGTAATAGATCAAAATAAAACTATTTTGCATATTGAACCTCATTTCAACCCTTCAAATTTGAATGCCTATACTGCAATATTTGAAACACTAGAATTAACTGAAACGTAATTTTATGAAAAGTTTAATTTCTGATAGGCAAAAATGACAGATTATTCAGACAAAGTTGTTCAACACTTTGAAAATCCACAGAATTCAGGGATTCTGGAAAACCCGGATGGGGAAGCGATTGTTTCAAATCCTGTCTGTGGAGATACTATGAGTGTAACCCTACGGATTAAAAACTTAACGATAACCAATATGCAGTGGCAAACACGCGGTTGCCCCGCTGCTATCGCAACAAGTTCATACACCAGTGAATTCGTTCGTGGTATGTCGTTAAAGGAAGCACGTGAAGTTTCAAGAGAAGTAATCACCCAAGGCATAGGGGGCTTACCCAGAGATAAAGGGCATTGTAGCGTTCTCGCCGCTGATGCTCTGAAAAAAGCAATAACCAGCTATGAGAACAAACAAAAAGCCTTATAGGGAGCTATCAGATTGGAAAAACCAGCACATTGTGAATAAATCAGATATTATCTTCCAGTTCAGAGTCTAAAAAGGCAGGGACCATGACCGGTTTATTTCTTTACAGTCCTATAGCATTGGGCGTAATTTTCGTTCTTATTTGGGCAACTTCATTGATCCTTGTAACAATTCCTGCATTTTCAGCACGAGGAAAAACTCAACTTATTAGGTTATCCGTGGCCGGATTATTCCTGTTTGCAGAAGCGGTGCTATTAATCACTCTCGCGGTATTAAACAGCCAAGAAAAGATTTTTCAGTAGAGATTTTTCAGTAGCTTAGATAAGCCTAAGGGTTGGCTTCCTGCCTGGACGCGGATCATAATTACTTTTGAACATTTCGAGCTTGTCACGCTCAATAAGATATTTTCCCGCAAATAGGGTTGCCGGCACTTTCTTTTGTTTGATCAATCGCCTCAAGCTTTGAGGATGTATGCACAACTCACTTGCAGCATCAATTAGGTCTAGGTAATTATCTAATGGTCCTGCCACAAAGTCCCCACAAATACAAATATTCTAGAGTTTCAAAACTACCACAATGGCAGCCTCGACGTCCAGTAAACTGATTTACTAAGACTTAGGTAATGTAAGTGCCATTACTAAAAGATCCCGCTCTTCACCGTTCATGTCTGTCACCCAGCCACGGAGTATTGTTTGTAGTTGAAAACCAAGTCGTTCAAAAACAACCATCGCGGTGTGTTGCTCAAGGGTCATGTTTGCGATTAATTTTCGAATCCCAAAGGAGGGAGCGACAAAACGAATCTCTCCGGCCAGAGCCGCTCCAAGCCCAGTTCCTCTGTAATCTGGATGTACATTAATGCGGATTTCACCAACGTGTCGTGACCAGATAGCAGAATCAATATGCAAACTTGCATATCCAACCACTCTTGCACCTACAGATGCCAAAACAGTAAAGACATGTCCACTTTCCACAGAAGTAATCCACGTATCAATAACGGATTCATTCGTTATATCTTGTCGTAAATACAAAAGATCCTCGGATGGCAATGCCTCAATTAAGCTCTCAAGTTGTTCCCGATCTTCAGATTCCAGTGGCTTAAAAAGAATAGATGTACCATCGCGCATAACACCCTCGGTTGGGTAACGCGACACGAATTCCAGATTTTCTAAATTAGTCATTACTTGATTATCCGAGTTAAAACTGTAACTGCCAACGTATCAATCAACATCCTCTACCTCATCACTCGCATCCAATCTACTAATAAAGCTATCACATTTACGACAGGGTAAAGATGGATACCTTTTAAGACCGTTGTCAAAAGATGCAATTTCACAAAGCCAAAAGGAAGATGACCGTTTTGTTGAAACCACCCTAGTATTCTTACAAATACTGCATAAGCCTACAGCAGGAATGTAACCAACCTGGTGAAAATCGTTTTCTGTCAAAGAATGCACCCTAGAAAGTTGTAAATAACATTAATTTCGCAAAACTGCTCCGTAAACCTTTTCAAGTCGATTAAGCAAACTTTTGCGGCATTTCAAAACATCTTTATCTTTTAGTGTCCTGTTCTTTGAACGGTATCTGACGGCAAAACCTAGTGATTTCATATTTGGAGGTAACCCTTCACCTCGATATTCATCAAAAAGTTCAGCCTCACATAAAACATCTCCAGATCGATGTGCACAAACAAAGTCAATAATGTCTCCACTAAGTACATCTTCAGGGACAATTACGGCTAAATCATGTCGGGCATCAGGATAGCGTGGAGGTGGAGAATATTCAGGGCGTAAATTAAGCGCATGAACTGCTTTGCTGAGCCAAAATTCAATCAGATAAACAGGCTCGTCGATATCAAAAAAACCAGTGACGGTTTCATCAATTTGTCCCACCAAAGCAACAGTTTCGTTAGTTTTTATAGCAACCGCTTCCGCAGTAAATCCGGTCTTCAGCGGGAACAAATCTACATCCGCAAAACGTACATCAATACCCTGCGAAATAAGTAAAGCTTCTAGTACACCTTTCGCATCAAAGAAATCGAGATTCTCGGCTTCTGGCCGCGTCCACCTTTCCAAACGCCCACCCCCAAGTACAGCACACATGACTGGTCTTTCTTCAGGAAGATCTTCTGCAACGGGTAAAAACTCGACACCAATCTCAAACAAACGCAGTGCCTGATCTTGGTGCTTACGATTATCTGCAAAGGTTCTTAAAAGAGAGGACCTTAATGAAGTTCGCAACCAAGTATGTTGAGAAGCTACAGGGTTAGAGACAGCCAACGGGCTTAATCGAACTTCGTCATTAGGGTCATTAACCCTCTCAAGATCTTCCTTCGAAGTAAGCGTATACGTAAGAATTTCCTGAAAACCAAGCCCACTAACGATAACTCGAGAATTGTCTCGTAACATAGACAGAGGATTTTCAATAGGATCGGGTAAAGCTCCAGCCAAATTAGTTGTAGGCAAATTTTCGTATCCGTAGATTCGTATAATTTCCTCAATAAGATCGTCAGCAATATCTATGTCTGTACGCCAATATGGTGATACAACCTTGAAACTTTCACCACCTTCATTTTCAGTTATGTCAAATCCAAGGCTCTCCAAAATACGAACTATATCGGCATTGCTTATTTCAATCCCCAAGACCCGTTCTATACGTTCAGTAGATAGTTCAATTAAGTTAGGATTTGAGTCCCCGGGATAAATATCCAACATACCTTTCGCAGAAATTCCACCACACAACTTTTCAAATAGGTGTAGGGCCCGAGCTTGAGCGAAATCAGCCATACCAGTTCCAAGACCCTTTTCAAAACGTGTTGATGCTTCACTCCGAAGCTTCAGATTCATTGAACCGCGTCGTATCCCTGAAGGGGAAAAATTGGCAACTTCTAAAAGAATAGATTTTGTATTTTGTGTAACCTGGCTATTCAAGGACCCCATAATTCCAGCAACCGCAATTGGCCTTTTACTATCACAAATTGCAAGTATATCTTTGGTCAGTTCCCTTTCAATTCCGTCTATTGTGACTATAGATTCTCCTGCCTTAGCCTTCCTAATAACGATCTTCTGATCACTGATACTCTCATAATCAAACGCATGCAAAGGCTGACCTGTTTCCAACATCACATAATTGGTAACGTCAACAACATTGTTGATAGGACGTACACCATGTGCCCTCAAGCGTTTTTTAAGCCACTCTGGCGAAGAACCTATTTGGATCCCATGAATAACCGCTGCTGTATAACGAGGGCATAGATCAGCATCCTGGATATTGACATCAATACAATCAGATACTGAGCGGTCCGATTCCAGATGTCCTGTCTCTGGTATAAGAAGCGAGTTGCCCTCTAATGCTGCAATTTCCCGAGCTATACCTACAACTCCCAGAAGATCAGCACGATTCGCCCAAGTGTATAGATCAAAAATTACATCTCCTTGGACATCAGACAGAGCAGCACCAATGGGAGCATCCTCAGAAAGTGTTAAGACTGCTTCATGATCATCGCTTATCCCTAGTTCTTTTTCGCTTAGTATCATCCCTGCAGACTCAACCCCCCTAATGGGACGTGCCTTTAGTGCTGTTTTCTGACCAGTCTTCCCATCTACTAAAAGTGCACCTTCACGAGCAAACGCAACTCTCTGTCCCACAAAAATCGTAGGATCACCACAAATCACTTCCTTTAATTCACTATCAGTAATTTTGATAGTGGCTACTTGCAAACGATCAGCATTCGGATGCTTAGCTATGTCTACTATTTCTGCAACCGTAATAAGAGCAGGATCCCAATCTTCACCAATTACCTCAAACTCTTCAACTTCCGCTATCGAATTAGTAATCCTTCTTGCCAATTCGTCAGGTTGATAATTTTCATCAATCTCAACTAAATCACGTAGCCAGCTAATAGAAAGTTTCATTTTATTGCAGAGAACTGAGTTAAAAAACGTAAATCGTTTTGATAAAAATGTCTTATGTCATCAATACCCCATCGCAGCATTGCTACACGTTCAATACCAACCCCAAACGCAAAACCAGTAAATTTCGAGGAATCAAATCCAGCATTTTCAATGATCTCTGGATGAACCATTCCGGCACCCAGGATTTCTATCCAACCTGCACCATGGCACGTACGGCACGAACCACCAGCACCAGAACATATGAAGCAATCAATTGCCATTTCTATTCCTGGTTCTACAAAAGGGAAAAAACTATGGTGAAAAATGATTTCTCGATCTTGTCCAAAAAGACGACGTGCAAAACCATATAGCACGCCTTTTAGATCACTCATTGTAATTCCTTCATCCACAGCAAGTCCCTCAATCTGAGTAAGCATCCACTCATGAGTCGCATCCGTTGCTTCCTGCCGATAACATTTTCCAGGTACTAAAACACGGATAGGTGGATCATTCTTTTCCATAACCCTTATTTGGTTAGGTGAAGTATGCGTCCTAAGCAACATGGAACGTTCCCCATCGACCAGCGTATCCACCCAAATTGTGTCCCACATATCCCTAGCCGGATGTTCTTTAGGAATGCGCACAGCATCAAAATTATAATGTTCCCATTCAACTTCAGGCCCTTCAAAAACCTGGAATCCCATATCCTCAAAAACTGCAATGCAATCATTCATCGTCTGTGTGATGGGATGAAGAGCCCCAAGACTCTGAGGGCGACCTGGCAACGTAACATCTATGGCGACTTCATTTACTTCTGTATTGCTCTCAACACGAGTAGTCGCAGCTTTCAGTTCACTTTCCAATAATTTTTTTAGGGAATTTGCGGCCTTCCCAAAGTCACTTCTAGTCTCAACGGGCTGATCACTTATTGAACGAAGTAATTGGTTGACTCGACCATCTTGACGACCGAGCCAAAGCACTCGCCAAGCTTCAAGTTGTTCAGACGTCACTGAATCAGAAAGCGTTGCTAGTGCCTCTTCGCTAAATTTAGAAATTTGGTCTTCCGAAGTGGTCACGTCAGCAAATTATAGAGCTTAACTA
Organism: Tepidiformaceae bacterium; assembly: GCA_045562595.1. GTDB lineage: Bacteria > Chloroflexota > Dehalococcoidia > Tepidiformales > Tepidiformaceae > JAKUNN01. The sequence goes on from JBJKVN010000021.1 coordinate 36,398, forward strand.
GCTATGTGTCCTTTCTTAAGCTTTTATAAACAAGTAACCAATTAAAGAAAAACTTCCAAAAAAACAATTTTTGAGGATAATTAAAAGAAATTTACTAAGGGGGATAGCATGGTAAAAGGATATGTATTAATTGAAACAGACGTAGCCAGTGCTAAAAGTGTTGGTCTTGAATTAACTTCTCTATCGTATGCCGACGCTACAATAGTCTCTGTAGATACGGTTACAGGACCGTTCGATGTAATAGTGCAAATCGAAGCAACTGACTTGGACACATTGGGTAATTCTATTACTGATGCCATCCAAAGCGTTGATGGTGTCCAACGTACCACTACATGTCTTGCAGTACGACTTACAAAGGAGTAAATAATTGACCCTGCCAGTTTCTCAGATGATTAGTGTCGAAGAGGCACGAGACCGCATTCTTCAGCTCATTGATAGGATGCCAAGCTACTTAACACCTGTAGACGAGGCTCTTGGGCAAGTCTTGGCAAACAAAGTAATAGCACCTTTTGACATCCCTCCTCTGGACAACACCGCAATGGATGGATATGCCGTACGTGCAAGCGATACTCAAGGTGCTAATACACATCACCCTGTACAACTCAAAGTAATTGCAGATTTAGCAGCAGGTTATATAGCTAAACAAGAAGTGGGAAAAAATGAAGCTATCCGCATAATGACAGGAGCAGCTATTCCAAAGGGGGCAGATGCAATAGTCCCCTTTGAAGAAACGGATGAACAAAGCCAAAAACTTCCTGAAAAAGGAAAATTACAAACACATGTCAATATTCTAAAAGCAGCAAAAAAAGATGCGAATATACGATTTCGTGGAGAGGATATCCGTGAAAAGCAAACAATCCTTGAGGCCGGTAGAATAATTCGGGCCTCCGAAATTGGAGTTCTTTCCAGCATAGGTTTAACTAAAATTGAAATATTTAGAAAACCCGTAATTGCAATTCTTTCTACTGGAGACGAAATCGTAACCCCTGGGGAAGAGCGAAACCCTGGACAAATATATGATGCCAACACACAAATGCTTGCGGCTTTAGTTAAACAATTCGGTGGTATCCCTCTTGTGCTTGGGATTGCCAAAGATACCGTGGATGATCTCACACTCAAGCTCCGCAGTGGCTTTAATGCTGACATGATTGTGACCAGTGCAGGTGTTTCACGAGGGGATTTTGATGTAGTCAAAGATGTTTTAGCAAATGAAGGGGTCATCGACTTTTGGACAGTTCGAATGAAACCGGGAAAGCCCTTGGCTTTCGGAACATTTCATACAGCAACAGGAAAGACAATCCCTCACTTAGGACTACCAGGGAATCCCGTAAGCTCAATGGTAGCTTTCGAGCTATTTGGGCGGCCCGCTCTTTACAAAATGCAAGGCCGATCGGACTGGGAGAGGCCGGTGATCCAAGCAATCACACAGGACAAAATAGTGAACACCGATGGAAGACGTTTTTTTGCTCGCTGCATTGTTTCAGAAGATGCTAATGGAACACTTATCGCAAGCTTAACTGGGCCTCAGGGCAGTGGCATTCTAACAAGTATGAGTGCCGCCAACGGATTAACTATAATTCCTGAAGAAACACCGCAAGTAGAACCCGGAGAACATATTAATGTGATGATGCTTGATTGGGAGCAAAAACTGTTTTAAAAGCTTACTTTTTTTCAATCTTGTTATTTTTAACGATCGGCTTATCAGGTTGCGCAAAAAATGAACACATCCCAGTAGAGCCTAATACACTCGAATACTTTTTGGAGATAGCATTAGGCATCGAATATGGAGAAAGAGGAGATCCGGTTCTAGAACGGTGGGAATCAGACTGGAAACTATTTATTGGCGGAAACCCGACTAAAAGCGATCTACTGTGCCTGACATCAATTACAGAAAAAATCGCTTCGCTCACATACATACAAATTGTGGAAGTGGAAGAAGACTTTGCCAATATTAAAATCTTCTTCCTTCCCGAAAGTGAATTCGGTAAGCGTGATCCATATTATCCACCGGGAAATGTTGGCTATTTTGCTGTCTATACAAAAAAGAGTGGAGAAATCATACGGGCATTAATCCAAATCTCGAGTGAAGATCCTGGTAAAGAACGTTGCCACGCTATAGCAGAAGAAGTAAGTCAAATTACAGGGCTTTACGCAGATTCTTTTACTGAAAGTGCTTCGCTTTTTTTTCAAGGTTTTAGTAATTTACAAACCTTGTCGGAATTGGATGAGACGATAATACAACTACTCTATGACAAACGATTAGAAATAGGGATGTCAGAGGAGGAAATTAGAACGGCATTAAAAAATTAGTCGTCTAATAAATCCGGTCTACGATCCAAGGTTCGCTTATAGCGTTGTTCTTCCCTCCATTTACCAATTTCGGCATGATGCCCACTCAATAAAACATCTGGAACAGACCATCCATTGAAAGTAGCGGGCCTTGTATATTGTGGATACTCAAGTAGACCATCTGCAAAAGAATCGTATTTTGCAGAATCTGCATCACCTAAAACACCAGGGATCTGACGGACCATTGCTTCTATTAGAACCATCACCGGTAACTCCCCGCCACTTAAAACATAATCACCAATCGATATCTCTCGATCTACAAAATTCTCTATAAACCTTTCATCAACCCCTTCATATCGGCCCGCAACCAGAATTAATCTAGACTCCTTAGAAAAATCGCGGACCAATGAATCTGTCAACCGCTCCCCTTGTGGAGATAGATAGATAACTTGCCCTTTTTCTTCTGAGAGAGCCTGAACTGAGCTCAATGCCAATTCAAGAATATCTACTCTAAGGACCATGCCCTGCCCTCCACCGAATGGAGTATCGTCCACAGTTTTATGACGGTCTGAAGCATAGCTTCTAATGTCATGAACAAACAAATCGAAAAAGCCCTGTTCTTTGCCTCGTCCAATTACTGAAATATCAAGCGGACCAGGAAACATATCAGGAAACAACGTAAGGACATCTATACGCATTTTTTTTCACACAAGTTATTAATTGTCATGGCTTGTAGGCCCAGCAAGTAATTCTGCTATATGAGGTATCAGTGGTTCGATAATATCTAAGCCTTCAGCAACACCATTAATACTTCCCGGTAAATTAATGATCAGCGTCTTTTTTCGTGTTACTGCCACCCCGCGAGACAAAACCGCATAAGGGGTAAAGGTTTGCCCACTAATAGTCAGGGCAATTGGAATACCAGGAACTTCACGTTCGGCAATATCCCTTGTTGCCTCTGGCGTAACATCACGTGGAGTCAATCCAGTTCCGCCGGTAGTGAAGATAATGTCTGCCACCAATTCATCAGACCATAAAGCCAGAGTTTGTGAAATCAATGCTCTATCATCAGGAACAACTTCACGCCTAACCACTTCATGTTTACCAGATACACAACGCTCAAATATCAGATCGCCTGAAGAATCAATTCTTGTCCCAGATGCAGCGGAATCTGAAGCTGTGAGAATAGCAATTCTGACCATTTCCCAATATTACGATATTTAGTTCTTCAAAAGGCTTGTAATGTCTCACTAATATCCCTAATATAGGGGGAAGAATGGTGTAGTTTCCCAAATCTACCCATAATAACCCTAAAGGATACGGTTATGACGCGTTTTCTAGGCGCTTTTGAGTACCATCTCGATGATCGCAACCGTGTCCAGCTGCCACCAAAAATACGTGAAGCTTTTTCTGAAGGCGCGATTCTAGTTAAGGGTGGTGAGGAGTGCATTGAAGTTTATACGCATGATGGGTTTGAAGTACTTACCGATGTGGTAGATAAAGCACCTAGATTATCTTCGGGGAGCGAAAGTTTAAATCGTGCAGTTTTTTCAACAGCACGGGAGATTCCGCGAGACAGACAAGGCCGGATAAGTATTCCTCAGGAATTACTCCAACACATAGGTTTGGTTAATGACGAGGTAAAAAAAACCGAAACCAGACAATCCGTTGTAATAGCAGGAGTTGGTTGGAGGCTGGAGATATGGGCCAAGGATACCTGGCAACAAAAAGAGCAAGGTCTTCCGCGAGATCGGATCGAAGCACTAGAACGACTAGCACTCGGCGAAAGTAGCAAGGCGGAGTAATGACAGTAATGGCAAAAGAAAAAACACATCAACCTGTCTTGCTTGAAGAGGCATTATCGTTTCTGCATGTAAAAGAAGGAGGTACGTATGTCGATGGAACCGCTGGTGGTGGTGGCCACAGTGAAGCTATAGCAAAAGCTATTGGACCAAAAGGTCACCTAGTCTGTATCGACCAAGACCTAGAAGCATTAAATCAAACGCGCACGAGGCTGGCTCCGTTTGGGAGGCGGGTCAGCTTTGTACACGATAACTTTCGGAATCTAAAGAATGTAATGCGTGCTCAAGAACTAATGTCAATTGACGGTATTTTGCTTGACCTAGGAATATCATCAATGCAACTTGATAGTGGAGAAAGAGGGTTTTCTTTTAATCTAGATGGCCCCCTAGATATGCGCTTTGATCGCTCAAGCGATGATTTAACTGCAGCGGAAATAATTAACACTACAGACGAAAACAGTCTCATTCAGATTCTGAGGGACAACGGTGAAGTTCAAAACGCAAAACGAATAGTTAGAGCAATCATCGCATCAAGACCAATTTACACAACAAAAGAAATTGCTCGAGTCGTCGAGCAGGTCATAGGAAACGTTTGGGATCGGAAGAAAAAACACCCCGCCACTACCGTATTCCTAGCGTTGAGAAGTATAGTGAATGGCGAACTCGAAAGCCTTCGCAATGTACTTCCTCAAGCCTATGGCCTGCTCGGCAAACCTACCAACGGTTATGAAGGCGGACGCATAGTAGTACTCAGTTTTCATTCGCTTGAGGACAGAATTGTTAAGCAATCATTTGCACTTGAATCTACTAATTGTATTTGCTCAAAAACGTTACCGCTGTGTCGATGTGAACATAAGGCAACTCTGAAAAAATTGAATAAAAAAGCGATACGCCCTACAGAAAGTGAAATTGCTAAGAATCCACGTGCAAGGAGCGCTATATTACGCGCTGCTCAACGTATTAGGTAGTAATAATGGCAACAAGGCAACAAGCATTAGCAAGATTTCCTCAATCTACCTTAACGCTGCGTTGGGGGTTGATCGTTTCAATAGCGCTACTGGCGCTTAGTGCCCTTATCCCTGTTCTGCAAGCAAGTTTAATAACAACTCAAGGACATGATCTTCAACTTCTTAAACAAAATCGGACCCGATTAACTTCAGAAATTAGATTACTTGAATCCGAGTTAGCAGGGCTAAATTCATTAGAACGTATTGAAAGACGTGCACGAGAAATCGGATTAACAGAACCAGATGCCCCACCAATATTTATTCAAATATCTAGCAATCTCACATCGGTAACGAAAACATCAGAGGGACTCCCCGGGCAAGAAAGAAGTGATTCGAACCCGACTCTGTGGTGGAGGTCAATCTTAATAGAAGACCAACACTGATTTAAATACGCGGTCATGGGAGAGGCCGCAACGAAGGAATACATGGCGCAAAGAAGTGCCAGAAAAACACGTCGAGTATGGCTCCCCATTCTACTCTTTGGAGCCTGCTTCGCTGTCCTCCTCGGACGACTAGTCCATATACAAGTTATTAATCACGACAACTATTCTGTGCAAGCAGAAAACACACTTATAGGAAACGACATATTAGAGGCTCCTCGTGGAAAAATATTTGACAGAAATGGGCAGCCTCTTGTCCTGAGTATCGATACATGGGATTTATATATTTCAACGAGAACTTGGTCTGTTAACGAAATAGCTAAACAAGCAGCAAAAGCAATAGCTAATGAAACAGGATTAGATGATGAAAATCTACAGCTACTCGTACATGAAAGTGCGCTTGTTGACCAAGTCGTCGCACGAGATCTTTCATATGAAACAGGGGTGAAACTTATGGAGCTAGCACCTCTTGGTGCAGTTTTACTTCCTAATACAGCCAGGAGTTATCCAAACGGAAAACTAGCATTAGAAATACTTGGATTTATAGGAACAGACAACCTAGGCTTAGCGGGAATTGAGGCAGTATATGACTCACTGTTAGCCGGTAAGCCTGGGAATTTTGTTTACGAGCGTGATAGCAGAGGGGCACCTATTCCATTCGGGATACACATTATCGATGAACCAGCTGCAGGTTCCTCTATAAAACTAACTATAGATCGACGTATTCAATCGATCGCTGAAAAAGAACTAGCCAGAGCCTTAAAAGAGAATGAGGGTACTGGAGGAACAATACTAATTATGGATCCGTTTAATGGTGAGATTTTTGCTTTAGCCTCCAAACCAGAGCTTTCAGCAATCACACAACTCTATGAACCTGGCAGCGTTCTAAAGGTGATTACTGCAGCAATTGGTTTAGATCTTGAGGTTATTACACCAGAGACGACATATTTCGATACCGGAATAACCTACGTTCATGGAGAACCTATACAAAACTGGGAATCACGTAGTTACGGATTAACAACTATGACAGAGGTACTCCAACACAGCATCAATACCGGATCAGTATTTATGGTCGAACAGATCGGAGCTGAAAACTTTCATAAGTATCTGGAAAGGTTTTCATTTAACACCGCAACAGGCATTGACTTGCCAAAAGAAGCAGAAGGGATTGTTCCCACCCCAGACGACAAAAATTGGAGTCCTGTTGACTTAGCAACACAATCATTTGGCCAATCAATTAGCATCACTCCATTACAATTAATTCGAGCTTTTGCAGCCACTATAAACGGGGGATACCTTGTCCAGCCCCATATCCTTATGAGTTCATTATCAGAATCAGGGGAACAGTATGAATTTGAGAAAAAGCAGGGCTTAAAAGTCATAAGCCCAGAAACAAGTACCTCAATTAGAGAGATGCTTAACAAAGTTGTTAATACATACACTTGGCATCCTGCACGACCCAGACACTATAGTTCTGGCGGCAAATCAGGGACTGCAAACATACCTGCTATGGGAGGCTATAGCGATGATCAAATTATATCTTTCATGAGTTTTGCTCCTCTCGAAAATCCTCGAGTGGTAATACTTGTGAAAATTGATCGAAACAAAAACAAATTGACAGGTACTGAAGCCGCAGGACCTGTAATAGCTCGTTTAATAGATAAAACTTTACCGCTACTTAATGTCCCACCAACTGCTAGATATGTAGGCGTCAGATGAACACATACTTGACAACTACATTCGTAGCAGACGTTTTAGAAAAATCCGGAGCAAGCGTACATTCATTCTACCGAGGGAATATAAACGGCGGTGTCGCAGATTCACGAAAAGTAAAAGGTGGTGAACTATTTGCAGCTTTTAGAGGCGAACATTTGGACGGAAATGATTTCGTCGAAGAAGCACTAGAGGCTGGAGCAAAAGCTATTATTTGTGAACAGGTCCCGGAAGGAAACTGGCCAGATCAAACAATCATTACTGTTCAAGACACACGACAAGCTTTACTTGAACTCGCACGATCTTGGAGGAAGGCATGTGACCCGTTCGTCATTGGCATCACAGGTACTGTGGGAAAAACAACAACAAAAGAGTTGACTGCAGAAGTACTTCAAAAACGATTCAAGACACACCATAGTCCAGGTAATTTTAATTCTAAAGAAGGGCTACCCTTGGCACTACTTAGCCTCACGTCAGAAATGGAAGTTTCTGTATTAGAGATGGGGATGGACAGTCCCGGGGAAATAGCTACTCTCTGTCAAGTCGCTGAACCACAGTGTGGCGTTGTATTGAACATAGGCACAACCCACTTAGAAAAGTTAGGGACTATGGAAGCGATTACAAAAGAGAAACTTTCTCTTGTAAAAAGCTTAGACATCGCAGCGACCGCGATTCTGAACATTGATGATCCAAGAATCGAACCAGTTATCAAAGAGCTCTCCTGTAATGTCATTACCTTTGGATCCAATAAAAAAGCTATGTTAAAACACGGCCCTGTAAAAAATCTCGGGTTAGATGGCAGTAGGTTCTCAGTCAATTGGCTAGGCCAAAAGGCAGATGTTCGATTACATATGCCAGGGATCCATCTTGTCCACAATGCACTCGCAGCAATCGGAGTACAAATCGTCCTCGGAGCTGAACTGGAATATGCAGCGAGAGCTATCTCTGAAACAGATGCATCGAGCCGAATGAAAATACGACATGGGAAGAACGGCATAATTCTACTTGATGACACTTACAACGCTAGCCCGCTATCCGTTGCAGGAGCGCTGGGGTTTCTAAAGGATCTTCAAGGAAGAAGGATAGCTTTCCTAGGTGAAATGGCTGAACTAGGAACACAATCAGATATTGAACATAGACGTATAGGCACAATATCGGCAAAATCATGCGATCTTTTATACCTAGTAGGTGAACGGTGTCAGTTAATTTTCGAGGAAGCAAAACAAACTGGGCACAAAGATGTGTATTGGTTTAACAACAAAGAATCTGCGCTTCAAGCACTTCTTAAGGAATTAACGTCCGGGGATATCATTTTATTAAAGGGGTCTCGTTCAGAAGAATTAGAATCATTGATCCCAACGCTTGAGGCTAAAATATGATAAACGCACTAATGTCGGGGGGCATTACATTTCTGGTGGCAGCCGGCATTGGATGGCCCATAGTGTCTTACCTAAAAAGACAGGCCCCAGGGAAAGCCATTAGTAGTGACCAACCTGAAACACATAAAGCTAAAGAGGGCACTCCTACATTTGGCGGCTTTATCATTTGGGTACCTACATTTATCGTTACCGCAATCGCAGTCGACTGGATGACACACCGTTCAATTCTGCTCCCCTTAGGGATGATAGGTGCCACAGGTGCTATCGGTTTTTTGGACGATTTAGGAACTCTGCAAAGAGGTGGGCTTACTAAGGGCCTTTCTTGGCGTATTAAGCTGACCCTGTTAACTATATTTTCATTTATAGCAGCTTGGATTCTTTTTCAGGAACTAAATGTTCAATCACTTAATGTACCTTGGTTAGGACAATACGAACTCGGTCCGAGCTATATTGCAATAGCAGTCATCACAATTGTTGCAACAACGAGTGCCGTAGCAGTAACCGATGGACTTGATTCATTAGCAGGCGGAACAACTCTTCTAGCATTTATAGCTTATGGAATTATTGCTTTTATCCAAGGCCAAGATTTTGTTGCAACATTTTCCTTCATTATCGCAGGGGCAAATCTTGGCTTTTTATGGTACAACGCCTATCCAGCAAAAATCTTTATGGGTGAAACTGGCGCTCTTGCTCTCGGTGCAAGCCTCGCGATTGTAGCTCTAATGACAGGCCATTGGCTTCTTCTCCCTCTAATTGGGATAGTGTTTGTCTCAGAAGCTGTTAGCAACCTTGCACAGATCAGTTATTACAAATTAACAAACGGCAAACGTCTACTTAAACGCGCACCTCTACACCATCATTTTGAAGAATTGGGATGGGAAGAAAGCGGTATCGTTACCCGTTTTTGGGTTATCGGTCTTGCAGCAGCAATGGTAGGAATTGCATTGGCCTTGGCGGTTCCGGAGTAACAATGAATTCTGAAAAAAACATGTTCAAAAATAGAAACTTTTCAGGAAAAAAAGTCCTTGTCTACTCACTCGGAATTGAAGGGCAAGATCTTGCTCGATGGTTTATGCGTCATGGAGCAGAGGTAACTGCTTCAGATACAAGAACGGAACAACAATTGCAAGCTGCAGGGGCATATATACCAGAAGGAGTCTCAAAAGTTTTCCAAGGTCAACCCTTAATAGCTCCGGATGGTTTTGATTTAGTTGCTACTTCACAGTCAATCCTGAGCACAAACAAAGCTATCGTTCGTGCAAAAAAAATGAATGTACCTGTAGTTTCACAAATGCAATTAGCATTAGAAATTTGTGATGCTGATGTCATTGGTATAACAGGATCAAATGGCAAATCCACAACTACTGCACTCGCTGGCTTTGCAGCTGATGCCGCCAACATAAAAACTCTAACCGGAGGAAATCTAGGCGGTACTTTGTTAGAACGAATTGAAAAGCTTAAAAAACCTGCGAAGGCATTCCTTGAAATTAGCCATACACAACTTCAATACATCAGAAGTTCACCCCATATAGTAGGAATAACTAATATTACCGCTAATCATTTAGACCAATTTAGTTGGGAAGATTACGTTGCTTTAAAAATCAGTTTACTCAAAAATCAAAAATCAAAAGATATCGCAATTCTCAATAAAGACGACCTCGTTACTTGGAGAAACAAGAAAGTGGTCAAAGGAAATATACATACCACCTCACTTAATGGACCGATTGATGGCAATGGAAGTTGGATTGAAAACAAAAAGATCTTTGCGCGTTTTAATGGAGAGGCAGAATCAATTGTTGATTTATCTGAGATAAAGCTTAAAGGAAGACATAATTTAGCCAATGCCTTGATGGCTACGTCCTTGGCCAGTTCAGCACAGATTCCGAAGGAAGCAATTCATAATGCTTTAAGTAATTTCCCTGGCCTTCCACACCGACTAGAAACTGTTGGCACAACAAAAGGGGTTCCATGGATTAACGATAGCATTGCAACAACTCCGGAACGCACGATAGCCGCTTTGAATAGTTTTACAAATCCAATCATTTTGCTCCTAGGGGGACGAGGGAAAAATCTCCCGTTGAAAGATCTGCGTGAACAAATTTCCAAAAGGTGTACGTCAGTTATTTGCTTTGGCGAAATTGGAAAGGATTTTGCACAACAACTTAAGAATGTAGTGCCTATAGAAACTGTCAGCACCCTAGAAGAAGCTGTCACTAAAGCCTATGAAATAGTTTTGGCAAATGAGCTAATACTGCTTGCACCTGCAGCAACCAGTTTTGACGCATATCCAAATTTTGAAATACGGGGTGAGCATTATCGCCAATTAGTTGCCGACTTAAATGACTTCATACCTTGGTCGGAAAATGGAGTTAGTGATGGCAATTAGCAACCCCACAAAAAAGCTACGCGTCTCACATCCAGATTACGTTTTATTAGCTTCAATTGCATTATTGACTTTTACCGGAATCATTTTTGTTTATAGCTCAAGTTTTGCAACGGGAATAGTTCAATTCAATAATGCGAACCATTTTGTCATAAGACAAACAATTTGGGTTTTAGTTGGCTCAGGTTTATTACTACTCGGATTGTCACTCGACTATCACAAATTAAAAAAATACGCGTTACCTCTTTTGGTCATTTCAATCATTCTGCTTGTACTTGTTTTAACACTTGGCGAAACATATAACGGTGCACAACGTTGGTTAAGTTTTGGAACGCTAAACTTTCAACCCTCAGAACTGGCAAAACTAACAGTTATCATCTACTTAGCAGCATGGCTTTCAGCTAAAGCTGAGCGAATTCGAAGCCTCCAACATAGTTTGGTCTTTGTTCTAATGATCGGCGCTATATCTCTACTTCTACTCCTACAACCCGATCTTGGCACAACAGTTCTTATCTTAGGAATTGCATTCACAATGTTCTGGGCTGCAGGAGCAGCATTCATACAAATTTTAACACTCGGGCTCACGGGTAGTGCTGCAATTTTTTTACTTGCCATTATGGAGGGATACCGTTTAGACAGATTGTTTTCCTTCCTCAGTGCTGAAGCTGAACCTTTAGGAAGGGGGTTTCAAACACTACAGTCACTGATAGCTCTCGGAAATGGGGGTATCACAGGACTCGGACTAGGAGCGAGTAGAGGAAAATTTTTCTATATCCCTGAAAGTCATACTGACGGAATTTTCGCAATCATCGGGGAAGAACTTGGCCTGATAGCAACTGTTGCAATTCTAATTTTGTTCGCAAGCCTAATGTTAAGAGGCTACCAAATTGCACAGAAATCAGATACGCAATTTGGATTTCTTTTAGCAACAGGTATTACGACCTGGATAGTACTGCAGGCATTGCTAAACATTGGGGGAATCACACGGGTTATTCCTTTAACAGGTCTGCCCATACCACTGCTAAGTTACGGAGGAAGTTCACTTTTAGCCTTGATGCTAGCTATAGGAATCCTAGCAAATATTTCTCGCCAGCAAACTCTGCCACTAACTAAAAATGAAGGTGCATCATGAAAGTCGTAATTGCAGCAGGGGGTACTGCTGGGCATTTGTATCCTGCGTTTTCAACAGTACAGGCTTTAAGAGAATTGCTGAAATCCGATCAGTCCTCCCTTGATGCCCGAGTATTCGGACCAGATACGCGAGGAGAAAAAGCTCTAACTGAAAAAGCAGGGATTCCCTTTGAGAGCATCCTTGCAGCTCCGCTACGAGGACGTAGACCTCTAAAACTGATTCTAAATATTTTCCTTACTCTGATTGGGACTATTCAGGCATTTTGTCGATTATTGTTCTTTCGCCCTGATGTCATACTCAGTACTGGTGGATACGGTTCAATTCCTGCATGCATAGCCGGTCGGCTATTACAACTGCCTCTCGTTATCTTCCTACCCGATATAGAACCAGGACTCGCCGTAAGGTTCGAATCAAAAATAGCTACACATATTGCAACCAGTACAAAGAATATCAACACCAGTTTGTCAAAGAAAAAGCTCTCAGTAACTGGCTATCCAGTGCGCAAAAGATTCAACGAGTTAACAACAGATTCAGCAAGGATAAAAATGGGTTTAGAGGATAATGAAACCGTTCTATTTGTGAGTGGTGCCTCACAAGGTTCACAATTGTTAAACAATTTTGTTTTCCAAGAGCTCGAAGACCTCTGTCAAAGTGCAGTAATTCTTCATATAACTGGCGAAAAAGATATTGCAGAAGCACTTAAAAAGCGTGCCAATCTCCCAGCCGATTTGGCCAACCGTTATCGCCCAGAATCCTTTTTTGAAGATATACCTATTTTTATGTTCTCCGCCAACTTATCGATTATGCGAGCCGGTGCAAGCATTTTGGGGGAACTCCCAGCAGCTAAACTTCCAGCCATTCTAATACCTGGTGACTACGCAGGAGGACACCAAAAAGCAAACGCACATTGGCTAGCCAATCAAGGAGCTGCAGTAATTATTGAAGAAAATGAACTAGCCCAGCTCAAGCAAAAAACGTTGGAAATCCTTACCAATGAAACAAGATTGAAAAAGATGAAAACCGCAATGCATAACATTGGGGAAATCACCGCAGCAAAAAATCTTGCCCACCTCCTTCTGGAGGCAAAAAGATGAACAAAATAAAATTCGATGGCAGCCATGTACATATTATTGGAATTGGCGGAATACATATGTCAGCGATCGCCAGACTTCTAAAAGAACGAGGGGTAACTATTACTGGCAGCGACCTAGAGGAAACAGCGTTAACCAAAGAACTTAAATCAGAAGGTATTACAGTCTTTTCGAAACATGATACTAGCAACGTTTCTACTGCTGATTTAGTTATCACAACCGCTGCTGTGAAAAAAAACCATATAGAAATAGTAGAAGCAGAAAAGCGGGAGATCCCAATACTGAAACGTTCCGAAGCAATCGCAGAACTCATAAGTGGAAAAAGGATAATCGCAATTGCAGGGTCACATGGAAAAACAAGCACTTCTACTCTGATAGCTACAATTTTAAAGCAAAGTAATTTTAACCCTATGTATGTACTTGGGGGAGAAAGTCAGGATCTTACTAAAAATTCCGCATGGGGATCTGGTATACAGTGCGTGCTCGAAGCTGATGAATACAAACGGGCTTTCCTTGATTATGAGCCCGACCTAGAAGTAATCACGAATATAGATGCGGATCATTTGGATGATTATGGTAGTAGAGAAAATTACTACGATGCATTTCTACAATTTACAAAAAAACTCAAGTCCTCTGGGTTACTCCTGTTATGTGGAGATGACAAAGGTAGCGGCCAATTATTAAGTGAGATTACCGACACAGGTTCACAATACGAATCTTACGGATTTGAAAAAAATAATACGTGGGTTGCAAGAGATCTAAGTCTTAATCATTCAGGGGCCAGCTTTGAGTTAGCAGGTCCTTCAAAGTTCGAACACGGGCTATTAGAAATCTCGGTGCCAGGAAAACATGCCGTTCTTAATGCCTTAGCTGCAGCAGCCGTTTCTCTACATGAAGGGGTTCAATTCTCCTCGATACAAAAAACCTTGAAACAATTTCAAGGGGTTAAAAGAAGGTTTGAGCTTATTGGGGAAACAAAGGGAATTTCCGTAATTGATGACTATGCACACCACCCAACAGAAGTCCAAGCGACTCTGGAAACAACAAGAACACGGTATGCAAACCATCGACTAATAGCAATTTATCAACCACATACATATAGCCGAACAGCCTATCTATGGGAAAACTGGCTCAATTGTTGGAAAGGTCTAGATAAATTAATAATCTTAGAAACATATGCGGCACGAGAACTACCGAGTCAAGGAAAAACTGCAAACGAATTAGCAGATTCAATTACTTCTACTCCAACAATCTATGCAGCAACAGAACAAGAAGCTATCGAACACGCGATTCAAGAGACTAGCGAAAACACCGTAATTCTTACGATTGGTGCCGGAAATATTACCAATATTGCCCCGAAAATCCTGGAGGCTATTGCATGAAATCTCGAGAGCAACTTAAAAAAAATTTAGAGCAATTTGGTGAGATACGTTCAGGTGAGCCTATGAAAACCCATACAACTTTTGGAATCGGTGGGCCTGCAGAAATATTTTTAACAGTTCGCACTAGTCACAATCTTGCAGAGGCTATCAGAATCACAAGTGAGGCTAACGCAGATTTATTCATACTCGGTAGCGGCAGCAATATTGTGGTGGGTGATAAGGGTATAGCTGGAGTTGTAATAGATAACCGTGCCAAAAAGCTTAAACAAGTAGACAAATTCCGTTTCCAGATCGAAAGCGGTGCAAATTTCTCTGGTACTGCTAGAAGAATGTGTAGATTCGGCTTGGCAGGCCTCGCATGGGCAGTTGGAATACCAGGAACATTTGGAGGGGCAGTTGTCTACAATGCAGGTGCTTACGGTGGATGTTTAAGTGATGTCTTAGTACGAGCAAATCTTTTTTCACCAACATCAGGAAGTGCCTGGTTCGATTCAGAAGATTTACAGCTAACTTATCGAAATAGTGTTCTTCAAAACAACCAGTTCAAACAACAAACAGTATTAGAAGTAGAAATCATGCTCCACGAAGGGGATGCTACGTCACTCATTACCGAAGTAGCCAAATATGACGAAAGACGTCTTTCTACTCAGCCAAGAGAACGTAATCCGGGTTCTATGTTTAGAAACCCCTCTACCCAACCCGCCTGGAAATTGATTGAAGCAGTTGGAATGCGAGGCATGACAAAAGGGGAAGCAAAGATTAGTGAGGAACATGCAAATTTCTTCGTCAATACACAACAAGCACGAGCAAAAGATGTGCTTTGGCTTGTGGAAGAAGCAGAAAAAAGAGTTTATGACACTTTCGGTATGAAACTAATCAGAGAAGTGAATTTTGTAGGGAAGTTTTAATGGCTGAACGTATAGCAATCATTTTTGGTGGACAATCTGCAGAGCATGAAATAAGCATTCGGAGTGCACGCAGCGTTATCAATGCATTAGATGAAAAAAAATGGAAGGCTGTCCCTATTGCTATTTCAACAAGCGGTCAGTGGCTCAATGAATCGTACTCCACCAGCATACTCACTTCACAAAACAAACCGAGTCACCCACCTGATGTACCAGCAATAGAAAGTAGTTTTGAGACACTAAAAGATTGTTTTGCAGCATTCCCCTTAATCCATGGAAAAACTGGAGAGGATGGAAAATTACAAGGCTTACTAGAAATGCTAAATCTCACATATACCGGTTCAGGAGTCGAGGCAAGTGCCCTAGGAATGGATAAGAGCCTTTCAAAAACAATTTGGCAATCTAGGGGATTACCAATCGCACGTATGGTTGTTCTCCAAAAAGAAAATCTTCAAGACTCCGACAAAGCAATCAAGGCTAAAGTGGCAAGTGAGATTGGGTACCCTTGTTATGTCAAGCCATCGAGTGGCGGTTCAAGTATAGGGATTACGCGTGTTGAATCTGAGGGAAATCTTAAATCAGCTATTGATGCCTCACTGCACTGGGACGACAAGGTTTTAATCGAAGAATTCATTGACGGTCAAGAAATTGAATGCGCAATAATTGGTAATTCACAACCAACAGCGGCTTCCTGCCTTGGAGAAATATCTCCAGCTGATGACTTCTATGATTATGACAGTAAATATTCGCCTGATTCAAAAGCCAAAATTTTTGTACCCGCACGTGTTAAAAAGGATACCGCTAACAAAATTCGCGACCTAGCCATTGATGCTTATCAAGCTATTGGATGCGAGGGATTTGCACGTGTAGATTTCTTTGTTAGCAAGGATGAAAAGATCATCTTAAGCGAAATCAACACGATCCCTGGTTTCACAGAAACTAGTCTCTTCCCACGCCTTTGGGAAGAGAGCGGGATCAGCTACAGCGAACTACTTACTCAAATCCTTGAGCTCGCGCTCTTAAAGACGCAGGGGGTTAGTTGATGCAACCTCAAAAAATTGTCAGACGTAAGGAAAGAAAAATTATACGTCGTCAAAACCAGGCCACTAACAGAATGTCGCACCTTAGTTTTGCAAAAACTAGTATTCGGTTAACTCTATTTAGCAGCATCTTCGTCCTAGCCGTTGTAATAGTTGTTGGCGTTTTTTCACCCTTCCTAAAAGTGAAGGAAATCAATATTGAAGGGATCGACCTTACTCCACTGCATCAAATCCAAGAAATAACACCACAAATGGGAAAATGGATGCCAACTTTAAAAACGAAACATGTTGCGTCAACAATTAATGAATTACCAATGGTTAAATCAGTCCAAATTACCAGAGAGTGGCCAGACACTGTCAGAATTATCGTGAGCGAGTTAGAGCCACGCATAGTATGGGAACAAGCTGGGGAAAACTATTTAATTAGCGAAACCGGCATAGTACTGCAGGCCCTTGAACTGACAAAGGTATCACTACCGAAAGTTATCGGAACCTCTAAGTTTTCTTTGAAGCCGGGAGATAAAGTTAATGTTGAGGCAGTTAAAACTGCTTTACAAATCCCTAATCTAATATTTGATTCACTAGACACCGAAGTTACCGAAATATCAAACCTTCCTGGCGTAGGAATCAGAATAAAAACCTCTGATGGAAAATATTTATTAATCCAAAATGCAAAAAATCTTGAACTCCAAATACAAGTTTGGAAACAAATAATTACTCAAGCAAAAATAAAAGAAATTGAATATACCGAAGTCGATTTGCGATTTCAAAACCACCCTGTTCTTCGGAACATACAAAACAACAGAGAAAACAACTAACAAGAAGGAGCAATCATGAAACAGAAACATGCGGCTGCAGCCATTGACTTAGGAGCTACAAAAACAACTGTACTTGTCGGAAGTAGCGACACCGAAGGCCACACAAACGTAGAAGGGTTTGGCATGGTGGAATCTACTGGTTTTCAGAATGGTGGGATCGGGGATATTCAAAAAGTTCGTGCAGGAATTCAAGAAGCCACACGCCTTGCTGAAGAATCCAGCGGTACACGGATTTTAAGTGCGATTGTTGGTATCGCGGGAGAACATCTTCGATCACAAAATGAAAGAGGCATTATTACAATAGCTGATCGCAATTACCCTATCACTGAAGAAGATCGTGAACGAGTACTAGAAATGGCTGGTCAAATTAACATTTCTACAAGTCAGCAAATTATACATATGCTCCCAAGAAAATTTTGGATTGAGGGAACCGAGCACGTTGCAGATCCAGTTGGAATGTACGGTACTCGACTCGATGCCGAAACACATATAATTGTTGGCGCAGCATCTTCAATCGAAAACCTACGTCTATGCGTCGAAGGAGCAGGAGTCAAAGTCGATGGGTTTCTACCTGAATCCGTCGCAGCAGCAAAATCTGCTCTGACTGATGAAGAACGTATGCAAGGTGTTGCACTCATAGATATAGGTGCGAGTACTTCATCTATATGTATCTATGAAGAAGGTGCGGTATCCCATTCAGCAAGCTTGGCTCTTGCAGGTGAACATCTGACACGTGACCTGACACAGGTACTTAGATGTCCATGGGAAAGCGCAGAACAATTAAAAAAGACCTACGGGGTCGCTGTTTCTTCAATGGCACCACTAGAAGAAACAGTTGAAATACAAGCCTTTGGAAATCCTCCAGAAAAAACAATTCAAACCCGGCATGTCGCAGAAATTCTTCAAGCCCGTTGTGAAGAAATTTTACAAGAAATTGAAGTTGAATTACGCCGTACGAAAACACTCGAACGGATAGCTGCTGGTTTGGTGTTAACAGGAGGAACAAGTAGCCTCGAAGGCTTATGTCAACTGGCAAGTCAAAAACTTCGACTACCTGCACGCATTGGCTATCCAACAAGGTTTGAAAACATCCCTGAAGAATTTAGTTCACCGCCCTTCGCAACCAGCGTTGGGCTCCTTGAATATGCTTTGCACGAGTCCAATCTATCTATTCAAAACACAACCAAACAACACTCTAGCAACATCGCATGGGGAGGCGTTGGACGCCGACTACGTGATTTTGGAAAAGGTTTCTTACCGCAATGAAAAAGGAGGAAGTATAACCAAAAAATTTATTTAAAAAAAACTAGCCCGCCTAGCGGAAATCGTTAAATCACACCCCATAAAGGAAAGAAACATGATGAATAATACTGACGAAAACAAACAAGCCACTATGTTACCTACAGAGAACGAAAAGGAACCCTGGGGTAACTATGATGAGGAACGTGCTGACATCCGCGTTATAGGCGTGGGTGGAGGTGGAGGCAATGCAGTAAATCGCATGGTCCAAGCCAAAATTCCAGGCATTGAATTCATAACAATTAACACAGACTCTCAAGCCCTTAAAGGCTCTGAAGCACCAACGCGGTTACGCATTGGTGAACGATTAACACAGGGCCTTGGAGTCGGCGGAGATCCTGAAAAAGGAGCTCAAGCTGCCGAAGAAAACAGGAATGAAATTGCAGCTGCACTTGAAGGTGCCTCAATGGTTTTTGTGGCAGCAGGGTTGGGTGGAGGAACAGGAACTGGTGCCGCTCCTGTAGTCGCAGAAATTGCTCGTTCTGTTGGTGCACTAACAATTGCAACAGTTACGACTCCATTCTCGTGGGAAGGATCACGTCGATCTGGATCAGCAAAACGTGGACTCGAAGAGATACATGACAATGTGGATGCGATGATCGTAGTGCCAAATTCTAGACTTATTGAAATATGTCCGAAAAACTGCACAGTCGAACAAGCCTTTGAAACAGCTGATGATGTGCTGAAGCAAGCAATTCAAGCAATTGCAAACGTTATCAGCATAGAAGGAGGTATCAATTTGGACTTCAATGATGTCCGAAGCGTTATGCAAAATGCTGGGTCAGCTCTCTTAGCAATAGGTGAAGCTTCAGATGAAAACCGAGCCGTTGAAGCTGCCCGGGCTGCAACATCGAGCGCTCTGTTAAATCAAAGTATTGAAGGAGCCCGTAATGTTTTGTACAACGTTACGCATAACGGCAATATGGCACTTTCAGAATTAGATATGGCAGCAAGAGTTATTTCTGAAGTGGTCGACCCTGATGCAAATATCATATTCGGTACAGTCATCGATCCTGAAGTTGGTGACACGGTAAAACTTACCGTGATTGCGACTGGTTTCGAGAAAGATGAACAGAATGAAACTATGGTGGGCGGTTCAACTAATCGACAGGAGGCTAGGGCAGCTGGCCTCAACCAAAGTATGGATGTCGAATTAGCGGCTTACTTACGGCGCAACACCCAAAAAACTGGGCTGTTGAGCACTAATGGAATCGGAGGCCCTTTGGCTGAAGGGAGGTAGTAATACCTAAACCAAGCGCAGCAGCACAAAGGCCGCCGATCAGGGGATTTGGAGCTATGGGAGTGGCTTCAAATCCCTTTTACTGCTTAGTCACCCCGCGGCAACCACCTCCAAACAGCATCCTCAAACGTTATCAGACACAGACGGACAATGCTAATTTTTGTTTTTCGAGAGAAAAAGAAGATTATCGTATACTCGGATAACTGATGTCTTTTTCTATAACTTTACCAACTCGACATACAGATACATATACAAATACCGGCTTTGTACATGCCGGAGTTTTACTAGCGCTCACAGAACTTGCTTACGACTCTTTCGAGCGTCATTGTAAGCTCGCAAAACCTAAACACGTTGTTGCGGTTCAAAAAGAAACACGCGCTATTTACCATGCACCCCTACCTTGGCAAGAATCTGCCTTAATAGAAATCCAAACCACAAAGGCAAATTCACGTTATTTCGAGCAAGAATTCTCAATCCGTTCAGGGGCCACCGGAAAAGCGATTGCGACAATTGTTCATGAATGGGTCTGGATGGACTTGAAAACAAATCACACAATTGCGCTATCTGAAGATATCCAAAAACGTTTACTTTTAGAGAACCCATAAGACCAGTACAATCACCTGGGTAATAAAGTGGACACAAAGCCTTTAATAGAACTTGTCGGTGGCCCCAGTGCAGTTGAACGAATAATTTATAAGTTTTACACATACGTAGAACTTGATAAGCCGCTTCGTTCTATTTATCCAAAAGATCTTAATCCTGGACGAGAAAAGTTAAAACTCTTTCTTGAACAATGGTTAGATGGAGAACCTCAGTATTCAAATTTATATGGACACCCACGACTAAGAAGAAGGCATTTCCCGTTCATAATTAGTGAGAAAAATGCAACACGTTGGATTATGCATATGCGTAACGCTTTTGAGTCAGAGGGATTACCCGATGAGATCATCACAACTATCTTTGAACGACTCACCCCACTTGCGTATCACATGGTGAATGAAGGTGAGGACATACCCCGTGAACCACTGCAAGACACTAGGCTCACCTAATGAACCGGGAAGAAGAAATCTTATCAGAAGAAGATTTAACTTTAAGCTTACACAACGTACAGATTAGTGAAGGTCCCGAAGAAAATTCTTACTTATCAGTATTGGAAACAAGTCGAGGAAATGTAAATTCCCTCCTTCATCCAGTTGAAGGAGGGAATTACGCGATTATCTGTGTAGGTGGTGCAAACGGAGGCCTAAATGGACCTGCTCACAATCTATATACTCGACTACCATTACTACTAGAGAAATCGAAAGTTACAGTCTTACGGATTGACTACAGAGAACCAAATCACTTTGCAGAATGCGTACTAGATGTCCTCGCAGGTTGTTCATTCCTGAAGGGAATTGGCGCAGAAGCAATTATCTTAATGGGACATTCGTTTGGTGGTGGTGTAGTCGTGTCAGCAGCCCGCCTCCATGCACTTGTACACGCTGTAATTTCGTTATCACCCCAACGCTTTGGGACAGCATTAGTGCCAGAACTAAACATGCCGCTGCTACTTGTCCATGGAACTGCGGATAAAGTGCTTCCGTGCGAAGCTAGTAAAGACATTTTTGAACGTGCAAATGAACCAAAACAACTTGTACTTTATCAAGAAACAGGACATTCGCTCACGGAGGCTAGGTTAGAAATTGACGAACTAATTCCTAACTGGATAGTAGAACGATTTTCCGGAAAAGAGATGCATTCCGGAAAAAATATCGAGACTATCAATCAAGAAACCTAGTGCAAAAACTTACATTTCATCAAAAGATAATGCTGTCTAAT
>JBJKVN010000022.1:0-56596 GCA_045562595.1 Tepidiformaceae bacterium
CTGAACTCGATGATCCCCCAACAGCCTCCGCCCTCGCTCAAGCATCGCAGTCCCTAGAATCCGCAAAAGCTAAACGATCTGAACTCGATGATCCCCCAACAGCCTCCGCCCTCGCTCAAGCATCGCAGTCCCTAGAATCCGCAAAAGCTAAACGATCTGAACTCGATGATCCCCCAACAGCCTCCGCCCTCGCTCAAGCTAATGCAGCAATTCAGAATGCCCAAGCATCTTTAAAAACAGCTCATGAACAACAAGCAAACCTGAAAGATGGTCCGGTAGCCAGCATATTGATGTATGGACCACTGCCAGCCTGGCGTGATCTATCCAACCAGAGTGGTGCAGGCTTAGATATCCATCAACTTGAAATAAACCTAAGAATTTTGGGATATGACCCAAATCATGAAATCACAATTGACCAAACATTTGATTCAGGCACAAGTAACGCTATTAAAAGGATGCAGGAAAGTTTAGGACTACAATCCACAGGAGAAATTGCTTTCGGTGAAGTCGTCTTCATGCCTGGCCCCATAGTAATTGAAAGCAATGATAATTATCCTCAGCTGGGTGACGCGATAAATAATGCAACCCCCATTATTTCGGTTACAGCAATTGCACAAGTCACAGATAAAATTGAAGAAGATGGAGCAATCACACGATCAAGTACATCTCTTCAAACAGTTTCGACGACCATCGATGTCGTTGATCAGGATTTAATCGAAATAGGAACATCAGTGGAAATTGAACTCCCTGATGACGAAATCATTACGGGAAAAGTTACAGAAATTGGCTCGATAGCAGTTGTTAATGCAACAAGTCAGACACAAGAACCGTACCTTGAAGTGACTGTAGCCCTTGATGGAACAACGAGCTACCACCGCTGGACGGGTGCCCCAGTTACAGTCCAGATAACTAAGGATATCGCCAAAAATGTTCTTTCTGTACCAACAACAGCTCTCTTATCACTCCTTGGAGGGGGATATGCATTGGAGATCATTGGTGAGTCTGAAAATTATTTGGTCCCTGTAGAAGTAGGTGTATACGCTGATAGCTGGGTTGAAATAATCGGTTCCAATCTCAACGCTGGAATGCAAGTAGTAGTTCCAAAGTGAACGCAGAAAATGGCATAGTCTCGTGTGAGCAAAATGCTTTAATGCTACAAAATGTTGTAAAGGAATATCCTGGGCCACCACCCGTCCGTGCATTAGCAGGAGTCTCTCTAGACGTACAACAAGGAGAATTGTTAGGTATTGTTGGAGCCTCAGGAAGCGGAAAATCAACATTGCTCCATGTGATGGGAACATTAGCAAGACCGACTTCCGGTTCAATATTCATAGATGGTTTAGATACCGCGGGGATGTCAGAAAACGAACTTGCCGGTATACGTTCAAAGAAAATCGGATTCATTTTTCAGGAATTCTTTCTCCTTCCTGGAGTTTCAGCGGTTGAAAATGTTGCTAATGGACTCTTGTACTCAGGAATTCAGAAAACAGAGCGTATCGAACGCTCTCTAAACGCACTCCAAAAAGTGGGGTTATCACATCGTTCAAACCATCATCCAAATGAAATGTCTGGTGGTGAACAACAACGCGTTGCAGTTGCCCGCGCGCTAGTGAATGAACCGACGTTTATATTGGCTGATGAACCAACAGGTAACTTAGATTCAAAAAGTACCGAAGCGTTAATGAAATTGTTTGTTGAACTCAATCAGTCAGGAACCACGATTGTTCTTATTACTCATGATCTCGAAGTAGCGCACTCACTACCAAGACGTATAACAATCAAAGACGGTTTAGTTGAAACAGATTCACAGCTATCACAAGAAATTACTCATGAATAGAAATACATCACCACGAAGCCACTTAAGAATCAGTGATATTTTTCTCGTTGGTATTTCTGGTCTTTTAACCCGAAAGGTTCGCGCTACTCTCTCGGCTCTCGGAATTACTATTGGCATTGCTGCGGTAGTGGGGGTACTAGGTCTTTCTGAATCAGGTAATGCTGATCTTATGAGAGAGTTAGATTCTTTAGGAACAAACTTGTTAACCGTAGAAGCAGGACAATCCTTTGGCCAAACACAGGCAGAACTACCCAAAACAGCAACTTCTATGGTTAAGCGTATTGGTCCTGTCTATGAAGTCGCTTCAGTTAGCCGGGTACCTGGAAAAGTTTTGCGTAACGAATACGTGGACAAAGGACGAACTCAAGGAATTACAATTTTTGCAACCGATCTTAATCTGCTCAGCGCTCAAAGAGGTGAAATAGCTAGCGGAACCTTTCTGCAAGAGGCAACTTCCCATTTCCCTAATGTTGTTCTTGGAGCAGTTGCAGCAGAAAGATTAGGAATTCGCAATGCATCAGGCAACCATAGAATTTGGCTGGATGGCCAGTGGTTTAGTGTTGTGGGAATTGTAAAACCATTCCCATTGGCAGCGGACTTAGATAGAGCAGCATTAATAGGATACAAGGCAGCAGAACAGTTTATAGACCATGAAGGCGTTCCCGACATTTTATATATCCGCGCAGAACCTGAGCACATCTTAGATGTTCGTTCAGTATTAGCAGGAACGGTTAACCCGGAAAATCCTGAAGAAGTATCTGTAGGAAGAGCATCTGATGTTCTAGAAGCCAAAGTGGCAGCAAGTACCACATTTACAAATCTCTTTTTAGGCTTAGGAGCAGTCGCTTTGATTGTCGGTGGAATCGGAATAGCAAACGTGATGGTCATCTCAGTTATTGAACGACGCAATGAGATTGGTTTGCGCCGCGCTCTTGGTGCAACCAAAATCCATATTGCGATGCAATTCATTACTGAAGCACTTCTTCTTTCCGTAATAGGAGGATTGACCGGTATCGCCGTTGGCGCACTTATCACAGCTGTATACGCAACTATCCAAGGGTGGGAAATTGTTATACCGGCTTTAGCTATATATGGTGGAATAGTTGTTGCATTATTACTTGGAGTGTTAGCGGGCCTATACCCATCTTTAAGAGCGGCAAGCCTAGCACCTACGGAAGCACTCCGAACTACATAATTGTGTATATCAGAAAGGAAGGAAAAGCATGGCTATTGAACCTCTTACAATAAAAATATCTGAGGAAAAAATTGAAGACTTACGCTCTAGGTTAAAAAATGCCAAATTGGCTCCTGATTTTAACAATTCAGATTGGCGGTATGGAACAAACCGTGACTATCTAGAATCCTTTATCCAGTCCTGGATCGACTATGACTGGAGTGCAACAGAAAACGAAATTAATAGTTTTGCAAATTACACAACCACAATTGAGGACCTACCCATACATTTCATATACGAGCGTGGCGAGGGAACTAACCCTATGCCCTTAATTCTTTCGCATGGTTGGCCTTGGACATTCTGGGATTACGAGAAGGTCATTCGCCCTCTTACAAACCCTTCTGCTTTTGGTGGCAATGCCAACGATGCTTTTGACATTATAGTTCCATCTCTACCTGGTTTCGGCTTTTCAACACCACTTACCACTGACGGTGTTCAGGCGGTTATGACTACAGATATATGGCATCGTCTAATGAGTGAGGAACTAGGTTATGAAAGATATGCCGTAGGAGGTGGTGACTTCGGCGCCATGATTGCACAGCAATTGGGACAACGCCACCCCGAACATGTCATTGGTGTTTATTTAACAATGGCATCGGGGGCAAGAAGAAGCCCTGAACAAAAGCCAGATTCTGCACCTCCAAGTACCCTCGAAACACTCCTACCTCTCATAAATGGCCCCACCAGTAGGCTAAATAAGGAAGACTTTGCTCCAGAGGAAACAGATTGGTACGAGCATTTGGAAACCCGTTGGGCAAGCGCATTATCTCATGTCGCAGTACACACAAACGACCCTCAAACACTTGCCTATGCACTTCATGATTCGCCAGTAGGCTTAGCAGCATGGCTATTAGAACGTCGACGAAATTGGAGTGACAATAACGGCAACATTGAAGAATCTTTTTCGAGAAAATTTTTAATGGACCTGGTAAGCATTTACTGGCTCACGGACAGTTTTTTTACAAGTGCACGATGGTATTGGCATACATTTCGAGCAAAAATTGATCCTCCAAAAAACCCTACACTAGCGAGAAAAACACCTTTGGGCATCGCGGTTTCTCCGAAAGATCTTGTTTATACTCCCAAAAAAATGGTTGAGGAAAATTCAAACCTCATACATTGGACAGAACATCCTAGGGGAGGACATTTTGGTCCTGCAGAAGAACCAGAACTTTTTATTGAAGATATACGGAAATTTTTCCGGGAATTACGATAAAAACTTAAATGAAAAATACGTCGTTTGAACCAGAAGCGCATGAAAACAGCCTTTTAAAAAACCTCATTACCCTTGAAAAGGAAGTATCTGAGCTAGAAGCAAAAGTAAAGGCTGCTGCTACGTGGAGACATGCACTTCGACCACTACAAGAAGCAACAGCAGCAAAAAAAGAGGAAGTTGCAAAAATGCGCAAACAACTGGTGAACAGAATCACACAATTGGAAACAGAAGCACAAAAACTTCTAGCGCAACCTAAAGAACTTAATAAGCGTGTACTAGAAATGTGCGACGAAAATGAGCTACAAAGGCAACTATTTGCAGAAAAAAAACTAGCAGAAGCCAAACAACTTGAAGCATATCTTTCAAGAAAATAGTCTTAACAGGCAAGCGGAAATTCTAACTTGCGTTACGCACTCCACGAACTGCAAACCAAAGCATAAGAAGACTAAAACCAACAACAACACCAAGCTCTTCAAGTATCGTAAAAGTATGTCCAAAAGCTTGGATATTTATCAAACTAGCAGCAACTTCAGGTGAGACCTTTTCCAACTCATTTCCGAGCCCTATTTCACGTATTGGAGCAACGGCATAAGTAATAGGATTAAATTGCACAAAAAAGTCTAGCCATTTAGCTGTGTTGTTAACCGGAAAAAAGACACCAGACAGAAACATTGCAGGAAAAATAATCGCTTGTGAAAGCATTTGAAAACTTTCAGGTGTGCGTAATCTCGAACCAATAGAGACACCTATACCTGTCAGCATGAAGCCAACTAGAAGTATCAATCCCATTAATTTCACAACAATCAAAAAAGAAATATCTATGCCCATTAAGGGGGCAAAGGCAAACAAAACCACTCCATTAATAAGCGCAATAGTTGCACCACCAAATATTTTTGCCACAGCTATTGCCGTACGACTAACTGGTGCGACCAACATTTCCCGAAGAAATCCAAACTGGCGATCTGTAACTATGGTGACTCCAGCAAAAATAGAATTCATTAGCACGATCATGGCAACCATGCCGGGAAAAATAAACTGGCGATAACTAATTCCTGGTAGCTCAATAATGCCCCCAAGGCCTTCTCCAAAAAGAATAAGCATCACTATCGGCATCATAAACGCCGAAATTACTCGAGGACGGTCACGGAAATAGATTAAGATCTCACGTAACCACACCACACGAACAACATTCAAAAAATGCAGTCCTGCTATCTTCTTATCAGATACCCGAGTGTTTTTCCCTAGTAAAGGAATGTCCATCAGTGTCTTCTCCCAAATCCTGTTCGCTGAACATTACGCATCTTTTCCGTAGTACTTATGTCACCATCACGTATCTGATGACCAGTAAGAGAAACAAAGACATCATCTAAAGTTGGGTTTCGTAGCGAAACTGAATCCACAGGTTGCTCCAATTTATCCAATAAGGTTGGAATGAAATTAGCTCCCTGTTGGATATTAAACTCAACCTTTTCATTCTCTATTCTTGGATCAATATCAAAAGTCTGCGCAATTTCACTTGATAATACTTCAAGATCAGGACCCGTTACCGACACAACGTCACCACCAAGAGCAGATTTATGTGCAGCAGGAGTGTCGAGAGCAATAATTTCACCGTAATCTATTACAGCTATCCGATCACAAGCTTCCGCCTCATCCATATAATGTGTACTCAGAAAAATTGTAACTCCCTCGCTATCCCTTAACGATCGAGCATAATCCCACAAGTTACGCCTCGATTGAGGATCAAGCCCTATTGTAGGTTCGTCTAGAAACAACACCGCCGGCTTATGCATCAAACCGCGGGCAAGTTCGAGTCGCCTACGCATACCCCCAGAAAATACAGCTACAGGATCACCTGCACGTGCAGTAAGGCCAACACGGGCCAAAAGAGCATCGGCACGCTCTCCAATTTCAGCACGGGGCATACCATATAATTCACCATGGAATGTAAGATTTTCACGAGCAGTAAGACGCTCATCTAATGTTGTATCTTGAAAAACAATCCCGATTTCTCTTCGAACATTCCCCGGATCCGAAATAATATCGTGGCCTCCAACAAGTGCAGTCCCTGCACTTGGTTTAAGTAACGTACATAACATAGATATAGTGGTTGTTTTTCCAGCACCATTAGGACCAAGAAATCCAAAAATTTCAGACTTATCAACTTCGAAAGAAACTTTATCAACTGCAGTAAGCTCTTTAAAATTTTTACTTAGGGCATTAACTTCTATATTTTTCATTTCATCTACTAGTTCGCACTAGATCCTGTCATAGGCGTGCCTTTATAAGCAAAACAATCTCGCTTCCAGGACCTAAAAATCAATCAGCCAAAGTACCTTTTGGATAGCTACCAAAAATTTTTATCCGTGAAGCCAACTTTGAAATTTCATTTAACGCTTTACTACATCGATCCTCTTGTATGTGTCCCTCAAAATCAATAAGAAACACATATTCGCCTAAGTTTGCACGAGTTGGCCTGCTTTCGAGCTTCATACAATTGATACCCCTACCAGAAAATTCAGTAAGTACCGCTGCAAGTAAACCAGGCCTGTCATCA
Source organism: Tepidiformaceae bacterium (assembly GCA_045562595.1). Lineage (GTDB taxonomy): Bacteria > Chloroflexota > Dehalococcoidia > Tepidiformales > Tepidiformaceae > JAKUNN01. Next base: position 6,845 of record JBJKVN010000022.1, read on the forward strand.
TCAAACCAAAGTGCAATAGAAGTGCGGTCGGATCCAGAGGGGGAAGTTTCCTTATCCCCGAGAACAATAAACCGCGTGACGTTATTGCTAGTATCTTGGATCGAACTTGCTAGGACCTCACCCCCATAACGGGTGGCGGCACGATAATTGGCAATTGCACCAGCTTTCAAATGGCTATTCATGACTAATTCAACTGCATGTGTTGTCGAAAGTGCTGGTTCAATAAAAGCACTTAACCCATTTTCCTCAAGAAAATGCCGGCATTGGGCTAAAGCCTGGGGATGGCTGTATACCAATTCGATTTCGGAAAGTTCTAAGCGGGTTTTAGCAATTAAATTGTGCTCTATTCGCAACAATATTTCCTTTTGGATACTTAGACTAGTTTCATCAACAAGAATATCTAGTGTTTCGGCAACTGAACCAGTAATAAGGTTTTCAATAGCTAGGATTCCAATATCGGCCTCACCAGCATCAACTTTTGCGGCAACAGACGTGTGCGAAGGGCACGGAAGCTGTACTGCATTTTGTACCGCAAGCAGAGCAGCCTCCTCTCCAAAGGTACCTGGAGGACCCAAATAAGCAACTGTGAACACCTGACTGTTGGCTACCATATACGAAGTATTCTACTAAGTATCCAGATCTTGAGAACTACCAATAATCAGTTGTCGAACAAGTGAACGGTTTTCTACCCGTGTAATTAGAAGAATCGAATCATCCGGAGATAAATGAACTTCTCCTGACGGGGTTTTAGGAATTCCATCGGAGTCAATAATCAAAACTACATGAGACTCGGAAGGGAGCGCTAATCCTGCAGGAGAATCCCCTACGACTGGTGACGCACTATTTAACTTAAGTTCGACGAGTTCTAACCCATGGTGCAACTTCATAACAGGAATAAATTGAGTATCAGGTAATTCTTGTTCTATTTGCGATAAAATTGCCTCTGTTGCAGAAATTGTCGTCTCAATACCCCTGCGCTTAAAAACTAGATCATTTTGCGGATTGTTAATGCGAGCAATAGGTCTAGCCGAACCATAGAAACGGGCAATCTCACAAACAACAAAATTATCTTCGTCATCACCCGTAACTGCTAGAATTAAATCAGCGCGTCCAACACCTGCACCCTCTAAAACTGATGCTTCACAAGCATCTCCCGCAAGAACTGAACCGCCAAGTACCTCATGTAATTGTTCAGCCCTAGCACTATCTTTCTCTATCACCAAAACTTCATGGTTATTTTCAATCAGCTCCTGCGCCAGAAAAAATCCTACCTTTCCGCCACCTGCAATAATTAAATACACACTAAGAGCCTTTTCCGCCCAGTAACATCGCCACCATAGTAGTAGCACCACTACTTGTGGGACTATAAGTTTTAATACCAAGTTGCCTAAAAATAACTTCCCGTTGCGGATCTTTAACACGGCACAGAACATGTTCAACTTCATAAATTGCACTTGCCAATTGACTTGCAAAATAATTACGATTGTCCCCTTGTGTCACCGCAACAAAAGCATCTGCCTCACTGATACCAACATTCTCTAGATCTTTTTGATCCATTCCATTTGCAACAACACGAGTCCCGCTAAATTCAGGTGCTAGTCGCCGAAATTGGCTCGCATCACGATCGATAATTGTAACGACATGATCATCTAGATCTAATGCCTCTGCAATCGCTGCACCAGTCCGCCCACAGCCCATAATTATCACACGCACGTTTTTTTAAACCTCCAAACTGTTTCCGAGAGGTTGTCTGACAAGCCAGACTGCACAACCAGCATGTTCAAGTATATAACGAGTATCGTCACTGATTTCGAATCCACCTAAGCGCCGATCATAATCAACACTTACTACAATTGCCTCTGCGTCCTGTGCAAGAGCCTCATCGACAAGTGCTGTACCTTTTTCTCTACCTTGCAACAATTGTGTATCTATTAGATTGTTGTTGTAATCTGCATCACTTTTTAAACGTCGTAACAAATCTTCCGCTCGTTGAACCTCAGCGTCTAAATCTGCAGTGACGGGTAAAACAAGATCAACCTCAATAACATAGATGATCACTATATTGGACTTTGTTCGCGTAGCTAAGCGGGCACCAAAAATAATCGTTTCCTGGTCGTCATCTTCACCCGAGGCAAGTACCAAAATAGGACCCTTAGGCATTCACGCAACTCCAATTAAAAGTCATACTAACGATAGAACACTGCTGACAAAAGTCATTACTTGTTTTTGGTAGAAATTATTCAGGTATTCATTTTTTGAAAAACTAACCTGATAACTCCATTACAAATTAACAGAAGACCCAGTATTACTGCTTCATTCATAGATTGACCTTGAACACCAATTACAAAAATAATCAGGCCAATCCCAACACAGAGAGAAAGTATTGAAAAAACTTTGTTTGCGATCAACAACATTCAACACTCCTATAGTAATAATCTACACTACTTAAACTCATGATTAATTTAACGGAAGCGGTAGAAAAGGGTTTCCCAATCAAATAAAAAGAGGCAAACTAGGACTGAACACGACAAGGAGCGAGAAAATGGCAGATTCTGCAGACGAGAGATACATCAATAAAGATATAACAATTTTTGCTTCACAAAGGATGCGTAAAGGGGAAATAGACGCAAACGATTGGACAAGCAGCGATTTTTACATGGATCCGTTAACCATGAGTTACTTTTATTTAGAAGCACTTGAAAATGAAGGCCTTGGCTTCCCGAAAGGCTGGCGAAACGTAGGTATGGATGTAGAAGCTTTAACCGAGGATGATAAGGTGGTTCGTATTGCAATGGCTCCAGGAAATAAATTGGAAGTCACCATCTTAAATCAAGAGTAAGCAAAGACCCGGAGTAATAATTGCCAACTTATCACATTACCCACAGGCATTCTGCTGAAAATTGTTACGGGCCTCCTAATGAAGATGTCGAAACGGTAGCGCTATGGAAACAAATTGGGAAAAATGCAGAAGAAAATAATGTTGAAATAAAATTCTTTGTCCTTAATCCGTCTGAACATATCTTCTTTATTTTGTTGGAAGCTGAAGATTATTTAAATATTGAAAAAACAATAGGTCAGTGCAAGAAAACAGGAAAAATTACAGTAACACCTGTAGTTGACGTAGTTCACACCCCATTAAACCCTTTCTCCTAAACCTTGCTAAGAGAAATACATAAATCTTAAGTATATGTACCAACAAGGTACCAAAGAGAAGTTATTACCCTGAGTAATCCTGAGTCAAAATGAACTTAGCCAAGAGTGAGTGTACCTAAACTTGATAATAGTATTATCAAGTTTAATAGCAACTATTAAGATAGATGTTATAATGTAACGATGGGAAGTAACTACTACGAAACACTTGGGGTCACTGCTAACGCTTCGACTAAAGAAATTAGATCGGCCTATCGTAAATTAGCTCGACGCTTTCATCCCGATATCAATCCTAACAATCAGGTGGCAGCGGCCCGTTTTAAAGAGATTCAAATAGCCTACGACGTTCTTGGAAACGATGAGAAAAAAAGGAAATATGATATTTACGGCGACCGCTGGAGTGAAGCTGAACAACAGTCCCAAACACAACAATATTCGGGATTCAACCGCGGTGATTTTGGAGACATAGGATCGATTTTTGAGGGTTTTTTTGGTGAAGGAAGAAATACAAGAAGAACCCCACAACGTGGTGACAATATAGACGTTACAGCAGAAATAACGCTGGAAGAGGCAGCAAGTGGCACCACACGAACTGTTTCCTTAAATTCAAAAATTCCTTGCGAAAATTGCTCCGGACAGGGATATGTGACAGCAAATATTTGTCCCTCATGTCGAGGTAGAGGACAAACAGAACGTCCAAAGAGACTGGAAGTAAAAATCCCCCCAGGTGTCGAAACCGGATCACGAATTCGTGTTCAAGGTGAGGGAAGCCCAGGATATGAAAATGGACCAACAGGTGACTTGTATTTGAATATTAATGTCCAGCCACATAAAACATTCGAACGAACTGGCAATAATTTAACCACAGAGGTTTCGATACCGTTCATCGATGCCATTTTAGGTGGAGAAGTAGAAGCCCCAACAATTAATGGGCGAGTACGAGTTATTGTCCCTGAACTAACACAAGGTGACCAAAAAATTCGACTTCGTGGAAAGGGAATGCCTGCGCTTAATACCAATAACCAAATTGGCGATCTGTTTGTAAAAATAAAAATCGACTTACCTAAACAAATAAGTGCAGACCAACGTCAGCTTTTCGAACAATTACGTAATCAAAACACTGAGGCGCAACATAATGAGTAGTTTTCAAGATGATATCAAAAATGATAATGACCCTTGTTATGTAATTTCTATTGCTTCCCGCCTAGTAGGATTGCATCAACAAACATTGCGCTACTACGAGCGAGTAGGGCTCATCGAACCACATCGAACAACTGGAAATATTCGCATGTATTCGAATGCTGATATTCGAAGAATACGCCAAGCACAAAGGTTAATTGATGAATTAGGAGTAAACCTGGCAGGTGTTGAAGTCGTATTAAAACTTCATGAGCAAATACGTGATCTTCAGACAGAAATGGTCAAGATACGGACAGAATTAAATCGTCTGTCAGGAACACAGATACAATCACCCATCGTCGAAAGTGATGCCAGACATCTGAATGATAAGCAGTCATAGGTATAAAGGATCTCATCATGATGCGACAAGACAGATTCACAGAACAAGCCCAGCAAGTCCTCTCCCGTTCGCAAGAAATCGTGAGAGAAAGGTACCACAGCCAATGGGGTGTACCTCATGTTTTAGTAGCTTTACTTGAAGATGAGGATGGCTTAACCCACGAAATACTTTCGGGAATGACATTACCCCAAAAGGGACAAGGGATACTGGCCAAGGTCGAAGGACTATTAGCGGAAATGCCTACATTGCAACACGATGTTGTGCAGATTTATACAACCCCAGAAGTAGTTCGAATGCTGGAGGTAGCAAACGCGGAAGCAGATCGCCTGAAAGATGATTATGTTGGGGTAGAGCACATATTAATTGCAATTTCAGACAACGAAGAAAGCGGGACTGCAGGCCTTTTAGCAGAATTTGGAATTACAAAAGAGGGTATTTATAAAGGTTTGCAAGAAATCCGTGGCACTGCACGGGTAACCAGTCCTAACGCAGAAAGTCATTACCAAAGTCTTGAAAGATACAGTACCGACTTAACTGCCCTCGCTCTCGAAGGAAAATTAGATCCTGTAATCGGCAGAGAAATCGAAATCCGCAGAGTAATGCAAATTTTGAACCGTCGTACAAAAAATAACCCAGTAGTCATTGGAGAAGCTGGAGTAGGAAAAACAGCAATTGTAGAAGGACTCGCACAGCTCATCGCAGCGGACGAAGTACCTGAACCCCTACAAGGGAAAAGGCTGCTCAGCTTAGATATAGGCTCAATAGTAGCTGGAGCCAAATTTAGAGGAGAATTTGAGGAAAGATTAAAAGCAGTGATGGAAGAAACACGTGCAGCTGCAGGAGAAATAGTTCTTTTTATAGACGAACTTCATACAGTTATGGGGGCAGGAGGTGCTGAAGGTGCTATCGACGCAAGTAACCTTATGAAACCTGCACTTGCCCGAGGGGAACTCCGTGCGATCGGAGCTACCACTTTAGATGAATACCGAAAAATAGAAAAAGATCCAGCCCTGGAACGCCGTTTTGCACCTGTTCATGTGGGTGAGCCCAATTTGGAAGACACTAAAAAAATACTACAGGGGCTAAAACCACGATATGAAGCTCATCACAAACTAAAAATCGGTGAAGATGCACTAGATGCAGCAGTAAACTTATCTAACAGATACTTGTCTGAGCGAAAACTACCAGATAAAGCAATTGACCTAATTGATGAGGCAGCAAGCAAACACGTCATCGACGGACAAGATATCTCTCCGGAATTGAAGGATTTAGCTACTCGCCTGAGAATACTTTCGGATGATGCAGACGCCTCTATTAAACGTGAAGACCACAAAAGAGCAGATGAAATAAAACAGACAGTACTTGAGTTACAAGAGGAATACACAAATTTAAGAGCTGAATTCGCTAATAAGAATCATGTCGAAATGATTGTCACTGGAGAGGATATAGCCCAATTAATGGGACAAATTACCGGAATTCCTGTTGCCCAATTAGAAGAAGCTGAAAGTGAACGATTACTCCGAATGGAAGGAGTTCTACATGAAAGAGTAATTGGGCAAGAAGAAGCAATTACATCAATCAGCGATGCAATTAGACGAGCACGGGCAGGATTAAAAGATCCACAAAGACCAATTGGAACCTTTCTCTTTCTGGGGCCTACAGGTGTAGGAAAAACTGAACTAGCAAAAACATTGGCTGCCTTCATGTTTGATGACGAAGAAGCAATGATTAGGTTAGATATGTCCGAATACCAAGAACAACACACAATTAGTCGCATGATCGGATCACCTCCTGGCTACGTCGGATATGACGATGGCGGCGGATTAACTGAGGATGTTCGACGTCGTCCATATCGAGTAATTCTTTTTGACGAAATCGAAAAAGCCCACCCAGATGTGTTTAATACACTCTTACAAATACTTGATGAAGGACAGCTAACTGATGGCCACGGCAGGACCGTAGATTTTCGAAATACTGTTATTGTCATGACAAGTAATTTAGGTACGGGCGTCCAAGAAAAAGCAACCTTGGGCTTTACCCAACGGAGTGGGACTGCAGATAAACAAAAGGAGCTTCAAACTTCAGTAGACAAGGCCCTAAGAGGACATTTCCGGCCAGAATTTCTGAATAGAATAGATGAAGTAATAATTTTTGAGCCTCTTACAAAAACAGAATTGCTCAAAATTGTTGACTTAATTCTCGAAGGAGTACAAACACGTCTTTCCGAAAAAGGAGTGTCTTTTACTCTTTCTGAGGAAGCACGAACTGCATTGGTAGAGGAAGGATACGATCCAGAATATGGTGCTCGGCCGCTCAGACGAACTGTGGAACAACGTATTGAGAATGAACTTGCACGCCGCCTGTTAAAGGGTGAAATCAGTGAACATGTGCAAGTTGATTACGTTGACGGAGCCTACGTAGTTCGAACAGGCGTTACTACCACTTAGACCCATGTCAAAAATCCGTTATAAGGCAACCAACCTAGTCGAACTCATACATGGAGAAACACGTACTGTTGAATGCCCGCTATGTGATGGGTTTTTTACATTTCAATTGGGTGACGCAGAAGAAATGAAAACCGTTAGTTGCGATCATGGCCATGAAATACAACTAAGACCAGATCGAGAATTTTTAAATTTTCGTCGCTCACAACGAAGAAAAGGCTGGGGCGCTCATTAAACCGGTATCCAAAATAACTGTTCTTCACGTTTTACCTTAGAAAGCCGCCCTTCCTCAAATAAATACTCAAGGTGCGCAAGAGTTTCACCTACTGCAGCACGCTGCGTGAAGGGATCAAAGTCTGCCAAGGTACCAGTTGTCCATTGGACACGACCGGCAACATCCCATGCAGTTGCACCGGCATCAACGCACTTCAACATTTCATCAAGACGCTCATAATGATGATCACGAATTTCAAGAATTCGACGCTTCATTTCCCGAATATCAAATTCATGCGCAGGTAAAACATGATCAACATCAAGTTTCTCAACAATTTCAAGAGAACTTATATAATCCTCCAACGGGTTATTTGCACTCTGCACATGTAAAGAAATATTAGGTGTAATCGTTGGCAATATATGGTCACCTGAAAAAAGAATTTTTCTATTTTCCTCATAAAGGCATATGTGCCCGGGGGCATGTCCTGGGGTCCACACAACTTCAAGATCAAAGTCACCTATATTGAGATGTTCACCACCGCGTACCTTCGTATCAGCTTTTGCCGGCAAAATATTCTGCATTCTGTTCATTGAACCTTTTGGCATTGAATCAGCTGGTAACTCAGGAACCCCATGTTGATGCATATGTCTCTGCATATCGGTCTGCATTTCATCAGTGAATGATTTATCAGCAAAATAGCGCGAATCGACAAAATCAGATTCCTTCTCATGCATAACAATTTCACAATTAGACAATTCTTTTAAACGACCAGACATACCAAAGTGATCAGGATGGACATGCGTAATAATTAATTTTGTAAGAGCCTCAGGTGAGACTCCATGCTCCTCCATACCTTCAGTTAAAGCCTCGAATGCAGTATCTGTATTCCACCCACAGTCAATCAACGTGATTTCACCGTTAGAAATAATCAGATATGGCAAAACATACGGTAATCCCTTCAAAATCTTCGGCTTATCTTTTATCTCTCCATGAATTTTTCGTGCTTCTGCTGTAGAGAACTGTGGGAAAGGTGTAAGTAATTGGAAAACGCCATCAATAATTTTCATACTAAGCGAGTATAGAGGGTCGCAATCATATAAGTTCTCTCAGAGAAAATCGTTAGAAGGCATGGAAAAGACCGTCCAGCCAGAGTAAGATCGTAACAAACGTCTGCGAGGTGACCTATGGGTGCAACAGAACAAGCCAATATATCTGATATAGATTGGGATGCTCAGATATCATGTCCAATGAATGCTGGAGAGGTTGATCTTTTTCAACCTGGAGCTCAAGAGCATTGGTATGAATCTTATAAAATTTTGCATGACGAGCAGCCCATCGTTCAGCTGGAAGGCGAAGGATGGACGCCGGGAACAGATGCATACATCCTCACGAAATATGAAGACATTCAGCGAGTAGTACGTGACACTGACACATTTATTCAAAGAGCTGACAATGGTGGTGGCCAATCGGCTCTAGAAGTAGAAATCTTTAAAGAAGAAGGCTTTGATGACTATGTCGATGCACGTGACACACTAAGGCCAAACCTGGAAATGCATAAGGTTCATAGACAGACATTAACAGACCCGTGGGTTGGCCCAGTTGGAGCAGACCGCCATAGGGAAATGATTACGAAATATGCAAACCAACTCATGGACGCTTGGATCGATAAAGGTTCAGTTGAATATGTTGCGGATTTTGCTGCAGATCTTCCGCAAATGGTTATCGAGACTGTAATCGGATTTCCGCTCGAAGACATGGCATTTCTTAGAGAATGTGAGGAGTCTCAAGTACGCAGATTTGTTTATGGTTCAGGGCCTAGAAACCTATTGACGGAAGATGATGAGCGAGCAAATGCTGCAATCCTAGTCGATTTCAATCGGTACATCGAAGAAAAGGTTAGAGAGAGACGGAAGAATCCGACAGAAGACATGATCTCCTATCTATGTCAGGTACGTTACGGAAAAGAAGAACGCCCTCTGACTGATGGTGAGGTAATAAGCGTTGCCTGGTCAATGCACATCGGAGGTAATGAAACAACACGCTATGCACTAATCAAGCAAGCCCAAGCTCTAGCTAAAAATCCAGAGGTAATGAAAACTTTACGAGGAGATCGTTCAAAAGTACGTTACTTTGTCGAAGAAATGCTTCGACTTCAGGCACCTACACAAGGACTTTCAGGTAGGATCGTAGGTAAGGATGGCGTAGTAATGCAAGGAGTAGAAATCCCTAAAGGATCAATGCTGCACCTACGCTATGCAGCAGGTAATCGCGATGAAAAACAATTTTCAAATGCTGATGAGATTGATCTTGGGCGGACCCATCCAGGACAACACTTAACATTCGGACAAGGCGTCAGATCTTGCCCCGGCGCGGGACTATCACGCTTGGAACAAAACATTGTGACTAATGTCATTCTGGACAGGATCGAAACACTCGAGCTAGATCCTGAAAAAAATAACTTTAGGCATCAGCCTGGCATTATGTTAGGAATGAATGAACTCCACCTAAATTTCACAAAAAGAAAGAACTAATAAAGAGGAAATCATGACACTCGTAATTAATTACGACCGCTGTATAAAAACGGGGGAATGCTACCGAGTCTACCCAGAATTGTTTACAACTAGAGATGATGGCTTTCCAGATGTATTAAACGCAGAACCCGATGGTGAGGACTATGAAGATGCACTTGATGCAGTAAGAAGTTGTCCGGGTTATGCCGTAAGAATAGAAGACGAAGACTAACATTAAGTCGTAAGCGTTACCTAAGGGGTCCGGAATGACAGTAATTGATGACTTTCGCATGGATGGTCATGTGTGCGTGGTGACAGGAGGTGGTCGAGGAATAGGTGAAGGAATTGCTCTTTGCATGGCTGAAGCGGGAGCGGATGTCGTTGTTGCAGCACGACGTAAAGATGATCTTGAAAATGTTGTCCAAAAAATAGAAGACCGCGGTCGTCGGGGGCTTGCAGTCCCAATCGATCTAATGGAAAAGAATGCAGTACGTGAACTTGTAGATACAGCAGTCAGTGAATTTGGAAAAATTTCGATATGGGTTAATAACGCTGGCGGCAGCGACGCAACAGAAACCTATTACATTGATGAAACGCCAGTTGATTATTGGGACTGGATGATTAGATTCAATCTTACAATCCCTTTTGAAGGGGCAAAGTGGGCAATTCCACATATACCAGAACACGGCAGCATTATTAATATCGTATCTGGAGCAGGATTAAATGCTGCACCACATACAGGTGCCTATGGAGCGGCAAAGGCAGGAGTCATTAACATGACCATGACACTAGCTGAAGAATTAGGAACCAAGCGCATCCGCGTGAATGCTATAGCGCCAGGACCCATCGTCACTGAACAATTCTCAGAGATGTTCCCAATGTCAGAAGAAGATCAAAAAAAGTATGGGGATTATCTTCCTACCGGACGTATGGGAAGACCCGAGGATATAGGTGCGGCCTGTGTCTGGCTAGCTTCGGAAGCTGGTTCATGGGTTACGGGACAAACAATCGCTATCAACGGTGGCCATATCCCGGGTTCAATTGGGAAAGTACTTAAAGGTTAATACAAAGAGAAGTAACCACAATAAGAGGAAAAAATGAAACATGAACAATTAGGGCTTAGCAATGATGAACTTCTGAGTACCACAAGGGCGGTAAGAAAAAGACTCGATTTTGACCGGCCAGTCGGTATGGATGTAATAAGAGAGTGTATGGAGCTCGCTGTCCAGGCACCTACCGGATCAAACTCTCAGAATTGGCACTTCGTTTTTGTTACAGATGAAGAGAAACGAGAAAAAATCGGAAAGCTGTATCAGCAAGCATTTGATATATATCGAGAAATGCCTATAGCGATTCACAAACTTCATGCTGATAGCGGAGATGGAATGTTAACTGAGAGCCAAGATCGTTCGGCTTCATCTGCTGATTATCTGGCAGATAACATGGGAAGGGCTCCTGTTCTAATGATACCCTGCATCGCAGGAAGAACCGACAACGAGGCCGGCAACAATGTATCAGCCCAATCAGGAACACTTGGTTCAATAATTCCGGCAGCTTGGAATTTTATGCTAGCGGCCAGAGCAAGAGGTCTTGGCACAGCTTGGACAACTCTTCACCTAATGCACGAGAAGGAAACTGCTGAATTATTGGGAATACCATTTGAAGATTTTATGCAAGTTGCACTCATACCTATTGCATATACCAAAGGAACAAGTTTTAAGCCTGCTTATAGACCAAACATCGAAAATATTACGCATGTGAACGAATGGTAAAAGATTCGCTGTACTTTTAAGTAAGAGTAACGAAATCTCCTTTTGAAGGTAGTATTTTAACCACGGTTAAACCAACAAAACTTCTTACAAGGTTAAGAACCGTAAGGACATCACAAATATTGCTTTGCAATGTCCTGTGAGCCCGGACAGGATCGAACTGTCGACACTCGGATTAAAAGTCCGATGCTCTACCAACTGAGCTACGGGCCCACAGTGATACTACAACTTCGCGCTCTTTGAGTCGGCAAGACTAGCCAACCAATTGCTCAGTAGGCTAATAAATTGTTCACGTTCTTCAACAAAACGGCCACAATATTCGTTTATTAAAGTGTTTTTAAAATCCTGCGGATTATCACCACCAGGAACCTCAAATTCCTTTTCGACAGGGAGGATCGTCATCATTTCACTAGTAGGTTCAAAGTCATTAACAACTAGACCATGAGAACGAGCTGAAGAGGGAAAAGTAGCATCAACTAATTTAAGAAATCCTGTCCTTGTTTCAAGGCGTAGAAAATTATGTATATCAGGCAGTGGTTCCTTTGCAACAAAAGTTCGCAAGTGTTCAGGCAACCAGGGGCAGGAATCGACACTGTAATGAATTAACCCAGCGTACAAAGAAACCTTCATTCCCAACTCTTCAAAAAGATCCTTAAGCAAATAGTGTTTACCTGAACAAGTACCTTTCCATTCAGCAATAGTTGTTAGAGGATCACGGCTTGAGGCTCGCTCATAGGACATGTCACGCACGAGTGAAAAAGCAACTTCTTCGGTAATACGATGTTCTTCAGTAAGTAAGCCACGTCGCATGGCTTCGCGATTTAGAGCATTAATTAAAATAGTCACTGATCGTTAGTTGCACCTCTTGCTTCTACCAATGGGGGTAGATAGCGAAGTTGAGAAAGTCCAGAAATCGTATAGTTCGGAGCGTTTACTCCAATAGGAGCTTCTTCTTCAGTAGGTCTGGCCCGCCTCATCCAAACAGCAGTTAAACCAGCATGACGTGCCCCTTCAATATCAGCTTGCAAACGATCACCTACATGTATAGCATTCTCAGACTTCACTCCTAGCTCAGTTAGCGCTTGCTGAAAAATTGTGGAATGTGGCTTCCGCACACCTACCTGGTCAGATGAAACAACGACATCAAAATATTGCAGAATTCCCTTATCACGAAGTTCTTCCAAAAAGGAGGAACCCCCGTGAGCACGATTAGTTATCGCTCCAATCTGAATACCTCCTTCATGTAACCAATTCAGCGTATCAATAGCATCTTCAAATAAACGACAACCCAAAAATGAGGTTCCAGCATTAGATAAATCCCATAAAGTAGCTACTTGTGAATCACTTAACTCAATTCCTTCTACTTCAAAAACAGAACGCACTATCCCAAGATAATTGGGACTTTGAAATTCACCTGCATCTGCACGAACTTCAGATGCCCTCCACCGCGAGTGGATTTCGTGACTTAATCGATCTAATGAATTAGGAATCGAAATTTCCTGTTCACTTAAGAATTTTTTATAGCGTGATGTGATTTCCTGATGAATAAGTTCTTCTGTCGGATATGTTGCTTCTGGGAAATGCCAAAGCGTGTCACCAAAATCAAAAAAAACAGCCTTTATAGCTGGTATCCGCGTGGATGGGAATCCCAGTTTACGTATTTGTATAAACCTCAGTATCACATTGACATGCATCAGAATACCAATCGCTAACATCGTCCATACAAGAATATCAATTGAAAAATGGCCAATAATAAGTGCTATAGCAATCCAAAAAATACGAGCATCGCGACCTGATGTGAAATATGCAAACAAGCCTTCGAATTTTTTCTTTGGATAGTTTACCTGCGTACTAGAACGATACTTTTCTGAGAGTGTGGTTAATAAAAGACTACCACCAAGTAATAAACCCACAATTGGCCAAGCCCAAGAATTAAAATCCTCAAGTCTTGCAAACCCAATTGCAATACCGATAAACGCTACGTATTCAACAAAGCGATCGGAAAATGTATCCCAAAAATCGCCCCAGGGAGTTTGTAACTTTAACCGCCGTGCAACTTCACCATCAACACCAGCAAAAATCGAAGACAACTGCAAAAAAAGAGCACCCAGCCACCATATTTGTAAAGCTATCCAAACAGCACCTAAAACTCCTAAAACACAAGAAAACCCCGTCACCAAATTAGGAGAACATTGCCTTTGAGCTAAAAACCCACTGATTCTTTTAGAAATAGGTCGGTTGAAAAAAAGGGAGATTGGACCATCACTAGATTTTTCCAATCTCGTCGAATCCTGCTTTTTCATAAAATAACCATAACCGACTAAATATTCTTAATCTGTTTCAACCAGAGTTCAAGGTTGTAAAGCATCCACAATCGCTGAGCATCATCAGAAAGCCAAGAGTTTTCTTTTAGCCAGTTCTGAAGTGTCTCTTTTTGTAAATATCCACTTGCCACAGCTTCACCATCAAGTATTTCCTCCTGTATACGATTACTAAAAGGCGGAACTAACCATTTTTCAAGAGGCAATTTAAATCCAATTTTCCGTCTTTTTAAAATTTCCTCTGGGATTTCATCCTTAAATGCACGACGTAAACTTACCTTCGTCTCAATATTGCGCTCTCTATATAAATCTGCATACGAGAACTTAGCTTGTACCTGATGAGCAAATGTACGCCACCTTATTTTGTCCTCAAGAGGAAGGGGGGAAATCTCTTCAACTAAGTTATGGTCAGTAAAGGGTACTCGCCCTTCTACAGCAGTCGCCATAGTCATCGAATCAACACGATTAAGCAGGTTTTGCAAGTGAACTTTTTGATAAAAATAAAAAAGCTGACTAAAGAAAGCAGATGCAGAAGATTCATCGAAAATTGTATCCAGCATTTCACTTACAAAAGAAGAACCTTGTTGAAAAACAACTGGATTGAGCAACTTCTGACAATCTTCTGGGGAAAACCAATGATAACCGGCTAAAAAGAAATCCTTTGGGCTAAGATCCCAAAATTGAGTGCCGTACTTTTTATCCATACCACCATTGAAAATGTGTCGTAAAAAACCAGGATAACTTCTTAGATTTTTTGCCTTAGCGTAATCGAGCCCCATGCCATGGTAATCACTGTATCCACCAAAGAGCTCATCCGCACCCTCTCCAGATAACACAACAGTAATATCTTCCTTCAAAGCTTGAGAGAGTGCGTATAAAGGTGGTTCGTTAGGGACAGCCAGTGGTGCACCACGTTTTGCGATTAAGTCAGGTAGCAGATCAAAATAACCATCTCTTTCAAGGATAATCTCTGAATGATCAGACCCTATATGCTGTGCAACTAAACGTGCGTAAGGCAATTCATCTAAAGCAAGATCTCCAAAGCCAACAGCATAAGTTTTTAGATTTCCTCCCATTTCCTTTGCCATCACCGCTGCAACTATCGAAGAATCAAGACCTCCCGACAAATATGCTCCAACTGGAACATCTGAGACGAGGCGTTTCCGTATCGCATCTGAAACAAGCTTGTGGATTTTTTCTGGGCGGATCCTTTCACTTTTAGACAACGCCACGGGGATATCCCAATATTTATGAATTTCAACACCTTTATTAACTTCTGCGAGCAAATAATGTCCGCTAGGCAATGAATTAACTTCTTCATACATAGTGGCAGGTGCAGGGGAATGCCTTAGTAATAAGTATGAAAAAATAGCAGATGCTAAGGGCCTTGCTTTGACCAATCCACTTTGAAAAATTGCCTTTGCTTCTGACGCAAATACTAAAAACCCAGCTTTCTGAGAGTACATCAATGGTTTTACCCCCAACCGGTCCCGAGCCAGTAACAACCTACGACGTTTGCCGTCCCATAATCCAAACGCAAACATCCCATCCAAACGAGATAATAATGCGTCAGGATCGCCTTTAACCTCTTCATACAAATGAACAATTACCTCTGAGTCAGTATCGGATACAAAATGGTGACCAAGCTGCTGAAGTTCAGCACGTAGTTCACGAAAATTATAGATTTCCCCATTGCAAGTAAGTTGCAAAGTTGCGTCTTCATTTGAAAGTGGCTGGCGACCAGAACGTGAAAGATCGATGATAGACAGTCGACGATGCGAAAGAGCACACAATGCCGAAGACCAGTCCCCACTGTCATCAGGACCTCTATGTTCAAGAGGAACAGCCATCTGATAAGCGATGTCGGAAGGAACTTCAGAACCATCTAAACTAACAATTCCTGCAATTCCACACACAACAAACTCCTGTTAGTAAGGTTAGTCTACCAAGCACATCGCATATCGATCCGTTACGCTTTACCAATGAGCTCAAATAGAAAAGAGAGCCAATATACACACGGGCATCACCCCGCTGTAATTAAGGTACATGCACTCCGAACAGCTGAAAAAGATGCTCACCATCTCTTGAAACGACTTCAGCCCGGTATGCGTCTCCTCGACGTCGGTTGTGGACCAGGAACAATTACTGAAGGTCTAGCACGAGCAGTTGCTCCCGGATTAACAATTGGCATAGATCCTGTGACTGAAATCCTTAATGAAGCACGTCAGCAAGATCGTACGAACAGCAGTCCTATTTACATGCCAGCAAACACGTACCAGTTACCTTTTAATAATAATGTGTTCGATGTTGTACATCTCCATCAGGTGCTTCAACACTTAGATGCGCCGATCACAGCACTCAAAGAAATTAAAAGGGTTTTAAAACCAGGTGGCATCGTATCTCTCAGAGAAAGTGATTACGGTTCTATGGTCGCTTGGCCACGCTTACCACTAATGGAACGTTGGCTAGATCTCTATCACGCAGTAGTGAAGCAAAATGGTGCAGATGCAGATGCAGGACGGAGAATACCTGCATGGTTACGAGCATCAGGTTTTCACAACGCTGAACTAACAGGCGATTCAAAACTTTATACTGGCACAAACGCACAATTTTGGGGGGAAACTTGGTCCGAAAGGACATTGAAATCCTCCTTTGGCCAACAAGCTATTCAGTACAACTTGTCTACACCCGAAGAAATTAAAAATATCGGTGCTTCCTGGAAAGAATGGTCTGAGAATGAAGATGCCTGTTTCGCATTTGTACAAGTTCAGGCAATTGCGACTAAAGAATAACTTGTAAAAGAGAAAATAGAAGATTATTGTCCATCTACTAAACGAAGGAAATGGATTACGCCAGTAGTAATTGACAACCCAATATGACCGAACAAAACTTTACTTTAAACCCCGACTTGAATGGACTTTCACTAAAAATTCTGCCGCATGGCCTTCGCCCTGTACCTAAACTTAGCCAAGAAATGTTCTCAGCATTTATGGAAGGTATGGGCAGCCGTGTAGTTTATCTCAACGGATATGGTTACCTAACAACAGTTGCATTAGACGGTATACGAGAAGACCCTCGCACCCCCCTCACTCTTGAACCTGCCCCACATTCAACTCCACGTGAAAACTGGGAATTACATGCACAGCAATACTGCAAAACTCTTTGCACTTCACTCTATGAACATGACTACCACTCAATGAATGTAGAAGAATTAGCAAACAATATTGCAGAATATAAGCAAACTGCCGCGTTATCTTTCTCGTACACTATGCAGCCTTTAATAGGAGCCGTTGGCGCACTTGCACAATTAATACAATTTTGCTCCGCGCAAAACATAAATGATGCGGACCGCTTAGTAATGTCAGCATTGCAGGGCTCTGAAAATGCTTCTGCCACAGCAGGGATTGCCCTTAGTAAATTAGTTGAAAATGTAGCGGACAATTCTGATCTCAAAAGCGCAATCAACGCAGGTAATTACGAAAAAATTAAAACTATACCTGAAGGGGAAATCTTCCTGGAAAAATTTCATGCTTACCTATTGGAATATGGGCGCGGTGCGACAACCTGGTTTGAAGCACATCAACCAACCTGGTCTGAAGAACCAGAAAAAGGGCTTAAATTAATTGCCCGATATCTGGATGCCGGGAAAAATAAAGCTGAAGAATCTCGTAAAAAATCAATCGCAAATCGAGAACAAGCAAGAACCTCTCTAGAATCATATTTTCAAGACAATGAAACACTCAATCAGTACAAAACACTCCTAGAATCTGCAGAGGATTATGTCTTCGTTATAGAAGGCCGTGCACGATGGCAAGTAAATAGCGTTGGTGCGTTCAGAGTACCCTGTGTAGCTTTAGGAAAAAAAATGGTGGAACAACAGCTACTAGATGAAGTGAATGACATCTTTTTCTTTGAAACCCAGGAGATCGTTGAACTTACAAAAAAGCAAAATAATCAGAAAATGCGTGAACTTCTAAAAAATCGTAAGGCTGATTTGGAAAGTTGGGCAAAACTTGCACCACCATCTCACTTAGGTGAACCAGCTCCGCCTGCTCCGAATCCCATAATGGAAATGATGTTTGGGGCAGAAATAACACAACCAGAAGATCCACTGATGCTTCAGGGTGTAGGTGCAAATCCGGGAATTGTTCGTGGCCGAGCACGTGTACTCAAAAGTCTTGATGAAGCAGATAACTTCGAGGATGGCGAAATCATAGTCTGCCAATTCACGTCTCCACCCTGGATGCCACTATTTCCGATAGCAGGAGCTATCGTTACTGACCAAGGTGGTATGCTTTCGCATGCTGCTATAGAAGCACGTGAGTTTGGTCTTCCATGTGTTGTAGGAACGCAAGCTGCAACTTCACGTATTCCTGATAAAGCAACAATCGAAATCGACGGATTAAAAGGAACTGTTAGAATTATTTCAGTCTAAACAAGCTTTATGGACAGGAAACAAGATGCAACGGCAGGATATATAAGTCCGTTCCCTTATGTTGAGAAATTACAATCCAAAATGGATGAAATTCTCTCACGCCAAGTGCCTAATAATGGATCATTTTGTTCTTTCTGCTTCGGTCGAATAAATGTTAATGAAAATCATTGCCAGTTCTGTGAAATCACTGACCTCTCCAACCAAGTATCTGCAGTACCCAAAGAAATCCTGACGATATATCAAGCCAAAAGGCGTACAGAATCGATTTGGGTTTATACGGGAGCACTTCTAGGACTAATGCTAGCAGCAGGCCTATTTCTAATTCTTGTTCTTTGGGGACCTGGATTTCTTGGACATCCAGGTTTTGCGTTCCTTGTTCTAATTGGAGGAGGATACTTACTCGCACAACTATGTGGTCCGCTTATATGCGGGCAAGTGGGTTACCGAAAAGGAGCTGCAAAAAGAGATGCCCTCTGGACTACATATTTAGAAAAAACAGAATCCAAAGATTAACTTTCTTCTATCCGTAGAATCGTCTCCCCTTCCTCGACTGCATCATCAACTGAAATAAGAATTTCTGATACAGTTCCAGCAACAGGAGACTCCACAGGAATCTCCATCTTCATTGACTCTAGAACTATCAACTCCTGACCGGCACTAACTTCGGTACCAACGCTTACTAATAATTCAAGAATCGATCCAGACATAGGAGCTGGGACTTCGAGCACGATTTCCTCCGTAAAGACTTGTATTTGCAAACTTTACAGCGTGAAAGTGTAGCAGAACAGGGACAGTTAAGTACTCATTGATGTACCCTATCGACGGCAGAAAAATCTAAGGGGGATTACATGCCTGCAATTGTAGTCATCGGAAGCCAATGGGGTGATGAAGGTAAAGGACGTGTCATCGATCTACTTGCAAGGAAAGCACGTGTCATAGCGCGCTACTCTGCAGGGAATAATGCTGGTCATACAATACTCAACGACAAAGGTGAATTTCAGTTAAATCTTGTTCCTGCAGGCATCTTTCATGCGAACAAAACATGTTTAATCGGAAATGGGGTAGCCATAGATCCCGCGGTGCTGCTAAACGAAATCAGCCAGCTGGAAAAACGTGGAATTTCAACTCAAAAACTATTCGTAAGTGAAAGATGTCAGGTAATTATGCCCTGGCACCGGATACTTGATGGTCTTGAAGAAAAATCACGTGGTAGTGCTGCAATAGGTACCACAGGGAAAGGTGTCGGACCCTGTTTTACAGACAAAGTGGCTCGCCGAGGAATTCGTATAGCAGATCTATTAGATACCGAACATCTACAAAACCGTATGGCTGCAGTTCTTGAATATGAGAATAATTTGATTGAAAAAGTTTACGGTGGAGAATCAATTAATTTCGAGGAAACATATGCACAATACTGTGAATATGGAAGGCAGCTACAACCCTTTATTGGAGACACGCAGGGTATAGTTGCAGACGCACTGCAAGCTGGTGATTATGTCCTCCTGGAAGGGGCGCAGGGAGCTTTATTAGACCTAGACCATGGAACATATGAATTTGTTACCTCAAGTGTTCCCAGTAGTACAGCAGGGGGAGCAACAATTGGCATTGGAATCGGCCCAACTGCTGTAGAGCGAGTTATTGGCGTATTTAAAAGTTACTGTACTCGCGTTGGCAATGGCCCATTTCCAACCGAATTAATGGATGATCTAGCTAATCAATTACGTGATCATGGTAAAGAATCAGGTCGGGGAGAATATGGTACTACTACGGGTAGGCCAAGAAGGATCGGATGGTTAGACACTGTTGCAGGAAAATATAGTGTTCGCTTCAATAGTTTGTCGGCTGCAGCACTAACACGGCTTGATGTTTTGGATAATCTATCTTCGATAAAAATCTGCACAGGATACAAATTAGATGGAGAGATTTTAGAAACAGTACCTGCTAGCGCAAGTGCCCTTCAAAGAGTCGAACCAATTTATGAAGAATTACCTGGTTGGCAACAACCAACTTCAGAAATTCGTGACTTCGAGAAGCTACCTCAAGAAGCACAGCAATACGTTCTAAGAGTGGAAAACCTTCTTGGCGTACCTGTTGATCTAATATCAGTGGGACCAGAACGTGAGCAGGCAATTATCGTAAATCCGGTTTTTTAACTATTCATTTTTTATAATCCAGCAACTTTTAGAACCTCACTGGCCAATGAACGTTTTTTTGAATCGCTATTCATAATAGTATTTGTCACGCGAGTATTTAAACCTAACGATTTAATTGATTGCTCGAGATCACGATCCAACTCATCTAAGAAAAACCAATCGACAAGATCTGCATAAATACGTGCTACACCCACAGCTGAGACTTCATGGCCCAAGCTTTCTAGCATCCGTGCAGCAGGGCCCTTAATAGCTGAACCTTCAACTATTGGGCTTATAGCAACTCGAGGAGCTTTACTAGCCTCCAAGGCAGCACGTACACCTGAAATAGACAAGATTGGGTCTATGCTTAAAAAGGGATTACTTGGAGCAATAACGATAATACTTGCTTCAGCAATTGCTTCTAAAACCCCTGGGGCAGGTAATGCATTCTCACTTTGTGAAAAATGTACCCCCGTCACTCTAGGGGCACCACGTAACCGCACCATATAATCTTGAAAAGGAAGTAACCCCTCCTCAGTTTCGATACGAGTGGCCATCTGCGTGTTGGTAACTGGCAAAATATTCAAATCTAATGAAAAACTCCGAGCTAATTGCCCGGTAACTTCGTGTAAGGGAACTCCTTCTCTCAGAAGACGTGTCCGATGTATAGAAGTAGCCAAATCTTGATCCCCAAGATTAAACCAATCATCATATCCAAAATTTTTTAGTGCTTTTAAAACTGTAAATGAATCATCAAGAAGGCCCCAGCCAACTTTAGAATTGATAAGCCCAGCCAGAGTATAAATTACGATGTCAATATCAGGGCAAACACGCAAACCATAAAGATCAACATCATCCCCTACGTTGGAAATAACTGTAATCTTTTTTTGTTCAGTGACGTTGACTAGCCCTTGTAAAAATCGTGCCGCACCTACACCACCAGCAAGAACACAAATAGATGAATTCATATGAACTATCGTAATGTTAACTGATAAATAACCAAATAAGCTTAGAAAAATCAGAATTAAGATTGCACAAAGAACTACATCACTGGTAGCATTTTTAATCATCTAAAGGTGGAGGATGGCGGAAATGGAATCGTTTCCTGAATGTCGACGCTGCTCCGAAGGGGATCTTGTCCCCCTGTCAGATTTTGGCAGCCAAGGAGCCCCTATACATTACAAGGCCTGGGCTTGTACAAATCCCGATTGTGGATACAACATCAAAATTCGTAATGGAGATCTTGTTGTAGATGAGCCTATACACATAGGCGAAACCGAGTCACAAGGACGTTATAGATAAGAATGAGTGAGCACCCATCAAAGATATATGATCCGTTACCACTTGTCGGGACAACCGATGTGGAACAAGAATTAATGCAACAAATTCTTGTAACTAGTGTAGACCAGATTCTTAATTGGGCCCGTAGATCTTCACTCTGGCCTGCAATGTTTGGTCTCGCATGTTGTGCTATGGAAATGATTGCAACTGCGATGCCGCGTTATGACATCGCACGATTCGGAGCTGAAATTTTTCGTGCTTCACCCAGACAAGCGGATCTATTAATCGTTCCAGGTACTGTAACTTGGAAAATGGCACCTGCAGTTCGTCGTGTATGGCTACAAATGCCAGAACCTAAATGGGCAATCGCCATGGGCGGATGCGCCACCATGGGTGGACCATTTGCTTACGCCTACAGCGTTACACCCGGTGTAAATGTTTTACTTCCTGTTGATGTTTATGTCCCAGGTTGTCCACCACGACCAGAATCATTATTAACTGGCCTCATGATGCTCCAGGATAAAATTAAACAAGATACTATTGCGAAAGAATGGACTCGCCGTGACGTTGAGCCACAATTTCATCGCTACTTACCAGACGACGATCCAATTAGAAAAGAGCTGGAAACTTTATGGCCTCCGTATCTTAATTATGACAATCCACCAACAGAACAATTCCAAGAATAAAGCTATTTAAATTTAATCACCCTTAAGCGTTTGAACGTGATCTGTAATGACATCATAGACACGCCATAATTCCCTGTCCTTAGACAATTCATGGGCAGGCGGCTCAATACGAACACCCCCAAAAGCATCAACAACTTCTTGATGATCATCGATCACAAAATCGGGAGTGAAAGGAATCCCAAGCTCTTCGAGTCTTTCGTGGTGTCGATATAAAGGCTTCCAGTAGCAATCAAGAAAAAAATCGTGCAAATCGAAACGCCGAACAATTTCCCAACGCGGCCCATTACCACTCCACAAATAAATTTCATGGCCGGAATCTCTCAAGCTTCCTATTACCTCTTTTACACCCGGTCTTAGTCGGACATCCCAAGTGATAATTGTTTCATCGCAATCAAAAAAAATTTTCATATACTTTCCTAATCCTGAGACACAAGTCTTTTTGTCGCTTCAAAAACATCTTCAAGAATCTTTAAACGCAAACTACCATGAACAAAAACAGGGCGATACCGTTCTTTAATCTCATATGGCAAAAATCTTAAATTCATTAGATTTTTCCCCCAAAAGGTTGCCTCCAAAAGAAACCCTTGGGTATGTTCCAGTGTGTGGATTTGGTCAAAAATGAAATTTCCAAGTGCATATGCAATAAATCTACCCTCTTTCAGTGGCTCGATAGCTTGCACATGATGTGCCTGATTACCTATCACTAACGTTGCACCGGCCGAACGAGCAACTCTAAGTGCTTTAATACTTCGTTCTGACGGATCATGGGTATCTTCAGTACCAGTTTGTACCTGAACAATTACAACATCCACCGCTTCCACAAGATCAGAAATAAGCTTTTGAAATCTATCCAAACTTAAAGCACTAGCAGGATGAAAATAGGACTGATACCCCGAAGCAATTTCATCACTGTAATCATCATCCAACGGAGCCGTTCCGGGCTTATCCTCTGTTGCAGCAAAATTCTGTGCAGCAACATCATCAAAAGCCAAAATCCCAAAAGTTATTCCATCAACATTAAAAATAACGGGAGCAAAAGCCTCATCTAATGATGAACCTGCTCCTGCAATCTTTATTTCTGCTTCTTTAAGAGAATTAATTGTGCTTAAAAAGGCTCGATTTCCGCAAGGGGAATTAACTCCACAATCAAACACATGATTAGTTGCGAGGCTTAGCTCATCGAAACCAGCATACTTCAAAAGCTCAATCACCTCAGGAGGTGAGGAAAGATTCACGCCTGGGACACAACCGTAATGTTCTCCAAAATCATGAATGGAACCATCATAAGAACCGAGCGTTAGATCAGCTGCAGCCAAATAATCACCTGTTTCACCTCTTACTGCTGATGCCCAATCACCAGATGATTCCAAAGCGACAAGTGAACACCTGACTGGCAAAATATCACCCGTTATTACGATAGTAGTGGGGTTAGGGAGGGGTGCATCTATCAAATTTTCAATTGCGGGTTTCCCTCGCTCAGTGAGAGGAAGAGCAAACACAGCATCGACAAAATACCAATCTTCAGAATTACCAAAACCCCTTACTATATCCACACCATCAACAGTTAATGCAGTCACCGAAGGAACAATCTGATCAATCGGCACAATAGCAATTGTTCCTGATTGGAAAGTCATCACTTTAAAAAGTTTTTCGTAACTCTCAAACTGCTCAACTAATGACATATCAAACAGATCTTGAAATGGATCTATTTCCGTAATGGGACCTGTTAGTACACGTATTGAGCCAGGCAAACCTCCGACGTCTGCCCAATCGGTTACTGAACCACTTAAAATTTCCAGGAGTCCAGCCTTAGATATTGAATCGATCCCTACTCCCATAGCGACCACTGGGACGTACCATTCCTTAACAATTCTTTTGGGTGGGGATAAGAAGAAGACAATATCCGATTTTTCTGAAGAACTAACTAAAATTGTATCGTCAGGGAGTCCTGGTGGTAGATCTGATCCACTTAATCCGTCATGAATACTAGTCGTTAAAGGAAGTATCTTCGTTTGAGTTGGT
This sequence comes from Tepidiformaceae bacterium, assembly GCA_045562595.1. Classification (GTDB taxonomy): domain Bacteria; phylum Chloroflexota; class Dehalococcoidia; order Tepidiformales; family Tepidiformaceae; genus JAKUNN01. The sequence goes on from JBJKVN010000022.1 coordinate 31,328, forward strand.
GTCGCCGTTGGTTCTTCAGGGGTGGTAGCAACAATTACATTTTCAATAGGCTCAGAATCTTCTTCCTCAAACTTATCAAAAAGCAACCACACTAAAAATCCCAAAGTTACAAAAAACAGAACCATGAAAAAGGGGAGCAGAAATGCACGGAAATTCAAGGACTTCAAAATCTTACTTTCCATAGATAGGATTTATTATCTTGAATAATAAAAACTGGACGCAAGCAAAATATATCTAAGATAGCTATACTCACCTTAGGAGATTACCATGTCTGTTATTCTTGACCCTACCGATGAAAGGGTACCGTTAAGGCGTAACTTAGCAAAGCGACCAGAGATGATCACTGGCACAGTCGCCTTACTCGATATCTCAAAACCCCGGGGAAATGTTCTACTGGATCAACTCGAGTCCAAATTACTTGAGCAATTACCTGACGTAAAAATTAAACGTTATATCAAGCCAACTTTCACCAAACCTGCTCCACATGAATTGAGAAAGACAATTGCAGCAGAAGCTGATTTTGTGATTGAAGGTTTAGCGGACTGAGGTTCATGTACAACGTGCAGTGTGCACGATACAACCTGGTTCGAAATCAATGGAAAACCTGCAGTTTTCATAGCGTCTGATGAATTTCAAGAGGCGGCAACAGCACAAGCGGAAACTCTAGGATTACCGGGTGTGCAACGTGTTTTCGTTCCCCACCCCATACAAGATGCCAATGACCTAGAGATGGCTGAAAAGGCAGACGCTGTGATAGAGAAAGTTATCGCTGCACTAGTAGATTGAACGTAACATTTTGGCTTGCAAAATGTTCGGCTAAACTGAATACATGGCAAAACTAGGTCTACTCAATAAGATCGTCGGAAACGCAAACGAGAAAGAGCTCGCCCGTCTGCGTAAAATTACTGAACAAATAGAGGCTCACCAAGACAATATAGCCACTTTGAACGATACCGAACTATCGGAGAAAACAGCTGAGTTTCGACAACGATTAGCAGAAGAATCAATTGATCAACTCATACCAGAAACATTTGCTGTAGTACGTGAAGCTGCCTGGAGACAAATGGAGCAACGTCTTTACCCAGTACAGCTCATTGGCGGAGTAGTACTGCACGAGGGAAAAATCGCCGAAATGAAAACGGGGGAAGGTAAAACTTTAACTGCTATCCCTCCCCTCTACTTAAATGCCTTATCAGGAAAAGGGGCACACCTAGTAACAGTGAATGACTATCTGGCACGCCGTGATGCAACCTGGTATGGGCCAGTCTTCTCGTCATTAGGTCTGACAGTAGGTGTGATTCAAGGTGACCATCAGCAATTCATGTATGACCCTGAAGCCAATGAAATAGGGGATACCTATACAAACCTAAGAAAATGTGAACGTTGGGAAGCATATGCAGCCGACATTACATACGGAACAAATAACGAATTTGGTTTTGATTACTTACGGGACAATATGGCTAAGGACAGTTCCGCTCGTATCCAGGGTGAACTTAATTTTGTGATAGTAGATGAAGTTGACAATATTCTTATTGACGAAGCCCGCACACCATTAATCATTAGTGGTCAAGCAGAAGAAGCAAGTAACACATATCAAAGATTTGCTCGTGCTGTCCGGGGCCTAACTCCAGAAACTGACTACCAAGTAGACCAAAAGGCTAAACATGTTGCGTTAAGCGAAATAGGAATTGGAAAAGTTGAAAAACATTTGGGGGTTGAAAACATTTTCGGGGAAGACCCAAAGCTTGCCCAACATCTTGAAGCAGCACTCGATGCTGAATATTTAAAACGCCGGGATAGAGATTATGTTGTCCAGAACGGTGGAATTGTAATAGTCGACGAATTCACAGGTCGCATGATGGAGGGTCGACGTTGGAGCCATGGAATTCATCAAGCAGTAGAAGCAAAAGAATCGGTTAAAATTCAGAGAGAATCTTTAACGCATGCAACTATAACGTTCCAAAATTACTTTAGGCTTTATCAAAAAATCGCAGGAATGACAGGAACAGCTGAAACAGAAGCAGAAGAATTTGCCAAAATTTATTCCCTAGATGTAGTTGCAATTCCGACGAATCAGCCAATGGTTCGTTTAGATGATGAAGATTTAGTCTACATCAACGAAGAGGCAAAATTTAACGCAGTCGTTGAAGATATTGAAGAGCGCAACAAGAAAGGGCAACCAATTTTAGTAGGAACTACTTCAATTGAAAAGTCAGAATACGTAGCTGAGCTACTAAAACGACGTGGAATTAAACACTCAATTCTGAACGCTAAACAACATGAAAAAGAAGCTCAAATCATAGAACATGCCGGGAAACTCAGCTCTGTCACTATTGCAACCAATATGGCTGGACGCGGCACTGACATTAAGTTGGAAGAGGCAAGTGTAAAAGCCGGAGGACTACACGTCATTGGAACTGAGCGGCACGAATCAAGACGAATCGACAATCAGCTTCGTGGACGGTCTGGTCGTCAAGGAGATCCTGGTTCAAGTCGTTTTTTTGTTTCTTTCGGAGACGACATCATGAAACGGTTTGCACCAGATTGGGTGCCCGGCATGATGCAAAAAATCGGTATGACGAATGATATGCCATTAGAATCCGGCATGGTCACAAAAGCTATAGAACAAGCCCAACAAAAAGTTGAAGGGCATAATTTCGATATTCGGAAACGTCTGGTGGAATTCGATGATGTCATGAATGAGCAAAGGACAATAATTTATGAAGAGCGCAACAAAGTCCTTGAAGGTACAAATATAAGTGAAAATGTCCTGACATTTATTACCAAAGAAGTAGATGCGATAGTCAATAGAGGGGGTGGGAATCCAGAGTACATACACGCACAGCTTAATGAGGTAATGCCAGAAGAAGATGCGCTAGAGATTACAGAGATAGACGACCTTGGCGCTTCAGCTGCTGATGAGGCGCTCAATAGACTTGAAGACAAATATGAGAAACTCTCTCAGCAAGCGGGGGGGGAATTATTTAATTCCATACAAAACTGGTTGATCCTAGATGTCATTGACTACCACTGGCAACAGCATTTGACAGCAATGGATGAAATGCGCCAAAGTGTCGGCCTTCAGGCGTATGCGCAGGTTGATCCGCTTGTTGCTTTCAAGCGTGAAGGTTTTGATATGTTCCAACAATTACAAGGAAATATTCAGCATCAAATCGTACAATCAATATTCCGCATAAAACCGGGGAAAATGAAGGAAGCTGCCCAAATACGTCAAAGCCAACCTGTACAACAAACAACTAGAACAAATCGGGAAATCGATCAAACTACAAATGGGTCAGTAGCGATAAAGCAAAAAACAAAAGAGGGGGATGCTGCCTCTTTAATAGGGAAAAAGCAAAAGGTCGGAAGGAACGATCCTTGTCCTTGTGGTAGTAACAAAAAATTTAAGAAATGCCATGGACGCGTCCAATAGATTACGCTCAGGAGCAACATGGCAAATCAGCCAAATCTCTTAATTCCGGTTAATCGCCTTACCAAAACAAAAGGTCGTTTGCAAACTTTTCTCAGCGAAGAAGAACGTGTCCACCTAACCATAAGTACTCTCACAACAGTAATAGAAGCATCCAATAAAGCAGGATTTATTACCGCTATTCTAACCGATGACAGAGATGTTATTTCATTAGCCTCAGGCTTGATTGTTATTCAAGAAAAACAAGAGTTGAAGGGATTAAATGAACAAATTAATGGCGCCCTTAATGAGATGGCCAAGGACGAAATTGTGATTGTACATGCTGATCTGCCACTAATTACGGGACAGTCTTTAATTCAATTAAAAAAAGCAGCACTACAAACGAATTCAATAGTCATCGCAAAAAGCTTCGATGGAGGCAGCAATGCAATTTTGCTAAAGCCTCCCAAATACTTTAGCGCAGAGTACGGACCAGGAAGCTGTGCGAAACACCACAACAGTGCTATCACCGCAGGCCTATCAGCAACAGTAATAGACCCCCCTGAACTCTACCTTGATTTAGACACGCCTAAAGACCTTCAAAAGCTACTGGCTACAGAAATTGGAAGAAAAAGCCCCGCAGGGAAATATTTAATCAAAATAGATGCAATAAAAAGGTTAAAGGAGGCTAATTTTTTGGATGTAGGGAAGGAAGTGTAGACAAATATTTGGGTGACCTATACATTCCTAAAAGTGCCTTACATTGAATCAGAAAGGGTATGAATGCCTACTACAGCAAAACCCCTTTTTCAATTTATACATACTACTAAACATGTGATGCTATCATCCTTAGTCTTGGGAACTTCCCAAGTGTGTCGGAACATTATTGGCTAAGCAAAGAAGTGTAGAAGATGAGTGACGTAAAGTTAATTCAGGTAACACCAGAACCTGAGAATCAAATGGCTTATATAGCCCGCGTAAGCAATCCAAATAATCAAGAAAATGAATCGTATGCAGGCTTATTAAAATACTGCATCAAAAATGAACACTGGTCAGTATTTGAGCAGGCATTTATGACATTGGAAATAAATACGACAAGAGGTCTTGCTGCACAAATATTGAGACATCGCAGTTTTACTTTTCAAGAATTTTCCCAGAGGTATTCGGATGTAAATCTACTCGATGAGGACATACCAATTCCTGAACTCCGTCGCCAAGACAAATCAAACCGTCAAAATTCCATTGACGATCTATCTGAGGAACAAACACAGCTCCTTCAGGAACAAATACGTCTCCACTTTTCGCAGGCAAAAGACCTATATGAAAAACTTCTAAGCCAAGGAATCGCGAAGGAATGCGCGCGTTTCGTGTTACCACTTGCAACTCCAACCAGGTTGTATATGACCGGTTCATGTCGTTCTTGGATACATTATATTAACCTTAGGAGTGGGCACGGAACTCAAAAAGAACACATGGATATTGCTAATGCCTGCAAAGATATCTTCCGTGAAGTTTTCCCGACAACTTCTCAGGCACTGGGATATGATGACTAAATATCACCGTACCGATAACCTTCCTTATTACGAAGTGATTTTGTGGACCCAAGATAAGTCGCAATCGCTACACGATAAGGAATGGATGAAATTCTTGGATGTTACGTGATGGGTTTCACCTACTTAGCATCACCATTCGAACATAAGAACCCAGATGTTATGGAAGCTCGTTGTGAGAGCGTCAGATTAATCACAAGCTCTTTAGTTGCCAAAGGTGATGTTGTTTTCTCCCCAATAGCCTACACAGAAAATAGTGAACTCCCAGAGCCACCACAGGGGTGGCTAAAGTTTGATTTGGCAATGTTGGAATGTGCTGATCTTTTGTTGATAGCCTGCATGCCAGGGCATCAAGATTCTGCCGGAGTAAAACAAGAAATTGAATTTGCAAAACAACACGATATAAAAACAAAAACGTTAGAACCAAAAATTATTCAAGCAATAATTGGAGAAACACTCTGGGAACGTAGTAAAGGGAACGTATAAAACTACACATATGCCAAACATATATTTCAAGCTTCAACCTCAAGATGTCTAGAATCGTAACGCTGATTAATCTAGGACGAACAAAATATAATGACTGTTTAAATTTACAAAGAAATATTCAAAAAGATCTGGCAAACGGTAGCACTGGTAACACCCTACTTCTTACAGAACATGAACCGGTCTTCACCTTGGGGCGAAATCATCCCATTCCAAATTTAAAAGTAAGCGCAGAAAAAATTGAAGCAGAGGGAATTTCGATAATTCAGACAGAAAGAGGGGGAGATATCACCTACCATGGCCCAGGACAATTGGTAGCTTACGGAATTATCGCACTACGAGAATGGGAACTAACTGCTTACGATTATATAAATGGCCTCGAAGAAATAATGGTTCGGACACTACACTCCTTAGGAATAACAGGGGAACGCAATCCGGAGATAACTCGAGGTATATGGGTTAACGAAAAGAAGATCGGCGCAGTAGGGATTTCCGTAAAGAAAGGAGTAACTATGCACGGTGCGTCTTTAAATATTTCCCCAACAATGACTCATTTAAAGTTTATGAATCCATGTGGTTTTGAAAACTTAGAACTGACAAGCGTACAAAAAGAAAGCGAGCAAACTATCGATTTGGATGAAGTAGCAGCAAATTTCGCAAAAGAATTTGGGCTTTTTTTTAACGCAGAAATTACCAGTTAGTTAATAAAAATAGCAAATGGTTTTTATTGAGACACTACTTTTGTGGGGCGGCGAAATTCTATCCACACAGCCGCACCTAATGCAGCAACAACCGTAAAACCAAGAAAAATACCCGTAATAATTGAAAAACTGTCACGCATGGCATCAGGTCCTTCACTAAAACCTGCACGCACTAGATTAAGAATTGTAAAAATAAGCACTAAACAAATAAAAAATACTGCGGGCATCAACTCACGAAAAGCGCGACGCGTAACAAGATGAACTAGGCTAACACCAGCAATCGAGAATAAGGGGATAGTGGCGGGGACCACCCAATCTCTTGCAACATCCCAAGAAGCACGTGCTTGAAAAGCAAGGGCAATAAGTGCCATCGACGCAAAAACAGCTACAATGATCGCTAAAATTGTACTTGGTTGCGCAAAAACACGTACAGGTCGAACAGAACGATCATGCAACCATTCGACTTTTTCAGACTCAACTGGAACTTGGTCAGAAAAATCACTCATACACTAATAATGAGGCTGGTTTAGTAAATATGGCAAGTTACATCTCTCACAAAATTGGATTTAGAGGTAGGATTTAGGTATGGCTGTATCTGTAACAATCGAAAACGACGTGGGTTTTCTTAAAGTTACGAGAGCAGGACGAAAAACAATTCGTTCCACTCTAAACGAGCTCAAAGATAACAAGGTACATGCTGTAGCAATTCGAATAGAAGCAAATTCCATAGATGATTGGAATGATTCAGATTTCCAATGGCTAAGAAAACTGTATCCCCTACCAATTGTGGCAGCATTAGTAGGTCAAATTAATGGAACTGAAGCTTTCTTTTCTCTCTCTTGCGATCTCCGCGTAGGCGAAAATACTGGAACTTTGACACTTCCTGAAAGTGATAACAAAACGTTTTTAAATAGTCTGCAACGGTTAATTGGACCGCAGAAATCCCCGCCAGAGGCAAATACCTGCATTGAGATGGAGAGGGCTCTAGCACTAGGATTGATATCACGGATTGCCTCAGAGAAGGAAGACAGCTGGACGTTATCACAAAAAGTGGCTCGGACCATAGCAAGTAGGGGGAAACTGGCAACCCGTATAGCCAAGGAAGCTGTCTGGCGTGGACTAGACATGCCGCTTGAACAAGCTCTTCGCTATGAAACAGATTTAACATTACTGCTACAGACAACCAAGGATCGTGAAGAAGGTGTACGTGCATTCGTAGAAAAACGCAGCCCAAAATTTACAGGTGATTAATTGAGTTATTAACGAAGTCACTCACAAAATACTGACTATTGGCTAAAAAACTTTAAAATACTGGCAAATCACCGTGAACCTCAAACAACTAGAGCAACATAGGAACTACAAAAGGTTCAGTAGTTCAGCAGGAATTTAAGCGTTAGACTACTACTACAAACTGGGTAACAATGCAGGCAGGAACAGGTATTTAAATGATTGTTTTATTAGAAGATGCAGAGGCTTGGTCACTAATGATGCTAGTTAGTGCAGTAGCCATTGATAACGCCGAAATTTCTGAAGATGCTACAGAAGCAATTCGTCTTTGGAGATCAGAACACCAAGAAGAAAGCCAAAAAATGGCGGACTTGACTGACGAGTTGAATGAAGCACTAAATGCACAAATCGATCAAACATTGATGCGTCGAGTAAAACATCTTGGAAGATACGAGACTAAAAGGACATAATTATGGAAATCCGCTATACCGATGAGGAAATTAACGAATTATTGATCGTCTTGGTCCGAAAAATGGCCGAGGAAGTTGATCTGCCTGCCAAAGATAAAGCAACTCTTAAACGATGGCGTTCTTCCGAAATGAAAATAGGTTCGGACGAGCTAACTGAATTAACTGAAAAAGCTAACGAAGATTTTGCACGTGGATTAGAGAGACGTTCACGTAGCCAAATTAGAAAGCCTGACTGGCGACAGTAATACGGAGACGTCATTTGGATCCGGTCCTTTTCGAAATCGATGAACGTGGTGTAGCAACAATTACACTGAACCGTCCAAAACAATTGAATGCAATTAACATGGCCATGCGTGATCTCATCTGGGAATACCTAACGGCCTGTCGGGATATTCCAGAAGTAAAAATAGTAGTCTTTCATGGAAATGGCCAATGCTTCTCAGCAGGAGCTGACATTTCAGAATTCGGAACTTCGCCCAGTGTTTTTGCATCTCGTGAGGCACGACATGAGCGAGATTTATGGATTGAAATGTTAAAAATCGAAAAACCACTTATTGCTCAATTACACGGATTTTGTTACGGAGCAGGTTTGGAATTACCACTATTTTGTGATCTGAGAATAGCTGAGGAAGGATCACGATTTGCTCTACCTGAAGTAACACTCGCCTACATACCAAGTGCTGGAGGAACTCAAACTTTACCTAGAACAATTCCTGCTGGAGCGGCAACAGACATGGTTCTAACTGGTGAACCTATTGGAACAGAAGACGCCTTAGCTTGGGGATTAGTAACTAAGGTTGTTCCTAAAAAAGAACTACGTGAAGCAACGGAATTAGCTATTACTAATGCCCTTTTGCAACCAACAGCTACAATAAAACGTAGAAAAGCTTTATTACATTAGGAAACCTAAATTGAAAAATTCGCTGCACGGCCACGCTTTAGGTAGAATCGCGAACATTGCATGAGCAATAGAAAATCACGGAGGGTTAATGAACACGATTGAATTTCTACAAATCTCATCGGCGATTGTGCCAGATAGAGAAGCTCTCGTAGAGGTTGGGGGCAACCAACAACGTCTTTCCTATCTAGAAATGGCGGAAACCGTTTCTCGACTCGCAGCCATCATCGAGAACTCCGGTGTCGCACATGGAGATAAGGTTGCTGTCATGTCCCAAAATAGTGCTGAGTACGTGATGACATATTACGCATGTGCAATGCTAGGAGTAACCTTCGTACCACTTAATTATCGCTCCAAAGACGCAGAGATTTCCCACATGCTGAATATAAGCGGAGCTAAAATACTCTTCTCATCAGAACGATATACAGAACTAGTGAATCGCATTCGTCCTAGCTTAGACAGTACTAAGGTTTTCATTTGTTACGACTCTGCTGCAGACGGTTTTGAAGACTTTAAAACTTTGCTGGCTGCTGCTGAGCCAAGTTTTAATTTTGTGGAAATAGATGACTCAGAGCCAACAATTCTAATGTTCACGAGTGGAACAACTGCATTACCAAAAGGGGTCATCCTTTCATACCTTGATTTGACTGCCTATGTAACTAACACAATGAACCCGGCAGATCCTGACACACATGACAAAACCTTGGTTTCTGTTCCGTTCTTTCACATCGCTGGAGCTACTGCAATGATGTCCTCTATTTGGGGAGGAAGAACCTTACTTATTCTCCCTCAATTTTCTCCTGATGGATGGCTGAATGCCGTTGACAAGGAAGGCGCAACACACTCCATGGTAGTTCCAACAATGCTTAAAAGAATCATGGAGGACGAGAACTTAAATTCTACAGATTTCACCTCCCTTCAGTTAATCACTTATGGCGCTGCTCCTATGCCCTACGAAGTTGTACGCAAAGCTTGTGATATCTTCCCTCCTCAAGGGGTGGGCCTAATGAATGCATATGGCCAGACTGAGTCCACATCTACATTAACTTTCCTCGGGCCTGATGATCACGATTTGAGTACAGATAAAGAAAAACGTGAGGAACGGCTCCGGTCTGTCGGTCGACCAATGGATGATGTTGAAATCGGGATAATGGATGAACGCAACAAACTTGTTGCCGACGGCGAAGAAGGTGAAATCTGTGTTCGCTCAGACCGAGTAATGCAAGGTTATTATGATCAGGAAGATGCCACTAGCTCTGCCATTATTTCGGGTTGGCTTCACACAGGTGATGTTGGCCGAGTGGATGAAGATGGGTACTTATTCATAACAGGGCGAAAAAAGGATCTGATAATAAGGGGCGGAGAAAATATTTCACCAGGTGAAATAGAAAATTGCCTCGAGGATCATCCACAAATTGAAGAGGCCGCTGTTATAGGCGTACCTGATACAGAATGGGGTGAAGTTGTGAAAGCGATTCTAGTCCTAAAGCCTGATGCTAAAATGACTCAAGAGGAAGTCACAGAATACTGCAAAAGTAACCTTGCTTCATTCAAAGCGCCACAATACATTGGAATAGTGAATGAATTACCGCGCAATGCAATGGGTAAAGTACTCAAAAATGATTTACGAAAAGATTATGGAGAAGCATCGAACAATAACGTATGAACGTACAAAACAAAGTTCCCAGCAATAGCGAGCAACGTAGCACACGTCTGAGAGTGAGTTTCGGGGGTCTACTAATTCCTATAGCGATTGTGATAGCTATAGGCGCATTAGAAACTGCGAGAACCGAAGGAGCCCACAGAGAGGTATTCTTCAATATCCGCGGGTTCGCAATTATGTACTTCATTTTTGGGGTAGCAGTTGCGGCTATTGCCATAGCCTTTTTGCAACGTTTGAGAATTTGGCGTTTAGGAAAACCAACAAATATCTTCCAGAATTTTGGAGCTCGGCTCACAAATGCTTTAACCATGGGAGCCGGAACCAGCAGAGTTAAAAATGATCGATACGCCGGCATAATGCACTGGTGCATCTATTCCAGTTTTGCTGTACTAACTTTGGTAACTATCTTTCTTGCGATTGACGATTACCTCCCACTTCTCGTAGGGAAAAGTGCAGAACATGCCTTCCTAACTGGCGGAGTTTATTTAGGCTATAGCCTTGTCGGTGATGTTTTTGGAATCATTGGTTTGATTGGCGTAGGCATGGCTATTTACCGCCGTTATGGACCTATGACCCCAAAAAAGCTCACTTGGGATCGGCGAAGTAACGAAGATGCTTTAGTCGTAGGACTGTTGGGCTTCGTCCTTTTTACAGGAATTTTAGTTGAAGGCTTCCGAATTGGAGGGAGTGAAATTCCTGCAGGTAATGAACTTTGGTCTTACTGGTCACCTGCAGGGTGGGTAATCGCAAAAATATTTGGCAGTCTAAGCGAGAGCGTCCTTCTTAACGTACATGCAGTCTTTTGGTGGATACATATTGTTGGCGCATTCACACTACTAGGCCTTCTATCATTAACAAAGTTCAGACATATCGTTCTAGCTCCACTAAACGCATTTTTTAAAAACCCAAAACCCCAAGCATATCTAGAGCCAATGGGGGATTTTGAAGAGTTGATGGAACAGGGATTAAGTCTTGGTGCTGGAAAAGTGCAAGACTTTACTTGGAAAGCACTCTTTGATGCAGATACCTGTGTGCGATGCGGACGTTGTACCGAGGTTTGTCCTGCCTACACTGCGGGACAGCCATTATCCCCAATGGCAATTGTGCAGGATATGAAAACTTATATGAACCATGCTGGTCCGCTGCTTATTGCAGGAAAAAAGGTAGAAGAAGAATTGGATAGTGAGCTAGTAGGTGGATATATAAAAGACGAATCTCTGTGGGCATGCCGAACGTGTATGGCATGTGTACAAGAATGCCCAGTTATGATCGAACACGTGCCTTCAATTGTAGATATGCGACGTTATCTCGTAATGGAACAAGCTCGTATACCCGGATCGGCTCAAGAAGCCTTGGAAAATATCGAGCAGCGTGGACACCCGTGGAAAGGAACCCAGCTCACCCGAGAAACATGGATGGAACAATTAAGCGCGGAAGGCATTAATGTACCGATATTTGATGGTTCTCAAGAATACCTCTATTGGGTGGGATGTTCTGGAGCACTCGTTGAACGCAATATGTCCATTACGAAATCTGTTGTAAGACTTCTAATAGAATCAGATGTCAGTTTTGGAGTTCTTGGTCAACAAGAAACATGTACGGGAGATCCAGCTCGTCGCCTAGGAAATGAATTTTTGTACGCAACCCTGGCGGAAGCAAACATCTCATCCTTTAACGAAATTGGCGTAACACGAGTTATTACCTCATGCCCACATTGCTTTAATACATTTGCAAATGAATACCCAGACTTCGAAGGTCGCTATGAAGTAACGCATCATGCAGAATTTTTAAGGTTATTAGTAGAACGTGGAAAATTGCAGCCTAAAGCAATGGAAAATGACAAAACAATCACATATCACGATTCCTGCTATCTTGGCCGCGGAAATGGTATTTATGATGCTCCGAGGCAACTATTAGAAGCAGTCCCAAATGTAGAACTAATAGAAATGCCTAGGAATCAAGAAAAAGGTCTCTGTTGTGGAGCTGGAGGCGGTAACATGTGGCAGGAAGAACAAGGGACGCGTGTCAATCATCTCCGTTCTGCAGAAGCTGCCAATACCGGAGCACAAATAGTTGCAACCGCGTGTCCATTCTGCATTCAAATGTTCGAAGACGGAATTCCAGCAGTCCAGCCAGATGAAAATGCTCGCACTATTGAAGCTTTTGATATTGCAGAATTACTGGAGGTCAGTGTTGCTCCAGAATCAGCACAAGCAAAACAAGAAATACCTCCTGGAATTTCTAGTTAAACATACGGCTGGATTTCGAAATAATCATGTATCGTAGTTATCACACAGTGAAGAAATCTCTATGGACCGGCCTTCGTAGCTCAGTTGGAAGAGCAACGCATTCGTAATGCGTAGGTCGTCGGTTCGAATCCGACCGAAGGCTCCATTATATAAATCGAAAAAGAACGGCTACCTAACCAAGATTCTTAATCTCTTCAATTAAGGCAGGGATCACTTTTTTATAATCTTCGATAACCGCAAAACGGCTGGATTGCACCATGTTTGAGTCTTCATCTCGATTAATTGCAACAATGTTCTTCGAACCTGACATTCCGGCCATATGCTGGCTAGCACCACTAATTGCTACAGCTATATAAAGATTCGGAGTGACAGTTTTTCCAGTTAATCCAACCTGTTGTGAAGGGGGATACCAACCAAGATCGCAAGCAGCACGAGAAGCTCCCGTTGCACCATTGAGTAAATTACCAAGCTCTTCCAATATTCCAAAGGCTTCTGGTTCACCTAGTCCACGACCTCCACTAACAACTACTTCCGCATCTTCAAGACGAATCCCTGTTGCTTCGGCTTTCTCAGTACCGAGGATCTTTACACGAGCCTCACCTACTTCACTAACCTCGGCAACCTCGCCATTCCGAGAATCATCAGTAGCCAACGCATCCCAAGTTTTAGGCTTGATAGTCACAATCTGCACAGGACCACCCCACTTAACTTCCGCACGTGCACTACCACCATAGCAGGCCCGTGTAGCCTGAAGGCGTCCTCCATCTAGCGTTAAGCCAGTACATTCCATAGCAACTGCGGCCTTTAAATTAAAGGCTAATGCGGGACCAAAATCCCTTCCGAAATCTGTTTGAGCAATCAGTATAATATCAGCGCCAGTATTCTCAATTACATTAAGAACCGGCGGCAAAAACGCATCCACAGTAAGTTCGGTTTGTAATAGTTGATTCGTAGCAACATGCACTGCATCTGCGCCGCCTCCAAAAAGCGACTGACCTACAGAGCTATCTCCTGGAACCAGCGCGTGTACATCACCACCTCCAGCATCGGAAAGACTACGTGCAGCAGCTAAGAGTTCAAAAGTGTGTGAGGCAACAACCCCTTCATTTAATTCGCCAATAACCAGAATTGCAGACATTTTAAAATCCTTTATATCAATTTTGCTTCTCGTAATTTAAGAGCAAGATTACGAGCTTTTTCTTCAGGAGAGTCACCTTGGATAACTTCTACATTGCTTTCGACCTTAGGAACATATAACGCCTCGAGTGCAAGCAATCTGTTGTCGTTACCAACACTTGCAGAATCAAGTCCTAAAGCTTCTTTATCCCACACTTCTACATTCTTCTTAGCAGCCAACATTATTTGTCGAAGTTGAGGATAGCGTGGTTCACCAAATTCATTGGAAACAGAAACTACAGCTGGCAACGTTGTTTCGACTGTTTCAAACCCATCATCAAGAACACGTTCAACTTTGATATTCCCATCACCAACCTCCACTGCCTTTGCAACAGTCACACATGGTATATCCAAAAGATGAGCAACTCCTATAGGCACTACACCCATATCCCAATCAGCAGCAGCACGCCCCATAAGAATAAGGTTTGGAATTCCAACCTTTTTTATAGTCTCTGCAAGAATGGCTGCTGTTTGGAAATTATCAATTCCTTCAAAACTAGGATCACTGAGAAGAATTCCTTCATCCGCACCCATGGCCAAAGCATGTTTGATTGCATCTCGAGCAGAATCAGGGCCAAGGCTAATAACCGTTATGGTACCTTCCCCAGCTGCATCTCGAAGCCGTAAAGCAGCCTCAGTCGCTTGAGGATCATAGGGATTTACAACAGGAGCAATTCCTTGAGCTGGAATTACACGTTTAGCAGCCTCATCGACGGCAAATTGCGACGCAGGCGTTTCAGGATCGGGCACTTGCTTAACGCAAACGACAATATTCATGAAAACATTTCTCCTTACAAAAGGTGTCGTAGCCAAATATTACAGACACGGCAACGGATGGTGATCGTAGCATACGGTTACGGAACGGGAATCTAAATTAACTATAAAATATATAATTACTCCATAGAGTTATAAGTTTCCTGCTATAACTCATTAACCAACTGGGATTAGCATGCAGAAAATTACTAAATCACTAACCAAATTAAGCAATGTGTTTTCGCCGGCCACCAATAACCCCAAAAAACAAAGGATCGGCCAAGTTCTATTATTGTTGGTAATTTGTTGTTTAATTACACTGACTGTTTGGCTATTTCTCAAAGAAGATTCGCTGGAAAACAATGCTGCTTTAGGTTCATTAGACGGAACAATCGCTAAAATTGGAAAAACTGCACCCATCTTCGCATTGGAAAATGCTCGTAATGAATCAGCATTAGTAAAACTCACCGATTATTATGGAAAACCTATCATTCTTAACTTCTACGCCAGTTGGTGTGGCCCCTGTAGAGAAGAAATACCAGATTTTGAAAAAGCGTCACAACAACTGAATGGCCAGGTAACCTTTATAGGAATTAACTTTGCAGAAGATGCTATACGAGCAGTCGGAATCCTTAATCTTTTCAACGCCACTTACACTGCTGCCTTAGATCGAACTGGAGAAGTAGGCATGAAATATGGCCTGCAGGGCTTACCGTACACAGTTTTTATTGATTCAGAGGGAATACTTCGAGCCACACACGCCGGTCTAGCCACCGAAGAAATATTAACTCGACACTTAAAGAGACTTGGTATTAATTATTCCCCAGAAATTTCTGATTAACTCACAGACGATTCAAACTTCTGGACTGCTTTTCTTGCTAACGATCGTGTCATGCCCTTAAAAATTAAAGGATGCACTGGCGCCAAAATATACCAATACAAAATGCCCAATACTCCGGCCGGGTGAAAATAAGCAGTAGTTGTAAGTCTTGAGCCCTTCTGTAACTCCTCTACTGTAAATTCTAATATTGCAGATCCAGGCAATTTCATCTCAGCCATTAATGTGAGTCGTTTCCCAGGATCAACAGCTATTACTCTCCAAAAATCAATGGCATCGCCCACACGTATTGCTGTAGGGTGACGCCTGCCACGCCGCATTCCAATTCCTCCCAAAAGTCGATCTAATATACCTCGAATTTTCCACAACCAATTAAAAGCATGCCAACCAGTATCTCCACCTACCGAGCGAACTTGATTCCATAAATCTTCTGCTTGTACATTTACTTCTTCTTGAGCAATTTCTTTCTTACTGTAAAAAGAATCAGCCTGACGTAACCCTCCAAAATGTATCGCACCTTCTGTCCATCTTGCAGGCATTTCTGCACTTTTTGCACTTTCCATAGCTATATGAATCGCATCTCGATAAGAGGTAAGTTTCCGTGGAAGAATACTTTGAATATCCTTCCCGGATGCAAGCAGATCATGTTTCAAACCATCAATTAGAGGACGTGCAACGTTCGCAGGTACTGCAGTAACTAAATCCAACCAGTAGGAAGATAAACGAGGTGATATCACAGGGACAGGAATTAAATACCTTTTTAAACCTACTTCTTCAGCAAAATAGTGGATTAAGTCTCTGTATCTCAATATTTCCGGTCCGGCCAAGTCATAAGTATTTCCTATGGTTTCACTCGATCCAATTACTTCAGCTAAGTACCAAAGAAGATCATTCAGAGCAATCGGTTGAGAACGTGAACTTACCCATCGAGGGGTAATCATTACTGGTAAATGATAGACAATATCCCTAATCACCTCAAAAGCTGCCGAACCCGCTCCCACAACCATTCCAGCACGAAGTTCGGTCACAGGAACCGAGCCTTGTCGAAGACAATCACCAGTTTCTGCACGCGACTTAAGATGAATTGAAGCCTCTTCATCTGGAGGTTGAATCCCTCCTAGATAAATTATTCTTTTAACATTGTGAAGCTCAGCTTCTTTGGCAAAATTTAAGGCAGCAACCCGATCAAGTTCTTCAAACTCCGAACCTGCAGACATCGAATGTATCAAATAAACTGCGATATCTGTTCCTTCTAAGGAAGATGCTAAGGAGGAAGAGTCCAAAACATCAGCTTCGAACAAGTCAACTCCTGTCCAAAATCTTGATTCCAGTACTTCTTTGTTCCTCGCAACTGCACGAACTACATAGTCAGATTTTAAAAGTTCAGGAATGAGATTTGACCCAACATAACCCGAGGCTCCGAATACTGTAACTACAGTCATAGAACTCTCCTAGAAAAACGGACTGTGTTTAAAATGGCATATTTGGAACTACATGCAAGTCAAATAAATCAGCAAATGAAAACCTAAAGAATTAAGACTTTTGGAGCAATCTCAGCAGCTAAATATTCAGGAATTTCATCCGAATCATATACAACATGTTGAAAAATCATTTCATCCAGGCCAAGAGTTGCGAGAGTCCCAAGTTGATCAACGACTTCTGAAGTTAATCCTGAAAATATACCTCTTGATTTCATACTTTTACGAAATTCTTCCGGTGAACCTTCCACATCAGCACCAAAAATAGGCATAACTTGTTTCGTAAGATTATCTAAATCTTTTAAGGAATGTCCAACGATCCCAAAAACCATCATCGAGCGACGGATAGATGCAGGATCTCTACCAAACATCTCACAATGCCCATCAAAAATAGCTCTCTTTCGTCCATATTCCTCAACAGTTACGGTCACCGCATTCCACTCATCAGCGTGGCGTGCAGCGATACCCAAGGTCCTATATTCACCTACTCCACCTATAAGGATTGGTATAGAACTTTCTAGTGGACGCGGAAGAGAAGTAGCAGAATCAATGTGGTAATACTTACCTTGGAAAGTAGCGTTTTCATCACGCCATAATGCTTTAGAAAGTTGAATTGACTCCTCCAACCGGTCATAACGCTCTTTAGCAGGGGGGAAGTTCAAGCCATAGGTACGGTGCTCTGATTCATTCCATCCAGCACCAAGGCCCATCACAAAACGACCACCACTTAATACATCAAGTTGGGCAGCCATACGGGCAACATTTACAGGATTACGAAAAGTTACAGGAGTAACTAAAGGTCCAAAGCGTAGAGTTTTTGTCTCACGTGCTGCAAGCACAAATGACAAATAAGCTTCTAAAGAATCTTGTTGCTTATCACGTACAAAATAATGATCAGATCGAAATAAACTTGGAAATTGAAGTCGTTCAGCTAGCGCAAGAATATGGATCCAGCGATCCCACGTAAGGCCATTCTGGCCTTCTATCATTAAGCCAACTTCCACAGTACTACTATAGCTAAAAAAAACTAGTACCCAAACCAATGATTTTTGGAGTACCTTGAATACATCTCAAAAGATCGACAGGAAAATGGGAATTGTAATAGGTAGTGATTTTGGAGGTACCAACCTGCGGGTTGCCTTAATCGAAACGCACGGAAAAATTTTGACTCATTATGTAGAAAAAACGTCTTTTTCAGACACAAATCAACTAATAATAGAAAAAATCACGGGTCAATTTCAGAAAATTATCGCTGCAGCCCCCGAAAAACCCTTGGCTATAGGAATAGCTGCTGCCGGATTAGTGGATTCAACTCAGAAAAAGATTGTTTTTTCACCACATATTCCAGGCTTTAAAAACCTTCCACTTGGGGAAATAATTGAAGACCAATTCAATATACCAGTAGTTATTGAAAATGATGCTTCCGCGGCAGCTCTAGGGGAGTACACATTTGGAGCCTCTCAAGGATATCGGAATACACTGCATGCCACCCTTGGAACAGGTATAGGTGGTGGGATAATAATTGATGGGGAACTGTATAAGGGAAAAGATGGCTTAGCTGGGGAAATAGGACATCTCGTTTTTAATCCATCAGGAAAGCAATGTAAATGTGGATCCAGGGGGTGCTTAGAAACACTTGCAAGTGGCTCCGCATTCGCTGATCAGGCCCAAGCACTCATTTCCGATGGACAAGCTCCTATATTAGAATCTATTGCCAAAAACCAAAAACCAACCGCCAAAATGTTATATGCAGCAGCTATCAAAGATGAAAAAGTAGCAATTGAAACAATTCAGAAAGGGGGCCAATTAATCGGACTAGGACTTGTTTCCCTTATCAATACCTTAAACCCAGACATCGTAACTTTAAGCGGAGGCCTGTTAAATATGGGCAATTTGCTACTTGAACCCTTACGCAAAATAATACAAATCCAAAAGTATGGACCGGCACAACAAACCCCAATTATAGAAACTCAACTAGGTGGAAATTGCGGTTTACTTGGTGCCGCAGCCCTAGCTCTCAACAAATTAGATACTAGCCACCGGGCGTAGCAGTACGTGGTTGATCAAAAATAATTCGACGGAACGATTCAGCATGTTCAAACGATTGTTCACTTGCCTGCATTGCCGACATAACTCCAATGAAATCCACAACTTCAGGTCCAATTTGACTAGGATGTTCAAGCAAAGCATCTTTCTTAGCTTCAAGGGTCTCCGAAATATCTACCCATACATTCGCGTTTTCAGTTGAACCCATCCACAATTGTTTCACTTTGTGCGTATCTAACCCTTCATCTAATAGCTCCGGAAAAGTTAAGTGATCGCGTGCACTAGGGAAAATAGCATCTACAGTAGCATCACCACTAGCCCTATGGTCAGGGTGATTCGTATATGTTCCCCATAGAAAACGAGCAGTAGGGTCAAAGCAAAACACTACCTCCGGCTGGTATTTTCTTATTAGCCGAGTGATATCACGACGCAAATCAAGCGTATGAACCAGATAACCATCCTCATAACCAAGAAACTCAAAGTTCTTGACACCTAAAATCGAACCAGCAGCACGCTGCTCTGCTTCTCTAATTTCTGCAAGCTCGTCCGATGTTATGGTCCGATCTTCTGTACCTTTATTTCCATTAGTAATGACCACATACGAAACAATACAACCGTGCTTCGCCCATTTTGCAACAGTACCCGCGACCATAAATTCCGCATCATCTGGATGTGCAACAACAACCATTGCACGCTCTGGAAAATAATTTTGTACATCTGTTAAATCAGTCATATGAAAGTATGTGCATTTCTAGGCAGTAAAAACAAGAAAATCAGCTAAAACGGGGCAAATACGTTAAAAAACAGCCTTAAAATAGAGGTTTCAACAGTTTACATTTACACGCTATATACATATACGACACGTATAAAATATGAAATAATAAGTGTAAGAGTCGGCTATGACAATAAGCGTAAGTAAACCCCCTAGTTCTGCAAAACTGGCTATCAGTTACGATGCTGAAAAGAATAAATTTAGTGAAGTTCGCATAACTGAAGACCGCATTATTTATACCCGAGCACTTCAATCACGACTCGAAGCAACGCATATACCTTCAGATAATGAAACGCCGTCGGGTCAACTGTCAGTGTTGCCATATCATTTAGATTTGCACCGATATATTGGAAGAATTTGGTCTCCGTTTAATGACCCCAATATATTACCGATGAGCCATGAGTTTTCTGGAATGGCGATAGACCAACCCGCGAACGTAAGAGAAGACGTCGTTAAAAATTTTATTGAAGCATACGGAGATTTCTTTTCGTATGACATTACCCGCGATGATTTCAAGACGCGCTCAACTGCTAATTGGAGAAACGAGTGGCAAATCATTGGAGAGGCCGCGTTAGATTTGGATGCGTTCACTCCGGAGGGAATTAATGACAAGTTAGCGGAGTTCGCGACACCAGCAATCGAGTAAATCAAATCGGTGAAAGTGCATCGATAATAATCCGACCTAAAGGATGGGCTGGATTCTGTTGGGGGTTAATCGCTCGCGATAAATATGATGGTATCACTTACGAGAGATGCGCTAACCCGAAGGGCTGTACTCGTGAAATTCCAAGCCTTCCACCATTTGGTAAAAGTGGTCGTAAGCAAAAGTTCTGTAGCAACAGATGCAAGATGGCTGACCGTTCCGAACGACAAAGGAAAGCAATTAATTTCCAAGACGTGTCTGCTGATTTTCAGGAATGGCTACGTGATGAAGATAGGAGTCGATAATGAAAAGCAGCATAGTGTTTCGCTGTTCCCTCATTTTTAGGGTGCCTATGCATATACATATTAATAGTCGATTAGATACTGCTACTTAACCTTACTAACTCCCTTTTTTTACCGGGGCAAAGATTCCTGAGACTGTCTAAGCAGTAAAAATAAATTATGTATTAGCAAGAATTCAGTTACTCTTACAGCACGAAAAAATCACGACTAATTGTGTACAAACGAAAGGCATATTTATATGCGTATGATGGGAATGGGCGGAGGAGCACAGGGGTCAGAAGCGGACGAACTCCCCCCAGGTATGGATTTACCGATACGGCGAAAGGTACTGATCCTGGCCGGCATTCTCTCGACAATGTTCCTAGCGGCACTGGACCAAACCATCGTGACTGTCTCACTGCCACGCATCGTGGAAGACCTAGGCAATCTAGACCTTTACGTATGGCCCTTCACCGCCTACATGCTGAGCTCGACGCATTGGTACCGATAGTAGGAAAACTCTCGGATATATATGGACGGAAGCCGTTCATCCTTGCTGGAATCATCATCTTTGTAACCGGATCTTGTTGTGTGGTGCAGCAGCGGATATGACTCGACTACTGATCGCCTTCCGGGCAGTGCAAGGCGTGGGGGCCGGCCTCATCATGACAACATCCTTCACGTCGGTAGGAGACCTATTCGCACCGAAAGATCGCGGGCGCTGGCTGGGACTGTTTGGGGCAACATTCGGAATAGCAAGCATCATCGGACCACTAGCAGGGGGAGCCCTCACAGATCACCTCTCCTGGCGCTGGATTTTTTACATCAACATTCCAGTAGCAATAACAGCACTGGCACTAGTTGGCTTTGGGATGCCATGGTTCCGAAAACAGGTGAAATCTTCTATCGACTGGGTTGGGGCAGCACTCCTCGTGGGCGTTACCGTACCACTACTACTTGGCCTATCCTGGGCCGGTAACCAATACGAGTGGGGAGATCTACCTGTTATCGCATCACTGGCCACGGCAGCGGTATTGCTAACAGTATTTGTGGTGCAGGCTCGCCGCACACAAGAACCAGTACTTCCATTATACCTATTCCGAAACCGGGTTTATGCCGTTTCGGTGCTTACAACGATGGTGCTGGGTGCAGGTATGTTCGGGGCATTGCAGTTCTTGCCGTTATTCCTAATCGGAGTGCAAGGCTTCCCCGCGACGAACACCGGACTCGTAATAATGCCAATGATGCTTGGGATGGTTTTTGGGTCGGTGGTGACTGGCCAACTGCTGAGCCGGGGACGGGATCTCCGATTATTAGCGATACTGGGCGGCGTAGCCTTGATCACTGGATTCTACTTACTCTCAACGCTAGAGCAGACATCCTCTCCTTGGACCACTCGAGGCTACATGGTCCTCCTGGGCCTTGGTATGGGATTCTGGATGCCCACATTCCAGTTGGCAGTACAGAATGCATTGCCA
This sequence comes from Tepidiformaceae bacterium, assembly GCA_045562595.1. GTDB lineage: Bacteria > Chloroflexota > Dehalococcoidia > Tepidiformales > Tepidiformaceae > JAKUNN01. The sequence continues at coordinate 53,443 of JBJKVN010000022.1, forward strand.
CACTCCCAACTCGGAGTAGGAACGGCCTCGGTTAACTTCTTTCGGCAAATCGGAGGCACATTCTCAGTAGCTATCCTCGGCTCGCTGTTGGTAAGCCGATTTCAATCGAACCTTGAAAAAGCGATAGCCCCAGAATTTACCCAACTGCTGAACGATCCACAACGCCTACTAAGTCCCGCATCAAAACTAAAAATGTTTTTGGACATCGAAAAACAGAGCCCGGGATCAGGGGAGACCGTGATCAACAACGCACAGCTTGCACTCGGGCAGTCAGTAACCGACCTCTTCCTCATAGGAGTAGGAATTGTCGCAGTGGGCTTTGTAATAGGCTTGTTCCTGCCCCGTGTCAAAATGCGAAGCAGGGAGGAGCTAATAGCGGAAGCTCAGGGCGAAGAGACTCCGGAAGAGTAGCCCTCTCCATTTCTGGGAAATATGCACTGCGGCTTGGACTTAAGCCGAACAAAGTAACGTCCAAAAAACTTAGAAACTCAGACTATCGTTGTTAAACTGAAAAATATGAAACTCCTTAATTTAAAAAAATATCTACCAAATAAAGCTGGCATGACATTTTGGTTATGGATACCCATACTGGTGGCATTGATTGTGGTAGTCGTAGTAAGAGTGACGTAAGTATTTTTCCGATTACACTTTGCACATGTGGTGAACCTTCAAATGGATCTTCAGTGGGAATGGGACAAGTGGACAAATGCAGTGATTTCAGGGAACGAGCTTATTGGTGCAACTTTGCATATGCGCTCAGAACCTATGGGAAGTATTGGATATTGTCCCAATACAATTGACCCTCCTTTACATCATCAACTCAAAACCCTTTTTGTGGATTACTTAGAAAATCATCCGAGTGATGGTCTTATTACAGAATGGCTACAATCCTTTGGGCCCTTGTACGTCACAGGGCCTTATCAATTCCGGACTGAAGAATTCATTCAAGAAGCAGGGCACATCTGGTGGATTAGCAGCACTATTGTTGCTCTCAAAAACAGGACTAATGAGATGGGAAGAATCGCAAGAATTTCCGTACCAAATCCTCTTATTAAAATTTTAGAAACGAGCTATTTTTCCGCAGGTGTTCAGGCAAAAGCTAGCGGACTTCTCGAAAACCTACCTACCTGGACTACAGACAGCTCCGATCTGGTTTCTTTACTTCACGAAACAACGCATTACTACTTAACCAAAAATACGCAGACTGATGAGAAAAATGAATTGCAGCCAAAGAATTTAAGCGGCTTCATTTGGCTTCTTATTTACCAAGATTTTATACAGTTGTCAGAATGAGTGAAATAAAAACAACCCTCACTTACCGGCTTAACCCAAGGATTGGCAAGTGAGGGTGTCTTGATCTGTTTAGTTTAATGATCCAATTATAACAGTTTTAAAAAATTAAAAAAACTATTATTTACTCTAAATAGACCTCTTTCTGATAGAAAAAACTAACTTTCCTACACTAATGCGTCCTATCGAAGGTATGCATCTAAAAGCCAAGATCCACCACCAGTAAGCCACCAAATTAAAAACAATGTAAGGCTAATGAATATAACGACAATCCCGGTAAATACCTGAAACATATTTTCTCTTACAAAGATACTCATATCAAAAGATTATCAACTTCAAAAATTCGTTACAACAAGTTCAGTTATTGCACCCCTTTTAGATTTTTCGCGATTAATGGAACGCCGAGCCCAGACTTCTTGGATCTTAAAACCCTTATACAGATCCTTTATGAAATCAGTGTTGGAATTACTCTCCATAACTAAACATCCTTTCTTAGAAAGAGCAGCCGCAACCTCAGCTAATTCCATTTGATCCTTTTCACCAAATGCTTGCGCTACGTAATTAGTAAACATCGCTGTTTTTGATAGCGGGTGATACGGAGGATCCAAATAAATAAAATCACCCGCTTGTGCCTTATCTACTAGTACTGAGTAATGCCCAGTAGAAAGATCAGCAGGAGATAGTGCACGACTCGCTGCTTTCAGTGTTTCTATCTGTAAAATCGAGGGTTTCTTATAATTTCCCATAGGAACATTGAATTCACCCTTCTTATTTACTCGGTAAAGCCCATTAAAACATGTCTTATTTAGATAAATAGTTCTCGCTGCTTTTTCAAGTGCAGACAAATTTTGTGGTACAAGTCCGCGCACCTGATAAAAATAATCTTTGGAATGAAGTTGTTGATGCTTCGCCAATAATTTAATTACCCCTTCTACGTCATCTCGCACCGCACAAAATGCATCTACAATCTCTTGGTTAAGATCGGATAAATAGTACTTACGTTCCTCTGGTCTTGCACTCAAATAGAAAAAAACAGCACCACTGCCAATAAACGGTTCAAAGTAATCACCAGACCACTCTGGGAAAAGAGGTTCATACTGTCCCAAAAGATTAGTTTTACCGCCCGCCCATTTTAAAAACGGTTTTGGAAATACCAGTTTTTTCATACGTAAAGACTAAACTTCCTACTAACAGCTCCACCATACATTCAGTTAGTATGATATCAACGGGGGTAAAACTATGTGTTTTCGATATGAAGCAGAGCCAGCGATTCCAAAAATAGCAGGGGCATCAGTAGATTCGGAAGATCTAATACTCCAATCTAACGATGGAACTAATTTTGCAGCATTTGGCGCACGATCGGATAACCCATCTGGAGTAGGAGTTGTCGTACTGCCAGATGTCCGTGGTCTATTTCATTTCTACGAGGAACTTGCACTTCGATTTGCAGAAGTAGGTCACAACTCACTAGCATTTGACTATTTTGGGCGAACAGCAGGCGTTTCAAAACGCGATGCCGAGTTCCCGTTCATGGAACATATTCCTCAAACCACTGGGGAGACAATTTCAGAGGATGTAGGAAAATCCATTGAATGGTTACGTTCACCTGAAGGTGGAGCATGTAAATCAGTCTTTACTGTCGGGTTCTGTTTTGGCGGTTCCAATTCATGGTTACAAGCTGCCAACGGACATGATTTATCTGGGTGCATAGGATTTTATGGAATGCCAGGACAAGGCCTCAATGGTGCTCCTGGACCGGCACAACGAGCAAATGAAATGCAAGCTCCAGTATTAGCATTAATGGGAGGAGATGATCCTCATATCCCTGAAGAAAGCATTGAACAATTACGCGTAGCACTTCAAG
>JBJKVN010000023.1:0-21008 GCA_045562595.1 Tepidiformaceae bacterium
CTTGGTCTAGTTCCTGCTATTGGATGCGTTGTCACTAAACCATTTTCTACTCGTACCAATAGCTCAGGTGAGGCTCCTACAATTTGAAAGTCACCCATTTCTAGATAAAACATGTATGGCGATGGATTAACAGTTCGTAATTGTCGATAGATCGTAAATGGATGTACGTTGATGGGGCGTGTCAGTCTTTGTGAAGGAACAGCTTGGATTACTTCACCTGCAATAACTTGTTCCCGAATCTCTTCTACCATAAGTTCGTAGCCTTCCCTACCAACATTTGAGATTGAACGGCTGTGCTTACTCTCTTTTAGATTTGGTGGGTTTTCAGGAAGACGTATCGGATTTTTTAGACGTGAAACTATCTTTTCTATGCGTTCCGTTGCATTCGTATACTCTTCATCTATATCCCTATCTAAATTGCAATGGGCTACTACTTGCATACGGTGTCGTAGATGATCGAACACGACTATCGTTTCACAAAGCATGAACATGGACTCTGGAATTCCAATCGGGTCTGTATCATTTATCGGTACGCTGGGCTCGTAGTGATGTACGGCCTCATAACCTACATAGCCAATGGCTCCTCCTGTGAAGGGTGGTAACCCTTCGTGTGGTATGTAGTTGATTTCATCAAGTTCTTTCTCGAGGGCTATTAGTGGGTCGATAGATCCTTGGTCTGTCGTTAATACATTGGAAGGCGCAGTTCCAAGAAACGAATAACGAGCGATCTGTTCTCCTCCTTCAACTGACTCGAGCAAAAAGGAATAGTTGTCTTGACGAATCTTTAGAAAAGCAGAGACAGGTGTTTCTAGGTCCGCTACAACTTCACGAAAAATTGGCGTGAGATTACCTTGTTTAGTTTTTGCAATTTCACGTATCTCATCTAGAGTTGGATGTATCATTCTAGCGCTTCTTTAAATAATCTAACCCAAGTGCATCTCGCACTAGTTCCATAGTATCTTGAGCCTGTTTTTGGGCTCGCAATGTACCTATCTCTAGTGCTTCACGGACAAGTTCATGGTTTTGTTCGAAGTGAGCACGTTTTATGCGGATAGGTTCTAAAAGAGTGTTAAGTGCTTTGGCTAATTTTTGTTTTACCTCTACATCTCCTACTTTCCCTACGAGGTAGCGTTCTTTTAAATCTGCAATTTCTTCGGTGTCTTGATTAAAAGCATCGTGATACATAAAAACAGGATTACCTTCAACATGTCCTGGGTCTGTTGCACGTATTCGTGTTGGATCTGTATACATTTGACGGACTTTTTCAGTAACAGTGTCTTCATCATCACTCAGATAGATAGCGTTATTTAAGGATTTGCTCATTTTTGCTTGGCCATCTATACCAACAAGCCGTGGTACACGACCTACTAGCCCATCAGGTTCGGGGAAAATTTCCCCAAATTGTCTGTTAAAACGGCGTGCAATTTCCCGAGTCATTTCAATATGCGGGAGTTGGTCTTCTCCTACTGGCACCAGGTGTGCTCTAGGCATCAGAATATTTGCAACTTGCATGACCGGATAAGTGAAGAAAGCCAATGGAACAGATTTTTTCCCAAACCCATCCATCTCTGTTTTTAAAGTGGGATTGCGCTGTAAAAGTCCAAGAGGTAGAAACCAACTGAGCCAAGTCGTTAGCTCAGTGTGTTCTGGAACAAGGCTTTCGATTACAAAATTGCTAGTTTCTGGGTTTAAGCCTACAGCGAGCCAATCGAGGGCTACATCCCAGACTGATCCTCGTACATGTTTAATATCGTCTGCATAGTCACTGACCTGATAATCCGCAATTAAAAAATTGCAGTCGTAGCTGTCTTGCAAATCAATCCAATTTTCAAGAGCACCCGCATAATGCCCCAAATGCAGTGCACCTGTGGGGCGAATGCCAGTTAAAATGCGCTTTCGCTCAGACATTACTGGTTTTAACTGTCATAGCAGCCATCAAGAAAGCCTAGTAACCTTTCGCAAGCATCTTTTGTGGCAGTAATTGTTTTTTCTTCGTCTACACAAAGAGCTCTTATGGCTTCAACTTCTGCATTAGAATGTGCGATGTCAGATTCCATATGGACAGAAAAGAATTCGTACTCTTTCGGTTGCATATTGTACATATCTCGCAAGCCAGCAATTTTTTCTTCTGCTATGTTTGGAACTTGTCCCTCATATGCAAAGATGGTCGCAATTGCCTCAGCTACAGGAGCATTTGTGCACTTCTCCTCAAAGTGCTCAATCAATTGAGTGGTTTGATTATTAGGTTGGCCAGCTTCAACTTCTTTACGAGATACTCCCAGTGCCTCTGCAAATTCTATCCAGAGGGCCCTATGGTTACGTTCACCGTACTCTTCATCCCATAAATTTTTCAATAATGTTTGACGAACACTTGGTGAATCTGTACGAGCATGGATTGCCGAAAGGAAGCGGGGAAATGCTGCTTCAAAATGGAAATATTGTCGTGCATATTCCTGAAGTTGTTCTATCTTCAACTCCCCTTTTGTCCAAGCTTGGTAAAAAGGGTGGTGAAGCATGGTTCGTTCTTGCAGAACCACCTGAAGTTGGTCTTCAAGATTTGTTGTTGTCATATTTTCCTCCTGACAAAAAACCCCCATCTCAAGGACGGGGGGACCGCGGTGCCACCTTGCTTCTTTAGGTTTTCTAAAGCGCTTTATGTTGCGAGTTAATCGCAACTGACCGTTAACGGTGCCTAACCGCCTTCCCCTACTCACTCATCCGAGCTTCAGAAAAGGAACTCCTAGGTCCATTCTTCAGTTGCGCTACTGCCAGTCTTCCACTATCACCGACTCGTTATATGCTCGCTGACTGAATACTACTCCTAGTATTAGCGTTTCAATCTTAACTACTCTGTTCACCCTAGAACTTGCCACTGGCAACGTCAACTTTTTCGCTAAATGAGATTGCGTCCGTGGAAACCAGTGTCTAAAGCGTGCCAGTATTCCACATCTTTTTCTCCAAGTAAGTAGCATAGAAATACAAGTTCTGAATTACGATAATGATAGAAGTCAATCAAGCCTCTTTCGGGATCTTTTACGAAGATCCCGTGTTTTTCAATTGTTTCTATGCAGTTAGTGATTTTTTCAGTTTGAGCTGATATGGACATCTTATTTATTGGCGTTGTAATCATATTGCCGTCGGCACTGAGTAAACGTTTACTTGCTGATTCCTGTACACGCATCATTCTTAGCTCTTTTGTGTAAATACGGAGATTTTCCAAAAGGGGAATAATTTGAGGTAGCAATAAGTTTGCCTCTTCAATACTAAAGGTGCGCATTAGGGAAGTTTAATAGAGAGAGGTTCCCACTGGTATACTTTCTAATACTAAGATTATGAAATTTTGCCGGGTTGGGCTTGCTCAAATTAATACAACGGTAGGGGACTTCGAAGGAAACCTTGCGATAATTCGAAAGCATATTGCCGAGGCGCGGCGTTTGCATTGTGACATTATTGCTTTTCCTGAGTTAGCTATAACAGGTTACCCGCCAGAAGATTTGCTGTTACGCAAGGAATTTTGCCAAAAGTCTTCCTCTTCCGCTGAGTTGCTCAAATCTGAAACGGAAGGAATTATAGCTATTGTTGGTTTCGTGGACTGGCACAATTCAAGCCCTTTTAACGCAGCGGCTATTTTTGCAGATGGAGATCTTGCAGGCGTTTATCACAAACGAAGATTACCGAATTATGGTGTTTTTGATGAGGAGCGATATTTTTCATCAGGGCGAACAACCCCCCTTTTTCATGCCGGTGATCTGACTTTTGGAGTTTCGATTTGTGAGGATATTTGGTATCCGGGCTTACCTTTAAGTGGTTTTTCCCTGGCAGGAGCAGAATTATGCATAAACATTAATGCTTCTCCATTCTCGTCAGGGCGAGTAGCAGAGAGAGAGCAGATGTTATCCACTCGTGCCGTGGACAATAGTATCGCCTTAGCTTATGTGAATGCCGTTGGTGGACAAGATGAGCTTGTGTTTGATGGGTCATCCTTTTTTGTAAAGCCTGATGGAGCACTCGTTTCTCGTGCTTCTCAATTTGTCGAGGAACTACTCATTGCGGAAATTGATCTTGATGCCGTTTCCAAGCCTCGGCTCCATGATCCTCGTGGAAGGATAGAAATGCGTCATGGGGAGACAAATACAGAAAATGAAGTTGAGCACATAATCTTAAGTTATACTCCACAGCTTTCAGATCGTGAGTCGACAGAAATGAAGGTTGCACCGACTCTAAGTGAAGAAGAGGAGGTTTGGAAAGCGTTGGTTGTGGGAGTACGTGACTATCTAGATAAGACTGGCTTTGAGGATGTTTTAATTGGCTTGTCAGGGGGCATAGATTCCAGCTTAGTTGCGGCTATAGCTGTTGATGCACTTGGTCCTTCTCATGTTATTGGAGTTTCTATGCCGTCACGATATTCAAGTGAGCACAGCCGTAAAGATGCCAAGAAGCTTGCGAAAAACCTAGGTATCAAATATCACTCTGTTCCTATTGAACCAGCACATACTGCGATGTTAAGTATGCTCTCTGAATCTTTTGAGGGAGAGGTAGAAGGATTACCAGAGGAAAATCTACAGTCACGTTTACGTGGGAATATACTCATGAGCCTGGCTAATAAAAATAATGCGATTGTTTTAACAACTGGCAATAAGAGTGAAATGGCAACGGGATACGCAACACTTTATGGCGATCTTGCCGGTGGTTTTGCTGTTATCAAAGATGTACCTAAGACCCTTGTTTACAAACTTGCAAAGTGGAGAAATCTAGAAGATTCAAATCCATTAATTCCGGATAACGTGATTTCTAAACCACCGAGTGCCGAACTCCGTCCTGAGCAACTCGATACAGACTCTTTACCAGAATACGAAATTCTAGATCCTATTCTAGAGGCATATGTTGAGCGCGATGCTACTGTAAATGAACTGATAAGTGCAGGATTTCAAGAAGATGATGTACGCCATGTAATCAGTTTGATTGACCGAAATGAATATAAGCGTCGCCAAAGCCCGCCCGGAGTTAAAATTACGCAGCGTGCTTTCGGCCGTGATAGACGATTACCATTGGCGCAAAGGTACAGTCCCTAGCTTTCAATCCTGTTTTCAATATCTCTTAAGCCACTTGGACAGGCATCAAAAACCTCTATTTCAGTTCGTTCATACCAGCCTTTTTTTAGGCTATAGACAATGTCAATTTGTTCAGTGAGTTCGAGATCACCTTTCCCAAAAGCGATACCTTGCCATGTGATACCACCATCTTTAATTTTTAGGCGTAAGTGTTCTTGTCCCGATCCCACACGTTTTTTTTCTATTAGTTGAACATTTTTACTAAATAAGACCGGTTTTGGATTTGAATGTCCGCAGGGTTCGAAAGCTAATAGGCCTCTAAGCTCACTGCCTTTTATATTTCCCAAAGTTGCTTCGGCATCGATCTCAATTGTTCCTCTAAGGTCTATGGATTCCATTAGCTCCGCTGCTGTGTTGATAATTTTTTCCCGAAAGTTTCAACATTTTCATTGCGTATCGTGAAGCCTGCTGCTGCTCGATGTCCACCGTAGCGTTCGAGTAGAGAGCTTTCTTTACGAATAGCTTTGACGATATCGAATTGTGGAATTGATCGAGCACTTGCGCGACTTTCATCTTGCTGGCGTTCATAGACTATTGCAGGTCTTTTCCTAGATTCTGCTAACCTCGCAGCAACGATTCCAATTATCCCCGCATGAATTTGGTTGCTGCCTACCATTATGAGTGGATCGGTTGTAGTACCTGCTAATTCCTCTGCCAATAAATGAGCTTCTGTGCACTCCTTCCGCCTTTGCAGATTCAGTGTTTCTAATTTCTCCGACAATTCCATAGAGGTTTGTTTTTTTGAAGTTGTCAGTAACTCAAATGCCAAACTAGCGTGGGCTAGGCGGCCCGCTGCGTTTAAGCGGGGCCCTAAAGCAAATGCTAATTGTTCAGCACTTAGTTGGTTTTTAATTTTTGCTGTTTGAGAAAGACTATGAATTCCTGTTCTTGGTTGTTTAGTCATTATCTCTAAGCCGGCTTTCACGATTGTGCGGTTCTCGTCTATTAGAGGTGCTACATCTACCACAGTCCCTAGCGCTACCAGATCGATTAGTTCGTTTGCAGGAAAAGTTAGTTTTTTTGATTCAAAAAAACTTTCTAAAAAACGAAAAGCTACGCCTACTGCGGCCATTTCTCTGAATGGGTAAAGTGAGTCTGGGCGTTTTGGGTTTATTAGTGCCAATGCTGGCGGTAATTTTTCCGGAACGGTGTGGTGGTCGATTACGATTACATCAATACCAAGTTTATTTGCGAGTGCGATTTCTTCTACGGAGCTGGTGCCACAATCGGCTGTTATCAGAACCGATGCTCCTTGTTTCGAAAGTTTATGTACGGCGTTTTGGTTAAGACCATAGCCTTCGGTAAACCGATCAGGAAGATATGTAATTAATTTTGCACCTACCTGCTCTAATCCTATTTTTAGCACTGCAATTGATGTAATTCCGTCCACATCGAAATCACCGAAAAGCGCAATGATTTCACCCTCTGAGATGGCTTTATCTAGGCGGAGCAAAGCATTGGAAATGTCTGGAAGTAAAAAAGGATCATTTTTTGGTGCTTCTTCTGGGCGATAAAAATTCTGAGCATCTTCAGGTGTTGTGATCCCACGTGCAGCAAGCACGGTACCTACAATTTCAGGATAATGAGCGATCCTCTCCATGGGTGCTTTGGGATTGCGCAATATCCATTTATCAGTCGTTATATCACTCATCCCATTGCCGAAACAGAAGTGAACTATTATGGCCACCGAAGCCAAATGAATTGGATAGTACGGTTCTGATAGCCATCGCGCGTGCAACGTTCGGTACATAATCCAAGTCGCAATCAGGGTCGGGAGAGCGGTAGTTGATTGTAGGTGGGATCACTCCATGTGTTAAAGCAGACACAGAAATCCCTGCCTCTACAGCACCAGCTGCTCCTAGAAGATGTCCAGTCATTGATTTCGTTGAACTAATGGGTATGGTTGCCGCAACCTCTTCACCAAATGCTCGTTTTATTGCCTGTGTTTCTGCCTTATCGTTTAGTGGCGTTGATGTTCCGTGTGCATTTATGTAGTCAATTTCATCAGGCTTCATTCCTGCTCTATGTACTGCTAGTTCCATTGCATTTGCAGCACCTGCAGCATCATCGAGTGGTTGGGTAACGTGATGTGCATCACTTGTTGCAGCATATGCTGCAAATTCTGCTAGCGGTTTAGCCCCCCTCTGCAAAGCATGTTTTTCAGATTCTAATACCAGTACTGCAGCACCCTCAGCAATTACAAATCCATCACGCTGTGAATCAAATGGTCGGGATGCAGAATCAGGTTCGTTGTTGGTGTTTGTAAGTGCTTTTGCTGCCGCAAAACCTGCGACTACAATTGGTACGATTGTTGCTTCACTTCCACCGGCTAGAACTACATCTGCGTCACCTCTTCTGATGAGATTTGCTGCCTCACCTAAAGCATCTGCCCCACTGGAGCAGGCACTAGCTATTGCATAATTTGCTGCGCGTGCCCCCAAACGGATACTCAGCTGTCCGCTGGCCATGTCAGGTAGCATGAGTGGCAAAAGAAATGGGCTAACGCGATTTGGACCTCTTTCTTTCAGAACGTCATATTCTCGCGATAGCGAAACTAGGCCACCCATCGAAGTTCCTACAAGTACTCCAATTCTTTCCGCATTTTCCTTGGTGATTTCTAGCTGGGCTTCTTCTAGTGCCTCGTCAGCTGCCTTAAAGGCGAACTGAACAAATCTGTCCGTTCGACGGATGGTTTTTCTATCGAGGTAGGATTCAGGTTCCCAATTTTTAACTTCGCCTGCCACTTGTGAAGCAAATCCATCAGGATCAAATGCAGTTATCCTCGCAGTGCCAGTTTTCCCATTTACTAAAGACTGCCAAGTAGAGTCAGTGTCATGCCCTAAGGGAGTTACCATCCCAACTCCGGTTACGGCTACTCTTTGGCTCACTAGTCCTCCCTTTTTCGGTCAGAGTATAGCTTAGCTTATCAAAAGCTCCATAACAGTCTTTGGTAAATGTTTAGCAATTTCGTTTGCTAGTAACCCACTTTTTCCGTATTCAAGACCTATTTTTTCTCCTACTGCTCCATGTATATAGACTGCCAAAGAAGCTGCTTGGAACGGCTGGTGACCTTGGGAAAGATAAGCCCCCATAATTCCAGAGAGGACATCTCCAGATCCTGCGGTAGCTAGTAGTGGATTAGCGAAGGGTGACAGCATTGCAGAACCGTTGTCATTCACGATCAATGTATGAGCACCCTTTAAGACAATAGTAGCTTTAAATTGTTGTGCAGCTTCTTTGGCAGCTTCAAGCCGGTTTTCTTGAATTTTTTCGATGCTAGTATCAAGTAGGCGAGCCATTTCTCCTGGGTGAGGAGTTAAAATTGAATTCTTAGGTATGCGTTCTTTTCCATTAGACATCTTTGAAATTATGTTCAGTGCGTCCGCATCTAAAACTGTACCGTTTTTGACGGAATTGTTGATATCTGGCAATGCCGCCCATAAGAATCCTTGCGATGTTTCTGCTTGCCCCAAGCCAGGTCCCAATACGACAGCATTAAAGTTAGCCCAGAGTTTGCTCATAAACAGTGCCGCTTCACCAGCAATACCTCCGTCACTTTCAGCAACAGGAAGATATGTTGCCTCAATTAAATTGCTAGCTATCGAATCCACTACATTTAGTGGTGAAGCAATAGTTACTAATCCAGCACCAGCCCTATATGCTCCTTCTCCGGCTAGGGTAATTGCGCCACGGTATTGAGTACTTCCGCCTACTATTAATAGCTTACCGAAGGTACCTTTGTTTGCATCATCTGGTCGATTCGGGAGTTGGTTGCGGGCCCATTTTGAAGTTAAAAGTTCAAGGTGCGGTGTTTCATCTGTGGGGAGAGGGATGCCTATATCAATGACTTGAATCTGTCCTACAACTGAACTTGCTGGTAGTTGGTACATTCCTACTTTTGCAGTAGAGAACGTAACAGTGATATCTGCAGCAACTGTTTGGGGTTCAATTGCTCCTGTGTCGCTATCAACTCCACTTGGCATATCTACTGCAAGTACTTTTGGTGGTTGAGGATTTTCTCTTGCAAGTTGTAGGGTAGATAAAGTATCACTGATAGGGTCATTCTCAGAAAATGCACGGTTTTTTCCAACGCCGAGCAATGAATCTATTATTAAATCAGCTGTTTCCAGTTCTGTTCGAATTTCCTCTCCATACTTTTTTTGTAATGTGAGGTCTCTTAATTCCAGTTCCTTGATGTTTTGGTCTGACTTTCTTCCATTTGGAGTGAAAATAGTTATATTTGCTCCCCAATCATGAAGGTGTCGTGCTGCTACAAGACCATCGGAGCCGTTGTTGCCAGGACCAGCCAGAACAATTATGGACCGGTTTTCTAGAGTACCAAGAAGCATCCATGCTTCTTGCGCTACAGCTAAGCCAGCTTCTTCAATTAGTCCCTGCTCAGACATGCCAGATTTAATAGCTTGTTGTTCAAGGTCTTTAGTTTCTTGTGTGGTTAGTAATTTCATCGTAGACCTTCTTTTTCTATTAATTCAGTGGCTGCTGAACCAAAGCGTGGACTATCTTCTTCAATGGAAAGTGCTCGTTCACCAACGACAGAAGCTAATGCATACTCCTTTGAATGAGACAAGCTGATTTCGAGACCACGTAGAGAAATCTTTTCTGCGCGTATCGCAGCCCGTCCATACAAAAAAACCAACGGCTTCCCCCTTTTATTAGGAAGCACTTCAATGTCCTTCCAGCTAACTCCATGAGTACCAGTACCTAATGCTTTCATTACGGCTTCTTTGGCTGCAAATCGCGCGGCCAATTCTGGAGTTCTGCCTCTACAGAATTTTACTTCATCGTCTGTGTAAATGCGTTTTAAGAATCGGAGATTATGCTTTTTTAAAACGCGTTTAATGCGTTCAATTTCGATAATGTCTATTCCTGTAGAAAATTTTGTTTCCATTGTTAGTACTTGCAAGACTATTACATCATAATCGTGAAATCATCTCTCCTCTGATACTCTTGTGTGTATGTCTGCAACAATTATCGATGGTACTGCTGTAGCTGCCACTATTAGGCAACAATTAACTCTTGAAGTTGGAAGATTGGCAAGAAAAAATATTCAGCCAGGATTGGCTGCAATCTTGGTTGGTGACGATCCTGCTTCTGTTTCATATGTAACTGCGAAAGCCAAGGCATGTACTGAAGTCGGTATCATGTCGGAGACGTTTACCTTGCCTTCGGACTGTACGGAGGCAGATCTGGATACACTTATCGAAAAGTTAAATTCGGATGAACGTTTTCATGCAATTTTGCCGCAGTTACCTCTTCCAGCACATTTTGATGCTGATAAGGTTATTGACTCTATCAATCCTGAAAAGGATGCCGATGGATTACACCCAGTGAACCTAGGTCGGTTGTTGCGAGGTGAGCAGAATGGTCCTCTACCGTGCACGCCTCATGGTGTCATGCAGTTGTTGCGTTATTCAAATGTAGATCCTTCTGGTAAGCATGTGGTTATTGTTGGTCGTTCTACTTTAGTTGGTCGCCCCCTTTCCATTTTGTTGTCTAATAAAACAAAGGGATCAAACGGGACTGTAACTATTTGTCATTCTGCTACAGCAGATTTAGCATCATTTACTAAATTGGCTGATATTTTAGTGGTCGCAGTTGGTAAACCATTTGCAGTTACAGGGGAGATGATCCGTCCGGGAGCAGTGGTTATCGATGTAGGTGTTAATCGAATAGACGATGCTACTCGAAAACGTGGTTGGAGATTGGTTGGTGACGTTGAATTTGTGAGTGCTTGCGAGGTTGCTTCATATATAACAAAAGTCCCAGGTGGCGTAGGTCCAATGACGATAGCTATGTTGCTTGCGAATACTGTTGATGCAGCAGCACGGCGAGCTGGTTTGGAGCCAGTTTCCCTAGGATAATACCGTCAATGTTGTTTGATGATGTTAAGTCTCTTATGGACCGAGTTTCTGACATAATGGTGCGTCTTTGACATAGCCTCCAAAGAAGTTTTATTAGCAGAGCTCGAAGAGAAGTCCGCCTCGCCAGGTTTTTGGGATGATTCTGATAATGCCCGTACTACAATGCAGGAAATAGCTGCTTTAAAGGATCGAGTTGGTGTTTGGCGCGGCTTGGAAAATAGGTCGGGTGAACTTTATGAGTTGCTTGAACTTGCGTCACTTGAGGAAGATACATCTATCGAAGATTCAGCTACGTTAGAATTTGACGCATTATTTCAAGAGTTACAAAAACGTGATTTTGAACTGCAATTGTCTGGCCCTTATGATGATCGTGCTTCCATACTTGCAATACACGCAGGGGCAGGGGGGACTGAATCACAGGATTGGGCGGCAATGCTGTTGAGAATGTATGTTCGTTGGGCTGAGAAACGTGGTTTTTCTGTCGATGTTCTTGATACTACCCCAGGTGAGGAAGCTGGTATCAAGAGTGCGATGATTGAAATCCGCGGTTCGCTTGTCTTTGGGTATTTGCAGAGTGAGCGTGGGGTCCATCGGCTTGTTCGTCTTTCACCATTTGATACGGACCATGCACGGCACACTTCCTTTGCAAAAGTTGAAGTTATGCCTGAAGTGGTTTCATCAACAGAAATCGAGATTTCATCTGATGATCTCCGAGTAGATGTTTTTCGGGCGAGTGGGCATGGTGGACAGAATGTACAGAAGAATTCAACTGCAATTCGTATTACTCACCTACCCACGGGGATTGTCGTTTCTTGTCAAAATGAAAGGTCTCAACATCGTAACCGAGAGAGTGCATTAAAGGTGCTTGAATCTCGCTTATTAGAACAGGAAATGCTTCGCCAAGAGGAGGAACGTAAACGACTCAAAGGAGAGCATGTGGATATGGCTTTTGGTAGTCAGATTAGGTCATATGTTTTACATCCATATAAAATGGTAAAAGATCACCGCACTGATTTTGAAACAAGTGATGCTAGCGCGGTTTTGGATGGAGAATTGGACGATTTGATTGCTGCTTTTTTACGATCACGTGTTGGTGAAAATCGGGCGGAAGATTCATCGCAATGAAACGTATAGCTCCATTATTATTCCCATTACTAGTAGTGCTTTTTTGTGTGAACACCGCGAGTAGTCAGTCTGTACAGTTTGAATCAGTTGTTAAAAATAATTTCCCAAGGTCCTTGATCTTTACTCTCGATGTTACTGCACCTGTTGATATTGAGGACGTAACTTTAAGGTACTCAATATCGGGTTTAGGAAGGGCACGAGGTTCGCCCGTAAGCTTTACGCCTGCGCGTTCTGTTTCAGCTGAAGTTGAGGTTCTAA
This sequence comes from Tepidiformaceae bacterium, assembly GCA_045562595.1. Taxonomy (GTDB): domain Bacteria; phylum Chloroflexota; class Dehalococcoidia; order Tepidiformales; family Tepidiformaceae; genus JAKUNN01. The sequence continues at coordinate 12,377 of JBJKVN010000023.1, forward strand.
CACGAGGGTCTGATGTTAGTGTTCCTGTGGGAACTACGTTTACCTATTTTTGGGAAGTGACTTTGGTCGATGGAACTGAAGTTTTAAGTGATGAGGTATCCTTTGTTTTTTTGCCGCCTGGTAATGAATGGGTTGCTGTTGAAAATTCAATAGCTTCAATTTATTTCTACGGGAATCGTTTGCAATTAGCCCAGAAGTTACTTGATGCCGCTACTCAGACATATGAAGCGATTGGACGTCAGCTTTTAAAAACTGGACTGGATGCCGGAACGGTTGGCGTAGTTCTTTTTTCCAGTGAGAATGAAATGCTTGAAGCTTTGCCGGGTCGGAATACTAGTTTCGACGCGCAAGTTTACACATGTGGAGTGAAAGTCGCTGCAAATACGCTATATGTGACTGATGGTGCATGTGATCCAGTAGACACGTTACGTCATGAATTTGTCCATATCCTTACTGATGCAGCTGGTGCAGGAGCTTTTGGCCGATTGCCAAGTTGGTTGGATGAGGGTACCGCAGTGTTTGGGCAAAGCGATCCCGGGGCAGGTTATATAAGTGCATTTAATATTGCGGTGTCGTTTGATCGATTAATTCCATTTTCAGAAATGGCAACGGCGAGTGCTGAAGCTGTTCAGGTTAACCTTTTTTATGGACAGTCTTATGCGATGGTCGGTTTTCTTGTTGAGTTGGGAGGTGAAGAAAAATTTGCCGAGTTATTTGCAACAATTAAAGCTGGTAATCGTTACGAAGATGCACTCGAATTAATCTACGGATTTGATCTTTCTGGTTTTGAGTCCGCATTTCGAAAAGCTTTTAATTTACCTGACAATGTAGAAACATCCGATATATTGGAAGAGCAAACAGAATCATCTGAAGAGGCTTCAGATGAAGAGCCTGTCGATCTGATAGATGAGTCGGTCTCATCTAATACAAACGATGTCAGTGGTCTTACTATAGGATTTATTGTTTCTGGTATTGTTCTTGCTTTGGTTGCAGTTGTTGTCTTTATTGCCAATGCTGTATTAAATCGTCGCTTAGCGTCCTGATTTTTTACGTTTCACAAATAGTACTAGCCTCTGTAAAGCTGTTAGATTTGAGAGTACAGCAAGAATAACTATAGCAATTGTCAGTCCGTTCGCGATGAGTCCAATTCCCAAAATTAATACTCTTTCTTGACGCCGAAAGAACCCTTCCGAAACTTCGATTCCTTGTCGTTCACCTTCTGATTTCACAAGGCTGACTGCTACACTGCCGAAAATTGCTACTATTGCCACTATTGACTGCCATCCTTCAGTACGGTCGGCAAAATACCAAGCACAGCCGGTAAGCATTATTGTTTCACCTGCTCTATCAAACACCGCATCTAAAACTGCGCCAAAGGAAGAGGTTTTCCCTGATGCGCGGGCTACTGCACCATCAACAAAATCTAGTGCACTAAAAAACAGATACAAAATTCCTGCGGTTAGCAGAAAGTTTGCTCCTACAAGCCATGCCGAGCTAATTGCCCCTACAAGACCGAAAGTTGTAATAGCATTTGGTTCGAGACCAAGCTTTACTCCAAAATTGCCGATAAGATTCGCAATGTTTTGTGGTAGTTTTTTGGGTAGAATTTGAATTGGCATTAGACCCTAACTATCAAGCTTGGCATTTCGGATTCTATTAAACTGTTGTCTTTCATATTGTAGGCGTTCGTAGTAGGCAATCACTTTACGTGCCACACTTTCCCAAGAGTAGCTTCGTGATTGCAGTTGACCATGTTGGCCAAGCTCATTGCGTAGTGAAGGGTTGTCCTTCAGTCTGAGAACCGCATCAGTGATTGCCTGCTCACTTTTTGGTTGCACAAGTAGTCCATCAACTTCATCCGTTATGACGCCTGCAAAGCCATCTATATTGCTTGCAATAACGGGTACACCAGCTGCCATAGCTTCTAAAATCGCGATTCCTTGGCTTTCATTTCCTGTTGCAGGTGAGCAAAAGATATCTGCACTGGCGTGATAGCGGGGGAGTTCAGAGTAAGGAACATTAGAACGGAAAATAACATTAGCTCCACGATGTTCCATGAATTGTTCATATCGTTTAAAACTGCCTGCGCCAACGACAATAAGACGAATATTTTTGCTTTGTTCCTGTAGTTGTAAATAGGAACGTAATAGATATTGAAGTCCTTTGCGTTTTTCAGGTCTCCCGACAAAGAGAAGGTTTAATTTTCCGTCCATTAATTCTGGGAAAGGTTCGTGCTCTTTACTAAAATGATTGTAGGCAATCCCATTTGGAATAATGTTGAAGTATCCAGCGAAGTATCTGCTGACAAGTTGAGACGCGGTTGGGGAAACAGCAATTTTTCCATCTAATTTTCGAAACCAGCGTTTTGTGAGAGGCTTTGTATATCCATAGAATCGGTTCCCACCCTCTTTCGCTGCATGAAAAGTTCCAACATTAATTGCGCGGGAATATCTTAGTATTTGATAGGTGAGTAAGGGCATTAGGGGTTCGTGCAAATGAACTATGTCGAATTGCCCCTGTTCAAGTAGTTCTTTGATGACTTTGGGCTGCCAGGTAAAAGTAATCCTTGCCATTGATCCACTGACTGGCAGTGCTACAGGTTCCCCCATCACAATACATTCCTGTTCGGCAGCTTTTTTGTCAGAGGCTGGTGCAATAATTGTGACTTCATGGTTCCATTCTCTAAATTGATCTGCGAGCTGGGAAATGTGTGCGTTTACTCCCCCTCTCACACACCAGTCATAAGGTGAAACTAAAGCGATTTTCATTGGATATTCTCTCCCCTGATGCGGCGAACTACTTGCCTTGGAGTTGCTGAAAATCCCCAGAGTAAGCCAAGGGCGATCTGTGAATAACCTATTTCTTTAAGAGAAGGATTCCTTCCTTCATGCGCAGAAGTTTTTTTCAGCTTCAAAGCTTCCTTTAAAGACTGCGATGTGGTCCCTTCAAAACTTGTCCAGCCCGATCCTACTTGTACCAAATGGTGACCATCGCTGGCACCTAATTCGGGAAGTTTCCAAATTTCTCATTTAAAAAGCGAACCTTTTTGGCTGTTATTTGTCCTGCGATGCTTGCATTAGCTGTTTCTATTCCATCCAACATAATGCCGTCTTCACCCCGGCGCATAATTCCATCAATGCTTTTTTTCCCCAGAGATCGAGTTAGCCAACTTAAGGGGTGTGGAGCAATTGCTAGGCCTTCTTGTTTGTGGATACTCTCTATGGTTTGTTCTAGGGTTTGAAATATTTTTGGAGTTTGCTCAATGAATAAAGCTAAAAGATGGCCTTGTCGGGTTGTAATTTCAGCGCCTGGTACTACTTCAAAACGATAATTGTGTTTTGCTGCCAATTCTTGGGCTAACAGCCCTCCCCGCACATCCTCATGATCTGTTATCCCAATCACATCTAGATCTGTCTCGTTCTGGACATATGCGAGCAAACTTTCTACGGAAGCCATTCCATCTGAAAGGTTTGTGTGCAGATGTAAATCGGCTTTACCCACAGCGGTGATTCTCCCAAAAGTTTTCGAGTACTGTCCATTGTGTCGGTTGTGTTTTCAAATGTGAAGCCCAAATAGTTGCCCATGCTTGGGCTGCGATTTTGATATCTTCATCTTTATTAGAAGTGTAGGGAATTTGTAAGGGTTCGTCGAAAAAAATTTTGGTGCTCCCCCATTTTCCTCTATGACAGAAGGTCGGAAAGACTGTAGCTCTACTTTCCCTGGCAAGTTGCCAGGGTCCTGCGGGTAGGTTGATGTGTTTATTGAATACTGAAACGCAAACTCCTTTTTCTGTCATATTTCGGTCAGCCACAATGGCAACGATACCGCCGTTTCTCAGTTCCTTGAGTGCTGTTCGTGCGCCTTTCAAACTATTTGTTGCAACGCGTGCACCCGTATGGCTCCTGATTCCTGAAAGGAATTCATCCATTGGTTCAGATAAAGGTTCAACGATTTCTAACCACTCCCGTCCTGCGTTGTGTAGGGCAGTTAATGCGATTTCTGGATTTCCTATATGACCACTCATAATGATTGCAGATTTGGCCTCAACAACTTGTTGAAAATTGAATGCAGAGTCATCTGCATATGTAACGCTAGTACGGTTAAACTTTTCAAAATCCCGATAGGGCATAGCCGCTAGATCTACATAGTAATTAACTACATTTCTTATCACTTCACTGCCGCTTTTACGTGGTTTTGTTAGTGCTGCTTCGTATATGGGAGATAAATTCTGCTTTATCCGTTTGCGAAGTTGTGGGGTGAGCCACCAAATGAGTAAGCTAATAAACCAAGCCAAAGCATAAAAAAGTATCGGCAAACGCCCCACGATGGGAAAGAAGAGCTGAAAAAGCCATAATTTTATCATTTGTCTGGAGGCCACAACCGACGAAACATGTACCACTGAGTAGGGTGAAGACGAATAAATTTCTCATGCTCATCCATGATTGCTTGGGTGAGTCTTTGTACTGCGCCTTCATCGTTGCGATCAGTGCCTTTTTCTTGATTTGTAATGAAGGTTGAAAGAATTGAAATACCCAAGTCGTTTGATCGATGTTTTGGAAAGGCGACGTTTACAATAGCGGCTCCTGTTCGCAATGCTAATCTTGCTGGACCAGCGGGAACTTCCAGCTCTCTACCGAAAAATTTTACGCGCACACCGTCACCCTCTTGCATCGGCCTATCGAGCAAAATGGCTAGGAGCCTGTTGTTACGAAGGTCTCGAATTATTGAAGGGGCGGTACCTTCGATTTTGGTAACTTTAAGCCCTAACTTCTCTCGAGTACCAACAATCATCTTGTCTAAGTGGCTATCAGAAAATGTTTCAGCCAGGACTGTTATTGGGTAGCCTTTTAATGCAGCACTACTTGCCCCTAAATCCCAATTTCCGAAATGCATAACAACTACTATTACGCCACGCCCTTGTTCGAGCGCTCGATCGATCCCCTCAAAATGTTCGTCTTTCGCAAGCGCAGATTCTATTAATTTAGATGGAAGATTCGGCAAGCGCGCAAAATCTACTACGTAACAGTAATAATTCTCGAGCGATTTTCGCGCTATTGTTCGCCGTTCAGACTCTTTAAGTTCAGGCAGTACGTGTGCATAGTTTGCGAGCATATTTTGGCGTCCGCGGATCCAAAATACAAAAACAATCTTCCCAATGAGTTTGGCTACTTTATACAGAAATTGAACCGGTAAACGGTGTACTAGGTGCGTACCTATTAGCCAGAGCCAGCGTTGCATTTATCCTTCGACAATAAACTCTTCCACCATATCTCGCGCTTGATCATCATAGTATTGGACTGGGGGTGATTTCATAAAATAAGCACTTGGTGCTAATAGAGGGCCTTTGAGGCCACGATCAAGTCCGAGTTTTGCACAGCGTATTGCATCAATAACAACTCCAGCACTATTTGGACTGTCCCAAACCTCTAACTTCAACTCCAGGTTCAAGGGCACATTGCCAAAGGTAGTTCCTTCCATACGAATATGGCACCACTTTCTATCTTCGAGCCATGGGACGTAGTCACTTGGGCCCACATGTACGTCTGTAGCCGGTAGTTCGTGCTCTAACTGGCTGGTAACTGCGGACGTCTTAGATATTTTTTTTGATTCTAAGCGTGAACGTTCAAGCATATTCATGAAGTCAGTGTTGCCACCAAAATTCAGCTGATAGGTTCGATCAAGCTGAACCCCCCGATCTTCAAAAAGCCTTGCAAGTGTACGATGAACGATCGTCGCACCAACTTGGCTTTTAATGTCATCGCCAATGATTGGTAAACCTTCCTCTTCGAATCTCTTAGGCCAATACCCATTCTCATCTCGTGCAATGAAGACAGGAATACAATTAATGAATGCGCAACCAGCTTGAAGTGCTTGCTCGACATACCATTTTGTTGCCTCTTCTGATCCCACAGGTAGGTAATTAATTACCACGTCTATTTTGTTATCTCTCAGGAGACGGACGATATCTGCGGTTCCGCCAGGTGCTTTCTCTATAACGTCGCTTAGATACTGGCCTAGCCCATCATGTGTCATTCCACGTGCCACTTCGACGCCTGCATGGGGAACGTCGGTGAATCGTTGAGTATTATTTTGTCCAGAAAAGATCGCCTGTGAGAGATCTTTTCCCACCTTATCTTTGTCTACATCAATAGCTACTGCGACATTAATGTCTTTAATGTGGTAATCCCCTAGTACGGGGTGCATGAGCCCAGGGATCTCCTCACTAGCTTCCACAGCTTTGTAAAACTCTAAGCCTTGAACTAGAGAGGAAGCACAGTTTCCTACACCAATAATAGCAACGTTGATTGAACTCAAATCTGACCTGCCTAGTACCTGTCACTTAAAGTTCTTCGTAGTTTTGAATCTTTTAAGTGCGAACGGATCATACCACGTCGTTAGCGCGAAGCCCCAGTTATTTGCCGTAAAAGTTAGTTTTTCCGCAAATTTTTACTTTTTACCCCCGGCAGGACTCGAACCTGCAACCTACGGATTAGAAGTCCGTCGCTCTATCCGGTTGAGCTACGGGGGCCAATGATGTAATTCTACCTCTCGAACGGCTCAGCTACTAAACTAGTGTTCTAGATTAAATGATTTAGGTAGTGGTATGCGAGTTTCGAAGAGTGTGCGAGCGCTTCAAGTTCCTGAAGATAATCCAATGACTCCTGTTTTTACAAACATCTTCTATATCGGAGGTGATCAGTCATTAACAATTGATTCCGGGGAGATGCTTGAGAGATATAGATGGATGTTGAAGGGATACCTAGCAGCCATTGAAAAAACTGAAATTGCACTTGCTGCGATTACGCATCATCATTCTGACCATTCGGGAAATCTCAAATGGATTCGAGAATTTTACGATGCTGAGATCTTAATCCCTCATAATGCTCGCCCCCTGCTAAAAGGTAAGCTTCCTGCACGTGGCGTGAAAAAGATTCAAGACGGGGAGAATATTGATCTTGGGAAAGGCGTAAAAGTTACTGTATTGCAAACACCAGGGCACTCCGTTGATTCTATCTGTTTTTATCTTGAGTCTGAAGGTGTTTTGTTTACTGGTGATACAATTTTGGGAAGCACGACAACGACTGTCCAAAATTTAGCTGATTATCGTGAAAGTCTTGAGTATCTTGTCGGTTTACCTAATTTGAAGGTGATTTGTCCAGGTCATGGTCCCTTAATAGAAGAACCTCGAGAGCGTTTAACCGAGTACATTGCTCATCGCAATCAGCGAGAGGAACAAATAATAGATGTATTGAAGAAGAATCGCCAAGTTACTTCATGGGAAATAATGCTTGAAATATATCCACAGATTGATACTAGATTACGTCGTGCGGCTGATAATAATGTACAGAGTCATTTGGAGCAGCTTAAAAATGTCGGATTAATTACTGAAATATCCGGTATCCCGAAGAAGAATAGGTCGAAACAACAGGTCAGTGCAAAAGATAAAGAACATGAACGGATAATTCGGCAAGCAGAACGTTTGAAAACTGCTCGTCTAAAAGCCCAGATACGTGCCCAAGAGTCCCCGCCAAGTGATGTGTGGAAAGTTCCTCCGAAGTATGAAATGTCATAACTTTTTTCTAAAAATGCTAGAAATAAGAAGCCTTCAACAATAAAATCATTCCTTGCGTTAAACTTAGAGAGTTAATATGAGCCAGCAACAGACACATTTAGTACATCGTAAGCTTGATATTGGGGTGCAAAAAGTTCCCAAGCAGGATGCGGGTGATCGCATTCAAAACTGGGATGAGACGTATCTCGGTTTTGATTTAAATGCGGCGAAAATTGAAGCTCAGAGGTGTATTCAGTGCCCTTCTGCTCCTTGTCAGGAGGCATGTCCTGTCAGTAATGATATTCCTGGAGCCTTTGCATTGATTGAAGAGGGCGATATTCTTGGAGCTGCGGATATATTTCGCGAAACATCAAATCTTCCTGAAATGTGCGGCAGACTTTGTCCTCAAGAGAGCCTTTGCGAGGGTTCATGTGTTGTGGGTTTTGCAATACGCCCTGATGGTCATGCAGAACCTGCGGTAACAATTGGCAAGCTTGAATCTTTCTGTACAGATTTTCAGCGGCGGGAATTAGATGGGTATCCGCGACCTAAGTATTCTGCAGCTTCAACTGGAAGAAGTATTGGCATTATTGGTTCTGGTCCTGCAGGTTTAGCGGTCGCAGAGATACTAGCTTTAGATGGTCACTCCTGCACTGTTTTTGAGTTTTGGCCTGAACCTGGTGGTGTTTTAGTTTATGGAATACCGAATTTCAAGATGCGTAAACAGATAGTGGATGATTACATTGAATATCTGGAGGGCTTAGGGATTACGTTTAAGTGTGGAGTGTATGTTGGTCGTGACATTACCGTTGATGAAATGCTTGATGGTGAGTTCGATGCTGTTTTTCTCGGGACGGGAGCTGGGGTTGGTAATGAGTTAGGTATTGAAGGTGAAAATCTTACTGGTGTTCATCGAGCAACTGATTTTCTTGTGCGCGGGAATTTGGAGCCTGATCAGTTACCTGAGAATTTACGCGATGTCCTTGCAAAACCGCGGAATGTCGCTGTTATAGGTGGTGGTGATACTTCGATGGACTGTGTACGTACTGCGATGCGTTTGGGCGCTGAGAATGTTACTTG
>JBJKVN010000024.1:0-52836 GCA_045562595.1 Tepidiformaceae bacterium
ATTTACTGCCTAGGATCCTAAGTTGCTACTAAATAGCCACTATTTGGAAATCTATGTCTCCTCGGATACTTCAGCTTCAGAAGTTTCACCCTCTTCACCTGCTTCAGAAGTTTCACCTTCTTCGCCTTCAGCAAATTCCTCATCGGTCTCAGAAACAACTTCTTCAAGAACACGAGGCGGCTGAACGCCAGCAATACTCATGTCTTCAGACGTCAACACTTCCACACCTTCTGGAAACACGACATCAGCAATTTTAATTGAGTCTTCGAAAGTTTCTAATCCTGATACATCCACTTTAAAAGAATCAGGTATGTCCAAAGGCAGACAGCGGACCTGCACAGTCTCAAGATGCTGCAGGAGCGTGCCTGACAAATCAGTTACTGCAGGTGCAATACCTATGAGATTAATTGCAACGGTTGTTTGAATCGGCCTCTCTAAATCAACTTGATAAAAATCAACATGAATTGGATCACCCGTACCCCCAGAACGTGCTAATTGTCGTATAAGCACATGCCTTGGCTCAGACTCACCCTCTACAAGCACTTGAAACATCGAACGAATACCCGAGTCCACTACTACTTTGCGAAACTCACGACTATCGACTTGAATAGGGGTCGAGGGTAGACCACGGCCATAAATATTTCCGGGCAACACACCTTGGTTTCTTAGGCGTTTTACCTTCTTACCAAAGGTGTCTCGATGAGCCACTTGTATGGGATCAGGCATTCAAAACTCCTTGTTTTTTTTAGGAGGCAATCAGTCTCCGCGGCTACCCAAATCCGGGGTTTCCAGTTATTACCAAAAATCCTGCAAACTACGCTGGCTTCAGTGCATCCACTTTCGCTCTTGTACCAGCCTTATCGTCGAACCACTCTACATTAATCGCAACATAGGCTTGTTCTTCGTCGGGTACATCGTCCTCAGCAAAAATAGCAGTCACCGGGCAAGCAGGCTCACAGGCACCGCAATCTATGCATTCATCAGGCTGAATATAAAGCATACGATCTTCGCCTTCATCGAAATAAATACAATCGACGGGGCATACCTCAACACAAGATTGGTCTTGGACATCCACACATGGCGTAGTAATAATGTAAGTCATTCGTGAAATCCTTCTAGCAAAATTCTACCGTTGAATAATACAACTATATTCCGTTGTGTGAAGCCTAAAATCAGGAAATTGATTTAGAAGTCGCAATAGGGGATCCACTTCGAAGATCAACAGCATAGAAACGAGAGGCCTTAATTTCCTCGATAAGCTGCTTCTCCGACTCAATATTACGCTCAAAAAATGTTGCACATTTGCCGATATCAGCGATCGCATGTGAATCAGTACCTGCTGTTCCAGGCAGCTCCATTCGCTCACATAATTTTCTTGAAAACTCGTTTTCCGCATCTGATCCCCTCCCATTCAACTCCTCCAAACCAACACAAAACTTGTAAGATGGATTTTGAGTTGCTTTCTCAAGAGATTTTTCATATTGCTCAGGATCACCTGCAGCCCAAGGCATTTGTCGTCTATATGGATGCGCAGCGACCATAACTCCACCAGATGTCTCAACATATTTTGCAAGTTCCTCTGAACGATGCATACCAAAAACATACTTATCTAGGCCAAAAGTTAAAATATGTCCATCATCAGTACTTATCTCAACACCTGCCAAAACCAAAAAGTCATGTTTTGCACGAATCTCTTCAAGATCGCTATCTTCCCAAATAACATCATGCTCAGTAAACACGATGCCATCTAATCCAGCCTTTTTTGCACGTTCAATTAGGTCGTCAGGGTTTAAAACACTATCATGTGAACGCGGCCATGTATGGGAATGCAAGTCAACTAGCATGGATTATCACTATAGCGGTGAGGTGAATCAGACGCCACTTTACTTTTTTTTGCAACTGTATAGATGCATGATTGGTCTGAGGATATTGTGAAACTTAGAAATTTTTTAAAAAAAGTTCAACCACAACCCAATGATGAAAACTGGTTAATTATCGGGCTTGGAAACCCAGGTGAAAAGTATTCCAATACACGTCACAATGTTGGGGCAAGAGCAATTTCCCACTTTGCAAAACAAGAAAAAGTAACCCTGAAATCATCTGGTAAATTACTTCGACTGGGTTCTACTTCAATAAACAACCAAACAGTGAACCTTGCAAAGCCAAAAAGTTATGTAAATACAAGTGGTAAGGCAGCTCGATCAGCAATAGATAAAACTGCTAGCCCAATTAACCAAACTCTTGTGATTTTTGATGATCTTGATCTACCAGTTGGTAGCTTAAGGCTGCGCATTGGCGGAGGGTCTGGTGGTCACAATGGTATTAAAAGCTTAATTGAAGAAATTGGTCCTGATTTTATACGGTTACGCATAGGAATTGGACGACCTCTAAAAAACGGTCAACCCTCATATGATCCTGAGATAGTGGCAGATTATGTTTTAACTGCTGAAGAAAATACACAAGCAAAAATACTCTCAGACGCAATAAAACAAACCAGTGACGTGATCCGAGTAATCTTAAATGACGGAATCAATATAGCTGCAGGGAAGTTTAATGGGTAATAGCATGATACGATTCGGCATACAAAATAAACTCACAAGGTATATGGAGGAATTCAATGGGTAACAGGCTTGAAGGAAAAGTGGCGATTGTCACAGGTGCAGGCCGTGGTATTGGCCGTGGCGAAGCACTTTTACTAGCAGAAGAAGGTGCGAAGGTAGTAGTTAATGACCTTGGTGGCTCAGTCGGTGGTGAGGGTGAAGATCAACGTCCCGCAGAACAAGTGGCAGAAGAGATCAGAGCTGCCGGCGGAGAAGCGGTATCAAATTTTGATTCAGTAGCAACGATGGAGGGTGGCGAAAATATTGTTAAGACCGCTGTGGAAGCTTTTGGTGGTCTTGATATTTTAATTAATAACGCGGGCATCCTTCGTGATCGAATGGTATTTAACATGACAGAGGAGGAGTGGGACCTGGTACTCGATGTACACCTAAAAGGCCACTTTGCAACTACAAAATATGCAGGAATTATTTTCAGGCAACAACGCTCAGGACGTATCGTTAACACTGGATCGAGCTCAGGATTAGGAAATATGGGTCAAGCTAACTATGCAGCAGCAAAAGAAGGGATCGTTGGATTAACTCGTACTTGTGCCCTTGACCTAGGCCGATATGGGGTAACAGTTAACGCCATCAGGCCGGCAGCAGGCACGCGCCTAACCCTATCGCCGGAAATGGAAGAGGCACGCCAGCGTCGACTTGCAGCGCGCGGTGAAGAGGCTGAAGAAACCGAGCAAACACCTGCAGACGCTGAAGCAAGATTAGATGCAATGAGGCCCGAACTTATTGCTCCTCTAGTAGTTTATCTCTGCACAGACGCGGCTCAAAACGTTAATGGTCGCGACTTTTCAGTGGGAGGAAATGAGGTTGCCCTAATGACAAAAGTTACTCGTGAAATCGCGATTATTAGAGAGGGTGGCTGGGACTTAGATGCACTAGATCGTGTGTTCCCAAATGCAATCGGTCGTTTCGTAGAAAATCCTGCAGAAATTCGATAAAGATACGTAAGTTCAATGTAGATAGCCTCATCAAGCAAGGCTATTTACATCGTCCTCTTATCGTCCTTTAAAGATCGGTTCCCTTTTCTCGACAAAAGCGAGCCTTCCCTCTTTTATATCTTCTGTATCACGCGTAGAACCTTGTAAAAATGTCTCAATTTCAACATGCTCATCTAAACCACGATGAAGCCCGTCATGTGCAAGCCTTTTAGCAATTTCAACAGCTACCGAAGGCCCAGAAGCAATCTCCTTTGCAAGAGATTCCGCTCTTTCTAACAGTACTTCTGGTTCCACCATCTCGCTAACCAATCCCATCTTTAGTGCATCAGGACCAGAAACCAGGTTACCGGTGTACATCATTTTTAATGCATTTTCCATACCTATAAGACGGGGAAGCAACCATGAAGTTCCGGTATCAGGGCTAATAGCTCTTTTAATAAAAATGGATGAGAACTTTGATTCTGTTGAAGCAACACGTATATCACATGCAAGTGCCAAAGAAAGCCCAGCACCTACACAAACACCATTAACGGCTGCAATGGTAGGTTTTTCGCAATGATAAACCCACGCGGCGCATAACATACGAGTCCTTGCACGACCTGCTCGACCTGCAAAAGGTCTAGGAACATCCAGGTCACCTGTGTATGTAAGATCAGTACCTGAACAAAATCCTCGACCTGCACCAGTAATTAGAACAGCACGGACATCATCATTTTCATTAGCTTCAGCTATAGCTTGCTCAATTTCTGCCCATGAATTATTAGACAGCGCATTTAATTTCTCTGGTTTGTTTAACGTTAAACGGCCAATATTGTCATCAATCTCCCAAATTATATCTCTAAAAGGCACAACTCTCTCCTGAACTTTTTCATCATTCTACGACAAACACAAAAAAAAGCTGTCGAGATCTTAGATCTCGACAGCTCTAACTATTTAATAAAAACTTCTAGGCAGCATCCTCTTCAAGATTGTCATCACCTATCGTTTTCCAAATCTGCCAAACGATACTCATTGCAATAGCACCAATAGCAGGTCCTAGAATATAAATCCAAAAATCAGCCCAAACGTTTCCAACTACTGCAGGTCCAAACGAACGCGCAGGATTCATAGAAGCTCCTGTAAACGCAAGACCTGAAAAATGGAGTATGAGCACCGTCAAGCCAATTGCAACAGGCGCACTGACTGCAGCGCGCTTACCTACAGCTACATTGTAGATAACGAGTAGAAGGATGAACGTCAAAATAATTTCTAGTAGCAAACCTTCACCAGCGGTTGCTCCACCACCCAAACCATGGGCTCCAAGATTCCCTTCAAGCGCATTGGGAACAACCCACTTCACGAGAAGAGAACCAATTACAGCTCCTACTGCCTGCGCAATAATGTAAAGCACTCCTCGGAAAATACCTATATGCCGTGAAAACATCATCGCCACAGTAACTGCAGGATTAATATGTCCACCACTCAGTTTTGCGGTAAAACCAACCACAACAATGATTGCTAAGCCATGTGCAACAGCTATAACGATAGCAACGGAGCTCCCTCCACCCCACGCGTTTGCGGCAGCAACAACAGCACTCGTACCCAAAAGTACGAAAACCAAAGTCCCAATCAATTCCGCTAGAACTGCTCGAATATCATTTCTTGTTAACGTCGTATCCATAGATGCAGGCCTCCTAAGGTCTGTTTTACTCCAAGAAACTTATAGTTAAATGCTAACTCTTGTCAACATTTACTTGTTAAGCTCAGATAAATCATATACCTTGCTAAAGTGCCGGAAAAACAAATTCCTACCCAGCGATGTCCACGTTGCGGATGTTCAATTCCTGATATTAAGGGCGCAAGAATCTCTGTGTGTCAAAGATGCGGTTATAAGGACGACTGTTGTTAAAAAATTAAGCTAAGCCAATATCATTGACACGAAAATGAATCTCGCCGGATGGGGCTGAAACTGTAATTTCATCACCAACACGACGATGCAAAAGTTCTTTACCAACTGGTGATTCAACAGATAATTTTCTCAGTGTTGGATTAGCTTCACGAGCACTAACAAGGGTGTATTCATATTCTTTCTCATCATCCAAATTTGATATTCGAATCAACGAGCCCAATACAGCTGACCCATCTACAGAAACTTCTTCACTTATCACCGCGTTATCTAAGATGGTTGTGAGATCAGTTATTCGTTGTAAGTTAAATGCAAGAGCTTCACGAGCAGCATCTAGAGGAGCATTTTCCCGGAAATCTTTATCTTCACGAGCAACCGAAACATCTTGTCGCAGGCTTGGAGTCTGAGCTTCCAATCCTTCAAGCTCCTTCTTTAGATCAGCAAATCCCTCGGCTGTGATCTGGGTTTCAGGGGAAACAACATTTGACCTTGTACGAGAAATGGAACCTTTCGGTTTTCGGGGCGCGCGTATTATATTGCCCAAATTTACTTCCGTGTACTTTCTTTTTTTCAAGAATTGGAACCACCCTTTAAGGGCCAAGACTCGTTCCTCTGCATTTGGATCGAATCCGGTATGTCCTTTCAAGATGTTTTCAGTCACATATAATTCAACACGAGAACGACTGATAGTATCAACAATTGTCTCACCACCAGTATGATCTATATAGTGACGAATAAACCTATTAGCGATCGAATCTTTTCCTTGTTCCGTTGTGAGAAAGTTTTTAAAGGCCGCGTTCAGCGACATATCTTGTTCTGTCATTTCTTCAGCATTCAATTCAGGCATTCGCTAATCGTAACATCAAGTTGCACAAGGAGTTCTTAATGTTTGATTCAGATTGGGAAAAAATAGAAAATCTTTTTCCTGAATTAAGTACTTTACCTACAGCATTAATGCAATTCCAAAGGCATGCAGATCTTCTAAAAGAAGCAAGTTCTCGTGTACGAACAGTAGCCTCTACGGATTCACGTATGTTCCGACATTATGCTGAATCACTAGAATCATTGAGATTTGTCGGTGAACTAGAGGGAGAACATATTTGTGATGTAGGTTCTGGAGGAGGATTTCCAGGAATTATTTGGGCAATCATGCTCCCCAAACATAAAATTCATCTTATCGAGTCAAACCAAAAAAAAGCAGCACTCCTCGAAAAATTCAAGGAAAAACTTGAGCTAAGAAATATTGAAGTCCACCCAATACGTGCTGAAAATCTTGCCAGAGATGGCCTACGCGAACAATGCATACTTGTGGGAGTAAGAGCAGTAGACAAGTTGGTAACCACAGTGGAATATACTGCCCCATTGGCAAAAATAGGGGGCACAATCATTGCTCCCAAAGGAACACTTGTGCAGACGGAAATCAAGGAGGCAGAAAAAGCCATCAAATTACTTGGGTGCAAAATTATCAACGTACACAAAATGCGTGATGAAGTAAGTAAATCAATAAGCGTCGTCAAACTTGAAAAAATTTATCCGATAGACGAAAGCTTTCCACGCCGGCCAGGCCTTGCGAAAAAAAAGCCAATTCAATGAAACCAACACACCTTCTTCAAATTAGGGATATGATTTTGGTATGAGTGGAATACTTCAATACGTGCTAACGCCCTCAAGTCGAATATTCAGGTTAATTAAATTTGACCAAAATGTATTTGGTGAAATCCGGGATGATTCTAATGCGAAACTTGTTACATCAATAGCAATTATTGTTATCAGTTCACTATTAGCTGGACTGGGTTCATTCCTTTACTGGGAAATATCTGGCAACCCTGTAGTTGAGAACCAATTCATCAATACTTTCATCTTTGGCTCCTTATTTATGGCTCTTCTCTATATCGAAGGTTTACTCGTAACATTTGTCCTGCTGGTACAAGTTTTTCGAATACCTGTTGATTTACACGCACTTTTATGTGTCGGAGGTTATGCCTCATTCCCCTTAGCCTTATCACTGCTCATGGCGATACCCTTGATATATCCACTCTTTTCAATTCTCTCACTATGCCTGTTATTTCTTTTTTTGGTCATCGGAGTGCAAGAAGTATGTCAAGAAAAAAGTGCGAAGGTCTTCTTCGCAACACTACTAGGTTTTGTAACAATGGTAGCTGCCTTAGGGATTATTGCCGTGCTCTTTTCAAATCCCGATGCACCAATAGGAGCAGGGCTATTCGGGCTTTTTCTAAAGCTTAGCTAATGATATATCTCGACCACGCAGCAACCAGTCCACTACGTAAAGAAGCTCTGGAATGCATGCGACCATTTTTAGAATCAAATTTTGGAAATCCAAGCGGCCATTACCAAATCGGTAAAGTCGCACAACTAGCAGTAGACCAGGCACGCCTTACTGTCGCAACCTGCTTAGGAGCACGACCACAAGAAATACTGTTCACGAGTGGGGGTACTGAAAGCATTAATAGCGCCTTACTTGGAATTGGCCAAGCTATGCATCGAGCTGGCTCTGGAAATCACATAATTACAACAGCAATTGAGCACCATGCAGGCTTGCATGCAAGCCTGTGGCTAGAAGAGCTAGGCTACACAGTCACATATCTTGATTGTGATAGTTCGGGAAAAGTCAATGTGGACGTTTTAAAAAAAGCTCTACGACCGGACACGATCCTAGTTAGCATAATGCTAGCAAATAATGAAGTGGGCTCAATTCAACCAATCGCAGAAATATCAGAACTATTAAAGACATCTTCAATCAAGCATGGGCACCGGATTTTACTACATACAGACGCAGTACAGGCCCCCGAATGGTTATCAGTTAATACAAAACACCTTGGTGTTGATGCACTTAGTCTATCCGCACATAAATTTGGCGGGCCCAAAGGTGTGGGCATACTCTTCTTGAAGCGAGGAACTCCTTTTCGTCCCCTCCTAGTAGGCGGGGGGCAAGAGATGCAAAAAAGGGCAGGAACAGAAAATGTAGCAGGTATTGTGGGAACGGCCACCGCCTTAGAAATAGCTAGCCAAGGTGCTTCGGAAAGATCTGAAAGGGTAGGTAAATTACGAAACCGATTACGTGAAGGCATTGAGCAAAACATCAATGGGTCATATACCAACAGTCAGGCTTTCGATACGCTTCCAAATATATTAAATGTGTCTTTTGAAGAGGTGGAAAGTGATGAATTAGTAGCACGTCTAGACGAAAAAGGTATTGCAACCAGTACAGGCAGTGCATGTTCAAATGCACTTTGGGAACCATCACATGTTCTATTAGCAATGGGGGTACCGATTAGACAAGCTTCTAGCAGTATAAGATTCAGCCTTGGTGATGACACAACACATCAAGACATTGAACATGTTCTAAAAGTATTGTCCGAAGAAATTCAGCTTGCGAGACCCAAAAGAACAGATGCGTAAAACCATCGTTGAACCATGAAAATGATTGTCTTTGTAATATTGATCTTAGTGACTATAGCAGCCGCCATATTGTTTGGTATCGGCTGGTATTACTCAGAAATGCTAAAAAAAGAAGCATTTGTAACCAACATCGAACCTCCCGAATACAACCTACTTGTTGAATCAGTAAATAGCACATCTATAGGATTAATTAGCAAAGATGATAGCTCGGAAGAATTGTTTGAGGAAGGTCATTATAAGATCGAGTGGGCTGACGGATTTGGATTTACCAAGTCCATCCTAAAAAGCAATGGGAATCAAATTCTACGTGACTATAGTGGGAATGATTTTCCACTAGTTGGTGAACCTGTACGGCTCGACACTTTTTTTTACTCAGGAAACCCTAGTGCTGCCTTAGGCATTGATTACGAAGAAGTACCACTTAACTGCGAGTTAGGAATCTGTCCTGCATGGAAAGTGGAAGGAAATCGTGAGAACTGGGTAATTGCTGTTCATGGCAAAGGTAGCAGCCGTGAAGAAGTATTACGCATTCTGGGAACGCTCGAGAAAACCGATACATCCATACTTGTCATCACATACCGTAATGATCCTGAAACAAATCCCAGTGAAAACGGGTATTACGGTTTTGGACAGGAGTGGCCCGACTTAGAAATAGCTGTTCAATATGCGTTACAACAAGGTGCACAAAAAATTATCCTTTACGGCTTTAGTATGGGAGGCGCAATATCTTTAGGCTTTCTACAAGAGTCAACTCACTCATCTAACGTGGTTGGTTTGATCTTGGATGCACCAGTTATATCTTTTGATTCACTTGTGAATCATGGCATTGCCGAAAGAAATGTACCCAAATTCATTGGGGAAGTCGGTAAATGGGTAGCCACACAACGATTTAAAATTCCATGGGACAAAATAGATTATTTTAAGACGGCTACAGAACTTGAAATACCCGTCCTAATCTTCCACGGAACACATGACAAATTAACACCTGTTAAGGAAAGCGAAAAAATAGCTCAGGAAAACGCTACACATGTAACACTTATTACAACCAATGGTGTCGGTCATGCAAAAATGTGGAATTACAATCCAGAATTTTATGAAGAGAAAGTATTTAAATTCTTATCACAGCTCATCAATTAATTGAGCTGCAGCATTCGTTCCAAAGCTAGCATTGACCAATCTCGTGTTTTTTGATCAACTATCACCTGATTAATAATTTTACCTTGTTCCAGAGATTCCAAAACCCATGCGATATAAGCAGGATGGATTCGGTACATGGTGCTACAAGGACAGACAACAGGATCCAAACAGAATACGTGCTTGTCCGGATTCGCATCAGCTAAACGGCGAACTAGATTGATCTCGGTACCGATACCCCAAACTGAACCTGAGGGTGCATCATTCACAGCAGTAATAATCTTTTCTGTAGAACCATTGGAATCAGCAGCCTGCACTACATCCCATGAACACTCCGGATGCACAATAATGTTAACGTTCTCATATTTGGAACGCGCTTCCGTAATCTGCTCTGTAGAAAAACGTTGATGTGTGCTGCAGTGACCTTCCCACAAAATAACTTTTGCATGCTCAAGATCATCTCTAGTTAATCCTCCAAAAGGTTTCCCTCGTTTCCAAAGGACCATCTCATCCAAGGAAATACCCATGTCGAATGCAGTATTACGTCCAAGATGCTGGTCAGGAAAAAAGAAAACTTTTTCGCCACGGTCAAAAGCGTATTCAAAAGTCTGCGAAGCATTTGAGGAAGTGCAAACAATACCATTATTTTCGCCCACGAAAGCCTTCAGGCTAGCCGCACTATTCATATAGGTAATTGGGATTGTTCCGTGTTGATTACCAAGTACATTATTGATTTCAGCCCAAGCTGAGAAAACATCAGCTGGCCGAGCCATATCAGCCATAGAACAACCTGCTGCCATATTGGGAAGTAAAACAGCTACATCAGAACTCGTGAGGATATCCGCAGATTCAGCCATAAAGTGAACACCACAAAAAAGGACAAACTCAGTATCTTTCTGCGCTGCAGCATGTTGGGCCAATTTAAACGAATCCCCCGTGTAATCAGCATATTTAAACACTTCATCACGTTGATAATGATGACCAAGAATTACTAGTCGATCACCCAATCGCAACCGAGAACGCCTAATACGAAAATCTAGCTCTTCTGTTGAAAGACCCAGATAAGAACGTGGTATTTCTTGCTGCCAGGCAACAAAGGCGGATTCTTCCACAAGTGGAACTGCCTCCAATTGATCCGTTGGACAGGTGTCAGGATCAGTGTACAGAGCAAGGAGATCGGTAGAATCTTTTGTGGTTGGCATCGATGATGTCATAATTTTACCTTAATTGCACTTAGTGTATTTAATACACTAAGTGCAATTTGCCAGATGATGATATAACTGTCAACAAGTCCAGACTCAATAACTAGGAAAAATCTAGATCAATACAGCCATCGATATACAAAAGGCGTAAAGAGAAGGCAACTTGTTGTCTGACAGTAGCAAACTGCTGTTTATCCGTACTCTTTTCAAATTCACCAAGTATGTCACGCACATTTCTACCGCCGTTTATTAAATCAAATAGCTTCACAATAAGGCGACTAACAGGAAGACCTTCTGGGCGATGAGGAGTTTCAATAACACTACCCCAAATAAACTTTTCCTCATCCAGAATAGGTTTCCTTACTAACGAAACATTTGAAGGAATTATTGGTATAACTTCGAGCAAAATAGATATATTTTTCTCGTCGAAATTCAAATCACTCGAAATATCACCATTACCAACAGTGATATCGAATTTTTCTGCCCTTTGTTTACGTAGTTTCTCAAACGAACTCACAGCATCAGAAAAAACACGTGGCATCTCTCCATGGGACAAAACAGCGCGCTCATAACCATGAGGAGGTTGCCCAGCAACAGCACGTACAAAAGCTAACTGCGCCGGAACATTTTGATCTGCATCCGTTAAACGACGAGTTTCCCAGTAATAACTTTCAGCTGTGCGATTACTTGAGTAAAAAAGCCGGGCGAGCTCACGAAAATGATCATATTGCTGACGATAATTTTGTTCATACACACCGGCACTAGCTCGACCTAACTCCGAATCATCTAAGCTTGTAGAAACATATGCAGCAGCAAGAACTGCGGACGAAAGAGCTAAGTGAACTCCCGAAGAAAAAAGCGGATCTATAAAACATGCGGCATCACCAACAAGGACATAGTTAGGCCCTGAAAAGCGCTTAGCTATGTATGACCAATCACGTACTACAAATGGACCCTTTTCTAAGCCAGCATGCACTAGCAAGTCTGCAGTGTATGACGCAGATGCTAATAGCTCATGAAAGTAAGTTTCTGCCCCCATGCTTCGGATTTTTTTACTTCCGATAGCACTGTCTACCACAACCCCCACACTTGTTTCCCCTGTATGCAGTGGAATTGTCCAGATCCATCCATTCTCAATAGATTCAATAAAAATATTTGATGAATCTGGTTCAGGAAGCCTGACTGCCTTAGAAAAATACCCATATAAAGCAAGATTACGAAAAAACGGATCTTCTTCCCTCAGTTTTTCTTGTCTTGCAACGAGGCCATTCTGCCCACTCGCATCTACAAGGAATCTGGCATTTAACGTAAAAACCTCTGACGGACCTTCTCTTTCAGTAGGCTGCACTCTAGCTTCAACATAGTCATCATTATCTAGATTGATACTTAAAACCCGGTGAGCCTCACGTACATCAACACTATGCTCTCGTGCATTCTCTAAAAGGATCTGGTCAAATCGAGACCGTGTGACTTGAAACGATGAAGGATATCTTTGACTTGCATCTCGGAAATACCAAGACCAAGGCTCAGTCTGGGATCCCCAAACCATTGTAGCTCCGTATTTAGGAAGAAATCCTTCCGCTTCAACGGCAGCAAAAGCCCCACTTTTCAATAAAATAGGAATACTTGCGGGTAATAATGACTCACCTACATGTTCCCTTGGGAACGTTTCCGCCTCACAAAGAACAACTTTCCATCCCTGTTGTGCCAATAATGTCGCAGTAGTAGAGCCCGCAGGACCTCCTCCAACAACTAAAATATCTGTTTCAATACTAGCCACTTAGCACCACAAAAACTTTGGAAAAAACCTATCGATAATATTTGAAAATACTATCAGTTCCCTTGAGCCCAAGCTCGAGCATCATCGGAAGCTACCCAATGAATAGCATTGGAAAGAAGTCGTCTAAAATCAGGGTTCTCATAGGCCACTGGACTATCACCAGCATCCATTGCAACAACCGGACTATTACCTGTGCGTTTTGCCCACACAATAAGATTGCTTCCCTCAGGGTGAGACCATCTTGCCTGCTCTTCAGCAGAGGCAAGAGGCGGCGGGTTAAAGTTCTCTTCGACCATTGGATAATCAGTACGCATGAGAGGTAATATGTCAGGACTTGATTCAAAACCTGAAGTTTTGATATACATCTCATCAATGATATCAAAGCCATTATCTAAGCCTTCAAGCACAGGATGCCCATCCTGTACAGGCGAAAGGTGATGGTGAGCATTGCGTTCTGGCTCACCCCCTCCTCCGCGATACCCGGACCCAGGGACAACTTCACCAAAAACTTCACCTTCAGTTAGCATAAAAGATGTTCCGCTCATATCTCGCCAACCTTCCCAACTTGGCCATTGAACCAAGGCGTGATTCATCATCACAATGCCTTTACCGCTTTCCACCAATGCCGCTATAGAAGCCTTGTAATCATCAGAAGGCAATGTGAAGCTAGCACCTCCGTCTGGGCTTTCTGTGCCCCACATATCATAAAAAACAACTGTTTCATATGGAGCAACATTTTCTGGACGGAGCATTACTTGGGCGGCAGGCTGTTCTACAGCTGTCGCATTCACATCTGGGTTTTCATCAAACATTGCAAAAAAAGTACTGTAATGGAACGGATGTCCTTTATGCACTACAAGAGTTTCGATAGGCATCTTATGCCTCCTTAGCACTAATTAAACCATTGTTACCTGTCGACTCTTCATCAACGATAACTTGGTTCGTCTTCGTATCAACTTCAAATGGACTCTTCAAGTCCAGTTCTTTACTCATCTCACGTACTGCAGGAAGCACTTCCTCACCCATAAGCCTGAGTGAACGCATCGAATCATCATGATCCATAGCACCATCACCATCCCAAAAGAAAATACTGCCTGGACGCAAGTATTCAAGAACATGCTTTACTTTTGGAATGACCGTTTTCGGAGTACCTGTAATGATGGTATACCGATCGATTTGATCATCAAAAGAACCGAAATCACCAGTTTTTCGTTCCGGATTCCTTCCTGATTCTTTTTTACTGGCATCCTCATGTTCCGCACCACGACCACGTGCTGCGGTAGCCGCATACGAAGCTACTGTTGGCAAAAGGTTCTTCCTTGATGTCATCCCGGGAAGATTTTGAAGGAATGGCCGCACAGTTCCTTGATTTCCCTCCAAAAATGGATTTGAAGGTCCTTCTACGTATTTCCTAGCTGCCTGTTCTGCCAACTCTTCGGTCTCATCTACGTGAACTTTAAAAAGATAAGCTCTGTGCTGTGTACCAGCCTCATATCCTTCTTCAGCAGCAACCTCAGAATAATATTCAAAGGATTTTTTTGTTGGTTCGAGATCTGTAGCAAGCATGACATAGGGATACCTATGACGGGCAGTCCACTCAACGGTATTACGACTCAAGACCCCTGGAATCCATATTTGTGGATGCGGATCTTGATAAGGTCGTGACCAAGGATTCACATATCGGTAATTGTAATGCTCGCCCTCCCAACGAAACGGACCAGGGCGAGTCCACGCCTCAAGAACAAAATCATGCGCTTCCTGGAATCGTTCCCAGTTGAATGGCGACTGTGCATTATGAGCCACAGATTCCCGACCAGTACCACGGACCCAACCAGTTACCAACCTACCACGAGAAATCATATCGATTTCTGCCAATTCCTCAGCAAGCCAAAGTGGATCATCCCAAATGGGTAATACATTACCAAGAATTACTATTTTTGCGCGCTTCGTAATCCGTGCCAAAATAGCTGCTTCAACATTGACCACTCCACCCATACAAAACGGAGTGGAATGATGTTCGTTAAGCATGAGGCCATCAAACCCCATTTCTTCGGCATAAACCTTTTCATCCAAATAACGATTGTAAAGATCTGCGCCCAATCTCGAATCATAACTGCCATTGGACATGGCTAGATCGGTAATATCCCGACCAGCTGCGCCAAAATAACCAGAGTTTCGATCCTGATAAGGACGTTCAGTAAAGTAGCCTACGAACATAGGAATGCCTCCATATATTCACGGATTATAGGGGGTAAAAGAGAAGCTTGGGAGAGTTAATAAAAAAATCCTCAAATCTTCCCCGTAATTGAAAAATCAGCCAATCGCTCCGAAAAGCAGTTGAGGGTCCTCAAGCTCAATTAGGTGCCCAGCATTTTTTAAAACTTTAAGTGTGCTATTAGGAATAACCTGCGCATATTGCTCTCCGCAATCTAAAGGAATAATCCGATCATCTTCACCCCAAAGTAACAATGTTGGTGTATTAACTTCACTTAGAAGGGGTAACAAGCGACGACTAAACATATAAGGTGACCAGCTAATGCGAGCCGTCATCTCGCGGCTATAATCCCAAAGCTCTTTAGTTGCTTGATCAAGTTCCTCGCCAAATATCTCAGTATATTTATCCAAATCAGCAAAACCAGCCTGAACATATTCGTAGTAGTCTATTAACATCTGATCTACGATTTCACCTTCTTTTGGCTTAACTCCAGCCGCACCTACAAGGATGAGACGATCCAGCCTTTCATGCCCAAAGGTAGCCATCTCAGCAGCAAGAAATCCACCTAGCCCAAATCCAATAAGGTGAATGTTACTAAGATCCATTTTTAGGATAAAAGCAGATAAAATTAGAGCAATGTCTCTTGGTTCACGTGCCCATGCTGGACGTTCTGATTGTCCATATCCGGGTAAATCTGGAACCAAAACTGTATAATTTTCCGCAAGCAAATCATAAAAAGGCAGCCAGCCTAAACTTCCTGTTGAATGATGCAAAACGACAATCGTAGGACCGTCACCACCCTGCAAATAACGAACACTTAGACCTGCTACTTCAATAGTATTGTCGGTATAAGACGTAGTCTCAGATTTAGCAGTCACACTCACACTCCTTTACTCGTATGCAGGGGAATATAACAGGCAAAACAAAAAAGTGAGCACTTTTCTTGAAATTGACAGAACGCAAGCACAATTGCATGCTCCCCAAATATGGATGAAACAAAATTTTTAGCAGTACACACCGACGCACGCCCCACGATGGACTTCACGCGAGAGCGTGAACTCATTGAAGGTGGTGGTGGGATTTTAAAACTAACCCAAGCATCTACCGAAGAAGAATTGATTTCTAATGTTAAGGATGCGAATGGACTATTGGTCTTAGGTGCGCAAATTACACGTCAGGTTATTGAAGCCATGCCAAAATGTCAGGTAATGGTGCGCTATGGAGTAGGTTTAGACACCTTAGATATTCCTGCTGCAACAGAACATGGAATTGTAGTAGCCCACTTCCCAGATTTCTGTCAGCCAGAAGTAGCGAATCAAGCAATACTGCTCCTTCTTGCATGCGCGAAAAAGTTAACTCTGCTTGATCAGGCCGTTCGGTCCGGCACTTGGAGACCAGGGCCACTCGGGCCAATGGGGGCCATTGAAGGGGAAACTCTAGGGTTGATAGCCTTTGGTAATATTGCGCGAACAGTAGTACCCCGGGCAAAAGCTTTAGGTTTAAATGTGATTGCTTGGGATCCTTATGTAGGAGAAGGAGTTTTTCGTTCATTTGGTGTAGAACGCATAACAAAAATAGAAGAGCTCTTAAACCGATCAGATTATGTGTCTGTACATGCACCATTATCAGAATCAACACGAGGGCTTATAGGAAAAAAAGAATTTCAGGCAATGAAATCCACTGCATATATTATCAACACAGCACGTGGACCAGTTATAGATGAGCCAGCTTTAATCAATGCCTTACAGAATGAGGAAATAGCTGGAGCCGGATTAGATGTGTTTGAGGTGGAACCTCTACCTAATAGCTCACCCTTAACCCAAATGAACAATGTAGTTTTAATGCCTCACTCAGCATCCTACTCAGACGATTCTTTCGCCAGCATGCAACGTCGAGTGGGTGAGACTATCACCGGAATAATGGAAGGACGATGGCCAGAATATGTGGCCAACCCCAATGTTGCTCCAAGGGCAACATTACCCCCAAGAGGTTAAATTCAACGCAATTTTTTAGAATATTGTGTTTCTATTAGAAAATATAGAACAAATGTTCTATATTTTCTAATTAATGAATAAAATAATCCTGCATGTTGATTTAGATGCTTTCTTTGTGTCTATGGAAATACGACGAAAACCACACCTACGAGGAATGCCTGTAATAGTTGGGACATTAGAAAAACGTGGGATAGTTAGTACATGTAGCTACGAGGCGCGGGCCTACGGCATCCACTCAGGAATATCAACCATCCAAGCCTATAAGTTATGTCCACAAGCAATATTTATTCCTCCAGATATGAACTATTATGAAGCGGCATCAGAACAGTTCAACAATATACTCTTACGCTATACCCCGGCGCATGAACCTTATGGATATGACGAAGCATTCTTAAATATGCAAGGAACGCAACGTCTATTCGGCACAGCTGAAACAGCAGGGCAGTTAATTCGTACCCAAATCCAAAACGAAATTGGTATCACTGCATCAGTAGGAATCGCATCAAATCATGTTGTTGCAAAGGTTGCTAGCGAGACAGCCAAGCCTGATGGAATGCTATCGATACGAGCAGGCGCTGAAGCTGAATTCTTATCTCCCTTAGCATTACGTAATTTACCAATGATTGGCCCAAAAACAGAGTACGTACTAAAACGGCTAGGTTTAAAAACGATAGGTGATCTTGCTAGCTTCCCTCGTGAAATATTAATTGAACGACTTGGAAAAATAGGAGCTGTACTTCATAACAGAGCACAAGGGGTTGACGTAAATCCATTGCATCCACGGACTATAAAAACAAAATCTTTTAGCCGAGAAACCACATTCACTATGGATGAACCGTCCAAGATACGCTTACGAGGTGTGCTACGTTCACAGGCGGAAAAAATTGCTCGGGATATGTCTAAGAACCGGCAAGGCGCCCGTACAATAATAGTGAAAATTCGATTCACACCATTTGAAACATTTTCACGTTCAGCAACAAGCAGTACACAAGTCACTAGTTCCGATGAAATCTTTGCTCGTACAATCACATTATTTGAGAATATCTGGTCAGAATATGGCTATCCACCATTAAGGCTAATCGGCGTAGGGGTAGCCAACCTTTCACCCTTAGCACAACAACTTCAATTCGGTGAGGAATTATCAATGCTACAACCAAACATCAACAAACTACGACAACGTTATGGTGAAAAAATTATCTTACGAGCAGTAGAATTGAAAAACCCCACCAGAAAACCGTATCGATTTCAAAAAGCGACTACGGTTCCTCACGAGGAGCGGTAAAAGCAGTCCCTGAATCATATAGAGAACGCAAGCCATCAAATGAGAAATCAGGTGACTTACAGTAATCAATAATAACCTTTTCACGATCCTCAACAATTTGTGCAGCGTCAGCAACTTGACCAGCAATATCACCAGGGATGCGCACACAACCATGTTGATCAGCGTGTAAAAGATCACCCGGACTAACGGTAAGGCCGCCTACTGTAACAGGAATACCAACTTCAACTTGATGCACATAAGCATGCGAAACAAGTATTTCTTTTGCTAAAAATTGAAACCCTATCTCTCTAACTTCATCTAAGTCACGTACACCGCCATTAGTAATAACCCCTAAACACTCCATAGCGTGATGCACATTACCATTTACCTCTCCCCAAAAAGAGCCTCTAGGAGGATCGTCAAGATCCTGAATAACCACAATACGTGGCGCAGGAATAGATTGGATATGTTCCCACCATTGGTTACGTGTTGCTTTCACTTCAAGGTCATCTTTAGGAGGAATTGACGAACGTATAGTACAGGTCACTGCATACCCAACTATGGGTGGTAAATCAGGGAATCGACATGCAATATCACTACTCATAAAACCACTATTTCGAGAACGTACATTAAAGGTTTCTATGGCATTGGAAATTGCAGGGGAAGGCCATCTGGCAAGCGATTCCAACTGTTCACTATTCAAGTAATTTGACATTGTAGATCCCTCTCGTCGATCATCAGGATAGAAAGACAATTTCCCCAATACTAACTGTTATAGACCGATCAAGCGATCAATCTCATTAGTTAAATCAAGAGCTTTTACTGACTTAACAGACAATTGGCCACTACCAAATGCACGTAGTGTTTCAGTTAAAAGGGCTCGCTCACGAACTAGACCAAGTTCTCGAATTTGTCCATACAAAGGGTGCGACTCAATTTGTTCTTGAGTCGGGTTTTCTGGTAGAGGAGCAGATGAGTCTATCGGTATTTCGAAGCGGCAGAATGTTATCACAGGACCACGATCCACTTGTTCTGTTACAAAATGATACATACAACCCGATTCTTTTGAATTCTTTAGGATCAATTCCGTTATGACTTGCTGATAAGTCCCTGTTGGCCCGTCAGGCAAAGCCGGATGATCATTTAGAAGAGGAAATCGGGAAAACAATGACTCAGTAACGATTAACATGTACCCGAAAAGTACAACTAACGAAAAATTGTATTCTTCTAAGTGATCACCTACTTGTTTATCAAAATCTTGACGCCACTCTGGCAAGGGTCCTCCTGATACTGAACGATGTCCGCCTGAAGATCGACGAAATTGCACTGAGGAAATTGTTTCAAGTGGTATCCCTTTCGCCTGCACAAAATCCAATAAACGGTCTGTAGCTACAGATTCACCACGCTCACGATTACAGAACACTACTGCTATTTGAACAGGTAGCCCTTTTTCGATCTCTTCGATCAGATGAGCCAAAGCATCGTAAGAGCCAGAACCCCGTCCAGTAGTTAGCCAAGCAATCTTAAGAGGATCTTCAGGATTCAAATTCTTCATTATCATCGGATTCTAATTCAGTTAAATGTGATTGGATTTCAGAAATTTGCAATTTTGCCTCAGACAATCTTGAACGCAATTCAGCTACCGTTTCTACGCCCGTCTTATAGGACTCAATAGCTTCCTCTAAGGGCAAATTTCCCTTCTCTAATCTAGCAACCTGATTCTCAATATCTTCTAATATCTCTTCAATCTTCCGATTTTCTGCCATTAGTTAAACAACCTTTACTGGGAAGGTTCCGTCCTTAACAGAAACATCCAACACTTCATCAGGGGTAACATCCTGAATTCGGGTAACAACAATTTTTTCTCCCTTAAAGCTTTTCTCAATAACAGAAAAACCACGAGCAATTGTAGCCTCAGGATCCAAAACATTTAAACGTACATCTTGTTTATCACAATTAACTTCCATTTCGTGCATTTGCTCAGCAATATTGTTATTTAAACGTAGAAGCAAAGCATCTGTAGAGGTCAAATATTCAGAAACCACTGGGGCTTTCATCTTAAAACGGTGGATAAGGTTTTCAACATTTAAGAGTTCACGTCTTAGACTACTATTAAGGTTTGAGGTCATCATCCGGCCATAGTCGCTAATATTCTCCAAGATATCATGCTTATCTGGAGTTGCACGCTGTGCAGCTGCAGTAGGTGTAGGAGCGCTAACATCAGCAACGAGATCAGTAAGTGTCAGATCTGTATCATGTCCAATACCACTAACAATTGGTACCTTTGACGAAAAAATAGCTCGTACAACTGTTTCATCGTTGAACGCAGCAAGATCCTCGCTTGAACCCCCTCCACGGGCAATAATTACTACATCAACCTTTTGCTGATCAAGTTGAGCCAAGGCACGAACTATACTTGCTGGAGCAGTTTCCCCTTGAACAGTAGCAGATGCCAAAATAACAGTTGCAAGTGGCCACCGATGACTCAAAACATTCTTCACATCATGCAATGCAGCACCTGATTCCGAAGTAACTAACCCAATATGTTCAGGGTAAACAGGTACTTTTCGTTTGCGAGAGGGATCAAATAAACCTTCATCTTCCAAACGGGCTCGTAGCTGCTCAAAACGTGCAGCCTCAAGGCCAACACCTTCTGGACGAATAAAATCACAAACAAACTGCAAATCACCTCGGACAGGATAGAAATCTACATGTCCGTGAGCAAGAACACGTTCTCCGTTATCAAAAGGAAAGTCCTGCACATCACCGCGCCAAATAACACTCCGTATAGTTGCCTCTCCATCAGTTAAAGAGAAGAAGCGATGGCCTGAATTATGGGGACGGAAATTTGTAATCTCACCCAATACCCAAATATTGGCAAGTAACTCTTCTGACCTAACAATACGCCGAATAATCGAATTCAATGCATCTACTGACAGAGGTTCCATAGCTAAACCGTCATTTAGGCCCTTTCTACATACTCACCAGAATCAGTGTTAACACGAATATCATCACCTTCATTAATAAAAAGTGGGACGTTCACGACAATACCAGTTTCTAGTGTGGCAGGTTTTAGTGCCCCTTGAGCAGTATCGCCTTTATGACCCGGATCTGTTTGATTGACTGTAAGAGTGACAACATTTGGCAATTCAATTGCTATTACTTCTTCTCCATACAAAACAACATTACATTTTATATTTTCCCGTAAATAGTTCGCCACACTACCAACCTTATCACCATCCACGGGAATCTGATCATAGGTCTCAGTGTTCATAAAATAGAAAAAATTACCATCAGGATAAAGGTATTCCATTTCCCGACGCTCAACTTGTGCCTTTTCAAACTTTGTCCCGGCTTGAACCGTATGTTCGATTGTTGCCCCTGAACGAATATCACGCAGTTTCATACGTAACTGTGCAGAACCTCGGCCCATTTTTATATGCGAAAAATCTAATACAGAGTAAGGTTTCCCATCAAGTTCAATTGCTGTCCCTTTACGGATATCTCCAGTTGTAATCATTTTATAAACCTCCAAAATTAGGCGAGATCGTGGATGCTAGATTACTTAAGCGCTGAGCACGACCATCTTTAATATGAACGATATCCTCAATGCGAACACCACCCCATTCCTTTATATAGATACCTGGCTCTATGGTAAAAACCATCCCCTCACCTAAAATATCCTCTGAGGAAGGTCCTAAATATGGAGGATAATCATGCACATCGAGTCCAACACCATGACCTAAGCCATGTGTAAAATATTCACCGTAGCCAGCCTCTTCAATATGTCGAGCAGCAAATTGATGAACCTGTGCACCTGTCATACCCACTTCGATAGAATTGATTGCAACTGTCTGGGCAGCCTGCACAATGTCATATACCTCATGGAATTTGTCAGCCCTGCCACTCGCCGGATCAAGAATGAAACTCCTAGTAAGATCGCTACAGTAGCCGTCTTTTAAAACACCCCAGTCAACAGTAATAGAATCATCAATTTGGAAAATGCGATCACTTAGTGGTGCATGCGGCATCGCAGCGTTAGGACCAGATGCAACAATAGGCTCGAAAGAAAAGTCATCTCCATCAAAAGCAATGACAGCCTTTTTTAAGGATTCTGCAAAATCAGATTCTGTAACACCAGAGGGAATAGAACTACAGGCAAATGAAAATGCCTTCTCAGCTATCTCAATCGACCTCTTAATTTTTTCAATCTCTCCTTGGTCCTTGAAAGAACGTACTGTTTCAACAATCGAAAATTTCGGAATAAGATCTGGTTTAATACCTTTAAAATTAGAAATGATTCTTTGCAGCGTAATGTACTCACTCACAGCAACATCTTTGGCAGAAATTGCAATCTGTTTACCTTCAAGCCCTGCTAAATTCAAAAATTCAGGAAACCATTTTTCCTGAGAACCAACTGTTTCATACAAAGTAAAATCGCTCTGGCCAATTTGCGCCTTCGCTTGTTCTCCGTAACGCCCATCCACTGCTAAATAAGCATTATTACTACCTATCAGAAGTATTCCTGAAGAACCTGTAAATCCAGTTAAATAACGACGATTCGAAGAATAGCGATGGGTAACATCCTCGACAGGGCTAGAGATATATATCCCATCAACACCTTCTTTATCTAACAAAGCCCTTAAGTGCTTTAATCGTTCAGGAAAATTTTCAGTCATTTCTCAAAACTATCAGAAATGATAGTTACCTCTCAAGATCATCAATCAACAAATTAACAGCCTTGGTATATCCTTCGGGGCCCTGGCCAGCTACCTGATCAATACAAACATCAGCAATTAATGAAACCTTTCGAAAATCTTCACGTGCAGTTATGTCAGAAAGATGCACTTCGATAGTTGGAATGTTGATTGCCTCTATCGCATCTCGCAATGCAACAGATGTGTGAGTTAGTCCTCCTGGGTTAATCAAGACTCCGTTAGCAAGCGTTCTGTTTTCATGCAAAAAATCAATCAATCCTCCTTCATGATTACTTTGAAAAGTTTTAATTTCTGCACCTCGCTTTTTTGCTTCATTCAAAACATTAGACTCAATTTCAGCAAGCGAAGTATTACCGTAAACTTCCGGATTTCGTTCACCAAGTAAATTAAGATTCGGTCCATGAACTAGCAAAATTAGATAGGTAGATTCAATCATTCTTGAACCTGCACAATACGTCGAGACCGCTCAACTGCCTGCTTGCCAAAATTACCCCACGTTTCATCAGATTGCCCGGCCTGGCGTGCTTGACTCACATGAGTATAAATTTGAGTAGTGTTGGCAGAATCGTGCCCAAGCAACTCCTGAACTGTTCGTATATCAGCTCCCCCATCAATCAAATGTGTTGCAAAAGAATGTCTGAGAAGGTGAGGATGTACATCAAAAGGAATCTCTATTTGCTGAGCATAAGATTTAACAGTCGTTTGAATATGCCTAGCAGATAAACGTGACCCGAAACGATTTAAAAAAAGTGCTTCTGTCCCTTTCTTTTTACGAGATATCAACTGTGGACGAGCAACCTGTAAATACAGTTGTAGTATACGCAAAGCATTTGAACCAAAAAGAACTATGCGCTCCTTCTTACCCTTTCCAAAAACTCGGGCAGATGAATCAGGCAAATCCAAATCCAAAATATTTAAAGCAACCAATTCCGAAAGACGCATACCTGTACTGTAAAGCAACTCTAAGATCGCTCGATCACGTAAACCATGAGGAGTATCAGCATTAGGCGCATCGAGTAGATTTTCAACCTGGTTAAGTTCTAAAACCTTAGGTAGTCGACGCGGAATTTTCGGAGGAACAATTCCATATAGTAAATCCCTCTCTGTAACACCTTCGGTATGTAAAAATCTATAAAAAGCATGGATAGTCGTAAGACTGCGTACAATGGATGCCCGAGCTAGTCCACGTTCATTTAGAAACGCTAAATATGAGCGAAAAATTGAGCGAGTCATCGATAACGGAGAGTGACCCAAGTCACCACACCAATTAATGAACGAACCAATGTCACTCTTGTAATTCCTGACAGTGTAAGGTGACCGCTGGCTTGTAACTTCAACATGCTGAAGATATACATCTAACCATGACAAAACTTGAGTATCGTTCATAAAAACCAAACCCTACTTAAAGCATCAGTTATCAGCGCCATACGAGCGACTTCTAACGCCTTAAAAATTGTCTTTCTATCTTCTCTATCTCAATTTGCATGAGCGTTGGTCGGCCATGAGGACATGTTCTTGGGAAATCAGTTTTATGAAGGTCATCTATTAAACGTTCCATTTCAGACATACTTAGCTTTTTTCCTGCACGAACACTGCTATGGCAAGCAACAGAAGCTACAACTCTATCGAATGGGTCCGAGAGACGTTGTTCACCAAATAGCTTCTCGAATAAATTATGGATAATTGTCACCGTATCCAGACTTCCTGTTTCAGGTGGCAGTGCCCGAACAATACATGCATTCCCTCCAAATGATTCAATATCAAATCCGAGCAACTTAAAATTATCTTTATGTTCATCTAAAATTTCAAGGTGTTCTGCGGAAAGATTAACTACTACAGGCTCAAATAAAGCCTGCGAACTAGGTGACTTAGTAGACTTTAGGAGAGATTCATACCTCACTCTTTCATGAGCTGCATGCTGGTCTAACAAATACAAAGCGTCAGGCCCTTCTGTCAAAATATAGGTAGTGGCTAACTGACCTATCACACGTAACCAAGGTAATAATTCACGCTGGCTGATTCGATTTCTTTGGACAGATAAACCCTCTTTAGTTTCAAGCTGCGAAAACAC
The DNA here is from genome assembly GCA_045562595.1 of Tepidiformaceae bacterium. Taxonomy (GTDB): domain Bacteria; phylum Chloroflexota; class Dehalococcoidia; order Tepidiformales; family Tepidiformaceae; genus JAKUNN01. Next base: position 25,237 of record JBJKVN010000024.1, read on the forward strand.
AGCATTTTTACCATCTTCCGCAGTCAAACGCTCTCGAAGGAGCGGATTGACATTCATATCTTTAGAACGATCAAGGAAAAAGGGTGCTGGCGGCGCACCATCCAATGCATTTTGAAGTGCTCGAAAAACCATGCTCGCAATTTCCCGCTCATCTCGTAAACGAACCTCTGCCTTCGCAGGGTGGACATTTACATCAACTTCTTCACTCGGTATTGAGAGCTTGAGCATTACGACTGGGAATCGACCACGAGGTAGTTGTGATTGGTAAGCTTCTGCGACAGCAAAACGTAATTGTGGACTTTGTACCCATCGGCCATTAATAAAAATTGATATCCCAGATCTATTAGCACGATTCATCGATGAAGGACCCGCTAGACCAGCTACATCTACACCTCCTTCTTGCAACGAAATTTGCAACATACTTTCACCATCATCCGCACCATAAACTGAGGAAAAAGCATGACGGAGTACACCGTCACCACTTGTATGAATTTCACGCCGCCCATTTTTAAAAGAGAAAGCTATTCCTGGATAAGCTAATGCATAATGAGAGACGAGTGAAGTAATTTGTCTCCCCTCCGCTGATGCAGAACCAAGAAACTTTTTCCTCGCGGGGAGATGCTCAAACAGATTCCTAACAACCAAAGTTGTACCCTCAGCAGTCGGAACTTTTGCTGTATCCAAAAGTTCACCTCCAGCAAAATGCGCAGAAACACCAACTGATTGACCAGTTGTACAAGAGATGATCTCAACTTCTGCAGCTGCGGCTATAGCTGGGAGTGCCTCACCACGAAAACCCAATGTTTGAATAGTTCTCAAATCATTGGAAGTAGCAATCTTGCTTGTTGCATGACGATGAAATGCAAGCTCAATCTGATCAGACTTAATCCCACTCCCATTATCTGTAATCCGGATCTCTGACAAGCCACCTGCTTCTAATACTATTGAGATCCGGCTAGCTCCGGCATCGATTGAATTATCAATCACTTCCCGAACAATCGAAGCTGGTCTTTCAATTACTTCACCAGCTGCAATCCTTGCAGCAACATCACGATCGAGTAGATGTATTTCCGGACTCATATCCTAGGCTCTCTATCGCTAACTTTCTTCTGAAGCTCGCTTAATTTATTAAGCGCCTCAAGAGGTGTTAGTAAATTGATATCCAAAGAATTAAGCTCTTGCTCTAAGTGTGAATCTTTAGTTTTTAAAAGTTTAGATTTTTCGAGTTCGCTTCTAAATAATTCTGACTGCACTGGAATTTTTTGTGGTAAAGACTCGAGTTGACTAAGAAGTATTTCCGCACGAGCAATTACTTCATTTGGTAACCCTGCCAATTGGGCAACGTGCACTCCATAAGAACGATCACTTGGACCGGGACTAATTCGATGCTCAAACACAATTTCTTGCCCCTCATCTTGAACGGTAACGTGCGCATTTTCTGCATTTGCAAGAGAATCAGCAACCGTAGTCAATTCATGATAATGAGTGGCAAAAAGCGTGATAGGTGCTCCGCCAGGATGTTCATGCAGTGACTCCAGTACTGCATGAGCAATTGCAAGGCCATCAAATGTACTAGTCCCACGACCTACTTCATCCAAAATAACCAAAGAACTCGAAGTTGCCTGATGTAGTATCTGGGCAGTTTCAAGCATTTCAACCATAAAAGTTGATTGCCCTGCGGCTAGATCATCCTGTGCTCCAATTCGAGTAAAAATACGATCGACAAAAGGTAACTCTGCGTGTTCAGCAGGGACAAATGAACCCATCTGAGCCATTAAGACAATTAGTGCAACTTGTCTTAAATATGTTGATTTACCGCTCATATTAGGCCCCGTCAAAACCAAAATACGTTTCTGTTCTACAAAAAAACAATCATTGGAGACAAAAGACCCGATAGGTTGAATATCTTCGACTACTGGATGACGACCTCGCTCAATCATAAGTTCAGTGCCTTCAATACATACTGGCCGCACGTAACCTTTTATTACAGCTATCTCAGCAAGGGACAAAACAACATCGATTGTTGCAAGAGCTTCACTGACACCTTGCAAATCTTCAAGCGAATCTTTTAGGAAAACAACCAGTTTTTCAAAAATTTCTTTTTCTCGGGAAACTAAAAGATCGAGTGCAGTGATAAGTCTCGCTTCATGGAGTTTAAGTTCCTCAGTCACATATCTTTCACCTCCAACTAACGTTTGACGCCGCTGATAATCTTTCGGAACTTTATTAATGTTTGACGCGGAAACCTCTAGGTAATATCCATAAATTTTATTTTGCCCAACCTTCAAGTTTTTGATTCCTGTTCGCTCTTGTTCCTTTACCTCCAAGTTAGCTAAAAAACCACGAGCTTCTGTCACATCAAAACGTAACGCATCCAACTCAGAGTCATATCCATCAGCAACAACCCCTCCTTCATCAAAATTAGAAGGCGGGTCCGTTATAAGAATTTTTTCCAACTTCGACAAAGGGATATTTGCATCATTTAAAAAGGCAACTAAATTCTTAAGAAATTTAGGTGATAAAGAATCTTCTAAGTGCGGAACTACTTTACAGGCAACTAGTAACCCTTTACGGAGAGAGCTTAGGTCTTTTGGGGAAACTGACCCAGCTCCAACACGGCCACAAATACGTGCAAGATCATCAACCTGTTTCAAAAGCGAAATTAACTGAGCACGTTTAATTTGGTTGTTAAAAGCCCACTCTACAGAATCATGCCTCTCCGCTAACAACTTCGCATCTCTCAAGGGTCGCATTAACCATTGGCGTAACAATCTAGCCCCCATGGCGGTGGACGTCTTATTAAGAACAGCAAAGAGTGAATGTTTATTTTCCCTGGGGAAAACATCAAGATTTGTAAGCGTTCGACGGTCTATACCCAATATCGTATCGCTAGCAAGAGGCCTTATTCGCTGCAAAGCACCTAAAGAGGCAGGGTAAACTTCCTCGAGATACCGAATCAATTGGCCCAGCGCAACAGTAACAGCTTGGTTGCCGCTTATAATTTCCAGTGCAATTTCCCCGAATTGCTTCGCTACAATCTTTTGCGCAACTGCAAAATGTATAACGGGTCTTGGCACAAGTACTGAATCACAACCAGGAGGAGCAATTGATTCCTCCTCCACAAGTAACTCGGCAGGATTAAAAGAACTTATTTCTAGTGCAGCTTGATCAATCTCACTAAAACGAACATCGCCAGTAGCTATATCAGCAACCACAAAACCTACATTACTATCGCGCTCAAGTAACGCGGCTAAATACGAAGGTCTATCTCGCAGTAGAGCAGCTTCATTAGTAATAGTACCCGCAGTAACAATTCGTACTACATCTCGTGGAACAAGTCCTTTAACACTACTTGGCTCAGCCATTTGTTCACAAATAGCTACCTTATAGCCAAGTTCGACAAGCTTTCCCACATGCGTTTCCATACTATGGAATGGAACACCTGCCAACGGAACGCGAATACCCTTACCCATAGGTTTTGATGTCAAAACAATTCCTAAAGCATTGGAAATAAGTTCAGCATCCTCATCAAAAGTTTCATAGAAATCACCCAATCTAAAAAACAAGATTGAATCTTGATGCTTTTCTTTTAATTCGAGATATTGCCGACGAATTGGTGTAGACACGGTGAAAGTATAGAGCGTGAAGTTATCTGCGCGGAAACCAACTTTTTAAGTCCTGCAACTTCTGTCATACGCCCTCTTAAAAACTAACTTTACCCAAGAACCTTAATAAAACTTTTTAACAATTGAAATCGATATCGATATGTAGAAAGAAATTTATAAACCATTTTCACGAGGCTTCTTACAGGCCACAAATTGAGGAATCGAACAGTACGTCGATACCCTAAACAATCTAAAGCTGCGAGGATAGCAAAAAATCCGAAAACCTTTTCCTGATTGGGTATCTCAAATTCTAATTTTCTGTCACAAACATCTATGTTATTTGGCAAACCTTCAGCTGCAATCAGGTTATCTACATCACGCCTAGATAAGCTTTTTATCGCAAGCGAGCAAAGGACGCAGTCTGCGTCATAGCGGATTGTAACTTTCTGTGGGCTATTGTGTAAGAAGTGGGATTTCAAAGCGATCTCGTACCTCTATTGCTAGCGGGGCCACTTCTCGGCAAGCATCACATCTTATACAAGCAGCATCATCAATTTTCCATCCAAGATTGTTTCTTACAATGGCATCAGTTGGACACAGTTCACTTGCAACTTCAAGCTCAGAAGCTGTTGAGTCTTTAATTTGATATTGAATTAATCCTGGTAATGATTGAGTTGGATCCCGTTGCTCTTTAATTAAAATCTCAAATTCATCACGGAAATAATTCAAAGCTAGTTTGACAGAAGTGGGAGCAAACTGACCATGCAAACAGTTAGACCACCTCAATGCCTGTATCAGATCATTTAATTTTTCATAATCTGACTCACGTCCACCACCTTGTCCAATTCGACGAAGTATCTCTAGAGCTCTCTGAGTTCCTTGAAAACACGTAGTACATCTACCACACGACTCATCTTCACAAAAATCCAAAAAGTACGTACACAAATCGAGAACGCTAGTTGATTGATCAAAAAATACAATACCTCCTGAACCTAAAAACATCCCTCGCTCTCTAAATGGCGACAATGCTAACGGCAAATCAATTTCGGCCGCAGGAAGTAGGCCGGAGAGTGGTCCCCCTGGCTGATAACCCTTAAGTTCAGCATCATTTTGAAGACCACCACCATAGTGTTCCATCAATTCTCTTACACTTATACCAAACGGAACCTCGACACAACACGCCTGATTTACTGCCCCTGAAAGAGTAAACATTTTGGTCCCTTTTTCTTCCGCGCTGCTTACTGAAGACCACCACTCGGAACCATTTTTAAAAATTAGCGGTGCATTTGCATAAGTCTCGACATTATTAACATTCGAGGGTTTATTCCAAAGACCCGCCTGTGCAGGAAAAGGAGGACGGATGCGAGGCATACCCCGGTAACCATCAATACTACTCATAAGACCTGTTTCTTCACCACAGACATAAGAGCCAGCACCAGCAAAAACTACTAAGTCAAAGGGACGACCATCACCAAGAGCATCCGGACCCAATAACCCAACTTCACGTGCCTGATCTACCGCTGTTTGCATACGCTGAATTGCAAGTGGATACTCATGTCTAATATATATATATCCCTCTATAGAACCCGTCGCTAACGCTGCGATTAACATACCTTCTACTATTAGATGCGGGTCACCTTCTAAAAGAATGCGATTTACCCAAGCACCAGGGTCACCTTCATCAGCGTTACAAACCAAGTAACGAGGATCAGCGGTAGCAGTACGCAAAAAATCCCATTTTCGGCCAGCAGGGAAACCTCCACCTCCACGTCCACCTAAACCAGAATTTAGCATTTCTTCAATAATTTGCTCATCAGTCTGCGTCAAAGCTTTTGCAAAACCTTCATATCCACCTAATGCTAAATAGTGGTTGATATTCTCAGGATCAATTTTTCCACTTCTTTCCATAAGTCGACGAACTTGGCCTTGCATAAATGGGTGATCTGACAAATGCCCAATCTCCTCAGTAGCATTTCCTTCAACGATGCCCAAGGCTAGTTCCGGCATCGTTTCACCCTGAACAATAGTCCGTTGGACAAATTCCTCTACTCGATCTTCAGTAACTGAATGGTAAAGAACAGTTAAGCCTCCCCCAGCAGAGCGAACCGAAACTGTCGGCTCAAGCCAACAGAACCCCCAAGAGCCTGAGGTACGAATAATTACATCATGGCCCAAACGTTCAATCTCAGAGCGAAGCGCGTCCAATGTAGATTGCACACCAGCAGCAAGCGAAGAAGTATCGAGACAAACAGTTATTACCTGACGACCATCTGCACGATCATCTTCCCACTGATCACGTGCCGCATTTATTAATCCAGTAACTTTTTCAGCTGTACTCATTTATTACTGTCCCCTCTTATATCTCGGGCAATACGAATAGCATCAGAAATTGACAACTTTCCACAAACCTGTCCATCAACCCAGATTTGAGGAGCTTGACTACAGGTACCGTTACATTGCCCTAGCTGAAAACCATATCGCCCATCTGAAGTCTGACTGTCTATAGATAAATTTAATGTGTGTTCAATTGCCTGCCTAACGCGATCACCACCAGAAATTCGGCACGCAGGACCGCTACACCAAACAATTTCCCGCTCAGGAGGCGGTTCAGTACGAATATCAGAGTAAAATGTTATCGCCCCATAAATAAGCGCAGTTGAAGTACGAAACTGACGAGCAACAGCTTCTATTGCATCCTTTGAAACATATCCATATTCCTTTTGCAAATCCAAAAGTGCAGGTAGCAAATGCCCTCTCTCAAAAGAATATTTGGAAACAAACTCACGAAGTTCTCGCATTTTCGGTTGGTCAGTATTTTTTTGATTACTCATTGTCGCTCGCAGCTACTTTATATCAACCTCTAACTACGTTCATCAATAATTTCGGCCGCTCTCTCACCAAGACGAAAACTATAATTTTGACCACGATCTTCAGGGTAGATCTGGGTTGTGTTTGCGAGTGTGAGTCCTACAACCCCAGTTTCGATCGAAGGAATTGAATTTGAGTAATTAGTAGTAATCACTGGTTGGCCAGCAGGATCAGAAAACAACCAAGCATCGCGAACCCAAGAAATATCAAACTCTGGATTTAAACGCCTTATACCTGATTCGAAATTTTTTAAAGCCTCTCCGGCATCCATTTCTAATAGGGGATGACCTGGCGGAACATAATTTGAAAGATAAACAATGTGATTACCGTCATATCTCTCCTTAGGAACGAGATTGGTGTGCTCAACACATGCAACAAAGGGTAGAGAATCGGCAATACTTAGCCAATAGTACTCCGTCAAGGGACGATCAAGTGCAAGTACTAGACAGGAAGCCCATTGATACTGAACGCGATCCAGTACTTCCACATATTCACTGGGCAATACGGGTACTAAACGCTTTGTAACTGGATTTGGTGTAGTTAGTAAAACCCTATCAGCAGGATAAAAGTTTCCACCTGAACTAATACCTTTCACACAATTGTCCTCAGTAACAACAGCTTCAACTCGCTCATTCAAATAAATTTTTCCACCATTGCCCTGTATATCATTGGCTAATCTTTCATATATAGGACGAAATGAACCATTTGGATAACCAAGTATTTCTTTTAAGCCAAAACGACCACCACGTGAACCAAACCGCAACCGTATTTTCCACTGCAACCAAGCCATACCTATATCATCTGAATAATCAGAGAACTTTCCTTTTAACAAAGGGCCCCAAAATGCATCAAAGGCTTCCTTTCCAACTGCACGAATAAGATATTCACGAGCTGTAATATCTTCATATGGAGTCCAGTCACTTTTCCGACGTAACCATAAACTAGACAACCCAAGCCTAAGACGACCAATAAAGGAAACCGCATCAAAACGAAGTAAATCAAGGGGGGTTGTAAAAGGATACGCATGATCCTTAACAAAATGAGCATTCAAAGGCTCATACCACTGCAACCGATCACCAAGACCTAGTTCCTCAAAAAAGCGGACTGCAGTGACGTCATTCGTAAACAAGTGATGATAGAAACATTCCAATGGCTCCCCACCAACATCGAATGTAACTACTTGGCCGCCTACATCATCACGTGCCTCAAAGATTTCAACATGGTGACCAAGTGACTGAAGGCGACGGGCAGCGGCTAAACCTGCTGCACCTGCACCTACAACCAAAACATTAAGTTGTTCATTTGAATCACTCATAAAGAAACGCTTTTTGATTCAGAAGAAGCCACCAATTCAATGGGTGATTCTTTTAGCCTAGCCAACGGTATCCCAAATATCCACATAAGTAATAGACCGACCACAGTTGTTGGAATGAAGATAACAGCATGCGCAACTAATGCATAAGCCGATGCTACTCCACTGGCAATTCCACCACTGGTAAGAACAAGGCGCGCAGCCCATTCGAAAGGTCCAGTACCCCCGAAAAAAGTAGGTAAGATAATCGCTAGATTCGCAGCCGACAATAATAATAAGAAATGACCAAAGCCTAAATCAATTTTGAACCCTATCCCTATGACAGCATAAGCAGAAGCTTCGACCGTCCACGCAATAGCACTAAGCAAAACAACTGCTAAAAAAGTTGACGTTTTATGTACTGACCGAAAACCAATCAACAATGCAGACGCATGTGGTGCTAGAAAGAAACGCGCACGACGTGGTAGCTTCCATAGGAACCAAGCAGCTACTCGTCGTGAACGTGTTGGACTTGAGGTAAACCAATAAAAAAAGATGAACGCAACTGCAAACAAAATTGCTGATGCAATACCAATAATTCGTAATGCGCCATCTTCAAAACCAATAAAAAGACCTGTAATTACAAACATCACAACAAGAACTCCACCATCAAAAAGCCGCTCAACTGCAATTGTGGCAATCGCACTTGCTTTAGGAATCCCCTCACGCTCCCCAAGAATCCAAGCACGCACCAATTCTCCGATTCGTGCAGGCAAAAGATTGTTGGCCATGTATCCGATAATTGCATAAGGGAAAAGTCGGGTAGCAGAAATATCCGCAACTGGTCGCATGAGCAAAGTCCATCGAACGCAGCGTATCCAGAGAGAGATGAACAAAATTGCTACAGCAGGAAGCATAAATAGGAAATTAGCCTCTTTAAATGCATCCCAAACATCACCCAAATCTACAAGAGTGAAGAATAAACCCACTAGTACAGCGCTAAAAACAAACCCTATCCAGATACGTAAGGAGCGAAACATTACACCTGAGTGTAGCGGATCATTAATTAGGGATCCGCATTCTTGGCGAACCAAGCAACACCATCCACAGAACCCAGATCCGTAGATGGTTCGTGATCACGCCAGAAAAAATACGCGACTAGGAACCAATTGTTGCGACCAGAAGTTCTGAATACATTCGAACCAATCACTTCCCAAGTTTGAATTTCCCTGAATGAGTAGTATCGGCTCGTATTAGCGTGAGCATTCGTATTGCGACGAAACGGTTCCTTATAGGTTTCAGGAAACCACCAACGATGCGGGTATGACTCTGATGGGAAATAGTTATCTTTTATTTCCAAACGGCTTAACTCAGAACGGATATAGGATGCATTACTTGCAGTAGTTAAAATGACTGAATAATCATATTTTTCGAAATCTAATCCATCTACATGATCTCCATAATGAATTCTTCCAGGAAAATCACGGAAATACCAAACCCAAGGCCAGGCAAAAGAAGCTTTACTGTCAACAGCTATAAAGATCTCATGAGCATTTTGAGATTCATCTACAATGCGATCTATTCTTTTATCCAACTCTTTCAAGTACGGTGAGGATTGCGTATATATGAGCAGATCCTTAGGAACATCACCACGCACAAACGCAAGACCCGTCATTGTTCGTAACGAGAAAAAGGATAACGCAGATATTAATAAGATCGCTGCTAAAAAAGGCACCGAGCGAGAACCAAATTGATGTATACAAATACCAAACAAAAGTAGTGGGAAAATAACAAGCAAAACACGCACACCTAGAAATAGATCTTGTACATATACCGCTACTGGAAAGGCTACCGCCGAAATAATAGAAACAGCAAAAATTGCAAATGCAACTTTCAACCAATTTTCCTTTTTCCCAGAATTAAACCAATAACCCCAGAAGTTATAGACTGACCAAGCAGCCAATAACGCCGCTGGTAAAGCTATATGAACAGTCAACCAAGGCATTTTTTCACCTGCGAAGGAAAGAGCAAAAAAAACTGCAATTAACCAGAAAGACAAAAACTTCGCAAAATAATCACGACGGAAAAATGACCAAATTAGACCAGGGAGAGCCAGAGAAAATAATAAGAACTCGTAGGGGGGAACAATCATTAAATAATAAAACCAAGGCTGTTCCCCGCGCCTGACCACTTGTTGATCTCTCCAGTAGTCGAGAGATCCCCAGAGCCCCGTACAAAGACCATCAACATTAGTCCAAAAAGTAGTCATGAAAGTTGCAAAAATTACGCTCCCGAGAAGGGCGCATATTAGCCAAATTTTCGGTTTCCATAATAAACCTACCGCTGCAGATAATCCCCCCACAATGAGTAAGGAAACAATAATGGGCATTCGATCACTTACTGAACCAACACAAACAACATCCTGAGCAAGGATTCCAGAATCGACAACACCTTTTCCTATAAAAGGAATGCTTTGGAAAATCGAAAAATCACGAAGTAACGGAATACCCATTTCTAACGGATCGCGAAGAAATGCAATCAGCAAAGGCAAGATAAGTGTCCCTAAAAGAATGAGTAAATCACCACTGCGCGGTAGGTCCTTCCACTCTAGACGTGTGCGAATCTTGCCAATCAAAGGCCACAAAGCAGCACACAGCCATGCAACGGGCATTAAGACAATCACACACAAAACTTGCTTTTTTCGATTCATTGAGAATGTCATTTTTGCAAGATCACCAGACAATAGAGCATTTAATAGTAGTAGGAAGATCGCGGCTTCAAGATAAGCCATTTCCTTGGTGAGAAAGATACCTACAATCGAACCAGCAAACACCAGCAACCAGCGGTGGCGTCCTGTTACCAAATAACGCCAGATAGCAATCACCATACAAAGAGTAAAAACTGCAATGTATATGTCTCCGCGAAAAAAGCGACTGTAATAGACAAGTGAAGGCGAAAAGGCAATAAAAGCCATTGCAGCAATTGTGCCCACAGCACCCAGATGACGACGCAATAATAGTGGGAGCGCAGTTAAGAGGATGCCAAAGAAAGCTACCGAAAGCCGTGCGGTGTAATCGCTATCCTGAAAAACAAGAAATGTAAATGCTTGGACAAAGTAATAAAAAGGGCCATGAAAAATGGGATCATGGATGTAATGTCCCTCAAAAGCTAACTGCCAAGACCAGAATGCATGAATACTTTCATCATGATGTAAAGTAACTGAACCCAAATCCCAAAGACGCAAAACAGCCGCAGCTACAAATATTATTATGTAACAATAAACTTCCCATTTCTTAAAACTCTTATCACTCAAATGGATATATTGCAGGCTACGCGCAGAAAGACGTGAAAACATTACAAATAGTTTAATCTTCCCTTCACCTAAAAACGCATCATTCCTTCACAGGAATGCTATAAATGCGAGCATCTAGGCCTGTATTATCGCCAAACACTAGAGTTAAAATCGCATCAAAATGGAGAAGAAAATTATCCGGATAACTAACTCTCTCGAGCCCACTAACCACAAGGTAATTCGCACCTAACTCTCTTAGGATGGCCAAGGCTTCTTCAGAATCAGAAGCTAGATAAATTTCATCAACGAGATTTAAACGCCTCTCGATTTCTTCCCTTGCATCCTGCGAAGGACGCCACTGTATCTCATGCCCCGGCCAACCAATTGGCGATTGTAAACCAGTACGCGCTGCAACCCTACCAGCTAAAGTGTAATCAATTCGATGTGAAGAAATTTCGAGCTCACCCTCGTTATTTCTAACCCATGTTCTGCCACTTGCTTCCACGATAATCGCACTTTTTTTAACATTTTCCTGAAGCCACTGAATGACCGCACGATCATTTGCATCGACATAAGCCAAGCCATCAATTGTGGGACTGCCTACATTCTCGTTAATACGATTAGGAATCGAGATAGCAATATACGTAAGAGAGACAACAACTAAGCTCGCAACAACTACTGCAAAAATAGGCTGGAGTAACCGGTATCCCTGTAGCCTACGAAATGCTTCGGATAGTGAAACAGCACCGACCACAGATGACACAATCCAGGATTGGTATAGAAGCTTAAATACGGTATTCGAACGAGGGTGAATTTCTTCGAACACATCCTGAACGTAGAAGAACTCAGCACCATAACAAAGCAGGGTTGAGAGAATCGCCAGTGAAGCCAATAAAGCCATCACAAACCATTTGTTTTGCAAGAAAATAATCAATGCATAAGTGAAACCCCATAGCAAAACACCCTCAAACGCAATAGTGGCCCAACCACTAGCTGTCCGAGAGATTTCAAAAATCGAACTATTCAGTACAGCAAGCCAAACAATAAAGGGAATCACCGGCACAACGCCTGCGATTGCAAACACACGTAAGGAAATCTTTGGTACAGATCGTATTGCAAAAAATATCAGCGGAGTCATAGCAAGGAGAAGCGGTCCATTTAACAAAATCATTTGCTCAAGATTAGATCCAGGACCCATGTACGGTGCTATACCTCCTGCTTGTGTAGAAAAAGTGGCATACCAAGACCCATAAATAGCAACTGACAAAAACATCACAGGAATAAGCCACCCGAAAATCTTTAAACAAGAACTGTAGGTGAAATCACTTTTTAAATTATGAGCTATCGCAGTGATTACAATTGCAGCATTGAACGTCACAATGTCCCAAGCATTTACGAAAGCAAGAGAACCCATAATTAAAGCAAGCAGAAAGCCAATAATAGGATCTCGTAAATGTGTTCGGAAAGACAAGATACCTCGCGACCGCCATAAGCTGGATGCCACCGCTAAACTTAAAATTACTCCCGGGATAGACATTAAATGAGGATGGAGATCTCCTAACAGAAAAGAAAAAGCAGGGAATTCAATAATTGTTTCAGGTATCAGTCGTGTTGCACGCCACCAAAACCAAAACTCAGTAGGATACCAAGTTGTAGAAAATGCATCTGTTAGAGAATGTAACCCTAGCGTTCCTAAAAATTTATCCGGCAAATTAATGTGGACGGACAAAAATTCTATAAATCCGGCAAGAGAACCCGTGAAAAGCAACAGTGTTATACCTAGTAAACTGGTTAAGAAAAATGCTGAAGCTGAAAATTTTTGAACTAGCCAGCGAAAAAGTGTAGCCACCAGTGAAAAAACAGTGGTGACACTTCCTGCAAACGCAAGTGCAAGCGCCAAATTATACCCAATAGATGTAGGAATATCAGTAAGTAAAATAAGTAAGCCAGCCTGAATAAAACCACCGTAGTAATAGGAAAGACTTTCTCCTGCAAACCAGGGGTCATGTGGTGGGTAACTAGGAGATTCGACAACCGCATTCAACATCATCAAATCCATAGGTTGCTCAGTATGCGCAATCTCAGGAGTAAAGGAACGGAAAATCACGTACGCAAAAAATGCAATATTGAAAACACCAAATGTACATAACCCGAAAGGACCAGCTCTTCGAAGTACTAATACAAAATGCCGATCTGTCCTAGCAATTAAAAATGATAAGACCGCAAAGAAAAACAGTAGGATAGCTAGCGATCCTACTCCATTTGGGATTCCAATAACGCGAAGCAAAAACCAAGTTGCTGATAGGACAATTAACCCGAGAGGTATAGAAAACCCAATACCAGCATCAATAAAACGTCGGAATAAACGAACGGATAATGGAACCGTAAGAATACCGATCAATATTGCCGCTGCCCAAAAAGCTAGTACTGCTGACATAAATCACTTAATTAAGGATAGCGTCAACGAAAACTTCTGGGTCAAATGGCGACAAATCCTCAATCGATTCACCTGTCCCTATTAGATATACAGGTACCCCTATTTCCTTTGCCACGGCGAAGGCAATCCCACCTCGAGCAGTGCCATCAAGCTTAGCAAGTATGATACCCGTAACATCTACGTACTCAGAAAAAATTTTTGCTTGCTGCAAACCATTTTGACCCGTGGTCGCATCTAGGATAAGTAGGGTTTCATGAGGTCCATCCAAAAGATTCCTCTCAATAACTCTTTTAATTTTTCCTAATTCTTCCATTAAATTGCTCTGATTATGTAAGCGACCTGCTGTATCAACAATCACTGCCCTTATATCATTAGCCTTTGCAGCAGCAATCGCATCGAACGCAACAGAACTGGGATCGGATCCATTTTGATGTGAGATAACACGCACACCAATCCGTTTTCCCCAAACTTCAATTTGTTCAACCGCCGCAGCACGAAACGTATCTGCAGCAGCTAAAACACAAGAAATACCTAAACCTTGCAGCGTAAAGGCTAGTTTCGCAGTTGAAGTTGTTTTACCTGCACCATTCACACCGACGACAAGAATAGCAAATGGCTTAGGTATTTCATTTTCCGGGGAACCCCAAATAGGTACTCGACTCAAAGGGGCTTCTAAAATCGCAACTAACTCATCCCTCAAAAATAACCTTACATCAGAAGCAGACTTTACCTTTTTTTCATGAACATTTTCCCTAACTCTTTCAAGAATATATTCCGTGGTTGGAAGTCCAACATCGGCCGAAATTAATGCTTCTTCCAAATCATCCCAAAGACTGTTATCAAAATCTTGGCGATTAAAAATATTTACAAGTACATCAAATCTGGAACGTGTTTTCTCTGTGGCATTTTTTGTTCGTTCTTTAACTTCGCTTGAATCACCACGCCACCACATTTTTTAAATAACCGTTCTTACTATCACAAATTAGCAGACAAACGCATAGAAAGAGTTTTAGAAACCCCGTCCTTACCCATAGAAACACCATAGATGGCATCCGTAGCTTCAATTGTGTGCCGGTTATGCGTAACAACCAAAAATTGTGTTTTTTCAGATAGCTTCTTTAATTCGCCGACAAAACGGCTGACATTAGCTTCATCAAGAGATGCGTCTGCTTCATCCAAAATACACATAGGTGCAGGTTTAACCATTAAAAATGCAAATAATAAGGCCACTGCTGTAAGGGAACGTTCTCCACCTGATAAAAGATTCAACGATCGCAAATCTTTCCCTGGAAGTTTTGCCTCGATTTCAATCCCGGAATCGGTTGGATCATCAGCATTATCAAGCAATAAACCTGCTTCACCTCCACCAAAAAAAGCAGTGAAATTATTTGAAAATGCAATATTTACCTTCTCAAATACATCCTTAAACTGCGAGCGGATCTTTTCATTTAACTCACCTATAGCTCCGTGCAGCTGCTTTTCTGTTTCCGTTAAATCATCAATTTGGGCAACAAGAAAATTGTATCGCTCTTCACTTTCAAGCAAATCTTCGGAGGCTTCCTGATTTACAGGTCCCAAGCGTCGAATCTGGGCACGCAATGAATGCACTTCATCTTCAAGAGCATTCATATCCAATAGCGCACCCCCACGAATCGACTCAGAACTCTCTTCTGAGGGAGGAAAACTTCCATCTCCTTTATTAACGACACTCGCACCGGAATCCTGTAAACCCGAGGTTTCGGTTGGTCCCAATAGCCCAATGCCACCACCAGTTAAAGGAGTGAAACCATCACGTTCCATTTCCTCACGTAAAGAAATACGTCTTTCTGTAGCACGAGAAACCTCTGCATCTAAAGTAAGACGCTTTTGCTGAGTTTTTAGCAAAGCTGCTTGTGCCTCCTGATGTGAAGACCTCAATTCCCCTTCTCTATCTTCAAGATTTTTAAAACTAACCTCGTAGGGTTCCAAGCTTTCACGTAATTCTTGATACTTACTTTTTAGATCAACTAATTCTTGTTCTTTACTCACCAGGAGGACATCTGTTTGTTGTACTTCAGAATTAAGCGCTTCAATCTTTGCTTCCCGATCCTTGATTCCGATGACGAGCCTATCAACGTTTTGCACATGTGTATCACTTAATCTTTTTTGCACTTCCATCTCACTCTTGAAATCGGCTACACGACTTACCACTTCTTCCATCTTCAAAGCCAGATTTTTATGTACTGAAACATTCTCTCTTAAATTTATCGTTAATTCTGATAGTTTGGCTTCAAGATCAGTCCGCCTGCTTTCAATTTCGGAAACGGCAACTCTGTTCTCGGTATTCTTCCTTGTGATTCGCTCTTGCTCTAAATCAAAGGCGCTCAACTCACTCAAAATAGCATCCCGACTTTGTACACTTCTATAGTGTGCCTCCTGAGTAACTCCTCTATCGCGCCTAATATCATCTAACCGAGAATGTGCACTATCTAATTGGCTTGTTGTTTCATCTACCTGAATATTTACACGCTCAAGCGCCAATCGAGCACTTTCAACTTGACTATTCGAACCTTGATCACGAACTTGTAACTCTTTTATTAAATCAACCAACTCATGCCGGTCACGCTCGCGTGCAATTGCACCAGCCGCCGGGGTGTCCTTACTGCTTGAACCACCAATTAACGTTCCATTTGGTTCAACAATTACGCCGTCTGTCGTAACAATTAATCCTCCAAACGCCCGCTTAGCCATCTTGAAAGCTGTTTCAATATCTGAAACAACTATTACACGGCCTAATATCGTCTCAACAAAAGGTCTAACTTCATCATCAAAATCAATTAATCGGCTTGCAACTCCCAAAACACCACGTTCTTTAGCAAGATTCAAAGGAACGGTTTTCTTAAAAGTATCGACAGGTAAAAAATGTACTCGCCCTAAAGTATTCTTCTGAAGAAGTTCAATAGCACGAATTGCCTCATCACGATTCTCTATAAGCACAGAATGGAATCTTCTCTCCAAAACTGCTGATATAGCTGTTTCCAAAGCAAAAGGTACTCTCAAATGGTGCACTAAAATTCCAAGTACACCAGAGAGGTCGCGGCCTTCCTCACTAAATTGCAAAACAGCCTCGGGTCCTGCAGCCAGATCTGTATGTTCAGTATGTATATGGTTCAATGTTGCAAAACGACCTTCTAAAGCATCTAATTCACGCAAAATGACATTGCGTTCAGTTTCATATTTTCGTAATTCCTCTTGCACACGTATAAATCTTGAACGAGCTTCATTAACTGCCGCCTGAGCGTTCGTAACTTCTTGCTCTCGTAGATTAATATTTTCCGTAATAGCTTCTTCCTTTTGCCAACGGTCTTTGACAAGCTTTTCCGCTTCTGAAAGACGAGCTGCAATTTCCGCCCTGTGTTCCGTGACTTGCCCCTTTTCATCTGGTGTAATTCCCGATAAAAATTCTTCATGCTTTTCATTTAGCCAAGTAAGTTCTGCTTTTAATTCATTCTCTCGACGACGTAAAGAATTTACAGTTACATCAATTCCTTCAAATTCATTTTTTGCCTGCTCAAGCTCCCTTTCTAATGGTCCAAGCTGATCATCACTCCCTTCAAGCTCCTTCGGCACATCTTGCATACTTAGGGCTGCATGATCAGCTTTAAAAACAGTTAACTCACTTTCAACTTCCTTAATGCGATCGATTACAGTAACTTTGCGTTCACGAGCATAAGAAAGATCATTTTCAAATTTAGCCAAATTTACCTGGGCATTCGTACGCTCTTGTTCACGATCTGTAAAACTCTCTCGATGACCTTTTATCTGATCGCCAATCGTAGTTAGTGCATCAGCAAATTCACGTACCAATTTTTCTGCAGAATCCTCCTCTGCAAGGCACTGATCTAACGCAGCATTAGCACTTACGATAGAATTATGAGCTTCGTCCCAACGAACACCATGATAATCAGATAACAAACTGTTCAATCGCTCAGTTAAATCCTTGTATTTAGTCGAGCGATCTGCCTGCCTTCTTAAGCGAGTTAAATTCGGCTTTAATTCATCTGCTATAAGTTGTAGCCTCGATAAATTTTCTGCGGTATCACTTAAACGTTTATTGGCATCGGAAATCCGACTTCGATACTGTTTAACACCTGCTACATCATCTACAAGTGAACGTCGCTCCTGCGCAGTCATTGTTAAGAAATGATCAACTGCACCCTGATTTAAAAAAGAATATGAATTCTGGCCAAGATTCACTTTTTGCAAGAGTTCAAGGAGTTCACGATGCAAAATTCGCGTTCCATTCAATAAATACTCACTACTTCCATCACGATAAGCACGCCTTGAAATCTCCACTTCCTTAAAATCTAGAGGGAATGCACCATCAGAATTATCGATTGCGATAACAACCTCTGCCATACCAAACCTTGACTTAGCAGAACCTGCAGAATGAATGACATCATCTTGTTTTTTTGCACGTATCAAACGCGAATTTTGTTCACCAAGAACCCAACGGACAGAATCTGCAACATTACTTTTTCCCGAACCGTTTGGCCCAACGATCGCTGTAACACCCGGATCAAATTCAAACGTCGTTTCGTTAGCAAAACTTTTAAAACCGGTGATGGTCAATTTTCTTATAAACATCAGGCTCTTGCATTACTCCTATGACGCTTTTGTTTCTGAGGACTATTGTCCTCAGACTTCTTATTCGTATTGCTACAATCTGCACTGGCAGACTCTTGGAAACTTTGGCAAGCTTTTTCTGCAGCACGCATTTGCGCCTCACGTTTATTGCCACCGTAAGCACGTGCTAACAAATTGTTGTCCGCATAAACTTCGATGCAAAATCTCCTCTCAGGAGAATCCACTTGTTCCGAAACAGTGACGTATTCTGGCGGGCTATGCCAACGAGCTTGGCACAATTGCTGTAAAGCTGACTTCGGATCGACCCCAGGGCCATCCTTCACAACCTGTTGAATTTCCAATTTCAAAGTTCTCCGAATAAAAACCTCTGTAGAACGAAGGCCCTTACCAATGTAAACAGCACCGACTACAGCTTCAAAAACCCCTGCAAGATTTCGAGTACGAGAACGGCCTCCCGCCGCTTCTTCCCCACGACCTAAAACAAGTCGACCTCCTAGGTCAAGTCGCTCTGCGGCTGAAGCAAGTGCATCCCCACGTACAATCTCCGCACGCATTCGTGTCAAATCACCCTCAGCAGCATTTGGACAAGCAACAAATAGCTCGCGCGCTACAACTGCACCTAATAAAGCATCACCAAGAAACTCAAGCCTTTCATTATTGGGGCCACCCTCTCTGTCCTCGTTCGTATATGAAGCATGGGTAAGTGCCTCCCTCCGAAGATCATCGGAAAGATTATCAAAAACCTGGAGCCCAGTATTCACTAAAACGTGACGTCTCCTTAATAAAACAATTCTACAAAATTGTAAGAAATGTTTAGATGCCTTAGTGAATGCTATTACTGATTTCCTGAAAGTCAAGAGATCCGTTAGTCTGCAGAAAGTGAGCGCAAACATTTGTGTAGTATGTAATGAAGAAGTTCCCGCCCTTATGCAGTCCTTTTGTGGAACATGCGGCAAAGTATTTCACCTCAATCAACGCAAGGATATGAGCGGGAAAGAATGTGGAGAGGTCTGGCTAGATGAAGAACGGATGGGCTTAATGTTTAGGTGTGAAAATTGTATACAAGACGAAGTATAGAGGAGGACATAAATGAGCCCTGCAGCTAGTAAACGTAGGCGTCGTGCAAGAACAAAACAGATTGACAGATATCAAAATGAACCAGCCGTTTCATCGAAAAGCACTCCAGCCTTACCAATTTGGAATTGGCGTACATTTCCGGTACTTGGAGCCTTTGGTTTCGGTGGATTTCTAGGAATGATCTTTGGGAACATAGGCGATCCCATCCATACCATTGCCTTATTTATATTTGTAGGTATCCTTGGATTTTCATTATCACGTCTCGCAATAAGATTTTTAATGGCAAAGGGCCTAATAAAACCTCAGCCACAACGAAAAAGATAAAGGGGTACATATGTTTAATGGAGTGGTACTTCATGAAGGTGGAGTACATGAACATACAGAACAAGCTGTAGTTGCAGAACAACATGGCTTTGATTCGGTATGGGTAACCGAGGTGCATGGGCCAGATGTTGTCACAGTTTTGACCGCAGCCAGTGCTAAAACAAAAAGAGTTACTCTCGGCACAGGCATTGCACCAATCTATATACGTGATCCCTACCTCGCAGCCACAACCTTTGGAGCTTTGCATGAATATTCAAGCGGGAGAATGATTGCAGGATTTGGTGTAAGTACGCCTGCAATTGTAACAAACTGGCATGGACAAAATTGGTCCAAACCACTAGCGAGTATGCGGGAATATGTAGAACTTTTCCGTAAATTAACTGCTGGAGAACGTTTAAAACATAACGGCCTATTCCAAACAGTTGGGGGACCAGCACGTCCAATAAGTGAACCAGTGATTCCAGTTTTTATAGGTGCCTTAGGAAATAAAATGCTTGAACTTGCAGGTGAAATTGCTGACGGTATCATTTTGAATTTTCCAACTGTTTCTGCTTCAAAAAAGGCGATTCAAGCGATAGAGAAGGGACTGCACAAAGTAAAGCGTGAGCGAAAAGAAATAAGAATCACCGCCTTCTTGCGCACTGTTATACACGATGATTACGAAATTGCAGCAGCGCCTTTAAAACAAGAATTACTCAATTACTTTATGGCACCAGTGTACGAGCAATTGTTTCGTGAAGATGGATATGAGGAAGACTGCGATCTGTTTCTCCAGCGCTGGAACGCAAGGGAAAGAGATCAAGCTATCAATGGCATCTCAGAACGAATGATTCGCGATCACGCAATAGTCGGCCAAACACCAGAAGAATGTAGAGACATCGCAGCTGCATTTAAGGATGCTGGTGTGGATGAATTGATCTTATACCCGATCGCCCCAAGTGATGCTCCTGATGAGCAAGAAGCGATTTTACACACAACTAGGCTCCTTTCAAACTAGTGAGTCTCTCTCCTGTGCAAACTTCCCAGGCAATAGCTAGGAAAATGTGAGCCCACATCGAACCAGGACAGTAAGTAATCACACGATAACCTTCGAAATCCCCGAAGTATCGTCTAAACACATCCTGATCATTTCGAACTCTATGTAACTCCAAGACATCCATAAATGCCTGCTTTTCAGCTTTCCTCGGACCATCTGAAGAACAAGCTATTGGCGCAGACCAAAGCACAGTGTCAAGAATGACAAGAACTGAATCCAATCCGGCACGCACTAAATCTGCATCTTCATGGGAAATAGTTAAGCTTTTGACTGAATTAACTACAATCCCTTCAACGGCATCCCGCCAAATTAAAGTTTTTCGATCAAGGGGCCGTTCTTCAGATAATTTTTTATAAGGTGTCCGTACATTATCTACATCTAAAATTTCTGGCAAGCAATCAATAACCGTATCGATACGGCCAATAAATTTAGGTTCGAACCTTGAAACAAAAATCGTATCTACAGGGCAAGATAGCGCTTTCTCCTTATCTTGCTTGATACCTACCACACGTCTTTCGAGAGGTGGCCCGGATACTTTTTCATCGAACCAACTATTTAAACGCCTTGTTAACGAATCCAAAGAAGAAAAATTTTCAGGCAAGTTCTACCCCATTTTCCTCTAAATCTTTAAGAATCTGTACTTGTACGTCTCCATCGGTAGAACAGACACAGTTTGAAACGACAGCAACTTCAAATCCCTTTGATAAAGCCTCTATAGCCGAATCACGTATACAAAAATCTGTACTTAAACCCACAAAAACAATTTTTTGGATATTTCGGTCGCGTAGTAACGTCTCCATCAACGTTGGTTTAACAACTCCTGATTCAAGGTCTCGAACGGAAAAACAGGAAAAGGCATCTTCACCATCGATACCTTTTCTCAAAACATCGCCAGCTATTTCTAGGTCCGGATGTATCTGTGCCCCCCAAGAATTACGCACACAGTGCTCACCAGCGCGACCATTATGGGATGCAAAATGCTTCGTCGTTGACGGATGCCAATCTTGGGTATAAATCACTTCACCACCACTTGCACGACAAAGATTTATTTCAGCGTTGATGTGCGAGATAATTTCTGAAGCTCCTGGGATATAGTGCGACCCTTGTGGATCAGAAAAATCATTTTGGAAATCTATTACCAAAAGAGCTATGTACTTATTGTATTGAACCATGAGGTAATTTCTTCGTTAAAAATTAAAATCTTAATTAAGAACTTGGTACTTAAACAAGTGGCTCATATAAAGATTAGCCACAGTCACAAACCAAGATAGATAACAGAGTGTATGTTAATAAGAGAATAATTAAAAACTTGGCGATCAAATGAGCATTGAATCCGAAGAACATCCACCTCAAGGACCATTGTCGGGGCTTCGTGTATTGGACTTTACTTGGGCCTTAGCCGGACCATTCGGGACTATGCAACTTGCCGATCTTGGTGCTGAAGTTGTGAAAATCGAACATCCGAGAGTAACTGAAAAACAACGCGGATTTGGCCCTTACTACGAAGGGATCTCCACTTTTTTATTTAGTGTTAATCGTGGAAAACAAGGAATTTGTATAGATCTGAAAGATACTGACGGGAGAGAGTTAGCAAAAAAGTTAGCAGGTAAGGCTGATATTTTAGTGGAAAATTTTAGGCCTGGAACAATGGAGAAACTTGGCCTTGACTACGATACCCTTCATTTAGAGTACCCCCAATTAATTTATGCAGCCTTAAGTGGCTTTGGACAAACAGGACCTTATAAAAACCTTTCTGCAGTCGACGCAGTTGCCCAAGCAATGGGAGGAACAATGTCGCTCAATGGTGAAATGGATGCGCCACCAATGCGTGTAGGCGTCAGTATAGGTGATATGGTTGGCGGGCTTTATTTGGCACTAGGCATTCTTGCTGCCGTACACTCACGGAAAACCACAGGCAAGGGACAACTGTTAGACATAGCCTTAATGGAAGCGCAAATAGCCCTTTGTGAAAATGCGATCGTTCGTCATTCTGCATTCAATGAATCCCCTTCACGCCAAGGTAGTAGACATGCGTTACTTGCACCATTTGGCCCATTTGAAACCGCAGATGGCTACCTAGTTGTGGCAAATGTAAAGGACTGGGAAATGTTTTGTGCTCTGATTGAACGTGATGACTTAGGTCAAGATGAGCGCTTTATTAGTAATCAAAATCGATTAGAAAATATAGCGTCACTTGAATATGAACTGACGCGCACTCTAAAAGAAAAAACAACTGATGCCTGGTTTCAAATTCTGAAAATTTCAGACTGCTGTTCAATAGGAAAAGTTAACAATATTCCAGACCTTTTTACAGATGAACATGTCCAGGACCGCAACGCACTTGTAGACATACCACTGCCCTATGGAAAGCCTGGAACTCTCAAATTACCTAATACACCAATAAAACTTTCCGAAACACCCGCAACTATTAAGGGACCAATGCCCGAGCATGGGGGTGATACGAACACAATTTTGGAAACTTGGCTAGGCTTATCAACTGAAGAAATAGCTTCACTTAAAGAAAAAGGTGCGATCAAATGAGTAAAGCTATGCATATCAATATGACTGAGAAAAACGTAGCAGGTTTACGTCGCGTACGCTTCCAGCTCGAAGTGGATAAGGAAATTGTTCCCGGACTTTTACAAATTCCCGATAAGGAAGGTCCTTTCCCCCTTGTGTTTATTCAGCACCCAGGTCTAGCTAGCAAAGATGAAATATACATTTCTGGAACTGCTAAAAAATGGGCTGAACAGTACGGATGGGCATGCGCAGCATTGGATGCCCCCGGACATGGCGAGCGTGCGATAGAAAATGCCCTAGATGTTTTACAAGATACAGAAAAAGCATCACTAATGAGCAAACAATTCGCAAAAGAAATAACTGCAACAATAGATACTTTAGCAAACAGATTTTCAATCAATATGAACGCCATAGGATACTGGGGTTTTTCACTGGGAGCGCTGCTTGGCGTACAAGCTTGTGCTCTAGATAAAAGATTCAGAGCAAGTGTTTTAGCGGCAGCAGGAACGAGTCCTCTTACGGGACAATTAACAGATGATGTTTTAAATGGTTTGCAGGAAACCGCAATACTTATGCTTGCCAAAACGGAAGATGAAGTCATCCCAAAGGACTCGACAGAATCACTGTTTTCAGACATCAAGTGCCGTCGAAAAGAACTACGCTGGCTACCGGGTGGGCACTTTATGATAGGTGGTGATGTTATCACTGAAGGAGAGACGTGGTTAAATGAGGAACTAACCATATAAGGTTGACCCAACCAATTAAAAAAACATCCAAAAAACTACAGGTGCAGCAGGAATGAATAAAAACTTTTCAATATGGTTAATGCTAATCGTTACTGCAGGTATTATCACGGCTGCAGTCGTTTTCACAAACACTAGTGACGAACCCGGCATCATATTAGAAAACAACTCTGAAACTACAAATGAGATACGCCTGCATGTCCCACTTTCTCAGTGCAAAATACTTCCTAAAGGAAGCACCAGTAGCTACTTCGGTGAGGCTTCCGGGACGGTAGTTAACAAGACTGACCGAGTACTTCGTATGGATGAATGGGTAAAAGTATTTGTCACTTGGCATGATGAATCAGGAACAGCTCTATATGAAAGCTATAGCTTTATTGATGTGCACAGTCTCGAACCAGGAGCAACTTCTTCTTGGCAAATCGACGACTCATCATTTTGGAATTCTCATCTAGCTAGCAAGGATGAAAAAACTGACGTAGAGCCATCTAATTGTTCAATTCATTTCCAAGTTTATGACGTTGTAGTCGTGCCGACATTAGGCTCCGAAACAAAGTTCATAAACTAGCATCGGCAAGAATATCTAAGGTACTACCCTTTCAATGAAGGGTTCTTCGTATTATCCCAAGTAACTATCTGTTCCGGAGTAAATACCACCCATCGCCTAGTACGACCTGATGCTGTCCCGGAGTTACGTGGGACCTCATTTGAATCACTAGAAGATGAATATTTCTGGCCCATTTGCAAACGTGCTTCTTCAAGATCAGGATCTGCATCTTCTGCATCCGCATCCTCCAAAACAATTGCTGTTCCCTGTAACATCGCACCTTGCAACTCATAAAACAGCTCATTGCGATCTACGATCACGGTCGCGACTTGGTTTCGACGTAGGTTTCGTACCTTCTGACCTCTACACATCGTGTAAACTTTCCCACCGGCCCAACCATACCAAAGTGGTGTCAGATTAATTCGTCCACTAGGACTAAAAGTGGCTATACGCATATTTGCACAACTTTTCATAAAATCATCAAGCTCGTCAGCAGACATTGCTAAATCTTTAGATAAAGGCATTTAACTCCCCTGTTTTAAAAATGGAGCGGGCGAAGGGAATCGAACCCTCGTCTCAACCTTGGGAAGGTCGCGTTCTACCATTGAACCACGCCCGCAGACTAACGATCGTAACACCTCGTGATCAATAATTAATCAAGAGTTAGTTTAGGTTCCCTGTAAGTTAGGCGTAAAACGTATCATTTGGAGAAAATCAACGAAATGGTGCGAATTTGGTGCGGAAGTTTTTAAAAATACCCTAATTTTTAAATTTTAAACGGTTCTTATGTTGGCAAGCTCGGTAAGCTCCTCTGCACACAATATCCAGATGTAAGACAACAAATCCTTTGGTTGTATCACCTCATCAATCTTGTGCATGTAATCCAACGGGTTCTCAACTTTGACAACTGGCATAGAGTCATGATCCAACAACTCGAATGTCAATTTTATTCCGCCCTCTAATTTCTGTGAAATAGTAAGGCCAAGCACTTCAAGTAACTCAAAATAGTTCACAGACCATATCTCTTGAGTTCGGGAAATATTCCTCTGGATATAGCTGCTATGGTCATTGACCGTGCCATCAAGCACAGGAGCAGGAAGGGGATCAAGTACGGCTCGTTGGAATGGAAAGAAACCGTCATCATCACTCGCTACTTGAGCGGGGTTGGGGACATCCAACATAGTACCGGAAGCATCAGAATCTTTTACCTGCGCTGGGTCCATGTTGTTAGATCTCAGCACATCGAAAACCTGAACAATCCACCAAACAAACCCTGCTTCTTTATTGAAATGAAATTCATCAAACTGGATCTGGATTTTGCCCATTACATCGTTTGAAGGAAATTCCCCTTTGAATTGTGGGGCAAATTCGTTCTTTACATCATCACTAATTTCATCCGCCGTGAGTTTCCCAAAACTCGTTAGCCAGTGTTCAAGAAACTCTTTCCTTCGACTTCTACGGAGTTGCCTATCTTTTATTTCAGTAGTTTTAAACCGTTGATCTGAGAAAGCTTTTGCAAGGCTCCTGTGCAATGTTGCTGCTTCAGAAGCTGGTCGGTATTTACTTGAAAACGATAGCCTTGGGCCATCATCTCTTGATAGCTCAACCTTCCGATACCGGGTCCATTGCCAATCAGGGTCTATTCGTTCCACCAACATTGCCACCTATACTACGCACGACGACGCAGAGTTGAAACGGTTGCGGCGAAAGAAAGTTCACCGACAGATAATTTTCCATATACTTCTTGATAATGACAGTAGTGTTCTCTTTTTAATTTTTTCCTGCTATTGCAATTGTTGTTGGTACTAGTACGCTCTCAACCCACAGTATGAACACCACAGTAAAAAAACTTTCATGGATAGAAAAAAATTCTTTGGGACTGTTTGTCTGTTTTGTACTAGGCCTGATTTCATGGCTTGTGGCAGAATTTGAGAGATCCATCTTCGATCGAGCCGTAATTGATGCACTTGTAATAGCAATTGTTCTAGGAGTAGTGGTAAAAAACGTACTCCCACTACCTCTAGGGATTGCTACTGGGAGTACGTTTGCGTCAAAACAAATTCTTGAAACATCAGTGTTACTTCTGGGAGCAGGCGTGGCTCTACAAGACATTAGTGCAGTTGGGTTCCCTCTCTTTTTACTTATTCTGTTTTCCGTGTTCGGAGGACTACTTTTTGCTTGGCTTTTGGGGCATAAAATACTGCGTTTAAGTTCGCGTTTATCAGTGCTTGTTGGAGTCGGTAACTCTATCTGTGGAAACTCTGCAGTCGCAGCTGTTGCACCAGTTATTAAAGCCACTCCTAATGAGGTAGCCGCAGCGATTGGGATTAGCGCTATCTTAGGGGTTGGCCAAATACTAATCCTACCAATTTTTGTTCCTGCACTAAGTTTGAGCAACGTTCAATATGGAATCGTTGCTGGACTTTCCGTTTATGCAGTACCACAGGTTATTGCAGCGTCATTTGCAGTCTCTGCGGTGTCAGGAGAAATGGGAACATTGGTCAAATTAGTTCGTGTGTTATTCCTTGGGCCAATGATCGTAATCTTGGGATTTTTTCATCGAGAATCAAACGATTCGAAAGATCTCGTATCAAAAATAAAAACCTATGTACCTTGGTTCGTGGCTGGTTTCATAATTCTCATGCTTTTAAGATCTGTTGACGTTATACCTGAATCAGTAGGAACCCAAGCGCAAAAGGTAAGTAAATTGCTTTTTATTTTAGCAATGGCAGGTTTGGGTCTCGGCGTAGATATCAAGGCAGTACGCACTGTGGGTATACGTGTTGCAGTAACAATTCTTGGAACTATGTGTTTTATGATTATCGTTGCTTTAATAGGTAGTACCGTGCTGGAACTCCGATAACATATGCGAAACCACTGTAGAAGTTTCGGTATTTGGTAGATAAGAAGGGCAGTAACTGTAACCGTTAGCAACTGCAGCCGCAGAAGATGAGATCGCAGCAAGCATGTTCTGACGCATACCCCCGCCCCATCTGTAAACTATGTTCTAATGTCTCTTACTTCAACATTTTCCAAAAAGTTACTGTACATACAGCGCGTTCTTTACATATACATTTACCGACGGTGGAACCAATACCTTGAATTGATAAAAGCCCGTCAATATACAAACGTCGAAGAGAAAGACTACTTAGACGAAGCAATCGCAGATCTAAGTAACGTTGGATGGGTGCTAGCGGTCCGGAGTGCGAACAGTGCCAATCTAACCCACTTCGA
>JBJKVN010000025.1:0-52221 GCA_045562595.1 Tepidiformaceae bacterium
TGTCTGGTAATGCTCGCTTTATACACTCTAATGCCTCATCTTTTTCATTCTTATCCAGCAATATGGCAGTCAATCCTAATAATGCATCCACATTATTAGGCGAATCCTCTAAGGCAGCTCGGAAAGCAGTTTCTGCAGATTCAAAATCTCCACTGTCTGCAAGACCCTCTGCCTCCTGTACCGCAGATTCAGCAGCAGTTGGAGCAAGTTCACTGAAAAATTGAACAATATTTTCTTCAGGTAAAACACCAGTGAATTGAGCAACCACTTCGCCATCTCTGAAAGCTTTCACCTCAGGAATAGCTTCAATTTGAAATTTAGTAGCTGTTTCAGGATTCTCGTCAGTATTCAATTTTGCCAGCCGTACAGCCTGCCCTCTTTGCGCAGCAACATGTTCAATTGTGGGTCCAAGGATTTTACACGGCTCACACCACGGAGCCCAAAAGTCTACTACAACAGGACGACGATTTGATTCGTCTATCACTAGTGCATCAAAAGAACCATCTGCAACATCAATGGCTGGCATAACAATACTTCCTATCTAAATTAGGCATTCACCTCGTATGCAGACCTCAAAGCCTCTAGTCTAGCTCCAACGGGAATACGCAAATCTGCATGTGTCATAATGTATGGATCATCATCTCGGATGCCTTCAAAAATCATTTCTGCGACGATATCCGGACTCAGGCCTTGCGCAATACCCTCTGCAGTTTGTTCCGCATCATCGTTCAAACCCTCAGGCCCACCAAATTGAAGTGGCCGATTACGACCCGCGTCGACTATATTCGTAGCAACAGCACCAGGGCATAAAACACTAACTCCTATATTGAGTTCCTTGAGATCACCTCGTAAATGTTCAGACAAACCTACTACCGCAGTTTTTGAAGCACAGTATGAAGCAAGATTAGGAACACCAAACAAACCTGCCAGCGAAGCCGTATTCACTATATGGCCACCAGCTTCAGCTTTGATCATCAACGGTAGGAAAATACTAACACCATTAATTACACCGTCTAAATTCACCCCCATAACCCAAGACCAATCGTCACTTGTCATCTCAACAATATTTTTAAAAGTAGCAACCCCTGCATTGTTAAAAATCAGGCTCGGTATCCCTAAATCCCTAACTACAGCATCAGCTAATGCTTCAACGCTTGTCCTATCAGAAACGTCCGTTCGTACAACAATGGCCTTTCGACCTAAATCGCGTACGCCTCTAGCAGTCTCTTCTCCACCCTCTATATCTACATCCGCAATAGCAATATCCATGCCATTTTCCGCAAACTTTAAACTTGCAGCGCGACCGATACCACTACCGGCGCCAGTCACAACTGCGATCTTATCCTTGAAGTCTTTCATCAATATGTTCCCTTCGCGTACACTGTATCACGGTCTTAGGAGGTAAAAAAATGGTAGCACAGAAGGTTTCAAAAAATGGTGTACTTCAATTTGATGCACTAGAACAAACTTTAGAAAATAATTTACGTGTCATAGTTGTACCCACAGGTCTTCCTCACTTAGTTTCACTGCAGATCCCTGTACAAACAGGTTCTCGTAATGAAATTGAAAAAGGAAAGACTGGGTTTGCACACTTTTTTGAACATATGATGTTTCGCGGAACAGAACAATTCCCGACCCATAAATATCAAGAGATCATGACTAGTGTTGGAGCCCGCCAAAACGCATATACAACAGACGACTACACAAACTACCACGCGACGTTCTCTTCCAAAGACCTCGCCACAGTCTTGGAACTTGAAGCCAATCGCTTTAAGAATCTTAATTATTCAATTGAAGACTTTCAAACAGAATCACGAGCAGTACTTGGCGAATACAATAAGAGCAGTGCAAATCCACTAGCTAAACTTTTTGAAATTCAACGTGATCACGCATTTACGCGTCACACATACAAACATACAACCATGGGTTTTTTAACTGACATTGAAGATATGCCGAACCAGTTTGAATATTCTCGCGAATTTTTTAATCGTTGGTACCGGCCTGAATACACCAGTATTTTGATCACGGGTGACGTCGAACCGAAACAGACAATTGAACTTGTCAATGAATATTGGGGGGATTGGAAAAAGGGAAGTTACACCAACATAATTCCTCAAGAGGTTCTTGCCAACAAACCAGTCATAACCCACTTAGATTGGGAAACACCCACGCTCCCTTGGGTTACGATTGGTTTTCATGGTCCTGCTTTCTCTGAAACAGAAAAAGACTTTGCAGCCCTTGATATCCTTATGGATCTTGAATTCGGAGAGACATCTGAAATTTACCGACAATTAGTTGAAGAAGATCAGATAGTCGATCAACTATTCACAATGCATAGCCCACACGTAGATCCATCCCTGACAACTGTTCTTGCTCGCGTTCGAGACATTAAAAACTTAACTTTTGTCCGTGATAGTCTCCTCAAAACAATTTCGCAATTGCACGAACAAGTGCCTAATCAGGAACGTATCGATGACGCCAAATCACACACGAAGTATGGATTTGTAAGAACACTCGACAATTCAGAGTCAATAGCCTCAACTCTCGCTCAATTTGTTCACTTCAAACGATCATATTCAACACTCAATAACTACTACGAACTTTACCCGAAACTTACTAGGGGAGATTTAGCAGACGTCGCAAGAAAATATTTAACCGAAGAAAGAATGGTTATTGCTACTGTTTCTCATGATTCATTACCTGAAACATTCAAATCGCCTCCAAAAATTTTGAAACCAAAGAAAATTGAAAACCGTGAACTTCCTTATATCCTACAAAAAACCCCATCCCCACTTCTAAGATTCAAGCTCTTATTCAACATTGGTTCTTCCAACGACTTCACATCCAAAGAAGGGATCGCTGCTTTAACCGCTTCAATGATTACAGATGCAAGTAGTTCTCTTATGTCTACCGAGGAAATTAATCGTGCACTGTTACCACTTGCAGGTTCTTTTGATTCACAAGTGGACAAAGAAATGACTGTTTTCACAGGTGTTGTTCATAAAGAACAAATCACTAAATTCTTAGACATAGTTTTACCACAATTAGTATCTCCAGGATTTAAAGAAACTGACTTTGAGCGTTTAAAAAATCAACAAGAGAATAGGCTGCTTCAAGATCTACGCGCAAACAATGAAGAAGAATTAGCAAAAGAAGAATTACAAAACAATATTTTTTCTGGTACCCACTATGGACACACCGTTCTTGGAACAGTTAGTGGTATTCAAGAGATAACCATCGACGACATTAAAATGTTTGCTTCGCAAAATTACAGCCTAGAAAATCTACAATTAGGATTCGCAGGCGATTTTTCACAAGAGCTCATAAATCAGATAACTGCTCAGTTAAACAAATTACCCGTGGGGGGAAAAACACAGCGTGCCAAAATCAGTGGAAGAAAAATTGAAGGACTCGAAGTCGAAATCATTCAAAAAGACACACGTGCTACATCAATTTCACTAGGCCACCCCATCGATGTAACGCGTTCTCACCCAGATTTCTTTGCACTATGGCTAGGAAGAGCTTGGCTTGGTGAGCATAGATCATCTACGGGACGTCTTTTTCAACAAATTCGTGAACTTCGCGGACTTAATTATGGAGACTACGCATATATCGAAGCGTTCCCACAGGGAATGTATCAATTTTTCCCAAATCCCAATTTAGGACGACGGAATCAAATATTTGAGATCTGGATCCGGCCAGTTTTACATCAAAATGCCCACTTCACCCTAAAATTGGCTCTACATGAACTTCGTGAATTTATTAACGAAGGTCTTTCGGAAGAAGCTTTTGAAAGAACCAGAGACTATTTGGAAAAAAACGTGTTAATCATGACGAAAACTCAAGATCAAATGCTCGGTTATGCACTAGATAGCGAATGGTATGACGCTGGGGATTTCATTACGGAAAGCCAAAATCAATTAAAAAAATTAACTAGGGATTCAGTCAATCTAGCAATCAAAAAACATCTTTCAGGGAAAAACTTAGTAGTGACAATAATTACTGATAATGCTCAAGAATTTAAACAAACTTTGACCGAAAACAAACCCGCAACTCTCACATACGACTCGACAAAACCAGATGACCTAATTAAGGATGACACCGTCATTGGTGAATTAGATATGGAAGTAAATATTGAAAAAATACGTATCACACCAGTCGAAACGATATTTAACTAGTTACCTTAATTTCGACAACTGACTTTCAAAATCTTTTTCTGTATAAACAGGTAGTTGACATACCATATCTTCGCAAAGCCAAACAGCTGCACCCTCTTTCGGAGGTTGGCGATCCTTAAAAAGTTCCAAATCAGGTTCTGGAAAATCACTGGTAGCTATTACGAGCCAAGGAAAATAACTCTTCGCCAACAAACGTTCAAATAAATGTCTCTCGCTCAGCTCACCAACAATTACAACTTCACGATTTTGTTCAAGTAACATCTCATTTAACAACAATGTGGAACCAAAACCGCTAGGCGATTCAGTAATTCGGGAAGCTAGCATTTCGCAAAAGTTATGTGCGAGCGTCGCACCTTCAGAAAAATTAAAATAGCGATCAATCCAAACACCTAATTGGACTGCCGAAGCATTTGCATTGGGGTACGCAGCATCATAATAAGAACGTTGCCGGAAAAGAAGTTCTTCACCGTCATCAGGCGTATCATAAAAACCAAGCTCATTCTCATCTTTAAAATGATCACGTAACACAATATTTAATTCTTTTGCCCAAAGTAACTGCTCCACATCACCAGTAGCTTTATACAACTCAATTAAGCCCAATCCCAAATAAGCATAATCTTCCAGCATTCCAAAAATACGAGGCTCATCAGCACTCCAAACATGCATTAAGCGCCCATCTTTCCATAAATTTCTTTTTACGAAACCTGAAATATTCATGGCGATTGTTATATAGTGCTTTTCCCCTAAAACTCTCCCAGCTTCAGCAAACGCTGCCATTGCTAACCCATTCCAAGAGGTTAGTACTTTGACGTCAGTCCCAGGAGGAATCCTTTTACATCTAGCCTCAAAAAGCTTTTGTGAACTGCTCTCAAGACTTTTTTTCAAATTTTCCGTGCTCATTTCAAATTTAAGAGCAATGTCATCGAGGTTAGCTCTATTGGAGATGACACTTCTATTTAATAAATCCGGATGGTGTGGATCAACAAAATTCCCGGCCTCTGTTACACCCATTGCCTCACAGAAAACTTCGCTATCGGTTCCTAAGACATTGGAGACCTCTTCTTTTGTCCAAACAAAATACTTTCCTTCTACACCTTCACTATCTGCATCTTGCGCACTATAAAAACCACCTTCTGAATCCAACATTTCCCGTTGAAGATATGACAGCGTTTCTTGCACTACCCGAAGATAACTAGGCTCATTAAAAAGTTGGAATGCATGCAAATATACACGGACTAGCTGTGCATTGTCGTACAACATTTTTTCAAAATGTGGAACTAACCAGCTCTCGTCAACGCTATATCGAGCAAAACCTCCCCCCAACTGATCATACATACCTCCATTTGCCATAAAGTGAAGTGTCTTCTTTAACATCTCTTCTATAACCATTCTCTCTCGATCTGGTAGTGAATCTGCTTTAGAAAAATGGGCAAGTAAGAATTCAAGATTAGAAGGGCTAGGAAATTTGGGAGAGCCACCAAAGCCACCCCATTCCGAATCAAATAAAGCCTCAAACTTACTAATAGCATCCGTCGACAAGTCTGTAGTACCAGCATTTACGGCATCGGAATTCGCAAACAATTTGTCAGCCATAGATGCCAATTGGCTAGTAATTTCTTCTGCAGAAGTTTGAACGTCACTGCTATTCTCAGTCCAGGCATCGTGAATAGTCTGTAACAATCGAGGAAATCCAGGCCTGCCATATCCATCTTGTGGAGGGAAATAAGTCCCGGCATAAAAAGGCTTCCGGTCAGGAGTAAGGAAAACTGTCATAGGCCAACCACCTTGACCCGTCAAAGCCTGAACAGAAGACATATAGAGACTGTCAACATCCGGACGCTCTTCACGATCAACTTTGATATTTACAAAGTAATTGTTCATAAGCTCCGCTATTTCTTTGTTTTCAAAAGATTCGTGTGCCATCACGTGACACCAATGGCACGTGCTATAGCCAACTGAAAGTAAAATTGGTTTTTTTTCTAAGACTGCTTTTTCAAAAGCATCTTCTCCCCAAGGAAACCAATCAACTGGATTCTCTGCATGCTGTAGCAAATATGGGCTGGTTTCCATTGCGAGTTTGTTAGCCATAGTTCAATTCCATTTTTTTAATTACTGCTAGGTTAACGAACACGCTTTATCCAGTCATTAAACTCACTTGCGCAGTCGTTATATGATCAGACAATAAAGACAATGTATGAAAGTGAATTGCAAATAGCTATCGAGTCTGTACACAAGGCAGGCGTTGAAATTTTAAAGATGCGTAGTGAAGGTATTCGCTATGGACACAAATCAGGTCGAGAGCTGGTAAGTGAGGCAGATCTGAAAGTTAGCGAAATTCTTAGAGATTCACTTACTACTCCTTTTCCTGACACAGGTTGGCTTAGTGAAGAAGATGCAGATACAGCAGACCGTTTGCAGAAAGAACGTGTATGGATTGTCGACCCGATTGATGGAACTAGAGAGTTTTTACAAGGCTTTCCTGAGTACGCAATTTCAGTTGCTTTAGCTGTTCAAGGGAACCCTGTACTCGGTGTCGTGTTTAATCCTGCCACTAAGGAAACATTCTCTTCTGTCTCTCCGTCTGGAAACTCTTTGGCAAACAAACAAACAAACTCAACATTTCCCGAAAATCTGCACGAATATACGGTGCTTATCTCAAGGGGTGAACATCAATTTCGGGAAGTTCCACCACTTCCTGGAACACCTACTATTATTCCTCTCGGTAGCGTTGCGTACCGATTAGCACTTCTCTCAGCTGGAAAAGCCGATCTAACACTCAGTTGGCATGCAAGAAAAGAGTGGGACGTCGCCGCAGGAACAGCACTCTGCTTAGCAAACGGGATTCAAGTTACAGACTTCCTAGGTGAACCATTAAAATTCAATCAACCATTCCCTTCAATTCGTGGTTTTTTAGCAGCAAGTCCTGAAATTCATAAAAAGATCCATGATTTTCAGGACTTAAGCTACAGGTAGTGGCATTACTTTTTAAAACGTCTTTACACTTATGTAAAAAGATTCAGCAGCAGAAGGATTCTCTGTTATGCAATAACCAGGACTTAATATAGCGTGCACAACTTTTAAATCGGCTAATACAATCATTTCTTGACGATCCCAAATTGGAACACGCAACTGCGAAAAAATTTCCTTTATTTTTCTATGCTTTCCTTGAAAAAGCATCTGATCATCTTTTGCCATTCTGCGAAGCCTCAGCGCACCTTCAAATGGTCCTGCTCCCATCTCGGATTGAAGTGGGAGACTTACCTTTTCTGCTGCAGAAATATTAACTTCAAGATTTCTGAATCGCGTAGTACCTGGTAATTCAATAATTTTTTCACTGTCATCGAACAATTGCTCTTCTAAAGGCTTCCCTATGCGGATAACTCCGGTAGAAACTTGTATCTCTACATCTCCAAATACAACTTTGCCATTCCCGCTATTTAGCACATCGCTTAAATTTTCAAGCTTTGTACGATTGGTTTCACTAGCAAGCTTTAAAATTGAAGCCTCACGTTCAATTATTAAAAATCTTGATTCAGTTGGTAAATTTAAAAATTCTTGACCATCATAAAAAGCAGCTTGGCCAAGAGTACGATGAAGTGGCTGCACTTTATCAGACATTTGGGTTACCAAAGAAAATAAGTCACGCGCATTTAAGGACAAGGAAACTAACGCATCCTCAATAGAAGGATTTTCATTTTTTAAAGCAGGTAAAAGAACATTACGCAATCTAGTTCGTTGAATATCTGTAGACTGATTGCTGGGATCACGCCTAGGGACCAAGTCGGCTAGCGTACAAATTGCCTCCGTATCTTGATGAGTAATGTTTAGCAATGGGCGGATCAGGCGAATTGAAGGAGCACTTGGCAAAGGACTTTCCGGTAAAATTCCTTGCACTCCACGAATACCCGTACCCCTTAAAATACGTTGGAGTACAGTTTCAGCAAGATCCTCATATGTGTGTCCTGTCGCAACTGCCTCAGCTAAATGACGCTCGGCTGCAAATGCCAAGAAATCGTATCTCATTTTTCGAGCGATTTCTTCTAAGCTCCCCCCAGCAGAATCAATCACTTCTTGCACATCTCCCTCACCGCTAATAAATTTAATGCCCTCACTGGCACAAATTTCCCTAACGAAATCAAGATCCCCTTTAGAATCATTGCGTAATTTATGATCGAAATGTGCGACGCTAAGTTCTACACCAAACTCGACCCGAATTTCATTTAATAATTCCAATAATGCTAGTGAGTCTGGACCCCCAGAAACTGCAACTAGTAAATTTGAAACGCCTTTTAACAACTTTTCCTTTTCAACAAAATCAAACACAAGCCGATAAATCCGACTGGAATTATTGTTTTCCCGTAGAACTACACTCATTGAATTTTTCTAGTTACTCTTACCTGTGACAACAAAGGCAGTCTCATTCCCACGAACAAACCCCAACAGAAGCCGAGCCTGCTGCTCTACAAAAATATCGGTTAATGCAAAATCACGCACAGTTTCCAGTTCAGCTTTTTCTTTACGTAAAACATCCACTTCATGAACTAACTCGTGATAGTCATCCCCTATGCGTTGCTGATCTACAAATCTATTTGAAGCCGTATAAACAAACGTTCCAGCTAAAAAGAGCACGACAACTACAAGTATTCGAAACTTACTAAGTTTAGCTAAGTACACACACTTATGTTAAGGCAAGCTTACGGGACGAACAACAATTGATAACATGCTTATCCAGTTATTTTGTTACCTTAAGTGGCAGGTATCATTCAGTCGCAGAATATGAGGGTATGGAATCATCTCCATAATAGTAATTGAGGCTAGATCTAGCACGAAAGAATTGAAAGCTGTAACTGACAAGCCGAGTATCTTACATATTAAAATTCGAAGAACGAAGTTGTGGGCAATAATAGCAATGTTTCCTTCTTTGTAAGATTTTAAATCGTCCAAAACACTTTCAACCCTAACCTCGATATCAGTTAAACTTTCCCCTCCCGGCATAGCTGCATGGATTTTATTAGGACCTGACCACTCCTTAATAAAAATTGGAAACATGTCTCTAACGTCACTCAACTTCATCCCTTCGGTTTTTCCTACATCCATTTCCATGAGAGCATCAACCCTCTGTACAGTACGATTTCCTTCTCTAGCCACTAGATTTGCTAAATAAGCTGCCCGACTTAACGGGCTAGAATAAATCATGTCAAAGACAACTTCTTGTAAGGAATCCGCAGCCAGTTCACTTTGATTCTTCCCTACCTCAGTTAATTCAATATCTGCGCGTCCCAATCCTAAATTTTCTCGGTTATACCGAGTTTCACCATGTCTAAGTAAATATAATCTGACCACTACAAATACCTTCCTTTGTGCCGCCAAATACGATTAGCCTCAGAAGTAGTATCCAAAACAAACCCTGTTCTACTGTACGTCACACTCTGTTCTTCTGAGAACAACGCCTTTACTAATTGTTCAGGTCTAACTGTTAAGTCTTGTGAAGCTTCTAATGAAACTGTCAATTCTGACTGAAATAGGTTCTTTGGCTCAGGTTGAAAGACCAATTCACTTACCACTTGTTTTAAATCATATTCTTTTGGCTTCCTGTTTTCTCGAATTTCCTTCCACGGAATAGATTGTTGTTCGTTAAAAAAATCTAAAGCTTTTTTTAGCTCCTCCTTTGTTATATCTGAAAAACAAACACGGTAGTTCGCACGTTTTATCAACGTTGGCAAAGGGGGCAAGCTCATACCAACTTCAGTTGAAGAAATATATTCAAGATCTAAAATACTCTGAGTTTTCATTCTTAACTTAAAATCATCAGAAGTTATATTTTCTTTTAAAAAAACCTCTAATAACTCATTTTCACCAATGAAACCAAGAGGTAAAGGAGCCCCAAAAATTAACTTCGGATGCGGTGTGAAACCTTCTGAATATTTGACAGGGATTTCGACACGTTTTAAGGAGCGTTCCCAGTATCTCAACACATCGAGGTGGGATATAAATCGCATCCTTTCACCTTTGCGAAATAAGACTCTTAACCGCTGGACAGCTTGTTCACTCGACACTATCTGCAACCATTTTTGCAGCAGCTGTGTGGGGATCAATTACTCGCTTAGCAACTTCTTCAACTAACGATTCGATTTGAGTTTCAGAGGACCCTGAACGAATATTTTCTAAAATCATACGTTGTGCAATTGAAAGTATCTGATGCCTCGCATCATCTTTTCGGCGTATTTCTAACATACCTGACGTTTCTAAATATTTTCGGTGTTCATCAACAGCGGTAGCTAATTCAGACATCCCTTCCCCCTGTGTAGCTATAGTTGACATCAAAGGAACTTCATACTCACTGGATGGAGCCAATGACAGCAAAGCTTTTAATTGACTAACCAACATATCAGCACCTGGTAAATCACTTTTGTTTACCACCAAAATATCTGCCACTTCGATGATTCCAGCTTTCATGGCTTGAATATCATCACCTGTTCCAGGATTATTTACGAGAATTGTAGTTAATGCTGATCCAGCAATTTCAACCTCATCTTGACCCGCACCAACTGTCTCAATCAGAATATATTCAAATCCAAAGGCATCCATAGCTGCGATTACATCATCAATTGTAGGTGCGAGCCCACCAAGTGCACCACGGCTCGCCATACTTCTAACAAATACTCCAGGATCAAGTATGAGGCTTTGCATCCGAATTCGGTCCCCTAGTATTGCACCTTGAGAAAAAGGACTGGACGGATCAACTGCAACGATTCCCACTTTATAGTTTCTTTTCCTGTACTCTGCAGCTAAAGCACCCGTCAAGGTACTTTTCCCAGAACCGGCCCCACCAGTAATTCCAATTGTATGAGCGTTCCCAGAGCGCGGATATAGGTTCCGCATATACTCCCTACCAGCAGAACTACCGCTCTCAACACGTGACAAAATACGAGCCAAAGCTCGACGGTCTCCTTCAAAAAAACGTTCCGTAAAATCCTTCACTTGGAATCGTTTTCGCTATTTATCAACTGTAGCTGATTTATGGACAAAATCTACAATATCTTGAGTGTTCGTTCCGGGTCGAAATATCCCTGAGAACCCCATCGCCGTCAGCGCTTCCGTATCTTCTTCAGGAATAATACCTCCGCAAAACAGCGTTACATCATCAAGTCCACGCTCAGTGATCTGTTCAACAATGCGAGGAAACAGTTCAAGGTGAGCACCAGAAAGGATACTTAGGCCAACAACATCTACATCCTCTTGCAATGCTGCTTCTGCAATCATTTCAGGAGTTTGTCTAATTCCTGTATATATAACTTCACAGCCTCCATCCCGTAATGCACGTGCAACTATCTTTGCACCACGGTCATGACCGTCCAAACCGGGTTTAGCAATAAGTACACGTACTTTTGGTTGAGTAGATTCTTCTGCTGACATTAGGATTCCTTTCTCATCATTATTTGCATATTAATCCCATTGGTTGATTTAGGGTGAACAAAAGCAACCCCACCCATAGGATCACTTACTCGAACATCTTGCGAACGCAATTGTTCAACAGCTTGCTCTACGTTATTAACTGAGTATGACAAAAGGAAAACCCCTTCACCATGTTCATTAGCAAACTTAGCCACTGGTCCCCCTTCAGTTAATGGTTCTATAAATTCAAGAGCACCATCTTCAACTTTTAAAAATGCGTTCTTTATGCCAAGAGCCTCGTTAGTACCACCACGTGAGTCATCTAGAGCAAAACCGAAATGGTCTGTATACGTTTGTACAGCTGTTTCAATTTTTTCAACTACTATGCCAGTATGATCCACAGCCTTCACTAGCGCATCATCATTGGGCAAGGTATGAGTTTCTTCTTGTGGTTCTGCATATTCAATTAGTACACCGTGATTCGACTTAGGATGCAGGAATCCAATCAAACCGGCTAAACCGTTCCGTGGGGTCTCATCAATCATTTGAATACCCTTTTGGGCTGCATTGGTTAAATCAGAAGAAACATCGGTGGAATTAAAACAAATATGGTGAAAACCTTCGCCACGTGTCTCTAGGAACCGAGCGATCCCTGTTCCTTCAGACACTGGCTCAAGTAGTTCAATTTCAGAATTTTCTCCAATTGGAAGCAAAACCCCTCGAACACCCTGTTCTTCAATCACTCTGTCAACACTGACAGGCAACCCTAAAATGTCACGATAAAAACCTAGGGACTCATCGATATTACGTACAACAAAACCATAATGGTGAATATGCGTTAGCATTCACAACCTCTTTTCAAAACACGAAAATTGAGAATAGCGGATTAATTTCATTCAAGCGATCCCTGCAAGTAAAAAGAATACTTAAAGTATTACCTCTACCCACCAAGACCAGCTAAATAGGCCGCTATCAGGCGCCAATGTTCACGATCGTGCATAAAGACCGCACTCACCAAATCACGCTCTTTTGTACCATCCTCACCAAGATCGTTATCGGTTAACAAAGACACCTCACTCATCAATTTACTGCGTCCTTCATTCAATTCATCTAACAGCTGCCAAAACAAATCAGGCCTCCGTCTTGAAACATTTTCTTCATTCAAAAGCTGTAACTCTGATTCGGAGATCGTAAAAATTTGGGAAGAAGTATCCTTACCTTCGCGCAAGTCAATTAAATTAGCAGTTACTGTCGTTTCCCAATAGGAAATATGCCCCACAATATCCTTTAAAGACCACTCACCAACAATAGGACTCTCAATATCTCTGATCCTACAGGTTTCAATGTTTCTTAATAACTGCGCACGATCCTTTTCCAACTGACCAATAAGCCGTCGTCTCTCATCTGCATATGTTCTAGTATCATTTTCAGCCATAACAAATTATACAACGACAATTTCTTGATATTCACCCCAAACACGCCTTAGTGCATGACTAATCTCCCCTAAAGTCGCACGTGCCTCCACGCATTCAACAATCAAGGGAATCAAATTTGTTGTACCTGACGCACCCTCTTCAAGCTTTTTAATAGATGCATCAACTGCTTCATTATTTCGAGCAGCCCTCAGTGCTTTTAATTTATCTGACTGGTCCTGCCCAATGGAAGGATCTACGCGTAAAAGCTCTGGTGCAGGTTCATTTTCAACTTTAAAATCATTTACTCCAACTATCACTCGATGGTTTGCCTCAATCTCGCGTTGATACCGATATGATGCCTCTTGAATTTCACGCTGTTGAAAGCCTTGTTGGATAGCAGCAGGTGCACCACCCATTGCTTCAATCGTCTTAAGATACTCGAGAACTTCAGCTTCAAGACGATCTGTATGGGACTCAACAACATATGAGCCACCGAGAGGATCAATTACATCACTCACTCCACTTTCATGAGCAATCACCTGCTGCGTTCGCAATGCAATCTGTACTGCCCTTTCGGTAGGCAAACTTAACGCTTCATCCATCGAATTCGTATGTAGGGACTGTGTCCCACCTAAAACAGCAGCCAATGCCTGCAAGGTCGTTCTCACAATATTATTTTCCGGTTGCTGTGCAGTCAGAGTAGCCCCACCAGTTTGTGTATGAAAGCGCATCATCATTGAACGCTCACTTTTTGCTTCGAACCGTTCCTTCATAATTTTTGCCCAAAGCTTACGGGCTGCCCTAAATTTTGCAACTTCCTCGAGCAAGTTGCTATGGCAAGCATAGAAAAACGACAGTCGCCCAGCAAAAACATCCACATCTAAGCCAGCCTTTACTGCAGCATCTACGTACGCAATACCATTGGCCAAAGTGAATGCAACTTCTTGAGCTGCAGTGCTTCCTGCTTCACGCATATGGTAGCCAGAAATAGAAATCGTATTCCAACGAGGAACCGAATCAGAACAATACCTAAAGGTATCAGTTATTAATCGCATACTTGGTTCCGGAGGAAATATCCACGTACCTCGTGTGATATATTCCTTCAAAATGTCATTTTGAACGGTCCCGCCTACTTTATCAGATGTAACACCTTGCTCTTTACCAACAGCGATATAAAAGGCCAACAAAATTGAAGCAGTCGCATTTATTGTCATCGATGTCGTAACACGATCTAAGGGAATGCCTTCAAAAAGAGTCCGCATATCTTCTATAGAATCGATCGCGACACCAACCTTGCCAACCTCCCCCGCTGCCATAGAATCATCAGAATCGTAACCTATTTGAGTAGGCAAATCGAAGGCCACAGAAAGACCAGTTTGACCTTGATCTAAAAGGTATCTATAACGGCGATTAGACTCTTCAGCCGTCCCAAACCCTGCGTACTGTCGCATGGTCCAAAAACGTCCACGATACATAGTTGGCTGGACCCCACGCGTAAAGGGGTACTCACCTGGAAAAGTATCTGCATTCTCACTCTTACTGATATCTTCAGGTGCATAGACTGGATCTAAAACGGTATCTCCTGTCGCGCGAAAGTTCTCTGCACGTTCAGGATTTCGTTCTATTGCTTTTTTGTAGGTTTTACCGAGCCAATCACTCTTTGAATTACTTGTCATATATTTC
The DNA here is from genome assembly GCA_045562595.1 of Tepidiformaceae bacterium. Lineage (GTDB taxonomy): Bacteria > Chloroflexota > Dehalococcoidia > Tepidiformales > Tepidiformaceae > JAKUNN01. The sequence continues at coordinate 14,672 of JBJKVN010000025.1, forward strand.
AACTAACCGAGGTAGTATATGACCCTATTCTTACCCCAGCAAACCATTTCCTCTAACTACAGCGGTGCCCACCAAGATCTATCCTCGTCGCTACCTTCATTTTTACCAATAAGCAAAGTTGTAACAAAACCACAAGCTGTAACAACTGCTGCAACCAAAAAAATTAACTGGAACGAAGCAACGCCAAAGTTCGGTATTGACTGGACTGCAATTTTTAGACTTGAATCAGCAGCTTCTGTTAATAACTGATTTAAAAAATTATCGATAAATAATGAACCCACAACAGCCGCCCCAATAACCATTCCAATAACCCGACTTAAATTTAACCACCCCGCTGATGTAGCACGCTCATTACTGGAAACGGCCTGAAGAACAGCTGATCCTAAGGGAGCGATTATGAGACCAAACCCAAACCCTCCAAGAACCAAAGGAATAGTTCGGGTCATCTCATTTATTTCCAGATCCCAACCTGCAAGACCAAGAAAACCTACACAACCTAACAACATACCTGTGGCAGCTGTAATCCGAAGGCCTATGCGCTGGGCAATCCAACCCCCTAGTAGTGCCCCAATAGGAGTAGCAGCAACAAAACGCATCAATACAAGTCCCCCATCTAAAGCAGTTGAACTATTCTGATCGGAAAAGTCACCACTTATTAAAAAAATAAAAAATGGAATAGCATACAGGGCTACTATCAAACCAAACCCAGAAAAGAAAGTAGCTAAGAAGGATGTCCAAACCGCTCTTAATCGGAACATTGAAAGACGCACAAGCGGTTCTTTTACGCGATTCTCCCACCAAATAAATATGAGAACTAACACTGCAGAAAATCCGTAGAAAATACCAGTTAACCAGTGCGGACGACGGTCTAGACTATTATCAGAAATAGTAAAAACTAGCAGTGTCAATATTGAAACCAAAAATACAGCACCCAGCCAATCCACTTGTCCTTTTATCTGCGTAGAACGTCCACGAATCAAGAAAAACACAGCAGCCAATATGGGAAGAGACATTGGGATATTAAGCCAAAATACCCATCTCCATGAAAGCAATTCTGCAATACCACCACCCCAAACAGGACCTAACAATGCTCCTATTTCAGATGCAGCAGCGATCAAACCCAAACCTAAGGTACGTTGTTTTGACGGCAAAATCCCTACAACTATCGCCATAGCTGCAGGCACCACCGCACCACCCCCAATAGCTTGTATAACTCGTGCTAATAATGCTGTCTCAAGACTAGAACAAACTGCGACAAAAGCACTGCCAGCCATAAAAATAACTAGGGCGAAAGCATAAACTCGCTCATATCCATAAATATCTGCAAGTCTGCCTGCGATCGGCATTGTTACGACAAAACCTATTAAATACGCATTGATAATCCATAAGGCTTCATGGACTTCTCGAATTTCGATTCCTAAATCAGGAACCATTGCGGGCAAAATAGTCACGACTGATGTCTGATCATCAGCAGCAACAAAAACCCCTAAAGCTATTACTATTAAAGTGAGCAGATCTCTCCTGCTCAGATCCCTCATAAGATACTTTTCTTCGTTAGCATCTTTTTAAAAATCACTGCTTAGGGTGCCTCGACTTCAAAAGGTACATCAAAATCCCAGAATGTAATTCGCCTAACGATATTGTCAGCATCTACAGCAACAAGAGGACCGTCTATCTGAAGCTGAACTATGCGATCATCTGAATTTCGCAACCAAACAGAAACTTCAACATCTCCACCAACCAGATCTGATTCAGCAGGTATCCCCCATATTTTTACAGCGAGATCAGATGAAATTGTTCCTGTGATCCTTTGAGCTTCTTCATCACGAATTTGCTCAATATCAGCTAAAACCGGATCAATTATTTGCCGAATGATTTGTGGAGTCGCTTGGGAACCAGCAAAAAGAGCATCAATCGCTAAATCTTCCTCCTCCCATTGATTAGTCAAAGGATTCGTTAACCATGCAGTTCCTTCCAAGACTCTCACTTGCAGATTTACACGAAAACCAAAGGATTCTGCCACTATTCTTAAAGAGAGTGCTTCTGTTCCCCTAACTGCACCTTCACTTGAAATCATAACTGTATCAGGAATAACCTCGGTACCACCGTTTTCATGTTCGATACGAAAATGGACAGAAGTGTTTTCTTCATGCATTGAAGCAGCAGCATCCAAACGAGTTGGTAAATCAACTTCTTTGACAACTGCTGTTGCCGTTGCTGTTTCAGTTGCTGTTTCAGTTGCTGTTTCAGTTGCAGTTTCAGTTGCAGTGGTATCAATTGTTGCTACTTCATCATCACCACACGCCAAACTAACGCAAACTAACAAAAGCCCTATAATTGTAAGAAAACTAATCCTAAAAGATCTCATAAGCTACCCCTAATAAACACGCGAAGGATAACCGAAACCCAAATAAAGCCTGTTACAAACATGTTAAAAAGATCGGTTTTACCGAACAATCAATCTATAGCGCTTAATCTGTAGACTTCACCAGTTGCAAAGCTTCAAAATGATGCCTCATCTCTGGGGGAGTCTTAATTCCGTCAAATGAATAGGTTTCACCTTCCGAAACAATTGATTCCATATCAAATACATTTTGTAGCTTGTGTGATGTCTCAAGTGTGCCTACAAAAATACAAATTTCAAGTATTTGTGGCTCTGTGTAATGCGACTTCAAATCTTCAATCAGTTGTTCAGAAACATGGCCGTACTCAGTCAACCACCCTTCAGCTAGGTCCAATGCAAGCTTATACATATCTGGCAAATCACTTGAAGCATGATCAACAACCTTAGAAACCATATCTTCGTCCATACCTTCACGCTGCGCCGCAGCGTCGCGGGCAGGTACTCAGACTGGGCACCCCATAGTAAAAGCTGACTTTAACCGACATAGTTCTCTCGTCAGCGGATCGAGTGTACCGAACTCCCAAAGTGCACCGTATGTGAACTCCATAGCTTTATGCAGCTCTGGTCGCTGCATATAAACACCTGTAAAACCTTTATAAGGTGCGATTTCTGAAATACGCGGCATAACACTACCTCCACTATCAGTTTAACTGATTTGAACGTAATTAATCACCTCGTTTGATTTACCCCTCTTTACGCTTTCGCGAACGGACAAGTTGACTTAAATCAACCTTTCTCATCCGAACACATTCAGGAGTTACTTCTAAACACTCATCTTCTTGTATTAATTCCATTGTTTGTTCTAAGGAAAGATTGCGGAATGGAGTAAGTTTTTCAGTTTCATCCTTAGTAGAAGAACGGATATTTGACTGTTTTTTTAATCTTGTCGGGTTTACATTCATATCCTCGGAACGAGGATTTTCACCAATTATCATTCCCTCATAAACCTGTTCCCCAGGTCCTATGAACAAAATCCCACGCTCTTGCAAACTGATCAACGCATAGCTAGTACTATCACCACTGCGATCAGCCACCAGGCTACTCGTCTGTTTAACCCTTAAATCACCTTGCCAAGGCTCGAAATTTTCGAAACTATGATTTGCTACACCTTCACCTCTTGTTTCAGTAAGAAAAACAGTCTGAAAACCTATTAAGCCACGTGCAGGAACAATAAATTCCATACGAACACGGCCACCACTAAGATTATTCATTTGCTGCAATTTGCCTTTTCTCACAGCAAGTAACTGGGTGACAGAACCTACAACATCTTCCGGAATATCTACAATTAAACGCTCCATTGGTTCATGTAAGACACCGTCAATTTCCCTAGTCAAAACCTCCGGTTTCCCAACAGTTAATTCAAAACCTTCCCTCCGCATTGTTTCTATGAGAACCGCAAGTTGTAACTCACCACGCCCTTCCACTACCCAAGTATCTGGTCTTTCAGCTGAAATGATGCGAAGCGAAACATTCCCTAGAGCCTCCGCTTCTAATCTGGCTTCTAACAACCTTCCTGTTAATTGCGTGCCCTCCAGTCCTGCTAATGGCGAAGTATTGATTCCAAGTGTTAGTGAAATACTGGGCTCATCAACTGAGAGCACTGGTAAAGGCTTTGGATTTTCTAAGCTTGTGATTGTCTCCCCAATAGTAATATCGGGGATACCCGCAATAGCTATGATTTCTCCTGGCCCCGCTGATGAAGCAGTCACTCGTTCCAGTGCTTCTGTAACATACAATTCTGTCAATTTAACTGGCTCTTGTTCACCATCCTCTTTACAACGCATAACTGTTTGGCCATTAACAATCTCGCCATGAAAGATCCTACATAAAGCCAGTCGCCCCACATATGGTGATGCATCCAAATTAAGCACCTGTGCTTGTAGAGGATGATCTTCACTATATGTTGGCGCAGGTATTTCTTTTATTAAGGATTCGAAAAGTGGTATTAAATCTCCACTCAGAAGTTCTGAATCGTGTGAAGCATACCCAGAACGTGCATCACAAAATAAAATAGGGAAATTTATTTGCTCTTCTGTAGCTTCAAGGTCAAAGAACAATTCATAAACCTCATCTACAACTTCATGGATACGCGCATCCTGACGATCAACCTTATTCACAACTAAAATTATTGCCAAATTAGCATCTAGTGCTTTTTTTAAAACAAAACGTGTTTGTGGCAACGGACCTTCACTAGCATCTACAAGTAATAAAACCCCATCTACCATTTTAAGAGCTCGCTCAACTTCACCACCAAAATCCGCATGCCCTGGGGTATCTAAAATATTAATTTTTACTTCGCCATAGTAAATAGCAGTATTTTTTGCCAAAATTGTGATTCCCTTTTCGCGCTCGAGTTCCATAGAATCCAATACGCGATCTGCGATCACTTGATGTTCCCTAAATGAACCTGACTGATGAAGCATGGCATCAACCAAAGTCGTTTTTCCATGATCAACATGCGCTATTATCGCGATATTCCTAATATCAGTTCGCTCTGACACTCACAAATCCTTATTTCTCAATTTAATTCAAAACCGTACAAACAATTGTTTTAACAAAATCATTCTTCTGGATTTTTGTGAAATCCGTTACTTCTCGGGCAAACATGTCCCTCTGGGTCAATCGGCCCTCCACATAACGGACATGGCTGACGACCAGCTACAACCACAGTTTCAATCTGTACACATAACGCTCGTGCACGAGCATAATCAAATTCTACAGACACAGAACTCGCTTCCTCTTGAGAAACACCTGCCGCAATTAATACAATTAAATCTTCCGCCTCTTTTAAGCCTAAAGATAAATTACCTGCTCTAATATCAAGCTCCACATCAACATCTAGAGGAAATACAGACTCCTCCTGCGGTGTGGATATTGGACTATGATCATATTCGTCAAGGATTGTAACTATCGCATCTTTCAAACCTATCAGTTGCTCTTTTTCCAACCAAACATAGGCATACTGAGGCGACTGTGTAATCAAACGTAACCGAAAACGCCTTTGGCCTGGTTCGCCAACAGCGTCTGCAGAAATATGTTGCAATGTTCCAAGGTTTTGTGTTTCTGGCATCAAGTAACCCCTTATAAAGTAAACTGTCTTTGCATTGCATTAAAATTTTAACCTACAAACACACAAATAGTATGCCTATGGAAACTCATTCAACACGAATCCGACAGCGAAGAGAAAAAGTCATACAAGATTGGTCCGACAGTCAGAATATCATTCTAGTGCCCTCTGGCTTACCTGTTCCTATAGCAGGTACCGACCAATACCATGATTTTCATGCACATAGCGAGCACGTATACCTTGCTGGAGCACAGTTTCCACGAAGCGTCCTCACATATTCAAAGGATTCAGATTGGACACTATTTGTTCACGTAGCAGATTTAGAGGAAAGTATCTGGACCGGTGAAGGTGAACCACTTTCTGCAATAACCAAGAGAGTCGGCATGGAAGTGCAGCCACTTACAGATTTAAAAAGTTGGCTTGAGCAATCCAGAGGCATGCCAGTGTGTCTTATAGGAAACAAAGATTTTGAGGATTCCCCTGAACAATATGGACTCTCTGACTGGCGCTCACTCGAAGCAACTATTGACTACGAGCTTAGTGAATCATTAAGCCAGCTTGTTAGTGAAAAAAGACGTTCCAAAGATGCAAGTGAGCTTGCACGCATGGAAAAAGCAGCACAAATAACTTATTCGGGACATATGGCTGGTCTAACTAAGGCACATGCAGGAATGACTGAAAGAGAACTCCAAATAGAGATAGAATCCGCGTTCTACAAGGCCGGTGCCTCAAGGACTGCTTATGGAAGCATAGTTGGCAGTGGAAGTAATGCATCCATACTCCACTTTGCCCCTACTAAAAAGAAGTTTAGAAGCAACGAAATAATTTTAGTTGATGCGGGTGCGGAATTTGAAGGATATGCAAGTGATGTGACACGTACATATCCGGTTGGAGAAAAATTTACCGGGATTCAAAAAAATCTTTACGAACTTGTGCTTTCTGTTCAAGAGAGTGCAATTCAAAAAATTGAGCCGGGAGTTGAATATAAAGATCTTCACTTAAATGCTTCCCTCGAAATTGCCTCCGGATTAAAAGATTTGGGAATATTAAATGGCACACCTGAAGGACTAGTCGAACAAGATGCACAAGCAATCTTTTTCCCACATGGACTTGGTCATCTATTGGGTTTAGCAACACATGATGCGGGTGGTTGTCTAGAAGGACGTCTCCCAAGTGAACGAGCAAGTCTTCGAAATTTGAGAGCTGATTTACCGCTAGAAGAAAATTATGTTGTTACGATTGAGCCAGGAATTTATTTTATAAAAACACTTCTTGAAGATGCTCAAACTCGTGCAACACATCAGGAAACCGTCGTGTGGACTGTAGTTGACCAGCTTAAGGATTTTGGAGGTATTCGTATCGAAGATGACATTGTAGTTACCGCAGACGGAGGTAAGGTTATCGGGCCGATGGTGCCAAAAACTATTAACGAAATTGAAAGCATACGAGCAGCAGCACTACAATCTTAAAATGAAAGATTCCGTACAAAAACTTACTTTCAAGGAAGTTGCAACTTACCCCCGCCCAGGTTCTTCTACTCCCACAAACTTTAAATTCTTACCGGATGGAAAAACTCTCACCTTCCTTCAATCAGAACAAAATGGCCTTATTCAAAGTCTATGGTCATATGACCTTGCAAGTGGAGATAAAAAAGTAATTGCCGGACCCAAAAAAATGGGTGATCCGGCTAATCTCGAAGAAGAGTTACAGCGTGAACGCACACGCGAACGCAATCTCGGTGTTACTTCTTATCAAGTTGCCGGCGAAAACACACAAGCAGTTCTTTTTATTCCAGGGCAACCTGCCAGATTATTAAAAAATGATAAGGAAACTGTAGAAATCCCTTCCCTGGGAACAGCAATAGCCCCTCGTATAAATCAGTCCGGAACTCAGATAGCCTACGTAAAAGAAAATAATTTATGGGTAATGAGCCTTTCAGATCAGCAGTCAACCCGTTTGACTCATGATGGCGAACCTGCATTTACAAATGGCTTGGCAGATTTCATTTCCCAAGAAGAATTCTCACAGCCAAATGGTTTTTGGTGGAGTCCGGATGGATCGAAGATAGCCTTCATTCAAGCAGATTCACGACATATTGAAAATTTTCCGATAGTACATCTAGGTAATGAAACGCTTTCCACAGAGCATCATAGATATCCATTTGCAGGAGCAGAAAACCCAAAGCTTCGATTAGGAATCATTAACTTAGTAAATAATCAAACTAAGTGGCTAGATTTGGGTCAAGAAACTGATTTCTACATTCCTCGAATTGCGTGGCGTAAGGATGAAATGTTAGGAGTCCTAGTTCTCTCTCGTGACCAAACCTCGCTCAATTTCCACCTCTTTGATCCTGAAACCGGAACTGCAACACATACACTGAGCGAACAAGGTACCCCTTGGTTAAATATTGGACAATTCGATTTTTTGGACGACGGAAATTTGTTGTGGTCTAGTGAAAGATCTGGATTTAGACACCTCTACTTATACGACAAAGAATTTTCTCTACTCAATCAAGTAACAGGGTCGCAAAAAGACAATTGGTTAGTGACACGCATTGTGCATACAGATATGCATTCACGTTCAATATATTTTGAGAGCACTCGTTCAAGTGCACTTGAACGCCATCTTGAAAAAGTCTCTTTTGACGGTGGCGTTATCACAAAAATTACTCAAGCTGAAGGATGGCATTCCACATTAATTTCAGCTAATGGTGAACACTTATTGGACTCATTTAGTTCTACCAAACATGCTCCAAAAGTCAATTTAGGTAACCTAAGTGATGCAAATCAGGTCAAGCAAATCACATCTAGCCCTACTTTAATTAGTAGCGATTTAGGATTAGACCCACCTATATTTTTACAACTGCCAGGTGCAGATGGGACCCTCCTCGATGCTGCGCTTTATCTTCCAGATAAAACTGAAGCATCTCCACTTATAATTTCGGGATATGGAGGTCCACACGCTCAACGTGTAATGAATGAATGGTCATTGACCGTCGATTTACGAGCGCAATTTCTTATCCAACAAGGATTCGCAGTTCTTAAAGTTGATAACCGTGGCAGTGCTAATCGTGGTCTTGCTTTTGAATCCCCTTTATTTCGGAATATGGGAACAATAGAAATCGATGATCAAGTAGCAGCTCTTCGGGCACTCTCTGAAAATGAAAACATTGATATCACAAAAGTAGGTATTTATGGGTGGAGTTACGGTGGGTATCTGACGTGTATGGCACTGATGAGGTATCCAGATGTTTTTCAAGTTGGGGTGGCCGGAGCTCCTGTTATCGATTGGGCGGGGTACGATACGGCATATACCGAAAGATACATGCAAAAGCCGTCTGAAAATCAAGACGGTTACTCCAATGGTTCAGTTCTCTCACATGTTAAAAACCTTTTAGGAAAACTACTCATAGTTCACGGACTGATAGATGAAAACGTCCACTTCAGACATACAGCACGCCTCTTAAATTCACTCAGTGAGCAACAAAAACACTATGACCTTGTTCTTTTCCCACAAGAACGTCACATGCCAAGAAAACAACTGGACTTAGAATATCTCGAGGCTCGATGCATTAATTACCTGATAGAACATCTACAATAGAACGGAGAAAAAATCGAGACTATTATGGAATATAAAAAACCTGAACTCTTAGCAGAGCCAGAATGGCTATTACACAATTTAAATGACACAAGTGGCACTGTACGCGTAATTGATTGTGCACCACTTGAAGCATATCGACGTGCACATATACCTGGGGCTATCCATCTGCCAGTTCATAACTACATCAAGGAACAGGGTGAACGTGAGGGTGGGGCAGGCATGTATGTAATGCCACCTGAAGATTTCACAACACTTATGAGTGAACTAGGAATTAGCAATAGTACGGAAGTTGTCTGTTACGACGATAACAACGGGCTGGTAGCAACAAGATTATGGTGGGTTTTAAATTATTATGGGCACACAAAAGTACGTGTTTTAAATGGTGGATGGCATAGGTGGCTAACAGAAGGTCACGAATTATCATTTCATCGTACAAAAACAGACCCTCAAGAATTTTCCGTTTCTATAGATCCATCTCGAATAGCTCAAATAAACGATTTACTCCCCCTAGAAGAAATACAGCATTGCACAATCATGGATGTTCGTAGTAAGGGCGAATGGGAAGGGAGCAATAGTCGTGGAAACTTACGCAAGGGTCATATTCCTGACGCACTTCATTTGGAATGGACGGATATGATTGAACAAAACGATAAGCGTAAGTTTTTAAGCGCTAGTGATATGCATACCCTGCTTGAAAAAGCAGGATTCCGTGAGGGGGGACCGATAATAACATATTGTCAAGGTGGTATCCGAGCAGCACATATGGCTTTTGTTTTGGAATTACTTGGCTATCCCGATATTCGTGTATATGACGGCTCTATGTATGAATGGGCTAATCGAGACGACACACCTCTGGTTTAAATTTTATCATCAATAAGCCGATGTACCGGACGTGATGCCCACCCACCAAATGCAGCAGAAAATTTTCCCGCTTCGCTCCCAGCAACAGCAACATGAATATGTTCAACACTGGAAAATTTTGATAAAGGTTTATCCATCTGCTCGTCAGTTGGACCATCGGGACCAAACATTGAAAGCTCTAGCCCTCCATAATCACTCGTCGACATCCAATCTTTAGTCGGCTTAGTCGTTACTTCAATCATATATTCCCGCAAATCACGCTTACTCCAACCATCACGCGCAAGAGTATCCGCATGTTCAGGGCACACAACCAACAAGACATGTCCAGTAGGCATATTTTGATTTCCGATACCACAAAGTGTTAGCCCAAACGAACCCGCAAGTTGACGTGCTGAGCGAGAAGTTTGATCAACAACCACATAAGGACCACTTGTAAGGGGGAAAATCGAAAGTACTGAATCGTCTTCATCATAACCGTACTCGACATGTAATGGTTCCCAAGGACTACGCTCTTCCCACTCAGCAAAACCATGTGTGTATTTCATAGCATTCCCAAGTGTGGAACGTTCTGTTCCACTAGGTTTTGCACCACCTAGATTTCGCATTACCAAACGAACTGCACGGCCTATAGTTGCATTCGCTCTGTGCCCTTGCCCTAATGCTCCCAACTTCATATTCATCTTTACTTCATGTCTTATAGGACCATTTAAAACCAAGCCTGGCGAAGCGCCCATTGTAGTTGCCCATACACCATGAGCATTAAATTCATCAGAGACACATGCCTCCAGCATTGATATCACAACGGGCATATATTCGGGTCGACAACCAGCCATCACCGCATTGATCGCGACTTTCTCTACTGTCACAGGAGTGAGGTTAGGTGGTGCTGTAATTACAATCTCTTGAGCATTTCGCGAAATTCCTGACAGCATCTTCAGAACTCTTTCTGCCGTTGGGGGAATCACAGGGAGTCCATCTGTTAACCCTTGGTCATAAAAGAACTCATGAATATCATCCCCTGAACCAATCTCCATAGGACGAGCACGAAGTGGACTTCCACTAGATTCAGCCTCTAATTTTTCTGCAATACCTGGTTCCACTGATAAAGAACCACATCCCGGGCGACTTTCCGGATAGTCATCCCAATTAATTTCTGGCGGCAGTATAGTACTCAGCTCAGCAAGATGCGCATACAAAGCACGCCAATCATCACGTCCAAACCCAACAAAACGACGCATCTCCTCGCCAGATTTATCAGCTAATATGACGGTTGGAACTGTATCTAAATCGTAAGAAAATGAAGTACTTAAAGCTGAATCATCAAGTACAGGGACGGAAAGATCGTATTGTTTTATAAGTGCTTTATTCCCCTTTTCTTCTTGTCCAATTGCTAAAACGTTAATTTTGGAACCAAATATTTGAAAAGCATTTTCAACTAAGGGCATGCTCAAATGACACGTGGGACAATCCTCTTTCATGAAAACAAGAAGCGTATAGTCATCGGAAGGAAAACTATGTTCTTTTGAATGTGCGTCAACTAACCTAAACCCCGGTAAAGTCATAACTACTCCTTCGCTGAAAACATTGTAAAGAAAAGAAAGGCATAAAGGAGAACGATCCTGTACATTCAAACAATGAGGTGGAAATATGATTGGAACACCAGAGTTTGACGAATTTATTTCAAAGCATCGTTGGGCAATTGTGACAACGGTAAGAGCAAGCGGTCAACCAAGTAGCTCTGTAGTCGCTTACGCACGCGAGGACGATACTTTGATTATCAGCACTACAGCTCCTACTTTAAAAGTTAGGACTCTCGAACGTGATGATCGAATAACGCTTTGTATTATTAATAATCAAGAACTCTTTAATTTTGTGACTGTAGAAGGAACCGCATCAATTGAGAGAACAAACCTTACTGAGTCTACCAAAAACCTTTTTGAAAATATCGAAGAAGTTGGTTATACCTTGCCACCTCAACTTGAACAGTGGCTGGAGGAAAATAAACGAGTAATCCTCCGTATTACTCCTGAACGAGTTTCCGGTGTAATACGTTAAGTACAAATAATAGGAGAGTAAATGCCAGTATCTTTTGAAAAGGGAGACATCGCTCCGAATTTCACTTTGAACGACCAAGATGGTGAAAAACACACCTTGTCAGAATACAAAGGAAAGAGCGTTGTACTCTATTTTTACCCACACGACGATACACCTGGATGTACGAAACAAGCATGTGGTTTCCGCGATAACTATGCAGCCTTATTAACTACGGATGCACAGTTATTTGGCATTTCAACGGATTCAGAAGAGTCTCACATAAAATTTAGGGAAAAATACTCCCTCCCGTTCCCCCTTTTGGTTGATACCGATGCAAAAATTGCAACGGAATACGGTGCTTGGGGGGAAAAAGTTTTATATGGTCGTAAAAGTATAGGTATGACCCGATGCACATTTATCATAGGACCTGATGGAAAATTCCAAAAAGTGTGGAAACGTGCCCAAGCAGCAAAAAATCCTGAAGCAGTCCTCAAAGAACTGCTTAGTAGTTAAGTGACAAACGATCCTTTCGCGGCAGCAAAATCAGGGGAATCAGCTGGATCAAGTATACCTAGCAGGGGAAGCTTTAAAGGAAACAGAAGCGCTGTCGCTGCAGACCATCCTCTAGCTGCATCTACTGGAGAACATATTTTGATGGAGGGAGGTAGCGCAGCAGATGCGGCAATTGCAATGAGTGCTGTTCTTACGGTGGTGCAACCACAAATGAGCCACTTAGGTGGTGATTTATTTGCTATGACTTACTCACCTCAAGAAGGAAGCCTCGCACTTAATAGCTCTGGTGCTGCCCCTTCAAAAACTAAAGTTCATGAATTAACAGAAAAGAATAAAATTCCAGAAACTGGTAGAAATTCGATCACTGTACCTGGATGTGTCGCTGGATGGGAAGCACTGCATAATCGTTTTGGAAAGCTACCTTGGTCAAGATTATTTGAAGACGCAGAACGTTTGGCTCGTGAAGGATTTCCCCCTTCAGAAAACCTTCACCGGGCACTAACCGGTGCTACACAAAAAGTCGAGTCTATTGATTATTTTTTCTCATTATTCGGAGAAGTTCTGAAAGGTAATGAACTGAAAATTGTACAAACAGAGCTAGCGGAAACATTTAAGGTCATCAGCTCAGAAGGAGCTAATGGTTTCTATACAGGTGCAATTGCTAGCAAATGCCTTAACGACTTAAATTCAGATGGTGAACTGTTTACTGAAAGTGACTGGCATGGAGATCCGCGTTGGGAAAAACCACTAAGCACCACATTCTGTAATTACGATATCCTGACTCAACCTCCTCCTTCACGAGGGCTAGTACTTCTACTTGCACTGAAAAAATACGCTGAACTCCTAGAAAAAAAGTCTTCCTCCAACATTACAGAACAATTAGCAATACAAGCCTTTATTGATGCCTCGGAAACAGTAGATCTGTTAGCAGGAGATCCAGACTGGACAAACTTCGATGCATATAAACTAATTGAACAAAACAAAGCCACTAGAGGAGTAGTAGATTCAGGTAGTGATGGGGGAACAACCTACTTACTCGCGGTCGATAGTAGTGGCCACGCAATTTCCTTAATTCAATCAATATTCTCATCATGGGGAAGTGGTATTTTTAATCCAGAAACCGGGATCATATTTAACAATCGCATGGGGGGATTTGTGTTAACCAAGGATCACCCCAATCGGGTGCTGCCTGGTAAGAGACCCATGCATACCCTACATAGCTATCTGGTAACGAATACTGTAGGTGATCTTTATGCGCTGGGAGGAACACCTGGTGCCTTCAGGCAACCTCAAACAAATTTACAAATTTTAGATGCTGTCTTGAGATTAAATAAACACCCACAAGCAGCTCTTGATGAGCCTCGTTGGGGAATAGATCCAGAAAAAGGACTCTTTGTTGAATTGAGAACGCCTGACATATTAGGCCAAAAACTCCATCATGGAGATTCATCACCTCAATATCTAAATGCATGGGATGGCTGGACCGGCCGAGCATCTTTCGCTCGACTAAACCAAGGATTGATCGAGGTGGGATGTGATTTACGCGGTGAAGGTCAAGCAATAATCAACTAAAAAAACTTTCCAAGCTGGTCACACACTGTTAACATGCCGCTCTATGGAAGAGTTGTTACAACAGATCGAAAAAAATGTACTAGAAAGCATGGATGATGTTGTTTCTTTAAGAATTCTTAACTTTGCAAATATAGCAGGTGGATATTCTGAAGAAACATTCCGCTGCGACCTCGAAATTAAACATTCTGACAAAAGTGAGGAAACTCTCCCCGTCATCATTCGTAGAGATCCAGTGACTGAAGCCGACATCCTACCAACTAGTAGGAAGCAAGAGTTTACGCTCATCCAAAACGTACAAGAAAAAACTAATATTCCAGTACCAACCCCTTATTTGCTTGACGCAGATGGTAGCAAATTTGGCAGGCCCACTATGATGATGGAACGATGCGTTGGTGATTCAGACATAACGCTGCTAACTGCGCCAGGTAGAGAAAATGAATTAGAAACAATAGCAACAGAGTTATGTGAACATCTAGCTAAATTGCACACAACCGATCGCACAATTCTAGACCCCGACGAAACCCTATCAGATCCCCGTTCTGTTGGCGTAGATGTCACGTCCTGGGAAAACTACATGGAAACATCAATTAATTATTTTTTGGCCAACTATCAAAAAATTGCCTTTGATCCAATGCCTGTTTGGTTTGATATGTTTAACAGTCTAAAATACCAACTACCTAAGCCAACATCTCTAGTTGTTTGTCACGGAGATTTCCAACCTTCAAATTTCTTATTTGAAAATGGGAAAATTACAGGAATTATCGATTGGGAAAATGCACATATTGGAGATCCCAGGGAAGAAATTGGTTGGGTTGTACATCTTTCTGCTTTATCAGGCATTGATATTTTATCAGCAGTAAAAAAAGATGGAGGTTTCCTGCAATATTACTCAAATCTAACTGGCATAGAAGTTACTGAAGAAGACGTAGGATTTTTTCGAATGTTTTCTTGTAGTTCGTTGGCAACACCCATTCTTGATGCAGTTCGTAGAAGACTTTCTGGTGAAAGCTCCCTTTTCACACATCTCTACCTTCTCCAACCGTTAGTAATGTCGAATCCAGTATATGCAGCGGTGCTTGGATACCCTGCTTCATCAGAGTCCCCATAGGAGAAAAACATGTATACCAATCCTAGTTCACAAAGAGTTATTGAATGTGTTAGAGAGGCTATTGAAAAAGATCTCATGCCTGAACTACAAAGTGAAACAGCCAAAGTCACAGCGCAAATGATTGGACAGATGCTGTTGTCGGTAGAACGCAGAATTCCTGTAGAACAACAATGGATGGCAGATGAATGCCAACGTATGAGCACAGCACTCAATTCTGCTGCAAATAAACTCCAAGGCCATGGGGCACACTCAGAATCTCTCTTAGATTTAGCAGCAAAAGTTCAAAGTGCTCCAGCACTACCAGAATTACCAGACTACGAAACAATTACTAGTACGTACTTAGATTTAAGCCTAGTTTTTACGCAAAGCTTTGAGCACCTGCATGCACTGGCTGGTGAAGGCATTCAAGGAGCAGCTGAAGAACTGCAAACATTAAGAGCTTACGTACAACTAAGATTAGAACGTGATATAGCAGGACTTGGTGCCATGGAAGGTGGCCTCTTAGGACGTGGCTAAAAAATAGGCGCTTAAGTAATAAAAGGCTATCTTTTAATAAGGGATAAACTATGGCTGTTACTAGACGAGTAAGTGTTGAAAAAAATCGCTTACGATTTGCTGCAGCACATTTTGCTACTTTTTTCGGAGAATGTGAACCACTACACGGGCACAACTATGTTATTTCGGTAGAGCTCGAAGGAGACTTAACTGAAGATTCATGGGTTTGGGATTTTGGAGACTTAAAGCAGTTAACAAAGGAAATTTCTGACACACTAGACCACAAATTTATCTTGCAACTAGAAAGCCGTGTCCTAAAAATTAACGAGTCAACAACAAGCTGGGAAATCAACTACTCGGATAAACAGTACATTTTCCCAAAATCTGATGTTGTTGCACTACCTATTGATAATTCAACCGCTGAAAGGATAGCTGAGTGGTTTGCAGAACAATTAGCTGATTCGTTATCGTCGCGCAAAGGAAAATTTACAAAGCTAACAGTAGGCATAGAAGAAATGCCCGGGCAATCCGGCTGGTATACGTTAGACATGCCACCTTCTCCTTCAACCTAAATTTTTTTCTATTTCTATTAGTGGTAAAGCTTGGAGTGGTATACTCTTCCGGCGAGCGGAAGTAGCTCAGTGGTAGAGCGTCTCCTTGCCAAGGAGAAGGTCGCGAGTTCGACCCTCGTCTTCCGCTCCAATTTGTTCACAAGCGGAGTAGTTTAGAATGGGCCGAAGTGGCGGAATTGGCAGACGCGGCGGTCTCAAAAACCGTTGGGGTTAAACCCGTGCCGGTTCGAGTCCGGCCTTCGGTACCAAAAACATCCTGCCGAGTAGTGTAACGGTAGCACACGGGCCTTTGAAGCCTTCAGTCGGGGTTCGAATCCCTGCTCGGCAGCCAAACCATTCTTAATAATAGATCCCGTTACCTGCCCCACCACCTGCCGCAATTGTTTCTCCCGTAATCGCAATTGAAAGAGGCGATGCTAAAAAAAGAACAAACGCTGCGATATCAGCAGCATCAATAATCTTATGAACACTATTTTGCAATGCGTAAGATTTTTCAACTTTCTCAACCGAACTACCGTCGATATTGGCTTGCTGCTCAAACATTTCCTTTGTTGCTTCAGTCCGAGTAAATCCAGGATGTATACAATTTACATTAATGCCATCCGAGCCTAATTCATCCGCTAAATTTTTTGTAATCGCAGAAACAGCCACGTTTCGAACACTGCCAACTATACTGCCGCTTCTACGAGCCTGTAATCCAGATATATTTATTATTCGACCCCATCCAGCTTGTCGCATATGTGGCACAGCATAATTAGCACATCGTAAATACCCCATTACTTTCGTATTGATTTGAGGTAATAGGTGATCTTCAAAACTTAATTCGTGAAGTTTAGGACGCGGCCCACCAGGCTGAGCAGCATTATTGACCAAAATATCAAGCCCACCTAGCTCTAGTACAACTTTTTCCATTAAAGCAGCAACTGACTCTTCATTGGTCGTTTCGCACTGTATACCTATAACCTTCGAGCTAGTTATTTTACTAATCTCTGCAACTGAATCATCCAGCCTTTTCTGATTTCTAGCTGCAATTGCAACATTAACGCCTTCACTAGCAAGATTAAGAGCTATAGCTTTACCAATTCCACGGCTCCCTCCAGTTACTACTGCACACTTTCCAGCCAATTTAAGATCCATGACTTTCGCCCTCCGTAAAGATTCCCTGTTCAGCGAGATCAGCAATCTCAGAATCTGAGAAACCTAACTCTTGCAAAACATCAAAATTATTTTCTCCTACCAATGGAGCACGTTTCCTCGCACGTATATCCACACCATCAATCATAAATGGGGTTGAAACAACCTCATAGGGTGACCCTTCGCTATCCAAAAGAGTTTGAAAGGCACCTTGGTCACGTAAAACTGGGTCAGCTGCAACTTCATCAAGACTTGCAGCTGGGGCCCATATACACTCGTTATCATCCAATTTCTTGGCCCAGTAACTTAGATCTTGAGAACGGAAAATTTCTTCGATTTCTGTAACAATAATCGAACCATTTTTGAGTAACGAAGCAATAGTTGTGAATCGCGCATCTTCTTCCCAATCTGGACGATTCAATGCTTTGCTAAGGCGAGGCCAATACTTAGGAACATTATGCATAGTTAACATTAGCCAACGTTTATCAGCAGTTTCATACGTACCACGCATAGGCTGAATAGGATTTGAACGATCAAATCGAAATGGCTGATGCTCTGGCAAATTAAGTGCCTGTTGCATATCGGTTGCAATCGTCCAAAGACCAGTCCTTTGTAGAGAAACTTCCACTCGTTGTGCTTCGCCAGTTATATCTCTTAATCGTAATGCTGCAAGCAATGCTGCCAATAAATTAAGCCCTGTCGGATGATCTCCCTGGCCAGAACGGCTCTGAATTGCAGGAGTACCTTTATCACCCATAAGACCCATAACACCAGAACGCCCCCAAAAAGCCGTCGCATCAAAACCTGGTCGCTCTGCATCAATTCCAGTACTGCTATAACCAACTAAGTGCCCATAAATTAATTTTGGTTGAATAACTTTCAAAGATTCAAAATCCAACCCATACTTCTCTGTTCTTCGTGCAGTTAAATTTGTTACAAAAATATCAGCCGATGTCACAAGTTTTTTCAAAACCTGCCTTCCGGACGAATTAGCAAGATCTAGAGCAATCGAACGCTTTCCACGATTATCAACTTCAAATCTATAATTGATTGGTAACCCTTCATGCATATGTGCAGCATTTCCCCTGAAGGTATCTCCACTAGGGGGCTCAACTTTTATTACATCAGCACCTAAATCTGCCATCAAAGCTGCAGCAGAGGGGGCCGCCAAAAAACTTGCTACTTCAACAACTCGTATCCCGTTTAAAGGCAACATTATATTTTCTCTCTCAACCTAAACCACTTTCTCAAAGCCAAAGATTTTCCCACCCATTCTCCGGCTGTTCTGACGCAAAATCCCAAGTTTTACCAAAATCATCTATAAACACAACTTCGTGAACGGGCTTTCTCTTAAGCGGTCCGTGCCTGTCCGTGGGGTAACCTAACGGCACAATACAAACTACTTCATAATTAACCGGTATTCCCAACAATTCACTCAAATCTTCCTTATGTCGAATCATTGGCATATTAAAAATTGAACCGCCTAAACCCAATGCACGTGCCGCCAACAGGATATTTTGAATTGCGGGAAAAGTACTCCCTCCTGAAAATTGGTGTCGGTCCTTTTCTCCAGTAACTACAATAATTACCGGCGCTTCTGCTAAATGTTCAACAAGATGTGAAGCAGCAAGATAAGGAAGCCTTTGTGCACGAGGTAAGTTACGGGCCTCGTCATTATTTTTGGCAAACCTGGACTGATATGAAGCCCAACCTTCCTCCGCCCATTCCTGCATCTTTTTCTTTTTGGATTGATCTTTAACAACAACAAAACGCCAATCTTGTGCATTTCCTCCTGATGGCGCTCGAATTGCAGCATCTAGCACCTGAAATATCACATCGTCTTCAACTATTCTTTCACTAAACCTTCGCAGTGCCCTAGCAGAATAAATTGTTTCAAAAAAACCAGGATCTTCAGATCGAGGCATTATAACTCCTTTACTGGTTTCCCATTCTACTTCTATACGGCACTTCCAAACACTGTACTTATTGATAAAGTACTGGGTTTTGTGAACGAAATAACATACCGGAACGGAGACAGTGTACGCTTCCTACTACCATATCTGTACGCACTAAAAGGATGCTTCCAATGGAGCGCTACCCCTTTGTTCAGACTAATTTAGTGGGAATAGCAGTTAATACTGGACAAGCTTCTAGCAATATATTCACTTATAGAGTCCCTCCGGGAATGAAACTTCAGTTAGGCCAGGCAGTCTACATACCTTTTGGACACCGCATACTTCAAGGCATAGTTTTAACTGAAAGTTCAACGAGCAAACTTAAACAAATACGGGAAATATCAGCGATTGCAGATCCAAATCCTGTTTTAGATACAACCCACCGCCACATCGCACAATGGATGAACAAGCACTATATCGCACCAATTTGGGAATGTGTCGCCACCTGTCTACCAGCAGGATATGGGCAAAAATCAACGACTACAATTTCACCAATTAAAATACCTGCCTTATTACCGTCAGATCCTAAAGACGCTGCCATCCTGGACTACCTCGCAAAACATGGGAAGGTCTCCCTTGATCATCTCCGCAAAACACTAGGCTCAGTTCCAATTAAGAAATTAGAGGAACTTCAGGAAAAAGGTACCTTAACAGTAACCCAAGGTCTCACAAAGCCTGGAGGTCAACCACTCCTACAAAAACGTGTGCAGCGATTGAGAACAGAATCTGAAACGATGAAAGAAGCTAACACACGTACAGCAACACGTCTTAAATCACCAGCCGCACGTCTCTTAAAGGCTCTCGCCACAACTGAAGAACTAACCTTAAAAGAAACGCGCAAACTAGGAGTTCACTCAAATCATATTAGACAGCTCGAAGAAGAAGAATGGATCTCAGTGGAACAAGTCAAAATTAACCGTGATCCTGTTTCGAACTATCGATCAAAAACACCTGTACCTCCTCCAACTCTTACAGAAGAACAACAAAAAGCTGTGTCCGAAATAGTAGCGTCAGATGGTAAACAATTCTTACTACATGGTGTTACTGGAAGTGGAAAAACTGAAGTATATCAAGCTATCATTCAAAAAGTCTTAGATTCAGGAAAAAGTGCGATCGTCCTCGTACCTGAAATTTCGTTAACTCCTCAGGCTATTAGACGCTATGGAGAGAAATTCCCAAATGAAATCACTGTACTGCATAGCAACTTAAGCACTGGCGAGCTATATGATCAGTGGCACCGTATAAATGAGAATAAATCTAGGCTAATAATAGGTTCACGAAGCGCAATTTTCGCGCCTATACCTTCTTTGGGACTTGTTGTGATAGATGAAGAACATGAATGGACCTACAAACAGAAAGATCAGCATCCGCGATATCACACACGTGATATCGCCTCAGAAATCTGTTACCACACAGGTGCAACGCTGGTATTAGGTAGTGCAACTCCTGATATTACGAGTTATCACCGCTCTGAAATTGGTGAATTCAAACGCCTAAACCTAACGACACGAATTAGTCCAAGTTTAAACAAGAAAACCGCAAGTTCCGTGAAAATGCCGAAAATAAAAATTGTAGATATGCGAGAAGAGATGAAAGCTGGTAACCGAAGCATCTTTAGCTATGACTTAGTAAAAGCTGTCAATCATGCACTTACAGCCAAAGAACAATCTATTCTATTTGTAAATCGTCGAGGTTTAGCTCGATTCATGCTCTGTAGAGGTTGTGGCTATGTCACGAAATGCGCCAATTGCCTGCTGTCAATGGGAATAGATGCCGAAACCCCTCTACATGAAAAATTGCACTGTTATCACTGTAATCGAACCGAAACCATTACAGGAAACTGTCCCCAATGCGGAAGCAATCGCTATAGACCTTTCGGAATAGGAACCAGCAAAGTAGAACAACAAGCCCAAGAATATTTTCCACATGCCCGAATCGCACGATGGGACAGCACAACTGTAAAAGCAAAAACTGGTCATGAACAAATTGTTAAACAACTTGAACAAGGGGAAATTGATATTCTCGTTGGTACGCAAATGTTAGCAAAAGGTTTAGATCTACCGACAATGCGAGTAGTGGGTGTGGTTGATGCAGACGTTGGGTTAAACCTTCCTGACTACATGGTTTATGAACGTAATTTTCAGGTTCTAGCGCAAGTCGCAGGGAGAGCTGGACGAAGAGAGGAGCAAGGAGAGGTTTTTATACAGACATATAATCCAGAAGCTCGTTCATTAACTGCTGTGTCATTACAAAATTATGAATTGTTTTATACTCAGGAATGTGCCTACCGCAGACTTGCAGGTTATCCACCTTTTCAGAGAATAACTAAATTAACTCACCGCAATCGTAATAGAGAAAGGGGGTTGTCTGAAGCAAACAGAGTTGCAAACACATTAAGAACATTACGAGATACCAAGGGGAAAAGTGAACCTGAAATTGTCGGTCCCACAATTGCTCATCTAGTAAGGCAACGAGGAGAATATCAGTGGCAATTACTTTTAAAAGGTCGGGACCCGACCATGTTGTTAAACGAAATTACGCTCAGTACAAATTGGAGCATAGATGTTGATCCTGGAACTTTACTTTAGGACTAATTGCCCACATATAAGGAAAAGCTCTGTTATGCTCTACATAGCCAATATACCCAGCAAAAGTAGGTATTTGTACTATGGCATTATTAGATTCTTCTTGGACAAAGCTCGCTCTCATTTTCCCTGGCCAAGGCTCTCAGTCTGTAGGTATGGGAACTCGGTTAAGTAAAGTCTCAAGCCGAGCACGTAACGTCTTTAAGCGCGCAGATGAAGTGCTTGAGCGACATATTTCTCGATTGTGCTATACAGGTAGCGAAGAAGAATTACAACGAACCATTAACCAACAACCTGCGACTTTTGTAACCTCAATTGCATGGCTTGAGGCAGTACGAGAACGCTGGAGTACGCTTGATAAAAAACTAACATCCGTAGCTATCGCCGGACATTCCATGGGAGAATTCACTGCAGCAGTGGCAACTGGCGCCATTACATTCGAAGAAGGCCTGCTCTTAGTGCAAGAACGTGCCCGATTAATGGATGAGGCAGGACGCGAAAACCCCGGAGGAATGGCATCAATCATAGGGCTCCAAGAGGAGAAAATTTTAGAAATTTGTTCACATTCAAGTGATACAGGATATGTTGGGATCGCAACACAGAATTGTGAAGGCCATACTGTAATATCTGGTGATTTCCCGTCCCTACATAAAGCTATGGACTTAGCCCAAGAAGCTGGAGCACGTACTGTTATAACCCTTCCCATAAGTATCGCTTCACATTCGCCTCTTATGGAAAAAGCTAGTTTAAGCATGAAAAATTTGCTCGAACAAACCGCCTTACAGAACCCTAGAACTCCAATCATCGGGAATGTAAATGCCGATATTCTACGTTCAAAAGAAGATGTTTTTATAGAACTTAGAGATCAATTAACCGAGAGTGTGCGCTGGGAACGCTGTGTCCAACAAATTCAGAAAATGGATGCGGAAATGGTGTTTGAGGTAGGGCCTGGTAGTGTTTTAACAAAACTGGTAAGAAGGATCGATAAAACACAAAAAGTAGTTAGCTTGAGTGATCCCCAGAACGGTCTGCTCAGTGAAAACTTTTCATCAGTGGAAGCAACTGCGCGGTGAAGCATCGAGTCGTTGTGACCGGTGTGGGAGCCATATCTGCCGTTGGAGAAAACTCCGAGCAGACTTGGCAGGCAATGCTCTCAGGAACAAGTGGTATAGCACCGATAACTCTATTTGATGCTTCAAATTTCAAAGTACAAATTCAAGCAGAAGTGAAAAATGATCCCCAAGAACTTTTACAACTTGATAGCAGAGTAACAGCAAAGCAACTAAAACATATGAACCGCAGTGTAAAGTTTGCATTGTTATCTACACTGGAGGCCTTAGACGACAGCCAGCTTGAAATTTGTGAGAAAAATGCTGATGAAATTGGAATAATTTTTGGGTCTGGAGCTGGAGGTTCAGAAACATTCTTGCAAGGGCAAGAGACTTTACAGACAAAAGGTGCCAAGAGAATCTCTCCATTCCTAGTAGCTAATTTTATAGTTGATGCAGCAAGCGGACATATCGCAATTGCCACTGGGGCAAGAGGACCCAATATGGCCATATCAAGCGCATGCGCAACCGGAACAACTGCAATTGGTGAAGCATTTTCCACTGTAGCTCGAGGTGATGCTTCTGCAATAATTACAGGAAGTTCGGATGCTGTCTTATTACCCCTTTTTCATGCCACGTGGACCTCTATGCGTGCACTTTCCAAAGGCACGGCCGAACCATCTCAAGCAATGCGCCCGTTTGATCTTGAACGAGATGGGTTTATAGCAGGAGAAGGTGGAGCAGCCTTCATCGTAGAAAATTACGAACATGCAATAGCCCGTAAAGCCAAGATTTATGCAGAAATAATTGGATATGGAAGCGCAAATGATGCACATGACATGATTGCACTTGATGCTACTGGAAAAGGCTTGAGTCGTGCGTTGCGAGCATCTTTTCAAACTGCATGTATATCACCAAGTATGGTGGACTATATTAATCCCCACGGAAGTGCGACAAAAATGAATGATTTAGTCGAAACTAATGTATTTAAGGAAATTTTTGGCAAAGAAAAAGCATATCAAATCCCAATTAGTTCGGTTAAGCCAATTATAGGGCATTGTATGGGTGGCACAGGATCATTGGAGGCACTGGCATGTATATTAGCTATCAGAGACCAAAAAGTAGCGCCGACGATAAATTATCAAAATCCAGATCCGGAATGTGATTTAGACTATGTACCAAACGAGGCAAGATCTTGCGATATTGATGTTGCCTTGAGCACCTCAGCCGGATTAGGAGGACATAATGCCTCCTTACTTTTCAAAAGGATTTGAAAATGACAACTAAAGCAGTAATCACTGGAATTGGAGCAATCACCCCATTAGGCCTGACCGCAGACGAGAGTTGGGAAAAGTTACGGCTTGGCCATTCTGGTGTAAGTCACATTACAAGTTTCGATGCTTCCGATTTAGATGTTCAAATAGCTGCAGAAGTTAAGGGTTTTTTGCCAGAAAATTATATGGATTTAAAAGCTTCTCGAAGAATGTCACGGTTCGCCCAATTTTGTGTAGCCGCTGCCAAGGAAGCAGCTCAAGATGCAAAATTAGAATTAACAACAGAAGAAAAGCCACGAGCTGCTTCAGCCATTGCAACCGGTGCCGGCGGTATTCTTAACACCTTTGAAGAAATGGGTAACTATGTCACAAAAGGACCTTCCCGTGTTAGTCCTTTTTTCATTCCACTTATGGCTCCTAATATGGGAGCCTGCCAGGTAGCTATGACCCTTGGGTTACGAGGCCCTGCACTAGCTAGCACTGCCGCTTGTGCAAGTGGCCTTTATTCGTTTATTGAAGCTCAACAGCTAATATCTAGTGGTATGTGCGATGTTGTTTTAGCCGGAGGTGGAGAAGCTGCTCTTCACCCAGTAGCTATAGCAGCGCTTTCCAATATGCGTGCGTTAAGCCGAAACAACAATGATCCTGAAGGAGCCTCCAGGCCATTTGATCAAGACAGGGATGGTTTTGTGTTTGGCGAAGGAGCTGTCGTCTTCGTTATAGAATCAGAGGAACGTGCACTACGACGCAATACAAAGATTTATGCTGAATTATTAGGCGGTGGACTTAGTTGTGATGCAAATCACATCACTGCACCACTAGACGATGGTAGCGGAGCAGCTCAAGCAATTGAAACAGCCTTACAGGTTGGAGGGGTGGAAGCAGCTGATATAGGCTACATTTCTGCACACGGAACAGGAACAGCTCTCAATGACGTATCAGAAACGAAAGCAATTAAACTTGCATTAGGAGAACACGCCAATAAGGTAGCTGTTAGTGCAACCAAATCTATGGTCGGCCACCTGCTAGGTGGAGCTGGTGCTTTGGGTGTCTTTTCCTGTATTAAAGCTATCGAAGAGGGAATTATCCCCCCAACAATAAACTTACGCTCGCCTGCTGAAGACTGCGATCTCGATTACGTTCCGTTGGAAGCAAGAACCAGTGAAGTTAACTATGCGATAACCAATGGGTTTGGGTTCGGTGGACAAAATGGCTGTGTTCTTCTTGGCAAATACCACTGAACTTGATCAAAAATCTATGAGCTACTTTAAAAAGTAGCTTACCGCTTGTGATATTTACGAAGGATCAGGTGCTAGCGCACGCAAACGTTCAATAATTGAAGGTAACTTCTCAATAATATATTCAATCTCATCATTTGTTGTTTCATTACCTAAAGTAAGCCTCAATGAAGAATGTGCTAAATCATTATCTACGCCCATTGCTGTCAGAACATGAGATGGCTCCAATGCACCAGTTGTACATGCACTGCCTGAACTAGCAGCAACCTCAATCATGTCCAAAGACAGTAAAACACTCTCTCCTTCAACATTACGGAAACAACAAGAAAAATTATTTGGTAAACGTAGAGCAGGATCGACTGGACCTGTAATCACAGTATCAGGAACGAGTTCAGGTATTTCATAAAGTAACCTGTTTCTCAATTTCTGGATTTCCGTGTTTTTCTTCTCCACTTCACGTAAGGCTAAGTCAAAAGCAACTGCAAAACCGACTATACCAGCAACATTCTCTGTTCCACCTCTTCTCTCCTTCTCTTGCCCCCCACCAAGAACAAAAGGTTCCCACGGAGTACCTTGACGGATGTATAGCAATCCAATCCCCTTTGGACCATAAAATTTATGTCCGGCAAGCGTTAAAAGATCGACATTCAACACGCTGGGCCTGATATCAACTGCGCCCACACCTTGGACGGCATCGGAATGAATTACAATATGCGGGTTCTTTTCACGAGCTACTTCTGCAGCGTTTTGAACAGGCTGTAAACTCCCGACCTCATTATTTGCAAGCATGAGACTTAGCAGAATTGTATCTTCACGAATTGAATCCGCTAACGTATCCATTTGGATGATTCCTTGTTCATCAACAGGTAGGTATGTCGCCTCAAAACCTTCTTTTTCAAGTTGTTCTACTGCATGAAGCACGGCATGGTGTTCAATTTGAGATGTAACAATATGAGTGCCAAGCCCTAGTTCTCTCTGTGCAAAAGCAACACCACGTATTGCCGCATTATCAGATTCAGTACCCCCACTTGTAAAAAGAAGTTCATCACTCTCCACCTCAAGTAAAGCAGCACACCGATCTCGAGATTGGTCAACCCAACGTCTTGCTTGTTGTCCTTCTAAATAAATTGAAGAAGGATTGCCCCAATCCTCCTTATAAACCGCTAGCATTGCTTCCAGTACTCTTTGATCTGGCTTTGTTGTCGCCGCATGATCAAGATAAACGCGATTCATAACTCTGCACTCCTAAAATCTCAATCTTCAAGTCTGTTTGTGTTATACTACACTCGCTAAACAAACAAGTTTTTACTTTCTTTTAGGAGTTTAATATGGCAGTCGAATCCGGAACTGGCACACAATTGGTAACCATCACAGAACTAGCTGCTGAAAAGGCACATGAGCTGATGGCATCTCGAGAGCTTCCTGATGGCGCGCTCCGAGTATTTGTAGCTGGAGGGGGATGCTCAGGGTACCAGTATGGTATGGCACTGGCACGCTCCACAGAGGAAGACGATGTTGTCCTCGAGGAACATGGTGTTCGTATAGTTATTGATCCTGAAAGTGCTCAATACCTTGAAGGTGCTGAAATAGACTACGTAGACGATATTATGAAAAGCGGATTTAGTATCCACAATCCAAATGCAACTAAAAGTTGTGCTTGTGGTTCAAGCTTTCAAACAGAAGATGGTAGCGGCGAAGCACGACCTTGTGGCTGCTAAAAAACATTAAGAAAAGAGAAAAAAAAGCGAGAGTAATCTCGCTTTTTTTAACGTCCTTTAAAGTCTGGGTTTCTCCGTTCTAAAAATGCATTAACCCCTTCTTTAAAATCATCACTTTGAAACATAGGTAATAAACTCAAATACGCAGTGTTAACAGCTGATTCAAAGTTTTGATCCATCCCCAATCGCATTGCTCTTTTTGTAGACTGAACAGAGTACGGTGCATTTTGGGCTATTTTGTCCGCAAGCTCCATTACTTCCCCTTGTAAATCATCATGAGCAACAACCCTATTAACTAAGCCCATTTCCAAAGATGTTTCCGCATCTAGAACATCACCTGAAAAAGCAACTTCACTCGCCCGTGCCCAACCTATAAGCCTGGGTAGGTACCAAGTCCCCCCAGACTCTGGCAAAACACCTCTTTTCGTAAAAACAGCACCTAATTTTGCATTTTCGCTAGCAATACGAATGTCACAACCTAATGCAAGATCCATCCCATATCCAGCAGCAGGACCATTCAGTGCACAAAGAACAGGTTTATCCATACGATGCAAAATCATAGGAGGTGAATTAACTAGATCAAATTGTTGTAAATCCCCACGTTCACGTTCAGTACTTGCTTCATTCTGTAAATCTAATCCTGAGCAAAAACCACGTCCTGCCCCCGTCAAAACAACAACACGTATCTCATGATCCTGGTTAGCTATATCCAGTTCATGTGAAAGCGCATTAAGCATAGTCCCTGTGATCGCATTCAAGCGCTCCGGCCGATTTAAGGTAAGCGTAAGAATATGTTCGGAACGCTCTATAAGTAATTCTGCAAAATCTGACATTTGAGTCTCCCTTATGGGAGTTTGCAATCTCGCCAAGACGCACGCAAGTCACAAAGCTTTTACTGTCCTAATTGGGTGCATAACCGAGCCTGTCGATAAGGTATTCCTCAAGAGTTAAGTCTGTTTCTAGAATTGTTTTGGCCAACAAAACTCCAACCCATCTGATATGCCAGGGTTCATATAAATAACCTGTCCTTGTTTCAAAACCCTTAGGAAAGCTAAGCACAAATCCAAAATCCGAGGCATGTTTGCCAAGCCATTGACCTTCAGGGGTATCTCCAAAGTCTTGAGTTAATTGGAAGTTGACCTTTGCTGAGGAAATATCAACAGTCGTTCCCAATTGGTGTTCACTGTATCCCGGTAGCGCAACCTCTAAAGAAGCTTTTTCCTCACCAAGTTCACGAACATTACGATCGTAAATCTCTTTTTGATATTGATAGCTTCTGTAACAACTCACTGCTACAAGTTCAATGCCCTTACTTTTCGCCTCTTTAATGAGATCCTTTACAGCTTGTGCAGCCTCGGGAACGAGATAACAATCATCAAAAGCCACCGAAACAGGTAAAAGCACGAGTTCAGTAGGGATACATGAATCTGCTATCCAACCTGAATTCTTTCCCACAGGAACTAAATGATCACCACATGGCATTTCGTGCGACTCTAATGTAGGTTTAGTCTCAGTATCAGTAGGCTCGGCAGTAGTAGTAGCAGCCTGTGTGGAAGCTGGTTTAGCTTCTTCCTCACTCTCCAGCTCTTCAACCCGACGGTCAAGTTCAGAGCTTTTTTTGTCGTGATTATCAGATACTGCACAGCTACTTGAAAATGTAACTAGAACGGCAAAAAAAACAACAGAAAAACTCAGTGACCACATAATCTTTAACCTAATTTTATATCTTTCCCCTAAGTTCATTAATACGTGGATCACGATCTACATCATCTACAAAAGCCCTCAAGAGCGAAGTAATTATCTCCGGTTTTTCAAGCTGCAAAAAATGTCCTGTATCAGCTATAGGCTCTTGTCTCAAGAAATAGGTGATCTCTCTGAGCCTTTCTGGATTCCCACTAGGAATTTCTGGCCAAACAATCATAAATGGTTTTTTATCAGCTTCAGCTATTAAATTGCCCATCTCTTTTTGTAAAAAATCAGACTTAGAAAACTGTTCAGCAGCATCAGCAGGAGAAATACTTTTCAACATAAGTCGAACCTTTTCTCGAATTTCCTGAGAAGTTAGATCAACAAACCACCGATCGAATAATGATTCAACTACTGCTAAAGAATTTGAATTGCTAATTTCGGTAGACAGTGTACCCATTGCACCATTTGTTGCACCATCTAGCGGCGGATCAATTAAGACCAAACCTAAAACATTATCTGAACAATAATTATTCACCAAAAGAGCAAACAGTGCACCAAGGTCATGACCAACCAAAATAACAGGACCAATTTTTAACTCTTCTATAAAATTTGCCACCAATTGTGCAGAAGACTTAGGATCCATATCCATTTTTTCGTCAATCTTTGGGAAAAGATCCAAGTTAATGCAACGATGTTGATTCGCAAGCAAATCAACTACAGGTGACCAAAAAGTTCGATCTTGAAGCCAGCCGTGTAAAAATAAAAAAACAGGAGCAACATCTCCTACATCATCATAAAAACTCATCTTTTTTGACGAATTATTTTTCATGCGTCAGATTTTCCAAAAATCCACGGACTGCATCAGTGAATCCATCTGGAGAATCCCCCGGCACGCTATGGCCAGCACCAGCAACAACTTCCAATTGTGCATTTTGCATTTCATCTACTGTGCGATGTGCAACAGCTTCAGACAAAACATCACTCTCAGCCCCTCTGATTAATAAAGTCGGCACAACTACTTGTTTGAATTTCTCTCGTAATTGTTCTTGGGTAGCTTCGCTACCAATTTTGAGATTAGCATTAGGATCTCGAAATCGTTTATCGAATTTCCAAGTCCATTTCCCATTATCCAGTTGCCTTAACCGGTGATTCATGCGCTCGCGAATATTTTCTTCAGTTCTTCTTGGATTAAAACGCATAGCCATCTGCACAAACTCATCAAAATCTAACTCATCGGGCCCCTGTGTAAAGCGAACGATATTATCAACCCCTTCTTTTGCGGCTTCAGGACCAGCATCAACAACAATAAGGCCGGTAACATGCTGCGGAAAAGAAACAGCATATTCAATCGCATTTAAACCTCCCATGCTGTGTCCAACTAAAATAAAATTTTGTAAACCGAGATGTATTCTCAACCCCTCTACATCACTAACAAACGCACTGCGTTGATAATTCCCAACTTCTGAAATTTCACTATCACCATGGCCACGCTGATCAAGATTAATTATTCGAGCAGTGTCTTGATAACGCCTACTAAACTCGTCATACATATGACCAGAAACACCAAATCCATGTAACGTGATAATAGTAGGCTTATCACCTTGACTCATATCCCATTCTTGATAAGTAAGCACTAAATCATTTGTTTTAAATTTTTTCTCTTCATAGTCCATCGGGCATACAACCTTTTAACATCTTATTCATTGACTGAACGATTAGTAAAACCACTACCTGGTAAACATCAATCTAATCCAAAAAACGTGCTACTAACCATCTCATAGCATTTCGGGCGGTTAGCACACCAGTAATATCATCTAACTTTACTTCTTCCGCCGAGTCCACATTATGTCTTATAACAGGTACATGATGAAAACCACCGAATGACATTTTGCTTAATGCCACAGCAACCGAATCCGTTTCACGCAACACCACCGGATCCATCGTCATAAAATCAGAAATTGGCCTATTTATGAGATCCTGATGACCAGCAGCTTTTCCCACGATGTCTATTTCCGTAAAAATACCCATCAAACGCTCTTCCTCAAAAATTAGTACTGCCCCACTTATATTATCTCGCAAAAGCTCAACCGCTTCTGAAACGGGAGCATCAACTGGCAATGCAGAAATCTGTATAGGCTTCAAGCTAGCAAGTGATTCCGAAAATGGACTCGCACTAAATAAAGTCTCATGTTCGGGCAAATCCGACTGACCAAAAGGTCGAAGACATCCACTACACCGATCGGACCCTTGAGAGTTATGTTGACCACATGACGGGCAATTAAGCAGATCTGAAGAAACCATTAGTAAATTACCCTACTACCCAAGTCTCCTGACCAGCAATCAGATCTTGTAAATCTGCTGATTGATTTGCACGTGCTTGAACTACTTGCATATCAAGTTGGTCCTCATAGGTCTCGCGCTCAACCTGACGGAAGATACCCACAGGGACGGGATATTCCGGATAATCCATCGTCGAGAGAATTGATGCCAAAGCAGTACTTTCCTGATAGATATCATGAACAAGCAATTCTGAATCGTCAGAAACATTTTCCAGGACTTCAGGTTTAAAACCACTTAATCGAAGTCCATGTTCCTTTTGCTTTCCAAATCGGACAGGCTTGCCATGTTCTAAATAAACCATTTTCTCAGGGCGAACATCTTTCTCTGCAAATGCAGCAAAGGCTCCATCATTAAAAATATTACAGTTTTGATAGACTTCTACAAAAGAAGTACCTTTATGTTTTGCTGCTTCATATAAAATTGATTCTAAATGGGTAGTATCACGATCAACCGATCGTGCCACAAAACTTGCTCCCGCAGCTAAGGCAAGTTTCACCGGATCCAAAGGACTCTCAATTGTTCCTAACGGCGCAGATTTTGTAGTTTTTCCAATATCTGAGGTAGGAGAATACTGACCTTTTGTAAGACCATATATACGGTTATTAAACAAAATTATTGTAACGTCTAGGTTACGACGTAGTATGTGCAGAAGATGATTACCACCAATACTAAGGCCGTCACCATCACCAGTAACAACGAAAACTGATAGGTCCGGTCGAGCAGCTTTTACTCCAGTTGCAATAGCAGGGGCTCTTCCATGAATGCTATGGAAACCATAACTCTCTACGTAATAAGGAAAACGGCTTGAACAACCTATACCACTCACAAAAACTATATTTTCACGAGGGATACGAAGTGCGGGTAGCATTTTTTGCATCTGTGCAAGAATTGAGTAATCACCACAACCTGGACACCAACGCACTTCTTGATCAGACACAAAGTCTTTTCGTGTTAAAAGTGGTATATCTTCACTAGGAAGTACATCAGCTGTATTGTTCTTAATTATATTGTCAGCCATCTATTCTTCCTCAAAGTCAAACTTGAATGATTTACTATGACCTAGCACGTGATTAATCTTTCCAAGGATTTCCTTAATCTTAAAGGGTTGGCCTGATATCTTCCCAAACGGGATAGCATCAACGTTATATTGCGCGCGTATTAATACTGACAACTGGCCATTATTGAGCTCAGGAATCAGAACTTGTTTGTATCTACTAAAAATCTGTTCAAGATTTCCAGGAAAAGGATTTAGATAACGGATATGGGCAGATGCAACACTTAATCCATCCAATTGCGCCTGGGCCACTGCACTAGTTATGGCACCGTAGGTCCCTCCCCAACCAAGAACTAACAAATCACCTTGCTCAGGACCATTAACTTCTTGCGAAGGAACGTCTCTTACAGCACCAGCAACACGCTGTGCTCTTGCCAGCGTCATTTTATGATGGTTACCTGGCTCATAGTTAATATTTCCTGTCTCAAAAGACTTTTCAATACCACCGACTCGATGTTCTAAATCTTTTTGCCCAGGGAGAGCCCATCTACGAGCTAACGTATCAGGATCACGATCATAGGCACTATCTCCATCATTCACTTCTTCTTGATAATGATTAGAAATAGGAGGGAAATTTGCTATCGATGGTACTAGCCAAGGAGAAGATCCATTTGCAAGATATCCATCACTCAAATAGATCACTGGTGTCATATATGCCAATGCAAGACGTACTGCCTCAATTGCCATTTCAAAGCATTCACCTGGCGTAGCTGGCGCAATAATAATGACGGGAGAATCACCATTACGACCATACATCGCCTGCAGTAAGTCAGACTGCTCAGTTTTAGTTGGCATTCCAGTGCTTGGTCCTGCACGTTGTATATCGAGCACAACCAAAGGAAGCTCAGTCATTAGCGCGAGATTTATTGCCTCACTTTTTAGAGCGAGACCCGGACCACTTGTTCCAGTGATACCCAGAGATCCTGCATAAGACGATCCTATAGCAGCACAGACAGCTGCCATCTCATCCTCTGCTTGCATTGTTTTAACACCAAAATTACGATGCTTAGCTAATTCATGTAAAACATCCGTTGCAGGCGTAATAGGATACGAAGCATAAAAGATAGGTATATCAGCTAACTGAGAGGCTGCAACTAAACCAAGGGCAGTTGCTTCATTACCATTAATGTGACGATATGTACCTGGAGCTACTTCAGCTGGTGCTACTTCGTACCTTTGGTGAATTAATTCAGTTGTCTCAGCAAAAGCATTTCCTGCTCGAAGTGCACGGAGATTAGCTTCCAACACAATTGGGTTTCGTGAAAATTTATCAGTTGCCCAACGTTCTACAGTTTCCAAAGGTCGGTTAAAAAGCCAAAGTATTAGACCCAGTGCATAAAAATTGCGAGAAAGAAAACGCTCTTTCGCATTAAGCTCTAGACCTTCCAAAGCTCTTTCGTTGTTCTGCGTTATGTTAACGCTGACTAACTGGTAGGCTGCTAAAGAGCCATCCTCTAAAGGATTCTCGGCATAACCAGCTTTACGCAAATTGATCGGTTTAAATTCATCAGCATCTACAATCAGCAAACCGCCATCAACCAAATCCGTCAGGTTTGTTTTTAAGGCAGCTGGATTCATTGCAACTAATACATCAGGATTATCGCCGGGCGTATGTATATCGTTACTAGAAAATGATATTTGAAAACCAGAAACTCCGGGAAGTGAACCAGTGGGGGCACGAATCTCAGCAGGAAAATCAGGTAGAGTTGCGAGATCATTGCCATATACAGCATTCGTCTTCGTAAATTGATTACCCGTCAACTGCATCCCATCACCAGAATCACCTGCGAAGCGAACTGTCGCCTGCACTCGTGATTCCAGATCTTCTTTACTTTTTGAATCTATAGCCATAGTTAACCCCCTTCACGCCTTGTCACAATTTGATGAGGCCTCGGCGGGATATTTAAAATCTCCTCAGGGAAAAATTCTGCAAATTGGCGAAGAACATCGTTTAATCTAATTAGACCAATAACATCACCTGATTCATCCACTGGTAATCGGGCACTACTGTGCTTAAGCATAAGAGCTACAGCATCGCCTAATGAAGTTTGTTTATCCACGGCTGGTAATGGCTCACCCAAAACATTTTCAATTGGCTGTTCCCAGTCAAAATCATTTTCCATGCATCTCTCAAGAACATCACGGTCACAGAAAACAATTTGATCATCTTCTTTGGTACGCACCATTAAACTTGTACGTGAATTCTCTCTCATCACTTCTAAAGCTCGGGCAACAGACTCTGAAGATGCTAAAGTCAGCGGAACAGCGATCGGAAGTTCACCGATTCGCTGAGAGAAAAACGCCATCAGGCGGGAACGATCCATCCCCAGACTCTCTCTAATTCCTACAAAATACTTCAGCAGTAACATACACCATCGGTGTATGATCAACTAAGGTAAGAGTAACGGAAATTATGGTAGCAACAACAGTGGCGGTAGCCAGACAAATTGGTAGTGATGCTGAGAGCATTGCAGGTCGTTTAAGTACGGAGCTAAATTTTAGCTATTATGACTATCAAATCGTTCAAACAGCTGCGGAAAACGCAGGGGCTTCAGTAGATGTAATACAAGAATCGGAACGAATTCCATCCTTGTTAACCCGAATAGTTGAGGCACTAGGTAGGTCTACCAGTAGTCCATCAATGGAATGGACAGATCCGGTAGTTTTAGCGAATAGCCCTATGCAAACCTCTTCTGAATATCGAACATTTATACAAAGTGTTATCCGAAACCTTGCGACAGAAGGCTCATGTGTGCTGATGGGACATGGAGCACCGTTCATATTACGTACCCACCCAAATACTCTAAGAGTTTTCATTACTAGTTCCATAGAGAAACGCTGCCAAAATATTATGAAGATAGGGAACTTAAGCGAAAAAGAAGCAGCAAAAATTGTTCGAGACACTGACAAGGAACGTGGTCAATATTTTAAGGAATTCCTAGGCATTGACTGGCTAGATCCAGCGAATTATGACATTTGTTTAAGTACAGACGTTCTGTCAATTGAAAAAGCTGTTGGTTTAATTAAGGAATCAATTTCATTGCCCGAATAGAATGTCCAACTTAGTTGTCTCAAATCAAGCAATTATGAGGAAGCTGGAAAGTCTCGCCTCCTTTTATCTAGAACTTAAAGATCCCAAACCAGCATTAGTAACACTAGCAAGTGGAGGTATCACACTAGCAGTAGACTTAGTAAGGATTTTGGCAAAAAAAAATATTACTGATTTTCCATTTGAAGTACTGACACCTGGAACCAACTTTGCTCAGCAGGCTACAAAAAAACTTAAGAACTACAACCGAATCTTAGTCATTGACGATATTTTTGACACCGGTCAACAATTGTTGGAATCGAAGAAAATACTTAGCAAACAACATGATGTGTTTTTAGCAGCACTTTTACTAAAAAACCAAAATCAACCTGAACAGTTAGATTGGCATGGGTTCACTATTCCAGATGTCTGGGTATATGGATATGGTATGGATGATACCGATGGATTTAATCGAGCACTTTCTGATGTTGTAACCAAAGATAAACTCCCCAAAGGTTACATTGCTCCTTAAAAGCTAGCCGTTTTCAAATGCAATGATTAAAGCCGCCAAAAGAAGACTATTAAAAATTCCTCCTCCAAAAAGTAACCAAATACTTAAACTTCGAGCGCGAAAATGAACCAGCAGGGCAAAAATAATATTGCAAAAGAATATTACTAAGGCTACATAAACAATTTTTAACAATTCTTCTCGAGGGAAAATCTCTACTATACTTTTTGCCTCAGGAAAAAAAATTCGTACAGCTGAAGGCAAGCGTTCATAAAAAATATATGTGTAAACCAAAATCCCCAAAAACGGAACCGCCGCAAACCCTAAAAGTGCCTGAAATGATTTGTCATCCCAAATAGGGAAATCCATCCCAAAAACTGATTCAGTTTTCTCTGCATCACTAACCGCCTTAACACCAGCACGATACCTTGAAAGATAATCTTGATAAAAGGCATTAATGTCTCCGATGGTCAGAGAATAGGCTCGGCGATCCGTAACAATAACAACATTTTCTTCAACAGAATTATGCGTTGAAAAAAACTGAATCTCTCCAAAACGTTCAGAAAAACCTGTACCTACATGGCACCCCCACCAATTCAATCCACCAATTTCCACCTTGCCGACTTCAAAACCAGAAACTACTTCCCGTATCTCACTAATCGGGATTACGATCCGCCTCAAACCCCATCGCACTATTAAGTTGCCTGCCCTAAAAGAATAGCTCAAGCGCCAAATATTAATTCCCCACCAAAAAA
This sequence comes from Tepidiformaceae bacterium, assembly GCA_045562595.1. Taxonomy (GTDB): domain Bacteria; phylum Chloroflexota; class Dehalococcoidia; order Tepidiformales; family Tepidiformaceae; genus JAKUNN01. The sequence continues at coordinate 51,225 of JBJKVN010000025.1, forward strand.
AAGTTATCCCCAGCAGTACAAATAAAATAACCAACACAAAGGAAGCTAACTCTCTTGGATCTGCCAAATTTGAGATGCCTATATTGAAGCAAATCAATACAAGAAAAGCAGACCATATTGACACACCAAAGCTCAAAAAAGCGCCCAGTACGCGTGGTGGGAGGTATACGGTAGCTTCTATACTTACTTCACCTGCACTGGTAAACACCAGTCTTCATACTTTTTATTTTTTCCACAAATTACGTTCGAATACGACTCGACCAATTGTTTTGTAATAGGGCCAGGTACACCACCACTTATGGAACGCCGATCGACTTCTACCACTGGCGTAACATGCGCTGCTGTTCCCGTCATGAAAACCTCATCAGCAATATATAGTTCGGTTCGATCTATTGTTCTCTCGATAGTTTCGATGCCAAGTTCATTCGCTGCCAAAACTTTAACAGTCTGAGCAGTAATACCTTCAAGAACATTATCCGAAGGTGGTGGCGTTAACAAAACCCCGTCACGGATTATGAAAATATTCTCTCCACTTCCCTCAGATACATGACCATCCGTATTGAGAACAATTGCCTCATCAAATCCATTAAGTTGTGCTTCAGTTTTAGCAAGCGCACTATTCACGTAAATCCCAGTAACCTTTGCTCGGGGAGGTATGCCCATATCATCAACACGCCGCCAAGTACTTGTATGACACCGTGCACCTTGCTCAATATCAAGATAAGGACCAAAGGGCGCAACAAAAACTACAACATCAGTTTCCAGTCCATGCAACCGAACCCCTAATACCTCAGAGGAGGCGTATACAAGAGGACGAATATAGATGTCTTCTCGATACCCACTCTTCGCAGCTATTTCAATTGTTATGTTAATTAAGTTATCTATATCTTCTTCAAATGGAAGATTCAAAATCCGACAGGATTGCTCGAGTCTTTCATAATGTTCTCTAACACGAAAAAGGAAAGTTGTTTCTTCTTCCTCATTCCAATTTCCGCGA
>JBJKVN010000026.1:0-18582 GCA_045562595.1 Tepidiformaceae bacterium
AGGGATCAAAAGTAGCCTGCGGATGATATACTGCGACACAGCAGTATTGTACTGTTCTTAATAGGAAATGTGTGAAACAGGAGATAATTATGGTTACAGAGTCAGGACGTACGCGGACACCCATGGAAAAAGCACCCGAACCAGTGTTAGGTACGGAGCTTATCCCTAAAGAGCGCTACATCTCGGAGGAATACAGGCAACTTGAGTGGGATCGTATGTGGGACAAAGGTCTGGAATTGGGCTGGCCGTCTGCAGGATATCCCAAACCCTGGTGATTACTTCACGACAGAATTGGGTAGTGAGTCAATTCTCATTGTCCGTGAAACTGAAGATAAGATACGTGCCTTCTATAACGTTTGCCCACACCGTGGAAACCAGATTCGTAATGCTGGCATCGGTCATGCCGAAACATTCCAGTGTGCCTATCACTTCTTTGAGTTTGACCTTCAAGGCCACCTCGTTTGTGTACCAGATGAGTACACATTTACCCAGGGCGTACCAACAGAAACCGGTTTGGTAGAACTTCCATGTGATACATGGGGCGGCACTGTTTGGATTAACATGAATGAGGACTGTGAGCCCTTGGAAGAATTCCTCGGCATAATCCCTGAACATTTGAGTCCGTATCATTTTGAAGATTACGCAATGGTTCAGGATATGACTGTTGAGTGGGATACAAACTGGAAAGCTTCAGTAGATGCCTTCAACGAGGTTTACCACGTCCAGGGTATTCATCCGCAGTTACTCGAATCACTCGATGATATCAACGTACAAATCGACCTTTATGAACGACATAATCGCTATCTTGTCCCCTTCGGTTTGGTAAGTCCTCGCTATCCAAATCAGGATGAAATAACAGATGCCCTTCAGGGTATGTTGATGGGTGCCGGTGTTGATCCGGAAGCGTTTGAGGGTTCTATGGCGGAAGTCCGTCCTGCTATGCAAGTAGCGGCACGAGAAAAGGCGGAAGCTGCTGGTATGGATTTCTCAGACTTGAATGATGACCAAATGTCAGATGATTATCATTATTTCATCTTCCCAAACCTAACATTTAATATTACTTCAGGTTCATTTGGTTTCTTCCGTCAGCGTCCACATCCAACTGATCCCAATAAAATGTTTTTTGACATACAAAGTTTTATGCGTATTCCACCAGGAGCGGATTATCCGCCTCGGCCAAAACATCAAAGTTTTAAGCATGGTGAGATATCGATAGGTCTCGTAATGGACCAGGATTCCTACAATCTGCCAAGAGTGCAGAAGGGGATGAACTCAAAAGCGTATAAAGGCTTACTGATTAATTACCGAGAGCGCCGCATTCGACATATGCATAAAACTCTTACTGATTATATCGAGGGGCCTGATCGCTAGGGTTTAAGCAGCGGAAGGCTTTTCAACGGGGTCGTTGGGATTCATCGACGTTGCCTGGTACATTTTTACCAGCATCCTCAAATGCTTTGGTAACTGCGTCCGTATTGACTTTTGCTGCCGGATTCGAAGATACCCAGTCCACACTTGCTTCTTTTGGCGCAATCTGTCCTTGGAAACGAGGCATGACGTAGCGTGACCATAATTCAAGGCTATGTACTGTTTTGTCCCAAGTTGTATATTCTCCTGGTCTCGTCAGCATTCCTCCAAAGCCACCTGATATTTCTAAGACATGTTCAATGATTGGTATGGCATCATCTGGGGTGCCGACGATTATGGAACCTCGTTCTATTGCTGCTTCCAGTGACCCTTCTCCAGGGGCAGGACCACGCCCTATAGTCGCCCCAAAATAATCTTCTGCTTCATGTCGAAACATTTCACGGATATCTTGAATAGCTTCTTTTTTTGATTCTGCCAGATGAAAAGGTAAAACAACGCGCCAGTCTTCACGCGAAATAGTTTTACCAGATTCTGCAGCTGCCTCACTTGCCCAATCCCATGTTCTTTCTAAGGACTGTTGCCCATCAGGGTGATTTAAGGCATTTGAAAGGATCCCAACACCATGTTTACCAGCGGTTATAGGTCCTGCTGGTGAGAATGCTGCTGCCACTGCAACTGGTAAATGTGGGTACGTATAGGAAGCTAGTTGAAGACGGGCGTCCTTTAAAGTAAACCAGTCGGTCTCCATGTTTACTATTTCACCACGTAGTAATGCGAGGATAGCCCCGAGTGATTCGTCCATCATACGGCGTTGTTCAAGTGGATCGATTCCCATCATGTAAGCATCAGAGGTAAGTGCGCCGGGACCAACACCTAGCATGGCACGTCCCCGAGTCATGTGATCGAGTTGGACAAATCGATCAGCCACAATAAGAGGGTTGTGGTATGGAAGACTTAAAACACCAGTTCCAACTTTTATTGAACGTGTTCGTTGGGCAGCTGCAACCATTACAAGCTCCGGAGAAGCAATTATTTCCCATCCAGCGCTGTGGTGTTCGCCAATCCAAACTTCATCGAAGTTGAACCTATCCATCTGCTCGATATATTCAAGATCTCGTTCAATAGCAATTGTTGGGTTTTCATTAGCACGATGAAATGGGGCAAGAAATGCTCCGAACTTCATTCGTTTCGGACGATATATTTCTGTAGACATTAATTCCTAAGTTCCACCTATTCCAGTTAGACCGTATCTGGGATAAGGGCCAAATGCTGCACATTCAAAATGGGCTGTACCAACTTGGTTTCCACTTTTTAGCCGTACGAAGCTTTCAGCTAAAACTGAACCAAAATCTATTTCTTCCCCGTCAGGATCAATAATTTTGTATGGATGTGAGCAATCCCAAACTTCACCCTCTTCGTGGAAATCACCTCTATATGCGCCTTGTCCAAGACGGTCATTAAACCCTCCAAAATAGCCTCCACCTTGGCAATACACCCAACCCATATCTTCCAATTCAAATTCCCTTAAGGTTCCTTCGGCGTCAGTCAGTGCGAAATTACCAGATTTTATACGTGCACTTCCATCATAGAATTCCAAGTTGTGAGTTACCTTTTTGACGTCAATTGCTCGATCACTTAGCAATATTTCCCCAGTTCCAAGGGGACGTGAGCCATCAGGATTTTGGATTGCCCCAGACCATTGAATACCATTTTCGTCCTCTACAAATTCATAAAATCCGCAATGGTCCTCCATTGTATAAAGCACCCAATTTCGCAGACCTTGTGGACGTTTTATTTCTGGCATAGGAGCTGCATGTATGCTGTGCGCACCTCTACCAGGTAGAAATCCCCATGAATGGTTCCGGAAAACACCGGATTTTTCGCGGGTTAGTTCGAAACGTTTCCCTGCTACTTCTATCCATCCTTCACATCTTCCCGCAACCTCATAAGTCATGCGTTCTACTAATAGACGGCCGTCTACTCTTAATTTACTAATCGGACCATGATAAGGAATTGCTTCCGTATAACTTATGAGATCACAGGCTATTCCGAAGTCGTTCTCTTCAAGTACAAGCCTAATGGCCTTCATTGGCTCAATTATTTCAATTCTTAACGGCCCCGCCCCGTAATGATCTATATCAGGTCGCCATTTCCGTGAAACACGATAGTTGTGTTGATTGCCTTTATGGCGAATACAGACAAAACCATCTAGAACATCATTATTTTGATAAGTTCGAACAGTCGAAACTAATTGAACTTCTCCGTCTGAGTCACAAAGGCAAATATAGTGTCCGTTATTCCAAGTTTTATCACCGCTTAAAATAGCTGCAAAAGTATCTGGAGTCTGATGTAAGGGAAATTCGTCAGTTTTGCTAAGCATAAAAGTTCCTTGTTATGGGCTATGGCGAGTTGTTTGACTACCACGTGGGCGTAATTCGTGATGACGGATTTTCCACTCACCATCCACACGGACCATGATATCGAAATATGTTGCATAAAGAGTCATAATTGCTTCCGGATCGTCTGCCATAAAATGTGTTGCTTGCACATCTGTATAGGTATGGGCAACGTCGCCACCTTCTTGAAATTCGACGACTTGATTGCCCATTAAATGTTGTGTGGCTCCGAAGCGTTCTAATGCTTCTCTCACATAATCCACAAAATCATCTGCGCTTGGATAAGATGCATCGCCAAACCCAACAACTTGTACATCGTCCACAAAGCAAGTTCGATAGCGATCCAAGTCACGATTATCGACGGATGTTGCATAACGGATCATGACATCCATGGTCGCTTTTTTATCTAATAATTCTTGTAGGTCGTTTGATGACATATGAACCCCTTTAGTTTTTTCCTGGTATTGATGATGCCCCTTCTCCTGTGTACAAGGGTGCACTACTGTCGTTCACATCACGCCAATGGGTATGGGCGAGTGTGTGCATCATGAACACAGCCTGTTGGGCAACCCAGAGGCCTTGTGCATCTTGAGTTTGGTTGATAGCTTCTTTTGTAATCTTCAGTCCAAACAGTGGTTTTTCAGCGATTTTGAGTGCGAGTTCTTCAACACGTTCTCTTAGTTGGTCACGTGGGATGACTTCATTCACCATACCCATGCGGTGTGCATCTTGTGAGGATACCCAGTCACCTGTGTATAACATTTGACGTGCTCCTCGATGGCCGAATTCCCAAGGATGGGCGAAATATTCGACACCAGGTATACCCCAGCCAACAACGAGGTCACGGAATTCTGCATCGTCGCTGGCAATAATAAGATCGCAAACCCATGCGAGCATGAGTCCACCAGCGATTGTCTTTCCATGTACTTCAGCGATCATTGGTTTTGGCAGATTACGCCAACGCCTACACATCTGGAGGTAGATTTCTTCTTCTTTTGCCATGGCACCTTCGGCACCGGGTGCATCGAAGTTTGCCCATGTTCCTACGGGTGGTATGTCATTAAAACCTAAGCCTGTGCCCCCACGCATATCATGGCCACTATTAAAATGGGGTCCCTCACCAGAAAGGATGATTACTTTGACATTATCATCTCGATTTGCATGATCAAAAGCATCGTTTAAATCACGGGTTAATTGCAGGTCTTGTGCATTACGTGCTTCCGGACGATTCATAGCTACACGTACAACTTCAGGTGTCACGTGGCTATAGAGAACGGTTTTATACTCGGGCATTGTTATTAACTCCTAGTAAAATATTTGTCTTGACTATACACCTTGCAAAGCGATTTAGATCGTTTCAGAAGACTCATTTGTTTCAACAGACTCTTTTATATTTGAAAAATCACTTTGTATAGCATTGTGTATTCCTCGAGTGTCAGTACTGTGTAATACGAATTTTGCTCCTTTAGCTAGCCATCGTTTAGTTAACTCTATGGTTTGGTGATGGATCATTACGGGAGTATTTTTTTTAGTACAGATATCAATAATTTTTTCTAATGCTTCTTCGTAAATAGGGTGCTCATATTCATTTGGTACTCCGAGTGAAATACTGAGATCGTTTGGTCCAACAAAGATTGCATCTATACCGTCAATATCAAGGATATTATTTAAGTTCTCGATTGCTGGCACACTTTCTATCCCAATAATACAAATCGTATTTGCATTGCGTTTTTCTAAATATTCTTTTGAAGCAGTACTTGGGAATACGTTTTTTTCAATCACCTGCTTAACTATTTTTCCTTTTAATGGTCGCCATTTAGCAGCTGCAACTGTTTCTTTTACTTCCTCAATTGTTTCACAGTAAGGTGCAAGAATACCTTCTGCACCAGCGTCTAGGTTCATGGTTACGTAATGTGATGATGGGATTGGAATTCTTACAATTGGAGCAATATTTGTCGTTTCGAAAGCAGCTAAGAGGTCTGACACTTCACTACGACTACGTGGCGTGTGCTCTGTGTCGATAATAATGTAATCGAGTCCAGACTGAGCATATGTTTTTGCCCATCGAGGACTTCGGCTTGCTGTTAACATCATTCCGAATACGGCCCCCCCATTTTTTAGAGTTTCTTTTATTTCAATAGCATTCATCTGAACCTTCTTCTTAAAAGATTGACAGACTGGATAAAAGTTCTAGTCTGTGAACTGTTCACTAATCCTAGCATTGCTAAGTGGAGTTAAGTATTTCATGGCTGCGGAAGATAATTTTCAAAAAAATGTAACGATAGTAGGTGGGTCTCTCGCTTCAATTAATGCTGCTCGTGCGCTTAGACGAGCAAAGTACGAAGGAAATATCACCTTTATTAGCGGTGAACCTTATTTGCCTTATGATCGCCCACCATTATCGAAACAAGTTTTAACTGGAGAATGGTCCCCGGATCGGGTTGCTTTAGTGGATGATTCAATGTTGGAAAAGCTTAATCTAGATTTACGTTTAGGTATCAAAGCAACAGGGTTAGATCGTCAAAATCAAGCCGTGGCACTTAGTGATGGCACTAATGTTGAATATGATGCTTTGATCGTTGCAACTGGTGCAGCGCCACGAAAATTACCGAATACCGAGCATTTAAGTGGTGTATATACCCTAAGAACTCTTAATGACTCACTTGCTATTAAGCAAGCATTTGAAAAGTCTCCGAAAGTAGTAGTAGTAGGTGCAGGATTCATTGGAGCTGAAGTTGCCGCTGCATCAAGAAAACATGGTCTTGATACAACAGTAGTTGAGGCATTACCTCAACCATTATCTACATCGGTCGGAGAAGAAGTTGGCGCGGCCTGTGCGAAATTACATGAAAATAATGGGGTAAAAATTTATTGTAATTCACCAGTAGAAGCCTTGGAGGGAGATAAAAGTGTTGAAGGAGTACGATTATCATCTGGGGAAATAATTCCTGCAGATATAGTAGTGGTTGGAATAGGAGTTGTGCCTGAAACAAGTTGGCTTGAAGGGGCTGATTTAGATATCGAGAATGGCTTGCTTTGTGATGAAACATGCTTAGCTGCTGAGAATATTTTTGCTATTGGGGATGTGGCTAGATGGTATAACCCTCTGTTTGGTGAGACTATGCGTGTTGAGCATTGGACGAATGCTATTGAGCAAGCTAGACATGTTGCTCGCAGTATAGCGTCTGGCGAAACTTCCCCATTTGCACCGTTGCCGTACGTTTGGTCAGATCAATATGAAACAAGTATTCAGTACGTAGGCTACGCCTCTTCTTATGATGAAGTGAAAATTGTTCACGGAGACTTAGATTCACTCAAGTTTATTGCTCTCTATAGAAAGAACGACCGTTTAGCTGCTGCGTTATCGTTTGATCAACAACAGATATTAGGGGATTTCAGACAAATTATAAGTAATCAATCATCCTGGGAGGATGCACTCAAAATCTGCTAAATTTCGTAAGTTTTTTAAGAGCTAGCTTCATTTCTAGTAATCTCTCGTAATCCAGCTTGATGTTCTTGCCCTAAGCGCTTGTATCTCGCTGGATTTCCTGTCACCCATTCCTCTGAAGGAGAATTAATAATCGATCGCTTTACAGTCGCTGGGGAGCCAGCTGCTAGCATTCCGTCCGGGATCTTGGTATTGGAAAGTACTATTGAACCTGCAGCGATTAGTGCTTTTTCACCTATTTCTGCGCCATCAAGGATTACTGCACTATTTGCAATGAGTGCTTGCTTACCTATCGTCGCACCATGGACTACACAATTATGAGCAAGAGTCGCTTCATCTTTAATTATTGCAGGCAAGTTTGCCCTACCATGTACGATCACACCGTCTTGGATATTTGCATTTTTTCCTATTTCTGCATAACTCGTGTCACCTCTTATGACTGCACCGTACCAGACTGATGCACCTGCACTAATACGAACATCCCCAACAATGTCTGCAGTAGGTGCGACGAAAGCACTAGGGTGGATTTGGGGGATTTTATCCCCAATTGCAAAAATTGGCATACATACTCACACAGGCTAACTAACTAATGTTTAAGAGTCCGGTGCAAGAGCTGCTGCGTCTGCAGCTCCTGTTTGTGATCCTGAAGGACCTATTAAATAAGACTGTCCGGTTGGTCCATCTGGGCCATGCTTTAAAATATTTATTGCGGCCAAAGCTACATCTGCAGGCTGCATAGCTTTATCTAAAACAATTGCGGCATGTTGCTCAAGCATTGGTGAAACAGTCGCACCAGGGCATAGTGCATTAACTCTAACCCCCGATTCCTTTAATTCGACAGCCCACGACTCAGTCTGTCTCCACTGAACCCACTTAGCGGAATCATATCCAGTTGCTCCCATGCCAGTCATCAAATGGTCAGGTTTAATATGTTCAGTAATTATATTAATAATATTTCCTCCACCAGCCTTAACGATTTCAGGAGATGCTGCTAATGCACAGTAGTAGGATCCTAAAGCGCATATAGCGATGGAACGTTCGTAGGCTTCAGCTTGGCCCATATAATTTCCTAGAGTTAAAGACGTATCTATATAAATAGCAGCATTATTTACCAGGATATTAATCTGACCGAAATGCGAGATTGTTTGATTCATTGCATTCCGAACCTGGGCTTTGTCAGCAACATCACAGTCAATAGAAAGCCCCTTACGTCCGAGCTTATTAATCATATTTACTGTTTCGTTGTTGTTATGAGAATCAATATCTATGCAAGCTACATCTGCCCCTTCTTCGGCAAGTGCTAACGCTATTCCGCGGCCGATCCCTACAGCTGATCCTGTGACAACAGCAATTTGTCCATCTAGTAACATGGTGACTCCTTTATTGGCTAGATTGTATATTGTCATCCAGTAGAGGTGTTATAAATATATTCTTTAGATGTGCTCTTATGTCAGCATAGAGAAGGTATAGTGGATTTAACTAGAGATTTGTCCGAACTTAGTGATCGATTAACGATCTTCATGCGACAAAAAGCTGCTCATTCAGATGCTAATGTTTCAGATGTAACTAAGATGCCTGGAAATGCAGGTTTCTCATTTGGCTTTACTGTTGATACAAAGGAATCCAGTAAAAGATATGTTCTACGTGTTCCTCCACCAAATGCAAGACGTTCTGGAACAGCTGATGTATTACGTCAAGCAAATGTGATAAACGCAGTTTCAGAATTGGGCATTCCTGTTCCTAAAATAATTTTTAAAGGGGCAGAAGAGAGATGGTTCGATTCCCCATACTTTATTGTTGAATTTTTACAGGGTGATACTTTGGGCGGTGATTGGGGCGATAGCCTCCCAGGGAAACAAATTGCGTCCATGGCAATCGAGGCAGTAAATGTGCTTGCAAAATTACACCGTTTAGATTGGGAAAAAGTTATTCCTTCTAGTGGCCCACCCATAAGTCTGGTTGATGACGTTCATCGGTGGGATCGTTTCCTGGATCGCACGATAGATCCGGAAGATCTTTCGTTAGCTCCGATAGTGAAAACAAGATTACTTGAACGATTACCATCGGAACCCAAGATTGGAATTTTTCATGGAGATTTTCAATGGTCCAATTTATTTTTCGATCGTAATCATAATTTTAAAGCTCTAATTGATTGGGAATTATGGGGAGTGGGCGCTATTCTCAATGACCTTGGTTGGTTTCTTCTTTTTGTCGATCATGAAGCTTGGGAACACCCGCAAATAACGCTTGATGCTCCAGGGGCTGACTTAATTATTGATCAGTATGTGCGTGCCTATGGAGAGGATCCCGGTGAGATTAATTGGTACAGAGCTCTAGCTGCTTACAAGTTTTCTATTATTTCGAGCCTTAACCTGTATCTACACCAAACTGGAAAACGACCAGATGAATCTTGGGAGATGAGGCAACCTTCAATTCATAGCTTGTTAGCACGTGCATTGGAATTATTGGCTTAATAAAAATGTTGAAGGTGATAAACTCTTTTTTGTTATGAAAATATTTGATGTACATATTCATTTCCCACGCAATTGGGAGAAACCAGAAGAAGACCCCGCGCCTTTAATAGATCGACTTGCTGAAATTGCTCAAAAAGTAGGTATCACGAAAGGCTGTGTTTTAACAGGTGGCCGTTTTGGGCCGAGTTATGAGCGTGGTATTGAAATACTAAAACAATATGAGGAACTTTTCGTACCTGTAGCAGTAATTGATCCTGAGGTTATCGGAGCGAAAGAAGTAAATGATTTGTATCAAATGGGATATAGAGGCTGTAAGTTAATTGGAGTTGCACGCCCATATGATGAGCCAGATTACATGCCTGCATACGCTGAAGCGGAACGTCTAGATATGCCAATTCTTTTCCATATGGGGGTTATCGGAGGGGGTATTGATTATTCAATCACACATCCTCGAAGGGATGCAAAGGCTGCAGAGATGTACAAACGTATGTTAAGCATGAGAGGTCGTATGCCTATGAGGGACGTTTCTGCAACGAGAATGAACCCATTACACCTTGATACGATCGCACAACGTTTCCCGAGCTTAAAGATTATTGGAGCACACTTAGGAAATCAGGGGAATTATGAATATGCGGCTTCGGTTGCAAGATGGAGGCCCAATGTACTTATGGACATGAGTGGAGGTGAAACGATTGAGAGGCATGCTGTAGAAAGAAAACTAATTGGTACGGAGATAGGCATAGAGAAGCTCGTATTTGGGAGTGATTGTGGTATGGATGAAATACACGAGCATATTGATCGATTCCACATAATTTACGATGAGTTGGGTTTAGATGATGATGCTAAAGAGCGACTGTGGTGGTCTAATGGTGCGGAATTGTACGGCTTTGAGGAACCAACATTGGCGGAAGAATAGGTGGTAGGTGCTAATCAAGCGAGTCTCAGTGATAGCCAGCATGGCTTGCCATTGCGCCATAAAGCTGTCTTTGCGGGTATTTTATTTGTAGTTGGACTAACAAGTTATGTTAGTTTTCAACCTTCACAAATTTGGATACTTTTACTGACTGCGGGTATAGCTTTGTTCGCTTCGTTTAGTTCTGATTTGCGTGAAAATAATTCTATTTTAGATAAGACGACCTCTGCAGTTTTACCGGTAATGGGTATATTTGCTTCTGGTTTGTTCATACAAACACAATTGAGTGGATATGAATCTATTGTTTTTTCACTTGCTGCGGGTTTTATCGGAGGACTAATCATTTTCCTACAGGGGAAAGCCTCAATTAAGAATTTGAAATGGCAGTCTCAGATCCGATTTCTTTTTTTGTTACTAATTTATCCTATTGCATTCTCTTTTTTTCACTATATTGAGGATTTGGAAATGCAATTGCCACTTACTTCTGTCGCATGTGGGCTAGTGGTGTTCATATTAGGTTTTGAGATTTACAGAATGCGGGCTAATAATGATTACGCATTATTTTTATTATGTTTAGTAAGTGCTTTTACGATCATTCAATTAAGACTTGTTTTATTTTTTTTCCCAATTGATCCATTATTTTTAAGTGCTTTGATTTTAATAGGTTTCTATGCAGCTACGGGCCTAATTGCCCGTTTTGATAGCAATGGAAGAAAAGTGTTAGCAGTTTTGGAATATTCAGTAATTACAGCTGTTGCAGTAGCGGCTTTATTTATTTTTTGGGCTTAGTCATGTTAAAAATTTCTTCATGGAATATCAATGGTTTACGCGCGTCTCTTAAAAATGATGCATTTTTCAATTGGGTGAGTGTAGAAAAACCAGACATCATAGGGTTACAAGAAGTTAAAGCAGATGTTGAACAAGTCACAGGGGCTTTTTGGCAAAACGATGGAGAAAATGCATATGAGGAAATCTGGCACTCAGGTGTCCGGAAAGGGTATAGCGGCGCATTGTTGCTTTCAAAACAAAGTACAAGGAGTTCAATTTTAGGGTTAGATGAGCCTGAATTTTTAACTGAAGGCCGTGTGATAGAAGCAGATTTTGATGCCTTTACATTGCTAACAGCCTATTTCCCGAATGGCGGTCGTAATTCTGAACGTTTAGATTATAAATTGCGCTTTTATGAAGCTTTTTTGGAGAGAATTAGAAAATTACGAAAAGATGGGAAAAGTGTAATTTTTATGGGTGATTTAAATGTGGCCCATCAAGCAATAGATTTAGCAAGGCCTAAAGAAAATATTAAAAAAAGTGGTTATCTGGAAGTCGAGCGTGAGTGGGTAGACCGTGTTATTTCGTCGGGATTTCATGATACCTTTCGGGTCCTTCATCCGGATCAAAGAGATGTTTATTCCTATTGGGATCCATGGAGAAAAAGGCGTGAACGGAATATTGGGTGGCGTATCGACTATATTTTTATTAGTGAGGAACTTTTACCGTTACTTAAAAAGGCATATATCCAACCAGAATTTTTAGGTTCTGATCATTGTCCTGTAAATATTGAACTCGATATCAACTTATGACGTGTCATCAGTAGGCCCTTTCTTTTTTAATGTTTCGTTGAATAGAAAGAACATTGAAGCGGCGGCAGCGAGTCCTATACCACCTGTTGTTATTGCAGCTATCCCCAAGGATGTTGCCTGAGCTGTTGTGGCAACAATAAAAGGAGCTAAGATGCTTCCAAAGTCACCAATTAGGCGCCATATACCTAGGAATTCACCGATTTTTTCTCGTGGAGCTAAGTCAGCTCCTAAGGTCATTAAGGCACCACTACCTAATCCATTACCCAGACCTGAAAGCATGCTAACTAATAAGTAAGGAAGAAAACTTCCAGTTAGTGGAAATAGCAAGAAGCTTAAGGAGATTAAAATAAAGCTTGGGATAATCGTCCACTTTCTCCCGAAACGATCCATAACGGCACCAACCGGATAGAACAACAACATGTCAACAGCTGCAGAGATGCCAAAAACTAGCGTAGTTTCAGTGATATCGAGTCCGAGGTTATCTCCCCAGAGGGGGATCATAATATGCCGTCCTCGACGCACTAACATCAACGCAATTGCCAAGCTTCCCCCGATTGCCAAGACAGAACGCTGTTCTTTAAGTACTACAGGTAAATTTTTAAGCATTTGTCGAGTTGAAGTTTCAGTATTGGATCTCTGATTTTTTAATTGTGAAATCATTAAAATACATGCGGAAAAAGCAACGATTGATTGCAAAATAAAAATTGATTGTGACTCAAAATTAATTCCCAAAAGTCCAGAAAACATAAGTGCCCCTATAAAGGGACCTATAAACATACCTATCCGCATCATTCCACCAACAAGTGACAGAGTTCGGCCATAAAAATTTTGAGGAACTATTTCTGTCATATAAGCCAAGTTAGCAACGTGCCATAATCCGAAACCTGCACCATTTAAAAAGGCAAAAAAAGTTATCATTTCCACATTTCGGCTGAACGCCATGCCGATGGCTGAAATTGCGACCAAGAAAGCACTTAAAGTTAAAGTGAATTTCCCACCAAACCGTGACGTTAAGAGTCCACCAGGTAAATCTGCTACAACCGTTCCAACAGCCAGAACCCCTACAATAGCTCCAGCTAACCCTACGCCACCACCTAAATCATCTTTCACAAAAAGCGGTAAAACTGGGACCATTACTCCTTGGCTAATTGCAATTAATATTGTGGGAGCATAGATTCCCCCGATTAATTGCCTTATACGAAAATTATTGGATTGTTGTTCCATTTGGAGTGAACCTACTCTATGTTGACGGAAAAAAAACTGCAATAGATTAGCATGCTAGGATGCAATTACGGGGCGTGGCGCAGTCTGGTAGCGCACTTGACTGGGGGTCAAGAGGTCGCTGGTTCAAATCCAGTCGCCCCGACCAAAGAACTATTTGTCATCAGGGTTTATTTCCAAACCCCAAGCGTCCCAACCTTTTATTCTTGAGCGTGCAAATAGTTCAATCTTTTTTTGTTTTGGGAACATAGATTCTATATTTTCACGGACTTCCTCAGGTTTTGCTGAGTGATTTGTTCGTTTAACACTTACCAGCTGTCGGATATTTCTCATTCCCCGGGGTTGAGGGATACGTCCTTTTTTAAAAACTAAACAAAGTTCACACTCACTTAAGGTATAAAATCCTGGGTTAGAACGCTGCTTGTCCCACACAAATGCTACAGTGGCCCATTTAAATCCCCAGGCCTTACCTAACTCAATGGCTTGATCGAGATGAGGAGATGTTGCCCACATAAAAAGAAGGCAGTCAGCTTTTGCCAAATTTTGAATTGGCCAAGTCTTTAATTCCGACAAAGTTACTGTGGGATAATGTTTGGTAGCTCCCCCTGTATCGCCAGAATTTGGACCTGCATGTTGGAGCTGCCCTTTATAATCCCAAGGTGGGTCGGCATAGATTATGGAATACTTTTTTTTCGGTAAGGCCTTAATTTCTCCAGATTCTATAAGGTCTGTAAGGCTTGCCAAGATACCCTCTAATTTTTCTTGCCGTCACGGGCTGCGCTATTTGCAGAGAGTCTTTCTTTGAAAGCTTCTTGAGCGGCATCTTTGTTATTAGAATCTCCTTGCCAAATACCCATTGCTGGTTGCTGCAGTGCTCTGGCGAAAGAAAAGCTCAATACCCATGGCTTTGACACTGTAGAAATGTTCATAGCGTACAAATTTTTGGTAGCATCTTCCGAAGATTGCCCACCAGAAAGGAAATTAATTGATGGTACTGCTGCGGGTACTGTACGTCTTAAAACTCGCAGTGTCCGCTCAGCTACCTCTGTTGCATCTATTGGATCCCCACTTTCTTTTCCAGGAAGAATCATGTTGGGTTTTAATAGCATATATTCAAGGTGTACGCCGTGTTGATAGAGCGCATGAAAAACTGCATGCAGTACTTTCTCAGTAACTTCTTCGCATTGTTCTATTGAATGGGTACCATCCATCAAGACTTCTGGTTCTACAATCGGAACAAAGCCATTGTCCTGACAGATTCCGGCATATCTTGCGAGTACATCAGCATTTGCCTGAATTCCTAAATCTGTTGGATTCTCATCTCCAATTTCATAAACTTCACGCCACTTTGTAAAACGTGCTCCTTGAGATTTGTAAGTAGCTAATCTATCGGGAAGCCCGTCTAGTCCTTGCGTTATTAGGTCCCCCCCACCTCCTACTAAAGGTATTGTTCCTTTATCAACTTTTATCCCAGGTACAATTCCTTTACCTTCGAGAAGTGCTGGAAACATATTCCCTGCGTCATCGCTCTGTAATAAAGTTTCTTCGAAAAGTATTACACCGCAAAGATATTTTTCAATTTCGGGTGAGGTCAACAACAAATTGCGGTAAGCCCGTCTGGTTTCTTCAGTTGATTCAACACCCACTGAAGCAAGTCTCTTTGCAATAGTTCCAGAACTTTCATCTGCTGCTAAGACTCCTTTTCCGGGAGCGATCAAATCGTTAATTGTTTTTTGCAGTTCACCTACTGACATATTTACTCTCCTATCTTTTGAATAGTCTATCTACTCTAAAGATTTAGATATATGGGTCTTGCAAAAAAAATTATAAAAATTTTTATCCTCGACCTATAAAAGGCATCTTTGTTGCCATAATCGTCATAAATTGAACATTTGCATCTAGAGGAAGCCCGGCCATATATACAACAGCATCTGCGACGTTTTCAACGTTAAACGTAGGTTCTTCTAAATTGGTTCCGTTTGCTTGGGGGACGCCGTGCGTTTGTTCTTTTGTCATGTCTGTACTTGCATTACCTATATCAATTTGGCCGCAGGCAATATTATATTTTCTTCCATCAAGAGATAGTGATTTAGTTAGTCCTGTAATTGCATGTTTACTAGATGTATATGGTGCTGAATGAGGCCTAGGTCTATCAGCTGAAATTGAACCATTATTTATAATACGTCCACCTTGAGGTTGCTGATTTTTCATCACCCTGATGGCTTCTTGTGAGCAAAGAAAAGTTCCTGTGAGATTGACGTTAATAACTTCTTGCCATTGTTCGATAGATAAATTTTCGAACAAAATATTTGGAGCAGAAATCCCAGCGTTATTAAAAAGAAGATCAAGTCGACCATATGTCTTAACAACTTGATCAAAGAGATTTCTAACAGACTTAGGTTTTGTTACATCTGTTACGACAGGCAATGCAAAATCGCTTAGTTCCTGGATGCTTAACTGTGTCTGAATAAGTTTTTTTTCTGTTCTACCAGCTAGAACTACGTTATAACCTGTAGCTAGCAGTGCGAGTGCACAGGAGCGACCAATTCCTGAACCTGCTCCAGTAATAATTGCAACTTTTCGAGCATCTTTGTTTGTCATTAAATCAGTTGTGATTCAGG
Source organism: Tepidiformaceae bacterium (assembly GCA_045562595.1). Taxonomy (GTDB): domain Bacteria; phylum Chloroflexota; class Dehalococcoidia; order Tepidiformales; family Tepidiformaceae; genus JAKUNN01. Next base: position 16,022 of record JBJKVN010000026.1, read on the forward strand.
GCTAATAAACCTTATCAAAGCTAAGATTCAACTCATACAAACCCAACATAATTCCTGGTTGATGCTTTAAATCATTTTTGCCAGGTGTCAGCCTTAGATTCTTCACTCTCTGTACCAGAGTCTCAACAGCTATATTTTGTTCTAGTCTGGATATTCCTTGGCCGGGGCAGTTCCTAGGTCCCATTGAGAAAGTTAAATGTCGTCCTGGATTTGGTCGATCGAGGTCAATGGCGTTTGGTTCAGGGCATAGATCAGCATCTCGATTACCCGCGCCAAAACGTAAATGTAGTAGGGATCCTTTTGGAATTTTTACCCCCCGAATCTCCATATCTTCGGGTACAAACCTTCCACCCGCCCCTCCTTGAGTTGGAGCATAGAGACGCAAAGCTTCTTCAACAAAAAAGCGAACTCTGCTTGAATCACCATGCATTTCAGCAAATAAATCTGGGTTCTGCGCAAGAAGAAGAGCTTCTGAAGTAAGCGCATATTGTGTGGTTTCATTACCACCTATATGCATTAGAACCGCAATGCTTATGATTTCCCCATCAGACAATTTCCTGCCTTCATATTCTGCTTGTGCAAGCCAAGAAATCATGTCCTCTTGAGGCTGTTCACGCTTTTTACTTACTTGTTCACCAATGTATTTGTGGAAATCGACCAAGACGCTCGCATTTTCTCTGTCTACATCAGGAGGCAATTCATTTTTGGGACCTGACCCATGAACAAACCGCCGGACTTGTGCTTCTTCCATCTTTTTTAACATTGGCATGTCGTCTAGAGGGAACCCTAAAACTGTTGTAATAACCGTTTGCGGTAGTGGTGCAGCAAATTCTGTAACAAATTCCACCTCTCCTTTATCTATCCATTTATCGATTAAATTATTGGCAGCTTGTCTGATCATTTCTGTATGTCTGTCAGCACCCATAGGTCCAACCCAAGGATCCCACAGCTCTTGTCTATAACGTTTATGTTGTTCGAGCGATGGGCGTAAAGTAGCAGCCGCATTTACAGTTTCGCCAAAACCAGCTTCTTCAAAAATTTCATTTTCTAATTCACTTGAACCACCACGTGCACGTGCACCACTATCTTCGTCTGGGGAAAAGTCTGAAAAGATGGGGTCTCGAGTTATTTTTGCTATATCTTCAAATTTTGTTAACACAAATGCATCAGTTCCTGGTAACCATCCCCCACCAGGTATTTTTGAAATTGGAGCCTCACTGTGCAAAGTTATGTAATCTTCAAACCAATGTTCTTGTGAGCCAGGTTTAAAAAGGTCTATTCCCAATTCACTAGCAACAGGACATCCACCAAAACTGTTATCTGTATCTTTAATTTCCTGTTCGATATCCATTTTTTCCTCAATACAAAATTATTCAGTTAGCTTTCGTTCTCCACGTGCCCAACGTGCAACGTCTTTAATTTTTTCGCTAAAATTAAATTGTTCACTTTGAGTGGGTTCACTAAAGCCTCTGCCACAAGTTTGGCAGTACGCGTAAACGTTTAAATTTTCCCGCCCACACCAGTTACATTTCTTCATAATCTAAGTCTACCACTTTAAAAAAGTTGTCTCAGTCAGTTATTCGTTACAAACTGGTACGGGAGCATTTATGACTAGTGACAATCTTCGTAACATTATGCCTTTTGTAATTGAGACTGATGGTCGTCGTGAACGATCTTATGATATCTATTCACTACTTCTAAAAGAACGAATTATATTTTTGGGCACACCTATTGATGCAATGGTTGCAAACGTGATAATTGCCCAGCTTTTATTTTTGGCAAGAGAAGATGATGAGAAAGACATCATGATGTACATCAACAGTCCTGGAGGCAGTGTTACTGCTGGACTTGCGATCTATGACACGATGAAATTAATCAAACCTGATGTTTCAACTGTATGTATAGGGCTAGCAGCTTCTATGGGGACAGTGCTATTAACAGGTGGGACTCAAGGGAAGCGTATGGCTTTACCAAATGCAACTGTTCATTTACACCAAGTTATGGGTGGGGCGGAAGGTCAGGCATCAGATATTGAAATACAAGCTCGTGAAACCCTTCGGTTACAATCCATTCTGCGAAATATTCTTACTGAAACAACAGGACAATCGATGAAGCAGATTGAAAAAGATACGGACAGAGATTTTTGGTTAGACGCCGAATCTGCAAAAAAATATGGGTTGATAGATCGTATATTGGAAAAAGAGGAAGCGACTGCTGACTCAGATTAGACGTTTTCGAACGTAATTATCTCAGTATGTAGATATTTTTGTAGAACTGTTGGTACTGCGATCGAACCGTCCGGCTGTTGATAATTTTCAATAATTGCTATTAATGTTCTTGGGACTCCTAATCCGGAACCATTCAATGTATGTGGGAATTCGGTCTTTTTATCCACGGTTTTTCTATATCTTATGTTTGCCCTTCTAGATTGAAAATCAAGGCAATTAGAAACTGAACTTACCTCAAGCCATTCTTCCGAGCCGGGAGCCCACATTTCAATATCAAAACTTTTACTTACTTTAAAATCTAGGTCTGCAGTGCATAATTCAAGTGTTCGAAAA
>JBJKVN010000027.1:0-18045 GCA_045562595.1 Tepidiformaceae bacterium
CTTATCCATGAAATTGTCAAAATCTGGTTCTTGGCCCTGCATTTTTTGTTTCAGCATCTCATTCAGATCACTAGCCATTTCTTTTGCACGATCCATATCTTCAGGAGACATATCTGAAATCTGCTTTGACAAGTCTTTAAAAAAAGTATCCATCATTGCTTGCTTTAGTGAATCAACTAATTCTCTAAATTTTTGTTCAGCATTCTTGTCCATGAATTCATAATTTTGGAGACCTTGAATCTGCCCAGCAGTGTCCTCTGGAAGATCGCTTAGCTGTTCTTTCTTTCGTTCTGTGATTGTTTTTAATAGTTCGCTGAATTCTTGTTGGTCGCTCGAGTTTTCAGTACCATCTGCATTTTGTGGTTGGTCTTTTGAACCCTTTTGTTCTGGTTCTTCACTTTCTGATCCAGCTTCATCGGGTTGTTTATTTTCGTGATTTTGGCTGTTACTTTCTTGTGGTTGGGATTCTTTAGTAGCATCTTCTAGTCTGTTGTCCAAAGTTGTGTGTTCTAGATTGAGTATTTCATCCAACTTCTCTTGTAAATCGTCGAAAATAGATCCGAGATCAAAGCGATCGAGCTGTTCACGTCGCTGTTGACGTAGTTGTTGCAATAGGTCACGTAATCCTTGTCCTTGCTCTCCGTTGAGATCCCGAGCCCCCCTTTGCATGAGGTTACGCATCGCATGCTGTAAATCTCCAAAATTCAGTAAGTCATCGGATAGGGAATCTAGGAGGTCTTCGGCGTCTATATCGCTGGTTGTTTGTGTTCCATCCCAAATTGAATATCGGAAACGAGTTCCCATAGTATTCTCCACTTCTAGTTTAGGACACTGCACACGTTACATTACTCAACCTAGAATTCACAATGACTTCAGCTTTCTGAAACGCTATTCTCTTCAAAAATGGAGTTTGTCATGGCGCGTTTTATATTAGTTGGTTTGGTTGAGCCTCAAAGTGAGGAACAGCAAAAAGATTTCGATGAATGGTATCTAGGTAATCATATTGAGGACACAGCTCTGTGCCCTAATTTTTTGAGTGGCAGTGTTTATAAGTTGACTGGTAAGCATGTTGGGATTCCTAGCCCTTCAGAATATATTTGCATCTATGAAGTTGATGCTGAGAGTTCGGAAGAAGCTGAACGAGTTCTAAATGAATACCAACGTGATCCTGACGCATGGCCCGGTCGAGAGCCTGGCAATGGTTCTTTAAAAGTTCTTGGTTCTGGTTGGTACGAATTTGAACGTGCCTACCATACACGTGGATAAGCTTCCTAATTTTTATACGCGTGTATATGAGTTTGTGGGGAAGGTGCCTAAGGGTTGCGTAGTCACTTATGGACAAGTAGCTCTTGCTCTTGGTGCTCCCAGATCAGCAAGAGCTGTGGGCTATGCGTTACGTAATTTGCCTGACGGTACTGATGTTCCTTGGTGGAGAGTACTTAATGCAAACGGAGAGACTAGTATTCAGAGAATTTCGGTCACAGCTGCTGATCTACAACGTGAAATACTCGAATACGAGAAGGTTAATTTTAGAAAAGGTCAAGTTAATTTAGAAGATTTCCGTTGGTTCCCTAAAGAATTTGACGAGTTTTCAAAAAAAGATTATCTCGAGTAATCCCAAGAGATAACTTTGATAATTTGTACACGTACATAGGCTGCACCGGGCCTTGCTTCTGTTGGAAGACGGTCTTCAGGAGCTCCTCGAGAACGTGCCGCTGTACGAGTCAATTCGAGTACTTCTTCTGGATCTCTGACGACTACTCCTTCACCTTGGATTAGTACACCTTTGATATCTTGCATAGTGCTGCCGCTTTCAAGAGATAAACTCACTTTTGAATTTCTTTCGACATTGAGGATCTTTTGTGTTTTATCCATACCGCCAATTAATACATCTGGCCCGTCTCGAAAGTACCCGATAGGTATACTGTGCGGGTATCCGTCGTTGCCTATTGTCGTGAAAGTAATCCAACCTGGTCGGCTATCGAGAAATTCTAAAACTTCTTGTGTAGTAAGTTTTCCTGGCATGTTAATCCTTTTAATTTTTTTTTAGAGCACGTTAAGAGCCTACGTTTAAAGCAATGCTAAACTATTGTATGGTTCTTTCTATTCACAATGGTATAACATCCTGTGGCAATTACGCGTAACGATACATCTATCACTGGGCTAAACATGAAGCGTGAGAATGCGCCAGTAGTTGGTGTGCTTGCCCTACAAGGGGATTTTCGTGAGCACATTGAGATGCTCAATATGCTCGGTGTGGTTTCTTGCGAGATCCGTCTTCCTAGCGCTTTGTGCGATCTAGATGCACTTATTATTCCGGGAGGAGAATCTACGACCATTGCACGGCTGGTTTTACAGTATGGTTTTTTGGAACCATTGCGTGATTTTTGTGCTTCCGGTCGTCCAGTTTGGGGTACTTGTGCTGGCGCAATTTTGCTTGCCCGCGATGTTGATGAACTTGATCGCCCGGGGATTCAAGCTATGGATATACAGATTCAAAGAAATGCATTTGGCCGTCAGCTTCAATCTTTCCAGTCGCAGGTTGCGATTGATGGCATTTCAGATGGTGAATTTCCTGCTGTTTTCATACGTGCTCCAGCGATTATCGATGTCGATGCATCTGTCGAAATACTGGCCACTCTTCCTGATGGAAAAATTGTTGCTGCGAGACAGCGCAACCTCTTGGCAACGGTTTTTCATCCAGAGCTCACAACAGATGTAAGGTTACATAATCTATTTCTGAGCATGATCGATTAGCTGGTCTAGTTACTTATTTTTTCACGAACGTTAGCTAAGTTTTTTTCACTAAGGCCAATGGATTGAAGATAACCTTCCGTGGATATCCACTGTTCGCGGATCCAATGAAGTGTTGATTCCATTACGTCTGGTGGGCTTTGCATCAATGCAACTGCTTCCTTCTTTTTAATACCATGCTCAATCATCCTGGTTACTTGGGCTTCCATTACAGGGGATAGTTCATTTGCAGAGGCAGCGTAGTCTGCGATTATTAAATCGTCAGCAACACCAGCTAAATCAAGGAGTAATGCCGCTGCAACCCCAGTGCGATCTTTCCCAACTGCGCAGTGGAATAATACTCCGCCATCACTATCACTTATTGTTTCGAATAGTTTCCGGAATGTGGATGATCCTTCAGTCAGGAATTTGCGGTATGTCAGAGTAAATCCCGCAAAACCTTGCTGTTCAGACTGTGTGATCGGTGAGTCTGTGATGTCAAATACGGGTGCTTCTACAATGGCTATTTTGTTCCGGACAAAATCAGGGGTTGGAGCACTGCTGTACTCTCTTGTTGTTCGTAAGTCGACGATTGTTGTGATATTTTTTTTCTGTAACGCTTGAAAACCCTCTTCAGTAATTTTTGTAAGTGCGGCAGACCTGATCAGCGATGGTCGAAGATATTTCGAAGCCTGTTTTTTGGGGTGTAGATTATTTAATTCACGAGCATTTAGCACCCCTTCAATAGACAGGGTACGAGCACTAACGGTTTTTGTTCTTTCAATTATATTCATGAGAGAGTATGGAATTCTTTGGTTAAGATATCGTTAACTATAGCCAAGGACACCTAATAATGCTGTTTTCTAGCAACGAACGAATGATAGGTTGTGCTAAAAGTCCCACGAAAGCACAGCGTGAATGGTGTATTCAAGTTTGTCAGTCTAAGAAATGTACGAAAGCTGCAAGGTCAACGTAATTGTCAAAACATTTGCGGCATTTCCCGAGCCAAAATGTTACAATTCACGCCCAATCATGGGCGAACCTGAATTTAAGTATGCTTGAAGTATATTAATTCAACTGGGGTGTTGTATGGCTAGTTTTGAAGTGGAGGAAAGTGATTCTCAATCAAATCTCTCCATTTTGCCTGATTGGATAATAACCGACGATCTTGAGGCATTGCTCACAACTTTGCCAGAACGGTTTTCGGAATCTTTGCATCTTAGCAATGACCAGAACGATCTTCTTGAAGTTGTAATGGATCTTGGTAGATTGCCAGAAGCACGGTACCCAAATAGGCAAGTTGTGCTCAGTCGTACAGAAGTTACTGAATTTGATTTGCGGCATGTTACGGATCGGATTGGTGCGTTTGGTGATGATAACCGTGCTGGGATCGAGAGAACGCTTCACCGTATTTCTGCCATTCGTAACAGACGCGGCAATATAACCGGATTGACTTGTCGTGTTGGTCGAGCAGTCTATGGGACAATTCGAATTGTGGAAGATTTAGTTTTAAGTGGTAAGAGTTTGCTCTTTCTTGGCCGTCCGGGAGTTGGAAAAACAACAATGCTGCGTGAAGTTGCACGTGTTTTGGCCGATGATGCAAAAAAAAGAGTTGTCATAGTAGATACTTCAAATGAAATTGGAGGTGACGGCGATATTCCCCATCCGGCTATTGGCGCAGCTCGCCGAATGCAGGTTGCCACGCCAGCGATGCAACATGCTGTGATGATAGAGGCAGTAGAGAATCATATGCCGGAGGTTATCGTGATTGATGAAATAGGTAATGAGCTTGATGCAGCAGCAGCTCGTACTATTGCGGAACGCGGAGTTCAGCTCGTTGGAACAGCTCACGGCAATACTTTAGAAAATTTGATGGCAAATCCGACATTAGCAGATTTAATCGGCGGTATTCAATCAGTGACACTGGGTGATGAAGAAGCGCGACGTAGAGGCACACAAAAATCTATTTTAGAGCGTAAGGCCCCGCCCACTTTCGATGGCGTCGTCGAAATTCAATCTTGGCATAAAGTGGCCCTCCATAAAGATGTTGCGACGACTGTTGATTCAAAGTTACGTGGTTTTATTGCTGCACCGGAAGTACGTGAACTTACCCAAAAAGGAGAGGTTGAGATTTTGGAAGAGATTGGAGAGGACGACACAAGTTATTCGTCTGATAACGTAATGTTTCCTAGCCGTGCTCAAAAAGATGGTTTTGAATCGCAGATTGCAACTAGTTCGAGGCGCGCTCGCGTTTTACCATTCAGTATTTCACGGAGCCGTTTGAGACAGGCTATCCAGCGAACTTCTGCTGCGGTAGAGATAGTAGATACAATTGAGGATGCGGATGCTGTAATTACATTACGTCATTCGTATCGAAAAAAGCCCGCCTTGATTCGTGAGGCTGAAAATAGGGCATTGCCAATATATGTCATGAAAAGTAATACTCAGTTTCAGATCGAGCAGACCCTTCTGCATTTTAATGAACGGTCTGTTATTGATGATCCTGTTACGGTTGCGTATCGAGAGACTGAAGATGCAATTGCGCAAGTACAACGTGAGGGGAATCCGGTAGAAATGCCCCCTGCAAATTCTTACATCCGGAGAGTACAACACGAATTAGCTGGTCGTTTCAACCTTGCTAGCGAAAGCTATGGCGATGAACCAGAACGTCGAGTACGTATTCGACCGCAACAAAGATAGGATTTTTTGGTATAGCAGTGTCTAATGAAGGTTTTTTCATAGTTTTTGAAGGCGGTGAAGGTGCTGGTAAATCCACACTCACAGAAGCAATTGGTAAACGCTTGGAGAATTCAGGCCGTTCATTTGTTGTAATACGTGAACCAGGTGGTACTCCTGTTGCTGAAACACTGAGAGAGATTTTAAAAACTCCACTTACGCCTTGGGGGGAAGCCTTAGCTTTTTTAACAGCTCGTGCAGATTTAATTGAAAAGGTCATTCGTCCAGCTCTAAAGCGGGGTGATGTGGTTCTCTGTGATCGTTTTAGTCCCAGTACTTTTGCGTACCAAGGATATGGAAGAAACCTTGATCTTAAACTACTGAAAAAGATTGATTCTGTAATACGAGAAGATCTTGAGCCAAATCTGATTATTTTTTGTGACGTTCCTGTTAGTGATGGTCTTGCTAGGAAGGCTGGTGAAAATGATCCGATTGTGACTGGCTCTGAAAAAGAAGAATTTCATCGACGTGTTTATTCTGGCTACCAGGACTTGATGTCTAATTCATCAGAAAAAAAATGGAGAAGAATCGACGCAACAAAGCCTCCTATAGAAGTTGCAGAAGAGGTTTGGTCAATTGTAGAACCTATGTTGCGCTTGTGAGAGGTTGAACTTTCACGACTTGGTGGTGTGTGTGTTGTGAAGTAGCTACTGTTAACTTGATGGCAAATCTTCCAGACGAACAACCTCAGCGACGGCGCGAGTATTCTGGCCCTTTTACAACTTTGGGGGTCGCGATTGTTGTAATTCTAATTGTTGGATTTGTTTTCTGGTTTTTTGAATTACGGACAGAGGGTGGAAGTAACAATATACAAGCCGATGATTTTGGAGTTATAGAGCAAGAAGGTGATTTTGATTCCGAAAGTCAGCCTGCTGTGGCTTCTCTGGGCCGTTTAGCACCCAACTTTAGGCTCCCCAATACACGTGGCGAAGTCATTAAGCTTAGTGATTTACGAGGTCAGTATGTGCTACTTAATTTCTGGGCTTCTTGGTGTGGACCTTGTCGTGCGGAAGTTCGTGACTTGTCTGAATTAAGTGAACGTTTTCCTGAGGTGTTAACAGTTTTGGGTATTAACCAGCAAGAGGTATCGGAAATTGTTATAGCTTTCAAGTCTCAATTTTCGGTTTCTTACCCCTTACTACTTGATTTTCGTGGTCAAGTTTCTAGTACTTATGCTATCTCTACTGGTCTGCCTGTTAGTTTGTTAATTGATCAAAAGGGCGTAATTCGTGAAATCTATTGGGGAGCTCTTTCAGAGGAACAGTATGAACATCTAATACTGACGTATCTGCTATGAATACTTTTTCCACTTTACAAAGTGTTTTAATAAGCGATCCACTGCGGGCCCTTTGGATGCTTTTAACGAATGTAAAATTCGCACTTGCACTCGTATTCGCTGCTGTTTTTTCTGGATTATTGGGTGTTTTAATTCCACAAATCCCTGCAGAAGCTCGTGAAAATACAGTTGCCCGTGCTGCTTGGCTAGAATTAAAACATCTCGATTTTGGTGTTTGGTTTGAATTTTTGAATGCACTTGCACTATTTGATGTGTTTCATAGTGCTTGGTTTATTTCTCTTTGGTTCGTTGTCGTCGTTTCTGTAACAGTTTGTACAGTTAGTAGATTCATGCCTGTTTGGCGAAGTATTCATAGACCACAAAAAATTGTCCCCAATTCATACTTTGAGAAAGCTAGTCATCGAACTAATTTTTCTTATACAGGTGAAATTGATGTGGTAGAGGACAAGTTAAAACGATTACGATATACGGTTGAACAAGTGGAAGGTACTACTGATATACCGGGCGCGAAATATTTGTTTGCGCAACGTTTTTCTTGGGCTCAATATGGAACATTTGTATCCCATTTAGCACTACTAATGCTGTTGTTAGGAGGGCTTTTAACTGCTTTAGCTGGAGATTCACGAACTCTTTCACTTGCCGAAAAAAGATCTGCTGTCCCACTTTTTCGTGATCCTGGCCCAGGGCAAATTTTTGTCGAAATGATAGATGCAGTTAAGGGTGTTGATAGTGATGGTCACATCATAGATTTTCGAAGTAAATTTATGGTCCGTCGCGGTGATGAAAATATTTTTTGTGAAGCTACGGTAAATGATCCTTGTGATGCGTACGGATATCGCTTCCATCAAGCTGCATTTTTTGATGACCTTGCCCTGTTTTCCATCGCTGATCCTGGCGGAAAACTCCTCTTTGAAGATGTTTTAGATTTTGAAAATCAAGTGGCATTAGTCCCAGTTATTTCTGTTATAGCACGAGATGGACAAGTTCTTTTTGATGAAGCTGTTCCTCAAATGGCAACTATTGAGAGTGCTGCAGGAATGACTGCCTTGGCGGAATTAAATTTACGAAATGGCAGTTATACCATTTCTTGGCGGTTACCAAGTGAAAATAATTCTGCTGAGAATATGAAGGTTACGATAACAGGCCCTGATCTTAGTGCGACTGAGCTTTTTGTCGGTGAGTCTTTGAGCTCAAATCTATACGAAGTCACATTTAAAAACCCTTTGCTTGTTCCTGCAATAAACGTTTTAGATATGCCTGGTGTAAGTAATGAAAAAGTTACTGTGCAATTAATGAAGGATCGGTGGGGTTCTGATTATTTGTATGTCATTGGTCTTCGTTCGGATGGGGAGGGTCTTGTGTTACCGGTAGACAAAACTTGGTCTTCTGAAGATGGTTTCTCATTTACTTTCCTTGAACGTGTTGACGGTTCAGGCATTGATGTACGTCGTGATCCTGGTGATACCTTCATATGGATTGCAATTGTCCTAGGCCTTTTGGGCTTGGGTATCACTTTTTATATTCCGCGTCGACGCTTGTGGGTTTCTTTTACTGGCAGTCAGATTTTTATTGCAGGTATTGCTCCTCGTTCGATCCGTTTTGAACAAGAACTACGTAAGTTGAGTCAAGCAATCACCGGTCAAAGCGACACACATTCAAATGAACTCGAGGATGATTAATTCTGAGGGTCATCTGTTCCGTTAAATAGGGACCCTACACTTTGGCCAGTATGGATGCGTTCAATTGCTTGTGCAAACAGGGGGGCAATAGAGATGGTATTCATGTTGTCCAGACGTTTTTCTTCCGGTATAGGGACAGAGTCTGTTACAAGAATTTCTTTTACTGCTGCATCTTTTAATCGTGGCACTGCTGGGCCGCTCAATATCGCGTGATAGCCCCCAATAATGACATCTTTGGCATCGTTCTGCCTTAGAATTCGTACCGCTTCCACCATTGTTCCGGCAGTATCTATTTCGTCGTCTAAGATAAAGACATTGCGACCACTGACTTCACCCAAGACATTTAACGCTTCAGTTTCGCCAGAGTTGCCAATTCGTCGCTTGTCGATAATAGCTAAAGGTGAGGAGAGTCGAACTGCCATATCTCTTGCTCTTTTTTCATCCCCTGCGTCTGTTGCAACGACTGTATATTCAGCTTGGTTTTGTTGCTGTAAATAACGTGAGATGGGGTCAAGCGCTGTTAATTCATCAACTGGGATATTAAAAAATCCCTGAATTTGGCCAGCATGTAAATTCATTGTAAGTATGCGATCAGCACCTGCTGTTTCTAGAAGATTAGCGACTAAACGGGCAGTTATTGGTACTCGTGGCTGATCTTTCTTATCACTCCTGCCATAGCCAAAATACGGAATCACAGCCGTGATCCTTCCTGCTGATGCACGGCGTGCTGCATCAATCATGACGAGCATTTCCATTAAGGAAGTGTTAACAGGGCTACAAAAAGGTTGAATTAAGAAAACATCACGACTACGGATATTTTCTTTGTATTGAACAAAAATATTTTCGTTTGAAAATTCAAATACATCTACTTCGCCAACTTTTAAATCGAGACTTGAACAGACACCTTCAGTAAACTGAGGATGCGTACGCCCCGAGAAAATCGCGAGCTCTGATAGTACTTGCGACATTTACACCTCTATTCCTGGAATGGATAGTTTAATTATAGCGGTCTCTTGCTTTCTTACCATTTCCATTTATTAACGTAATTCATTCCACCAATTTGGCGCTACTATTCGCAGTATTTCATCATATGTTTTTGCGATGTCTGGAGCATCCTCGGGAAGTTCTTGTGGGTTTGTTGGGGGCAATGGAGATGCACCTTGTACCGGGTCAACCCATTCCAATTGTTCATCTTCAATTACCTCCATTAGCGGGGGTGTAGCTTCCTCATGATGATCACTGATCTGGTGGCCTATTAAGAATGTGTTGTAATCGGCAAAGGCCAATAGACAATAATAAACACCTGGTTCTTGGCATCTCCACGCTTCGTACCGAAGAACACCTTTTTCCAATCGGTGGGTTTGCTCATATAGTGCTTTTTGAATTTCCTCGTAACGCTTTTCCATGCCGTCTTTAATTTTTAGGCGGATTAAAACTGTGGACATTGTTTTCTCCTTTGAGTGTTCCTTGAAGATAACGATATTTCTATATTCGTACCACTGTCTTCATTAAACGTAATGGTCGTGATACCATCGTTATGTGGCTATTAAACGTTTTAATCTCAGAAGAGGATCGATAATTTCTCCGCAGAATCACTGCGGAGGGTCAATTGATGTTCTTTAGACCACCGAACAATATTAAAAACTCAACTTTGTAAATTTAAAGGTTTAAGAATGTCTACCGACCGCGTGCAGATCTATGATACTACCCTCCGGGATGGCTCTCAGATGGAGGGCATCTCATTTTCTGTCGAAGATAAAATTAGCATTACGAAGAAACTTGATGAGCTTGGTATCGAATGGATTGAAGGAGGATTTCCTGGTTCTAATCCTAAGGATGCAGCTTATTTTGAACGCTTGAAGGAAATTGATTTAAAACAAGCACAGGTTGCTGCATTTGGTGGTACTAGACGTCCAGGACTGTCCTGTGATGATGATCCAAATATTCAAAGTTTGGTACGGGCTGAAACACCTGGGATCACCATAGTTGGTAAGGCTAGCCAATATCAGGTACAGCATATTTTAGAGACTTCAGATGAGGAAAACCTTTCTATGATCAGCGATACTGTTCGCTATTTTGTCGGCAAGGGTAAAAGTGTAGTTTTTGATGCTGAGCATTTTTTCGATGGGTTTAAAATTGATCCAGATTATTCCTTGCAGTGTCTTGCCACTGCAGTTCGGGCTGGTGCCAGTACTCTGGCGCTTTGCGATACGAATGGTGGTATTACGCAACAACAGTTGCTGAAAGCTTTACAGGCAGTCCAAGAAAAGGTCCCAGACATTCGCCTTGGTATCCACTGTCATGATGATGCTGGTTTGGCAGTAGCCAACTCTATGGCCGCAGTAGAGCAAGGTGTTTGGCAGATCCAAGGTTGTATTAACGGTTATGGCGAACGATGTGGCAATACGGACTTACTTACAATAATTGCGAACTTAAAGTTAAAAATGGGTCTAGATGTAGTTGAAGATGAGCAGCTTGCTCGGTTGTCTGAAATTTCGCATTTTGTGAGTGAATTGGCTAATTTGTCTCCGGATCCACAAGCACCGTATGTTGGAATGAGTGCTTTTGCACATAAAGCTGGTTACCACGTAGCAGCACTAGCAAAAGACCCCCAATCATATCAGCATATCGATCCTGAGCTGGTAGGGAATGGTGCACGTGTGCTTGTGAGTGAATTATCGGGACAACGAAATCTTAAGACGAAGCTTGCTGAGCTGGATGTCGAATACCCTTTTACCGATCAGGAAATTCGGAATCTTCTTGAAGTTGTAAAACAAAAGGAGAGTGAAGGGTTTCAGTATGAAGGAGCTGAGGCAAGTTTTGAATTGCTTGTAAGGCGTAACATACCTGGGTACGCTGCACCGTTTGAGCTGGATGATTTTGTAATTGTAGAACGTCATAGGCATGAGGATGGCTCAGATCAGAGTAGGGATATGATTGCTGAAGCAATGCTGAAAGTTCGTGTGGGTGATGAAATTTTACATACTGCAGCCGAAGGTAATGGGCCCATTAATGCTCTCGATATTGCTGCGCGTAAAGCACTCGTTAGCATATGGGCTAGCCTTGATAAGGCTACTCTTGCAGATTACAAAGTACGCATCTTAGACGGGCATGATGCTACTGCAGCTTCTGTCCGTGTTTTGATTGAAAGTACGGATGGTGAACGGTATTGGACTACAGTTGGGGCGAGTACCGATATTATTGAGGCTTCGTGGTTAGCACTTGCTGATGCACTAGAATTCGCAATTTTAAAGAGCGATTAATTCAACTGATGATAAAAAGGTATTTGTATTTAACCTTGGGTTTTGTCTGTGTTTAAGTTATTTTTGGGCTACTTACGCCTTTAATGGTTGCCCAGGCATTTTGAAACAATTTAGGGATATCTTCCCTGTGTTTTATTGCTAGAAGGGCACACAACACTAAGTAGCCAATTCCAAATCCAATGCGAACTTCGGCATATGGGATAAAAAGTTGTATTCCAAAAAAGAGAAATAGTGCCAAGGCTTCCATTCTTTCAAGTCTGAGATTTAGAAATACTGCAACTGCAAACGCTGATTGTGCTGCAGTCAAAAAGATTTCTTGTTGTTGCCTTCCATCCAGCGGTAAGCCGCTTAAAAAAGACCAATTTCCTGAGCCTACTGCCCAAGCTATAGGTAGGGTTCCTATGAGTAAGGTCCATTGATTTACTTTGGAAGAAATGAGTGCACCCATACCAACACTGGCACGTCCCCTCAGGGTTAGCATGATTGCTAGAATAACCTCTGGTGCTTCCGAAGCCAGAGGGGCGATCCATTGTATGAGTAGAAATTCAGAAACTCCCAATTTTTCTCCTGTTTCTACTAGTCCTTCAGCAAATGGTTCTGCAGATGCAAAGATAACAAGAGCACTGAATGCCATAATTACTAACACGGTGATTCGCCTGGGCAGTGTGGTTAATTTCCCCATAACTTCTGCTGGTCCAACTAGTTCGTGCTCTTCTTCGTTGGATGCCCGTATTGTGAGCAAAATGTACATGGTGAAAAGTGAAACCAATACGATCGTGTCGACAAGTGTTACAGAAGAACGTAGCGGCAGAAAAAGCACATAGATTGTTGCGATTGCAAGAAAAACTAGTTCTAAAGAGCGTTCCCGCGACACGATCAATTTCCAACTTCGTGTTTTTAATGCAAACACCAAGAAAACTAGAGGCCAAGCGAGTCCAATTAAAAGACGATTTGCTCCGGTCATATTGGCGATTGCAAGTCCTTCAGTAGCCTCTTTACCTAGAGGTTCAGCGCCTGTTTTGAAAGCAAGTACAGCATCCACTGCATATTCTGGAAGCACTGCAATTAATGCGATTAGTGCTACAGCAAGTCCTTGTGAGATATCTAATTCCGCAGTTTCAAGGGACCAGCCAAGTAGAAATGCGGCAGCAAGAATAGAAACGCCAAAGGCTAGCGCTAACAAAAGTGGATCTGCATGAACGCTTGCAATGCGTAAAACAATTCCTGGCAGGCCGAAAAGTATTGTGACCCCAATAATCAGCCATTTTTTATTCATTATTCTATTAAGTCAGTTTTTCCCGTTACAATCTTGGCATGCCAGGTAAAGATTGTCTTTTTTGCGATATGTTAGCGCAGCAGGTCCCGGTTAATTTTTTGAGTGAAAACGATTTAGCTTTCGCTATTAGAGATATTAATCCACGTGCCCCAGTACATGTTTTAATTATTCCACGTGAGCATATTGCCGATGCACGTGAAATTTCAACAACACATCATAAAATTTTGGGTGCAATGTTTGATTTAGCAAAGGAAGTTGCAATTACCGAAGATGTATCTGAGGAAGGCTACCGCCTTAGCTTTAATGTTGGTGATGCAGCAGGTATGACAATCTCTCACTTACATATGCATTTAATAGCAGGCAAAAAACTCGGACCGGAGGCTTAATGGGCGCGCGGGAAATTAATCGGCAAATTGCTGCTGTGCGTGAGTTGCTCAGTGAAAGACCACAAGGTTTGCAAGCACATGTGGAGCGTGTTCTAGAAGAAGCTTTCAGTCTTGCTAAGGTCTGGGATGTTAGTAAGGAACGTATTGAATTGGCTGTGATTGGACATGATCTTTTTCGAGCGGTAGCGCCTGAAGAACAGATTCGTTTTGCTGAAGAGGCCGGGTTGAAAATTCAAGATGAATTTCGGGAATATCCAATTTTGTTACATGGTCCGCTCGCGGCTAACCTGCTATCTACAGCGGTTGGTGTAAAAGATGACGAGGTGTTAGTTGCCATTAGGGAACATACTTCAGGTTATTCTGAGATGTCTCTACTTGCGAAAATTCTTGTTATTTCGGATAAGGTTGAATCGGTAAAGCGGCGTGATAACTTTGCGCTAGAAGCTATACGTCATTTGGCTGATCGCGATTTGGATATGGCTTTGCTGTGCTGGGCGGATTGGAAATGGGTTAAAGAACGGCAATCTGGATGGCAATCTACCCAATCTCATTGGGTAGTTCGTTTCCAATGGGTGACTGAACACCACAAAGACATTGCAATGCCGAAGCTCTCATCTTTTACTTCGTTTGAAAGAGTTGCAAAAAACTTTCCTGCGGTTACTTTGCCTATTCAGTCTCAGCAGTCTCAGTCTCAGGTTCAGGAATAATTAAAATTTGTCCAATCTGAATTGTCGCACAATCCTCTTCGGTGAGGCCATTAGCATCTAGCAGTGGGGTTAAATTCACGCCGTTGTCTATGGCTATTTGTAAGCATGTGTCACCTGCTTTAACTTCATATTCGTTTACGGCAGGAGCAACAGTTGGCTCAGGCGTTGGCTCAGGCGTTGGCTCAGGCGTTGGCTCAGGCGTTGGCTCAGGTGTTGGCTCAGGTGTTGGCTCAGGCGTTGGCTCAGGTGTACTTGCTTCCTGTGTGGATACGATTTCTGCTGGAATTATTGCTGCAGCATCATCATCGGTAAGTAATCGGGTAACCAATACGGCGAGAAGAATTATAACGACAGCAAGAGCACCTAAGGCTACTGCTGCAGTAGGAGTGGTATTACGTTGTCCTTTGGGAAAGCGCAGATTCCGGAAGATGTCACCGCCACCACCGAATGCACCAGACCCGGTTGGCTCCGGTTCTTCGTAGGTTTCCTCTTCAGTAGAAGGTGATTCTTCGGTGTATGAAGATTCAAAGTCTGCTTGAACTGCGACCTCTTCTTCGGTTGTTTCGGTTTCTGTTTCCCCAGATTCTTCAGTGGGCTCATCTTGAGGTGCAGTTGCCTCCACTCCTTCACCTTGGAAAACCGCGCAAGAAGGATGTTGAACTGTCAAACAATAGCTTTCTTGATAATGTGCGGCAATACGCGTTGGTTCAGGAAGTCGGTAACAACGGTGGGCTGCAGTTGAATAATTAGCATGCGAATCACGGTCGTCCGCTAATCCCACAAAAGGACAAACTGCGGTTGTTTCTTCTGAAGGTGATTCCGGGAGCGTCATAACGTCCCCTGTGCTCTATCAACCATGAAGGTATCCTCGCAGAATTTGTACTAATTAGCAATATGCTTATGCGTGTTAACAATAATATAGACATGAAGGATATGAGTTACGGAGGTAGATTTTTTTCTGTTATATCTGGTTAATCAGATATAAAAAGTCAATTTTTTAGTTTGCTCCTTGCGGGTGCTCTGATATTCTAAATCCTTGGCGCCTGTTGGCTTTTTGGTCTAGGCCTGTTTAAGGTCGTATTGTTCAGGACTGAAGACGGCTCTGCTCGATGTATTGGAGAAGAGTGCTGTTCATGAAACTGGCTTCGCGACCTGTTTCTGTGTCTTTGTAACCTTGGTTGCTAGTGCCACTGCAAATAGTTAGGAGTACGGCTGTGCCGACGATAAATCAATTGGTTCGAAAAGGACGGAAGACACGTTCGAAAAAGTCTTCTTCACCTGCGTTACTCTTTAACTACAATACTGAGCGTAACCAGCTTAGTCGTGCTAAAGGAAGGGGAGCGCCGCAGAAGCGTGGCGTCTGCACGCAAGTACGTACACAAAGTCCTAAAAAGCCTAACTCGGCTCTTCGAAAGGTTGCCCGTGTCCGTCTTACAAATGGGATGGAGGTATCCGCATATATTCCTGGTGAAGGGCATAGTTTGCAAGAGCATTCAATTGTTTTAATTCGTGGTGGAAGAGTTAGAGATCTTCCTGGTGTGCGGTATCACGTTGTACGCGGTGCAGCTGATGCTACTGGTGTGGGAGATAGAAAACGTAGTCGTAGTAAGTACGGCACTCGGAGAGGTACGTAGAGGAATATATGGCACGCCGAAATAGACCCGTACGCCGACAACTCCGACCTGATCCTCGGTTTAATGATGTTCAGGTTCAGATATTGATCAACAAAGTAATGAGAAAAGGCAAGAAAAGTGTAGCTGAGGGGATTGTGTATAAAGCCTTTGCTGCAGTTGAAGAGCGTACCGGAAAAGATCCGGTCGATACATTCCGCCAAGCGATTAGTAATACCACGCCAATGCTTGAGGTTAAGCCTCGGCGTGTCGGTGGTGCTACTTACCAAGTTCCTGTTGAAATTCGTCCAGAGCGACGTATAGCTTTGGCAATGCGTTGGATCTTAGAAGGAACACGTGGGCGAAGTGGTAGAAATACCGCTGAGAAGCTGGCCAACGAACTAATTGACGCTTCTAACAATACTGGCGCGGCGATAAAACGTCGTGACGACACTCATAGAATGGCGGATGCCAATCGAGCGTTCGCACATTATCGGTGGTAGGGGTACCAAAGGATTTTTAAATGGCTAGAGAAGTTACAATGGAGCATGTTCGCAATATAGGAATTATTGCCCATATTGATGCTGGAAAGACCACAGTTACTGAGCGGATCCTCTATTACACTGGTATTACTTATAAAATTGGTGAAGTTCACGAGGGGACTGCAACCATGGATTGGATGCAGCAGGAGCGTGATCGAGGGATCACTATTACAGCGGCAGCTACAACCGCTTCGTGGGACGGTCACACCATTAATATCATTGATACTCCGGGGCATGTCGACTTTACTGCAGAAGTGGAGCGTAGCCTGAGGGTATTAGATGGTGGCGTGGTCGTTTTTGATGCTGTGGCGGGCGTTGAGCCCCAGTCTGAAACTGTTTGGCGGCAAGCAGACAGGTATTCTGTCCCGAGAATTTGTTTCGTTAATAAAATGGATCGAGCTGGTGCGGATCTTCAACGCACTTGCAAGATGATGGTTGATCGCCTTGATGCGAGTCCCGCTATTGTTCATTTACCTATAGGGGAAGAACAAGATTTTAAAGGGGTCATAGATCTGACTGATATGAGTGCGTGGCTATTTGAGGGTGATAAAGGTGAGGAATCTGTACGTTCAGAAATCCCCGCTGATCTCTTGGCTGATGCTGAATCTGCCAGGGATACTCTTGTAGAAAAAGTTGGCGAAGTTGATGACCAAATCATGATTAGTTATATAGAGGGACACGAAGTTAACTCACATGAGTTACGTGGAGCTCTCCGGAGAGCAACGTTGAATAATTTGCTCACGCCGGTTCTTTGTGGTTCGGCTCTTCGTAATAAAGGTCTTCAAAATTTGCTTGATGCAATTATTGGTTTCCTACCAAGCCCTCTCGATGTTCCCCCAGTTATAGCTAATATTGTTGATAGCGAAGAAGAAGAAGAATTGAAACCCACAGATGATGCACCGTTGAGTGGGCTTGCTTTTAAAATTGTTTCAGATCCTTATGTAGGACGGCTCGCGTATGTACGTGTTTATAGAGGAGTATTAAAAGCTGGTGAGACGATTCTTAATACTGCGACTGGTGAACGTGAACGAGTTGGTCGTCTACTTCGTATGCATGCTAACGAACGGGAGGAAGTTGATGCTATTTATGCCGGTGGAATTGGTGCTGCGATAGGTTTAAAAAAGACTTCGACTGGGGATACCCTTTGTGCTTCAGATGCCCCTGTGCTACTGGAAAGCATTACCTTTCCAGAGCCGGTTATGAGTGTTTCCTTAGAACCCGCTTCCAAAGAAGATCAAGATCGCATGGGAACTACTCTATCAAAAATGAGCGAGGAAGATCCTACATTCCGGTGGCGTTTTGATGAGGAAACGGGGCAAACAATTATTTCTGGAATGGGTGAGCTCCATCTTGAAGTGATCGTTGACCGTATGTTGCAAGAGCATCGTGTGGAGGCGAGTGTTGGTCGCCCCGAAGTTTCATATCGAGAGGCCATAGGTGCTGCCTCAGCTGCGGAAGGTCGCTTTGTGCGGCAGTCTGGTGGTAGGGGTCAGTTTGGTGTTGTAAACATTGAAATAGAGCCATTAGAGGGTGAAGCATATGAGTTTGATAATCGATTGGTTGGTGGCTCCATTCCACGAGAATATGTCCCTGCTGTAAGGCAAGGTATTCAGGAAGCACTTGATTCTGGCCCATTGGCCGGGTATCCAGTTCTTGGAGTTAAGGTTGCCCTTGTGGACGGTGATTATCATCCAGTTGACTCATCTGAGTTGGCTTTTAAGGCTGCTGGTTCGATTGCTCTACGTGAAGCTATCCGTAAGGCATCTCCTTACCTTTTGGAGCCTGTTATGAAAATTGAGGTTCGAGTTCCAGATGA
>JBJKVN010000028.1:0-47390 GCA_045562595.1 Tepidiformaceae bacterium
TGCCAGTCCTCACTGAAAATGGAGACGATATAATTGGCGCAATTGATGGAGCTGCTTTGGTTGCCTTTTATCAAGAAGCTGCAGATCAACATGTGCGACCGTTTGCCCCTCTCTCTGATACGGAGAACACTTTTGAAGCAGAAATTGGTTTTCTTTCTACACTTGAAGGAAGGAAATTGGCTGAGGCAAATTTGCCACCAGGAATTAGAATTCTCACTATAGAAAGAGGGGGGCACGTATTGGTTGCTTCAGGGGAAACAATACTTCGAGTAGGGGATAGGCTTACTATTTCTGGACCGCGCGCTCAAAGTGGTATGGTTATTGACTTGCTTTCGGGGAAATAAATTAATTATTTAGAATCTTCTAGGCTAATTTAAACAGGAGAACGAGATGGAAACAGTTACAGATGGGAATATCACAATTCACAAAGCGGGCCCCGCAGGTTTCGGAAATAATATTTATTTAGTTGTGGATAATGTTAACGAGGTTGCTGCATTTATAGATGCTCCAGATGAAGTTGAGCAAAGCTATGCGGTGGTGGAAGCTGTCGGAATCGAGCCCAGCTATATTTTGCTTACTCATTCACACCCAGATCATGTTGCGTCGATTAATCCACTTAAGATGAGATATGGGTGCCAGCTAGTTGCAGACCCAGCGGAACCCTGGATTCCAAAAGGGGCACTAGATAGGGAAGTAAAAGATGGTGATTTGGTGGAAGTGGGGTCTTTGAAGTTTACGGTATTAGGCATTCCCGGACATACGCCAGCAAGCACAGCTTTTATTTGGGGTGAACACGCATTTGTCGGGGACACTCTTTTCCCTGGAGGCCCTGGTCATTCACGTACAAATAAAGATTTAAAACAGGAAATAAGATCTATCACTACAAAGCTGTATACATTGCCAGAGGAAACGACAGTCTGGCCAGGCCATGGAGAAAATACAACTATAGGCGTGAGCAAAGCTGAGTACTCTATTTTTAAAAATAAAGAGCACGATGAGAATCTTCACGGCGATGTATTATGGTTAGACGCGTGAGAATCTTTTTGTAATTTGAGAGCCTAAAAAATGAATGAACAGGAAATTAAAGACGCAGTTACGAAGTTGCTTTTAGCCATTGGAGAAGACCCTAATCGTGATGGTTTGGTTGATACACCGAGGCGGATTTCTGAGATGTATGGTGAAATATTCGAAGGGTTGAGTCTCGACCCCGCGAAATATCTAAATGTAGATTTTGAAGTAGCCCATGATGAAATGGTTATTCTGAGAAATATCCCCTTTTACAGTATGTGTGAACATCACTTTCTTCCATTTCATGGAGAGGCCCATGTTGGTTATATACCCGATGGACGGGTGGTAGGTATAAGTAAATTAGCTCGTGTTGTAGAGGGTTTTGCTCGAAGACCGCAATTGCAGGAGCGTCTCACTAGTCAGGTTGCAGAGACCATCATGAAATCAATAAAACCAGATGGAGTTGCGGTGGTCATTGAAGCGGAACATTTGTGTATGACAATGAGAGGCGTTCGTAAGCCGGGAAGTCGTATGGTTACTAGTGGAATGCGTGGACAATTTAAAAAGTCTGATGTTACGCGTTCGGAGTTTTTAGCTTTAGTCCAGGGCGGTCGTTTGTAGCGGGTCTTAAGGAACAAAAAAATGCGAATTGCCCAAGTCTCTTATCATACGAACCCGTTGGACCCTCCTGGCCATAGACACTCAGGAGGAATGAATGTTTATATTCAAGAACTTTCGCGTCAGCTTGCAGCATTAGGACATGAAGTCGATATATTTACACGAAGAAGCGATGCAGGCCCAACCATTACGGAGATTTCTAAAAATATCCGCTTGGTTCAAGTTGAGGCAGGCCCTTCGGAACCGATAGAAAAAGAATTAGCAATTCCTTATGTCCCGGCTTTTGCAGATCAGCTGATTCGCTTCGCGAAGCAAGAGTTTCAATCGTCAAAAGAATCATATGATGTTGTGCATAGCCATTATTGGCAAGGCGCACAGGCAGGAATGTTATTAGCACAAACTTTAAAGGTACCGCACGTGGTTATGTTTCATACTCTGGGCGAAGCAAAAAATCGTGCACGGGCCAGCGAAGAGGAGCCGGAAAAACGTATTAAAATGGAAAGGTTGCAGTCAAGTAAGGCGGATGCAATTGTTGTTGCCTCAAGCCATGAAAGAGGCTTGTTGCAACGTTATTATGGGGTACCTGAAGAAAAAGTTAGTGTGATCCCCTGCGGAGTAGATATAAAACATTTTATGCCCCTAAACGCACAAGCTTGTCGACGTGAGTTAGGTCTTCAACCTAATAAACCAGTGATCCTTTGGATTGGGAGACTTGAAGAGCTTAAAGGAGTTGATATTTTAATAGGGGCTGCTGCCGAAATTGAAGAAAAGGATTTTGTTGTTTTGATTGTTGGAGGAGGCGCGGATGCAGACCGTTTAAGGCCAGAATTAAAGGAAGAGGTTAAGAGTGCAGGGTTGGAGGAAGTTGTATTTTTCAGGGATGCGGTAAGCAGAGAGGAATTACCTCTTTATTACGGTGCCTCTGACGCTGTTGTGATCCCTTCTTATTATGAAAGCTTTGGATTGGTTGCGGTTGAAGCTATGGCTTCAGGGCGTCCTGTTATTGCTTCTCGTGTAGGAGGTTTAGTCTCTATCGTTACGGATGGCGTGGATGGATATCTCATACCATGGAGATGTCCCGAGCCATTTGCGGAAAAGATAGAGGTGTTAATGCGCAATTCTGAACTTCGTGAAAATTTTGGAAAAGCAGCTCGTCGTTCTGTTGAGATTTTTGCTTGGGAAAACATAGGTCAAAGAGTAGAGGAGCTTTATTCTCAACAAGTGGGTAAAATTAAAGTGAGTGAACATGAGTTTAATAGATAAATTTAAAACATTAAGAAGTTCGTCACCCCCCTTGCAATCAGAGGAATTAATCGAGGGAGGTGGTCCCGGAAGGGCTATGGTGATTATGGCTCATCCGGATGATGCGGAATTTGTTTGCGGAGGAACAATAGCCAGGTGGTGTTCTGAAGGATGGGAAGTTGTTTATGTTCTGATCACTAGCGGAGATAAGGGCACGCATGATAAGGAGATGTATTCCGAAAAACTTGCTGCTATTCGTGAAGAAGAACAGCGGGCAGCGTGTCGTGTATTAGGCGTTAAAGAGTGTATTTTCCTTGGTTATCCTGACGGGCATACTGTGGAGGCCTCAGAAGTGAGAGGTCAAATCGTACGCCTTTTGCGAACCCACAAACCAGATGTTGTCATTACCTGGGATGCTTTTAGAAAAGGGTTTAACCATAGAGATCACCGGAATTGTGGAGTTGTCGTGGCTGATGCCGTATATCCACTTGTTAGGGATAGACTTTTTTATCCTGAACACGAAGCTGATGGATTAGATCCTCATGAAGTAAATGAGATTCTTTTGGCGGGTACTGATGAGCCTGATTTTTTTGTGGATACAAGTGCATATACAGAGAAGCACTTGGACGCAATTATGTGTCATGAAAGCCAAATTGGCGGGCGAACACGGGAGCAATTTCAGGAAATGCGTAAACAGATGGGAAAAAATTTAGGCAGGGTACCAGGAGAAGAGAGGTTTCGGCGATGGAGTGTAAGTCGGCCACGAACGAGATAAGGTAAGTAACTCAAAAAACCAGTTTCTGAAGTTGTATTTGCACGCTACAATGACCACATGTCTTCAATTAATATTCTTAAATATGAGTATGTTCCCCCGGAAGGTTATTTTGCTTCGTGGACCACAGGAGGTTACGTATTCTATAACTCGAGGCTTGATTATCTTCGGAATCGTGTGGTCCAGCCTGACAAGCCACAATTACAAACAACGGGTAGATTTCAACGAGTGGCCGTAGTTTTTAAAGACGAGAACGAAAGTAACCATGAGGCTCAGGCGGTGGAATCAGGCTTTTATCAACTTGATATGCACAGATGGGTAGCGCGAAAAGTTGCAGAAAATAATGCATTTAAAGTTACCAATGTTCCGCTCGCTGAAATAGCAAAAGCTTCAAAGGCTTTTGATCAAGTTATTCGCGAATTTACCGAGAAGTACGGTGATTTTTTTACGGCAAATGTGCACAGTGATTTATTT
Organism: Tepidiformaceae bacterium; assembly: GCA_045562595.1. Taxonomy (GTDB): domain Bacteria; phylum Chloroflexota; class Dehalococcoidia; order Tepidiformales; family Tepidiformaceae; genus JAKUNN01. Next base: position 4,115 of record JBJKVN010000028.1, read on the forward strand.
GAAGAAAAGCGTTTGGACGATTGGTATGATCAATGGAAAATCATTGGAGATGCCGCGAGCGATGCGCAGACGGAGAAAGGGAAGAAAAGACTAAAAGAGCCAATCCCTGGGGAAAAATCTATTCTTAATGAAAATCTTTTTCGATATACAGGTATAGGAAGAGGGCCTCAGCGTTCCACCTCAATTCGTCCTATTAATTTAGTTGGTTGGTGTTGGGCATTAATAGCGCGTGATGTACTTGATGGTATTACTTATAAAAGGTGTGAAAATTATATGAGTGACCAAAACCCAACAGGATGTGAGCATGAAATCCCGTCCGAGTCGCTCGATGGTTCGCCAAACATGAAATTTTGTAGTGCTGCGTGTGAAGCTGCTACGAGATAGTAATATTTATTTCGGACGTTTTTATTTGAATTAATTTTTCTTTGGACGTGGTTGTTCTACCCAACACATAGGCAGGTATACCTAACTGCTCACCAATTTTTTTAGACTTTGCAACTTGATCTTCTGGCACTACAGCACAGAATCCGACCCCCATGTTAAAAGTTCTATACATCTCTTCGGGAGAAACGTGTCCTAGTTGGGATATTAGTTCGAAGATCGGAAGTGGGGGCGGAAGTGTGTCAATGTCATAGCCGATATTTGTCCCAAGGCGTGATAAGTTCCCAAATCCTCCTCCAGTAATGTGAAAAAGAGCCTGTGGTTGGCATTCTTCCAACAATTCCATGCCAAGGTCAACATACATTTTTGTTGGTTGTAAAAGTTCTTCCCCAAGGGTTTGTCCTAATTCCGCGACCATTTTGTTGAGAGGCCATCCCGCATTTGTAAACACTTGCCGTGCCAAGGTAAAACCATTGCTATGAATACCTGAAGATGCGAACCCGACAAGAGCATTGCCGGGTTTCAGGTCTTTGCCAGAGAGTATTTTATTCTTTTTTACTAAACCAACACATGAACCAACAAGGTCGAAAGCCTTTCCTTTAATTGGCCCCCGTAGCATTTCAGGAATGATTGCAGTTTCACCTCCAGGAATCGAAATAGAGGCTTGTTTTGCTCCTTCTGCTAGTCCGGTGGCTATTTCAATTAATAATTCTGTATCTTCAATTTCCAGCGATAAACAATCTACTAGTGCTATAGGTTTGGCCCCCACACAAACAATGTCGTTTGCATTCATCGCTATAACGTCAATCCCAACCGTTTTGAAAACATCTAATTCTTGAGCGATTAACAGTTTTGTTCCAACTCCATCCGTTGAAAAGGCAAGACAAGGATCTCCTATATCTAAGATTGATGCGTAGTGCCCATTGGAAATAAGAGGTTTTCCGATATCTGGGAAATCATTTGTTTCTGAAAGTATGTTTAGGACACGTGTTAGAGAGTCACTCATACTCGTACACTACGAAAAAGAACGTCTAAATGCGAGGCGATCCCAAAGTTTTCCTTGCTAAAACAAAGAAATAGTAGAGTTACATCCAAAAGAAAAGGCTCTCCCTTAGATATAACTGCCCTAACTACAGGTCGTCTTGAGAATTAATTTGGTTACCAAATAAGGATCCATATTTGAGGCAGGTCGCCTATCTTCCAGATAACCTTTTTGATCTCTTTCTACTTGCCATGGAATACGGATAGATGCACCACGATCCGAAACACCGTAACTAAATTGATCAATACGTTGTGTTTCATGTTCGCCGGTCAATCGGTTTTCATTCCCTGGGCCATAGTTTGCAATGTGTTCTTCAATATTTTTCCCGAGTGCTTCACAGGCATCAACAACAGGTTGATAAGATTCACGCATGGCTTTGGTTGAATAGTTTGTGTGACATCCTGCACCATTCCAATCCCCTTTGACAGGTTTTGGGTCGATCGAAACAGCTACAGCAAACTCCTCTGCGATTCGATGTAAAAGCCAGCGAGATACCCATAGCTGGTCTGACACTTCAAGCGGACCTAAGGGGCCAATTTGGTATTCCCATTGCCCGGGCATCACTTCGGCATTAGTACCAGAAATACCTAAGCCTGCCTCAATACAAGCGCTCGCATGAGCCTCAGAAATTTCGCGACCAAAGATATGATTACTTCCTACACCACAGTAGTAAGGACCTTGTGGTTCGGGAAAACCACCTTCAGGAAAACCTAAAGGCTGTACTCCATCACTTTCAAACAGGGTGTATTCTTGTTCGATTCCGAACCACGCTTCTTCATTTGTGAATTCTTCGGCAACAGTTGCACAAGCAGCACGAGTGTTTGTAATGTGTGGGGTCATATCTGGTAACAGAACTTCACACATAACTAAAACATTGTTTCCCCCTCTAATAGGGTCTGCACACGAAAAAACCGGCCGTAGAACACAATCAGAGTTTGCTCCTGGAGCTTGATTTGTACTCGAGCCATCGAATCCCCAGATTGGAGCTGCTTCTAAGTCACCAATTTCAGCACCATCGGGTAGGATTTTTGTCTTTGAACGTAACATTGGCGATGGTTCGGTTCCATCTATCCAAATATATTCTGCTTTATAAGCCATTTTCCTCCACCTTTCGAAAAAAGATTTTATGTATATCTGATCGTGACCCCTTCAAGGCCATGGAACAAGCGAAAATTGGGACTTTTCCATAACAATCAGGTTACAAAATTGATTTTTTTGTATTAATTGACCGTATTAGTAGATATTTATACCTGTTAAGCTTGTATACCCATGAATGTCATGCGGACGCTACAATGAAGCGGTTTAGAAGTTAGAAAAGGATTTTAATTATGGAAGATGTTGTTCTTGTTAGTGGAGTGCGTACAGCTATTGGACGGTTTAATGGTTCTCTTGCCAATACTCCTGCCTCTGATCTTGGCTCAACTGTTATTAAGGAAGCAGTTAATCAAGCTGGTATTGAACCTGAGGTAGTGGATCAAGTGATAATGGGAATAGTTGGCCAAGTTGCTGAGGATGCTTATTTATCACGTGTGTCCACAATTAAAGCTGGATTAGCAATCGAAACCCCGGCTGTTAATGTTAATCGCTTATGTGGTTCTGGATTAGAAGCAATTAACAGTGCTGCAAGATATATTGAAACAGGAGATGCAGAGGTGGTAGTTGCAGGTGGTGCAGAGAACATGACGCGACTCCCATATTATTTAAGGAAGGCTAGAAGTGGCTATCGTCTGGGTCACGACACCATAGAGGATGGAGTTGTGAAACTGCTTAGTGATCCTTTCGAAGGCTACCATATGGGTATAACTGCAGAAAAACTTGCAGAAGAATTTGAAATCAGTCGTGCTGCCCAAGATGAATTGTCAGCTGAAAGTCAGCGGCGTGCGCTTAATGCAATCGAGAAAGGTTATTTTAAAGATCAAATAGTTCCGCTAACTGTTCGTAAGGGCCGAGAAGAACATATTTTTGATACAGATGAATTCCCACAAAATAGTTCTGTGGAGAAGCTGTCTAAATTAAGACCAGCCTTTAAAGAAGATGGGATGGTTACACCTGGTAATGCGAGCGGCATCAATGATGGCGCCTCCGCGACAGTAGTAATGAGTGCTACAAAAGCTGCTGCTCTTGGGGTGAAGGCTCGGTTACGTTTAGTTGCGCGGGCCGAAGCGGGCGTAGATCCGTCCATTATGGGTAGTGGTCCTATTCCTGCGGTTAATAAGGTTTTGGAAAAAGCTGATATGACATTAGATCAGATGGATGTTATTGAATTAAATGAAGCTTTTGCAAGTGTAGCTTGTGCATGTGCTAATGAATTATCTCTTGATCCTGAAAAAACGAATCCTAACGGAGGTGCTATTGCTTTAGGCCACCCGGTTGGAGCAACAGGAAATATTCTAACGGTTAAACTTATGCATGAGATGGAGCGTACTAGTGCACGTTATGGACTGGTAAGTATGTGTATAGGTGGAGGTCAAGGCATTGCAACTATTTTTGAGCGACTTGGTTAGATAACTAAGGCAGATTTACTAGTACGAATGTGGGGGTTGCTTTGAAGAAGTTAGATATAGGAATGCATATTTTTGCTCAAGATGTGCCTACTCTTATTGATAGAATTATTGAAGCAGAAGGTGTAGGGATTCAAACTGCCTGGATGACTAGTGGCGGTCCGGCCCCAGACCCTCTGGCTGTTTTTTCTGCAGTTGCTAGAGAAACAAAAGAAATTAATTTCGGTACATCCATTGTTCCTACTTTTCCAAGGCATCCAATTGCATTAGCCCAAGGGGCAAGTGTTGTTGATCAACTTGCCCCGGGACGGCTTAAATTGGGCATTGGTCCTAGTCATAAGCCTGCGATGGAGATGACTTATAGGTTTGAGTTTGTGCGCCCGTTACAACACCTTCGTGAGTATCTAATTATTCTGAATGCCCTTTTGAAGGACGGGAAAGTTAATTTTCATGGTGATAGGCTTCATGCGGAAGCAGAGCTTCCAGGAGGACCGACAGGAATTAAAGTAATGGCCTCTGCATTGCGTGCTAATGCTTTCCGTTTATGTGGTGAAATTGCAGATGGAGGTATTTCTTGGGTAGCGCCTTTGCCCTATTTAAAATCAGTTGCCTTACCGGCATTGGTTGACGGGGCTAAGACTGCGTCTCGTGAAAAGCCTGCGTTAATAGCGCATGTTCCTGTGGTTGTTTGTGAGGATCCAGAAGAAGTGTGGAATGCTGCTTCTGGCCAGTTTGGTTTTTATCCTCGTTTACCTTTTTACTCAAGTATGTGGCAGGATGCCGGGTTTCCAGAAGCTGCGGATGGTGAGTTCTCTAGAGCTATGTGTGAAGCCCTTGTTATTCAGGGTAATGAAAACGAGGTTGCAGAAAAGATTGAAAGCCTTCCTAGTTACGGTGTTGATGAAATGTTGGCTTCTGTAGTGATTCTTAATGATCACGGCAAAACAGCACAAGCTACAATTGAACTGCTTGGATCCCTGTCTAAGTTATAAGGTTTAACCTTATCCCCAGCGTTGCTTCCATAAATATGCCAATATTCCTGAGGCAACTGCTACATTTAAAGACTCCACTTTTGGTTCCATAGGTAGACGGATATGGTAGTCACTTTCGCGCAGTAAAAGTGGACGAATTCCAGACTCCTCACTTCCTAGTATTAACGCAGTTTTCTCAGGCCAATCAAATTTAGTCGCGTCCTGAGCTTCATTTGATGAGCTTGCTGCAACTATCCAGAAACCTGCGGATTTTAGGTCCTTAACTGCTCCTGCTAAATTTCCTGGAGCTGTAACCGGGGCAAAAAAGCTAAGTCCGGCGCTCGCACGATGTACTCCCGGGGTAAGAAGGGCACCTTTATGTTGTGACAAAACAACGGCAACTGCTTTTATTGCTACAGCTACTCTTAGTACGGCTCCAACGTTTTGAGGATCGTTTATGCTATCAAGTACGAAGGCAAAAGAGTTTGTTGAAAGACCCTCAACAAGTGAACGTAGGTCTGAGCTGGGTATTTTTTTTAAGCGTACTAAAACTCCTTGATGTACACCTTCTCCAGACAAAGCATTTAATTGTTTTAGACTCCCTTTTTCTGTAGGGATGCCTTTATTAATTGCTTCTTCTATAAGCGATATAACTCGTTTGTTGGAGTTATCTTCTTGAAAGATTAGATTACGGACATAACCCGCATTTAGAGCAGCTTGGCACGCATGTATGCCATAGGCAACTTGTTTAGGCGCTGATTTGGGTTTAGGTTTTTTTCGCTGGCCACGAGTATTTTTTGCCTTCCCAGAGTTGTAATGCTCGCCTACACTCATTGATGCTGTGCTCCTTTTATTAATGTCACTACTATCTTGCGCAAAAGTTTCCTATTGTATAGATCGCTATGTAGTTAATACTTTACGGAGTAACGTTAAAAACCGCAGTTTTTCTTGATGTTTTATTTTCTTTGCAAAGTAGTTGTTTCCCTTTCTTGTTTAGTAGGTTTTGTTATGTTCTCAGGAACTGGATCTAATTCACTTCCCCTACCGCAGGCTTGGGTGAGTGTAGGTCTTGAAGACGGTAATTTTAAAGTAGTTCCTGTTCCGCAAAATATTGACCGGAACGAGCATGAAAAGTGGCTGCAATCGTTACCGAATGTTACATCTGTCGAGTTAGATGCACCTGTTTTGGCAGCAATTGTTCCAAATGATCCTTTTTACACCTCAGTTCAATTCTCTTACCTTGAAAAATTAGGCTTATTAAAAGCTTGGGATTTTGCAACAGGTAGTGATGAAATCGTGATAGCTATTATCGATTCGGGGATTGATTTAAACCATGAAGAATTTATTGGGAGGCTTTGGGAAAATCCCAATGACAACGATAACAACGGGATCGATGATGATGGCAATGGGTGTATTGATGATAAAAATGGCTGCAGATTTATTAATCTTACTGAGGAGCGAAGCGAACAGTGTGGGTACACCGATATACTTCCTACTGGTGATATAAGTGATGACGATGGTGGTGGGGAACATCATTCGCATGGAACTTTAGTGGCGGGAGTTCTTGCGGCAGCAGGGAATAATAATGCTGGAATCACTGGGGTTGTGTGGAATGTCCGATTAATGATTATCAAAGTTTTGGATTGTGGGCTTGAGGAGAATCAAGGGATTCCTGGTGGCGATATGTCTAATGTTGCCCAAGCTATTGATTATGCCCGGCGAATGGGTGCAGATCTTATTAATTTAAGTTTAGCGAGTAATCCAGATGATCCTTCGGCAGATCTTGCGATTCTACGGAATGCGATTTTTGAGGCTGCTGAAGACGGAATTATAATTGCTGCTGCAGTAGGTAATGGAGGTTCCAGTGGCCCAGGTTTACCTGCTGCATACACCCGTTTTAGTAACGTTATTGGTGTTGCATCAGCAGCTAATGATGATACTTGGCCTTCCTATAGTGCATATGGGGCAGGTGTAGATTTTGCTGCATATTCTGAGGGTATTGCGAGTACCGCCCGTAGCGATATTGGCTTAAGCACGCCATACGTTCGCATTACTAGTGGCACAAGTTTTGCTACGCCCTTTGTAACAGGGATGTTTGCCTTAATGAAAATGCGAAATCCTAGTCTTACTCTTGAAGAATACCTTCGGATAGGAAGAGTGGCTGCTAGGCCTGTTACAGATGCTGTGCATGGACGAAATTGGGCTGGTTCTGGAATTATTGATATAGGTGCTGCTGTTTCTCGAGTCCCTTTTAGTATAAACGGGACTGTGTCTATTGATTGGCATAAAGCACCTCCTAACCTGTCAATTGCGGCTCGTATAAATGGTGCTTATTGCGGAGTGAGTCAAACTATAGAAGAAGGTGAGGTTACTACTTTTAGCATAGAGGTGTTAGCTGCAGCAGAGTTAGCCACATGTGGTAAACCAGGCGATCAGATCGAGTTACTACTCGATGGAATTCTTCTGACACAATCTTTTGTCTGGGGAGGTCTAAATGAACAATTGTCGGTTATTGATGAAACTATTGACTTAGTAAGACCTGTACCAACGGAGCTTGTCCAACAATTCACGTTTGGATGGAATCTTTACACATATCTTGGGGAGCCAAGTTTTCTAGATAGTGCTATAGCCCTGTTTCCACAAAAAATGCTTCAAATTCAAAAGTGGGATGTTAACACCAAAAACTTTTTAGAGATTCCCTCTCCAGATATTCATAAGACGGTTATTAATAAGTTCGATGTTTTTTGGCTAGTTGTAAGCAACCCTGAATTCGTGGCTATACCTGTTTCGACGGCAGTATCACCACGCGCCGTATCTTTGAAAAAAGGATGGAATGTATTTACATACACCGGATCTGTTTTACCTATACAAGAAGCCCTGAAAAGTCTAGAAAGCACGTATTTGCAAGTACTAAAGTATGAAAATCTCAATGCTAGTTGGCTGAGTTATGTTCCTGAAGTTCCTGAATTCTTAAATGATTTCAGTGCTCTTCGTACCTATGAAGTTTATTGGATTTTATTGAAGGAATCTAACATTCTTGTAATGCCCCAATGATATATCAGAAGATCATTTGATTTGTTTTGGAGTCTTTTAAATTCATCCATCGCTGAATGTCAGCCGCTTTAAATTTATCTATTACTGGTGGAATTTCCTTTTCAAATACTAGGGGTTTCCTTTTAGCATCACCCAGTGGAATTCCAGTTAATTCAGAACGGAAAACTAATGAAATTTGCCAAGCTTCCTCATAGCTTTTGAAGGTCAAAACATCACATAGTTCAAGTCGCTTGATAGATCCGTCACACCAGTCATCAACTAAATTTGCTGCTGCTTCATAAGGTTCGGTCCCAAAGGTTAGAACTGTCCATGGAAACCACTGACCCTTTGCCTCTGGTGCAATTACATCAAAGGCGATCAATTTTCTCTCGCAAACCGGAATTATGTGGACCGTTAAAAATGTTCCTCCTGGGGAGATGCTCTTCGTAGGTTTTCCAAAAATTGCTTGGACTTTTTCTTTCATAATCCCAAGTTCTTAAAAATATCTTTAGTAAAAGGGCCGACTGCCGCCAGAGTGGCTTTATTTGGCTGAAAGAGCCTTTCTCCTATTTTTTTAATGTCGTCAACTGTGACCATATCAATCTTTTTAAGGGTGTCTTCAATTGATGTAATTTCTCCCAATAGTAATTCCTGTGCTCCCAACCAAGATGAAACTGAACGGCTATCTTCAGACGAAAGAAGAATGTGGCCTTTTACCATTTGCTTACCTTTGTTTAGCTCGTCATCGTCAATTGAATTGATCAGCTTTTCAAACTCTTCTAGACAAAGCTGAGCAACAAGGTTCGCAGATTCCGGTTCACACCCTGCGTAGATTGTGATTGAACCCGTATCTTTGTATTCCCCTAACCAAGAATGTACATCATAAACAAGTGCACGTTCCTCACGCAGTTCTAAGAACAAACGGCTTGACATTCCCTCCCCGAGTAGAGAGTTGAAAAGAGATGCACTATAACGATCTTGATTACCTCGCGGAAAACCGGGGAAAGCAATGCAGAGATGAGCTTGTTCGCTATCTTTTTCGTGAATCTGAATTCGGGGAGTCGAATTACGTGATTCTACTGGGCGGTAGGGTGCAGGCTCCAGAGCCTTTTTCCCTCCGAGCCAACGATCAATTTCTTCAACAATTGGTTCGTGTTCTACGCGTCCCGCTACAGAAACCACGATATTTTCTGGAACATACTGGCTGGAGAAATAATCGCAGACAGATTGGTGCGATAATTTGCGACATATTTCAGGTGTCCCTCCAATATTGCGTCCTAACGGTTGTCCCGGCCAAAGTGTTTCATCAGATAAAATTGCTGCGATGTCCGGAGGACTATCTTCAATGCCTGCTAATTCCTCAAGTATTACAAGCCTTTCTTTCTCAAGTTCTGTTGGGTCCATTATTGGTGCATCAATCATGTCTGACAAAATGTCGATAGATGTATTAGCAGCCCACCATGGGACACGTGCGTAATAAACAGTTAATTCTCGATCTGTTGCGGCATTGTGGTTTCCACCAAATGAGTCGATTTCTAAGGAAATATCACGTGCGGTAGGCCGTCGAGAGGCCCCTTTAAAGAGCATATGTTCGAGGAAATGAGATAGCCCAGCTTGATCGTCCTCTTCGTAGCGGCTTCCTGCACCGACATACATGCTAATAGTAGCCGAACGTGCTTCGGGCATAGAGCCAGTGATTATTCTTAATCCATTAGGGAGTACAGATCTTTTATATTTCTGGTCGAATGTTTCCATTGGCTGCTTAGTTTTCTTCAAGAGTTTGTTCCTCTACATTAATTTCTTTAAGGTCTTCGAACGCTATTTGGTTAACACTTTTTACTGGGTTAATTTTTAGATGTAAAAAAGCTTTTTCCGTGGCTATACGACCACGTGGAGTTCGTTGTATGAGCCCTTCTTTAATAAGGAATGGTTCATACACTTCAAGCACAGTATCGGGTTCTTCTGTTATAGCTGCAGCAAGGGTACTTAGGCCAGTTGGCCCCCCCGCAAAATCGGTACATAGCATTTTCAATAGTTTTCTATCGATTTCTTCCAGGCCAATATCATCTATTTCTAGCAAGTTAATGGCCTTTTTGGTTGCTTCTAAATCAGTGAGGCCTTTATTACGAACCTGAGTAAAATCACGAACTCTTCGAAGTATACGATTTGCAACCCGAGGTGTTCCCCGTGAACGTTTAGCGATTTCACGCGCTGCTTCATCAGGAAGGTCTATTTCTAATAAGCCGGCTGCTCTTTTTACGATAAGTGTAAGGGTGTCAGAATCATAGAAGTCAAGACGATAAACTGAGCCGAAACGATCTCTTAGTGGTGCCCCTATTAAAGAAAAGCGAGTAGTAGCACCTATTAATGTAAAAGGTGGCATTTTTAGGCTGACATTACGAGCTGCTGGCCCTTGTCCGATGATGATATCTAGAGCAAAATCTTCCATTGCGGGATACAGTATTTCCTCAACGGTTCGTGGTAGACGATGGATTTCATCAATAAACAAAATGTCATTCTCTTTTAGATTTGTCAGAATAGCTGCTAAGTCACCTGCTCTTTCTAGAGCGGGTCCACTTGTGAGGCGCAAAGAAACTCCCATTTCGCGGGACATAATGTTTGCTAAAGTTGTTTTGCCAAGACCTGGGGGGCCATAGAACAGATGATGATCTAGGGGTTCTTCCCGTCCTTGGGCTGCCTCAATTGAAATCTGTAGGTTTTCTCGAATTCGCTCTTGTCCTTGGAAATCATAAAGTGCTTTTGGCCGAAGAGAGGATTCCTCATCTTTTTCTGCCGATGTGATTAATCCTTCTGTTTCCAAACCGGCATCATCAAACTCATCTTTACTCATATGACGATTGTACGTTGTTTGTGCTACTCAGCTAACAAATTTACAAAAATTTACGAATTCTCTCTATCAGGTCTGGACCATCTTTCCTCTGGTTCATTTTCTATGAACTCATCAGCTGCAGGAGGCTGAGTTTCTTTTTCGGGTTGTGTTGTTGTGTGATCAACGAATTTTGTTAAATCCCCCCCAATCAAAGAGGAAAGTCCGCCTTCAGTTTCTGCTATTCCCTCACGTGCAGTGAAAGGGCTACGTTGACGTGATTGAACACGTCCCCATACTTCTCCACTTGTAGTAACCCCTAATTTTCCATTATCAATTTCTTCAATACGATCTGCCATTTCCATTACTAAGCGATCGTGTGTACATGTAACAATAGTTATGCCTTGTTGACGGCAAATGTCTCGAAGCAATGAAAAAACTGCTGTTGCTGTTGCACTATCAAGTTCTCCTGTTGGTTCATCAGCTAATAACAAGTCTGGTTCAGCAGCTAAGGCGCGGGCTATTGCAATTCTTTGTTGTTCCCCCCCGCTTAATTCATAAGGTCTGTGGCTTGATCGTGATGAAAGACCAACAAGATCGAGGAGCTCATTTGTGCGTTTAGTGCGGTCTCTCCCTTTCTTGCCTGAGATACGTAAAGGTAATTCCACGTTTTCATAAGCAGATAGCAAAGGTAGGAGTCCAAAAGATTGAAATACAAAACCTAGCTTCTTCCTTCTTAAATTTACTAATTCTGATTCATTCATTAGATCTACACGCTCACCATCGATTACGACACTTCCTTCAGAAGGGCGATCAAGGCCTGCAATGAGATTTAAAAGTGTTGTTTTACCTGAGCCCGATCTACCTATTAGAGCGACAAATTCACCCTTTTCGATTTTTAAATTAATATCACGAACCGCCCAAATTTCTTCGTCTCCAAGCTTAAACATGCGGGAGACATCATTTACGGAAATTTCTGCCCCTGACATTATTCCTGATCCTGGAGTTGTGTTTCATTATCAGGTAGCACCAAAATTTGCTTTTCCCCAGCAATTAATTTTGCACGCTCTTGGATACTTAATCTGTCTAGTAGTTCACGAGGTATTTGTAGTCTTCCTGCAGAATCAACTAATACGTATTCGTCATGAACCACATTAGTTGTTCCACCTACTCGTTCTGTGCTGCGAAATATTTCCATACTGGTGCGACCATCACGAATTGCTATTACACGATCCACTCGTGAGGCTATCTCTGGGTCGTGTGTGACAATTATAATTGTGGTTTTAAAACGCGTATTAAGATCCCCTAAGAGTGCATAAATGGAGTCTGCAGCAATTGCATCAAGTTCTCCAGTCGGTTCGTCTGCGAGTAGCAGTGGTGGGTTGTTGGCTAGGGCTACTGCTATAGAGACACGTTGTTGCTCGCCACCAGAGAGTTGTTCGGCATGGTGTTTAGCACGATTTTCAAGGTCAACTGCTGAAATTAGCTCGGAAGCACGTTGGTTGGCAGCTTTTGCCGACATGCCATTTAAGAGCAGTGGAATTTCTACATTTTGGATAGCACTTAAATAGGGTACGAGATTGCGGCCCGTTTGTTGCCAAATAAAACCAACATCATTGCGACGGTAGGAAACCATTTCTGCTTCTTCAAGTGTTAGTAGATCTCGTTTTCCTACAAAGGCACGACCTGCTGAAGGTTGGTCAAGCCCTGCCAAAATGTTTAGCAGGGTACTTTTTCCCGAACCTGAAGCGCCAACAATAGCCATAAATTCTCCATACCCAACTTTCAGATCCAATCCACGAAGTGCTACAACTTCGAGTTCATCACTCTTGTATATTTTGAATAAGTCTTCACAAGCGATGTGGTAAGCATTTTGTGCCTGGCTAGTTTGTTGAATCGCGGAATCTTGCATCTTAAGGATCCTACAGGTTTAACGTCTTAAAGTTGCTATCAATTTGTATGCATTTCATTCTGTTACACCTCTCCGATACGTAGTGTGCGATGCAATGCCAGTCGTGAAAACAACCTAACCAATGCTGCCACTGTAATTAAAAATACGATCCCGAGAATTCCATAAACTGTAAGAATGGCCTCCCAGGATATTTGAGAAACGAAAGGCGGAACTACATCTTGTCCTCCTTCCCCGAGGCTCAGGGCACTTATCATTAAACGGCTTAAAGGAAAGCCAAGAGCTGTTCCTGCTGCAACTCCCATAATAATTACAAAAAGTTGTTCAAAGGCGACTGTAGCCACAATTTGTCGACCACTGAATCCCATAGTTCGCAAAATTGCAAACTCTAAAGAGCGTGTTTGGGCTGCAAGGAATGAAAATACAATGAATCCGAGAGCTGTAAGGAAAAGTACTGCCGCAAAAGAAAGAAAAAGAATGCCTTCCCAAGATGCTGCAATTAGGGGGTCTGAGGACAAGCTCGTGTGTAGAATATGCCGGTCATAGGCTTCCGCTGCACTTATTTCGTTTATTTTAAGCCAATCCTTGGTTAATCCTTGTTGTAGGACACTTCTATTGATTGAGCCAATCCAAAGCTCATCCGAAAATATGCTGTTAGATATTCGTGGTAACCCAGTTGCGAGTAACCGAACTGCTTCGATATCGGCAATCATTAAAGCTCGATCTTTTGTAGGATCAAATCCTGGAAATAAATCAAAACTGCCTACAACATTAATGTTAAGAATATGTCGATTCATGCGAATTTGGGTAACATCGCCCTCGCGCAATTCATTTTCTCGCAGGAATGTTTTACTGACTAAGACTGGAAGTTCTGAATGTGGGCGACGAACTCTTATTCCTGCCACTCGATCGGATGCGGGATTAAATTCAAAAGCAATCTGTGCAGCGTAGTTGTTATTTGCACGCCCACTTTCGATCCGTGTTAAAGGTGGTGTTTCTCCATACTGACTTGGTATTGATTCATAGTGTTCTAAATTATCAAAAGTTTCGATAATAGTGCCCTCGGCTAAAGGGATATATTCTTTTTGTCCCGTTGAGTTTGATCCCCGATAAGATCTACGTTGAAACGTGGGGATCTCCATATCCCAGTCTTCGCCTAGAACAGTTAAATCATCAAAGGTAGCTGTCGCATTAGCTGGAATAAAACTGTAGCGTCCGTATGCAACAAAGATCGCATCCAGAAAGAGCTTTGTTTTAGCGTCTGGAGGGGATTCTCGGGGTCGCCAAGGTTTTGTTAGATCTGCAGCGTATATTTTATAACCTCCCGGTCCAGCCTCGTCGCTAAGAGGTACTAAATAGTATTCCCAATAGCGCCCATCTTTACTGCCAAGGCGTATAGCAGGTATACCAACGTCGTTTGGAAAGACTATATGTGCATGAATAGCCATGTAACGTGTTTCAGGCGGGATAAATAATGGCTCGGGGCTGTTTTCGTCCGAAACCGGAAGTCGTTTTAGCAGTTCACTTAGTGGCTTATCGGAGAAATCATTTCTCCAATAAGCTGCTTTATCAAAGGTAGTTACGTTTACAGCTAGTAGTTCGAGTTGTGCTTTTGTATATGTTTCGGGTTGCCAAAATGCGTTGAGGCGTGCAGTGGCAGAGACGTTCTTCAATCCTGGAAGTTGCTCAAAGTGTTCAACCAATTCTTGGTCGGGTAGGTTGGAGGGATTTCGTATTTCCGTAATACGTCCTTCAGCACCTGACTGATAAGCAGCTCGATCTGAGTAGGATTGTTCGAGTGTTGCTCGAAACCCTGCCGCAAACATGCCGACAGAAGTGGCTAGGAGTAGTAACAAAATAAGGCGACTGTAATGCAGAGGGCTTCGAACCATTCGCCAAAGACTTAGTGGGATGGTTGCGCTGTTTGTGTTTCGTACTAGACGAGCAACAACTTTTAATGCGATTGGGAAAAGTCGTAGAAATACTAAAGCGATCATTAATATAAAGAGGGCGGGAGAAATTAATAGAAGCGGATCTGCGGAGAGTTCACCAAAAAGTTGTTCTGTTACAAGTGAGCCGCGTTGTCGCAATTGGTAAAAGAGAAATGCTCCCACTCCAATGAGTATTAAATCAAGATAATAACGCAAAAAAAGTGGTTGTTTTGATGGACGTGCCAGAGTGGCTTTGTGCAGAATTGTACTCGCGCGCGAGGCTTTCCATGCTGGTAATAAGAGTGCAAGTAATGCCAAAATAGCGCCCAGAAGTGCCAATCCGAATGCTCCGCTCGATAAGTGAACATCAAGGAATGAATTTTGACTAAGATCCGCAAAGGGCGGAGTTGGCCCTAAGATTTTGATAGCACCCATTGCCAACAGAGGCCCTAAGCCCACGGCTAAGGCGACGAGAATACTTCCTTCAATTAAGTAAACTAATAAAATTTGAGGACTACTTGCGCCTCTACTTTTTAACAGAGCAATTTCACCTGATTGGCGTTCAATGAGCATTGTCATGACAAGTACAAGGTAGTAGAGGGCAATCCCAACAATTAGAAGCATAAGTGCGAAAAGTGGCATGCGAGTAAAGAACAATTTTTCTTGGTAGTCGGAGATCAGTGGGACAAGGTTTGTGAATGTGGAGGTGTTTTTGAATTCATTTCGTAAGTCCCGTTCGAGCGATCTTAAATTGCGCTCGATCTGCTCCGCGTTACGACTGTTAAGTACACTGGTGTTGACATAGCCAAATGTTTCAAAAGTCCCATCAGTGCTGGGGAGGTATGTTGCAATTACTTCACGAAAAACGGTTTCATCAATTATGTATATGTAAGTAGGCCATCGAGTTGTATCGAGTGTGAGATCGTTCGCATGCCCAAACCAGAAATCCGCATTAGGATTTAGTGGTTTAATGAGCCCTGCGATTCTTATTTGTAATGGTTCAATGTCCTTTTTCCAGAAGGGATGTAAGTCAAAAGTTTCACCAACGTCTACATTGAGATCTAATGCGCCCTTCTCGCTAATCCACACGTCTATCAGAGGAGGGGGATTGCCTATTTGACTTCTATCAAAGGATTTTCTTTCGGTTCCTTTAACAAGTTCGACGTGGTTGTCTAGTCCTTCGATAAAAAGAAAGTTTGCTCGTGGCCTTAAGTCATCTTCAGGTACTTCTTGGCCTGGATCAGTTTGAAAAAATGTGGCGGAACGCCCGTAATACCCATAATTTTCTATAAGATTCCCTGCATAGCGATCCATTAATTTTTCTGTTGTAGCTCGCCGATTGTCATAGATCGAGGGGTCGCCTTTTTGGCTTGATGAAACTACATGAATATCTAAATTTCGTGGGTTTTCTTGGCGGATTGCATAATCAAGACCAAGGTCTCTGACCGCGTCTGAATATAAAATGACACTCGACATTAATCCTGACGCAAGGATCATTCCGAAAACAATCGTAGTCAGTAGTTTCCAATTCGCCCGACTGCGTTGTGTGATAAGGCGTACAAGAGACAAATACGTTGGCATATCAGAACTTAGTCTAAACTGTCTGGGTGGAACAGTTTTTTAGATTCTATCGTTTGCTAATTCAACATAGCCTTGCGAATTGGAAACTTTTAGCAATTGGTGGGATAGGTGTATTGGTTGCTGCGGTCTTGTTAGCTTCGGCTCCTATCTATACCCGTTCAATGGCAGATTTAGGTCTTACGTATTCGGTAAGAGATCAATTGCGCAATGATCCTGTAATAAAGACAGGTTTTTTTGCAGGAGCAATTGCGGATGAAGAGGGCCTAGAACGAGTTTCTGTTATTGAAGAACGTATTAGTACACATTTAGGCTGGTTTACGAAGAATCAAGAAAAATTGTACCAAGCTCCACTTTTAACAATTGGTTTTACGGGCGATGAGCCACGAATGCTTTCCCTATTGGCAGCTCCTCTTGCAATTACCGGGGTTTCTCCCCATTTAAATGTTATGGAGGGTGAACTACCTGAAGAACGTGAGGATTTGGTTTTGGAAGTTGTAATAAGTGAATTAACTTCTTACATTACCCAACTCAAACTTGGCGAAACCTTTTTTCTAATTGAGGAATTTGATAACTGTCCACGTATTGTTACCACCGGACTTGAGCCTCAACCACCATGTATGGAAAGTTCAATGATGCGCTATTCCATTCCTGCGATAGTAAGTGGAATTATAGAAATTAAAGATCCAGAGCATCCTTTTTGGCTAGGGGCGAGCGAACGGTTTGTAAGGCCACGTTCTCCTTTTGTTGATAGTGGTACTGTTGTTCCGGTGCTTGCAGATCCAGATGCCCTTATCGAGGTGTTAAAAGCGTATACGGCAAGTTATGAGTTTTCGGTTACATGGCAGAATTTTGCCAATTTGGAAGCGCTGAACCGAACCAATTTTCAAGATGTGAGTACGTCAATAAATGTGCTTAATAAAGAGATGCGGTCATTCGAAGGGTATAGTGCTAGTAATTTAACGGAAGCATTAAATAATTATGATTTGAGCGCTAATTTCCAGCAAGCCCCGCTAACAATTTTGTTATTACAAATTGCTGCGATCGCACTCTTTTATGTAGCGATTATTTCAGTTGCGATTGTTGAGCGGCAGGCAGACGTAATAGGTCTACTTCGTGCGCGTGGGGCGAGCGTTGTTCAGATTGGATTGCTGTATACGTTGTCAGGGCTTTTAGTTGCGCTGCCAGCTGCAGTCGTGGCCCCATTTATAGCTGCAGCTGGGACTGCACTTCTGGGACTAACACCTGTTTTTGCAAATGTTAGTAATGGAGATTTACTTCCTGTAAATATTGAATCGATTGCGTTTCCCTTTGCTTTAGCGGGTGCTTGTTTAGCTGTAATTGTATTGATAATTCCTGCAGTCTTGACTGCTCGACGTGGCGCTCTCGGACAGGCTCGACTCCACTCAAGACCGCGCCAATCTCTTTTGCTTCGTTATTATCTTGATATTGTGCTTGTGTTGTTCGCACTCCTTGCGCTTTGGGAGTTAGGTGAACGAGATTCGGTTTTTATACCTTCTGCAACTGGTGCCATGTCCACCGATCCACTTTTACTTGCATCTCCCGCGATAGTTATTGTTGCTGTTGCTGCTGTTGTCGCACGATTCTACCCATTTGTTGTTCGTGTATTGATGGGACTTTTAAGTAAATTTTCAAGTGAGTCTGTGCATATGGGGTTGCGTCAATTTGTCAGAAGCCCTGGCCCATATGTACAACTTGCACTGCTACTTATGATGGCTATAGCCGTTGGGACATTTGCTGCTTCATATGCAAGTACAGCAGAAAAGTCTTATAAGGATCGAGCTAAGTTTGAGAGCGGGGTAGAAATACGGGCTCTTACAAATACAACTTACGGTGCTGAGAGTAGTGCTAATTTACTGGAAGAGCGTGTAAACAAAATTGGTGGAGTTAAACACTCAGTAGCAGCTATGAGGCGTTCGACAAAAATCGCTTCTGTTAGTGGTGTAGGCAGTGAAGTGAATCTTTTGGCTGTTAATCCTAAAACCTCCAACATGCTTTGGTGGCGGGAGGATTTTGCCAATTTGCCCCTCGAACGTCTCATGGTCCGTCTCGATACGGGTAATCTGTTACCTGGGGTCGAGATTCCACCATCAGCGATTGGGTTAAGTATCCAAGTAAATCCAGAGCAAGTTCTCAAGGATAAAACTCTTTGGGCTCGTATACGTGGTGAAAATAATCGGCATTCCGTGATTGAATTTGGAAAGCTGGATTTTTCAGGATGGCGTGAATTACGAGCTGATTTACCTCGAGAGGGTCCTGGAAGAATTAAGGGGCCTTTCACATTTGTTGCACTATTGGTATCGGAGCCACCTAATCAATTTAATCAATCGGAGTCGCCGGCACTCTGGTTGGATGATTTAGCTTTTATTGACAGCGCAGGAGATTTGGATGTATTCGAATCTTTTGAGGGAACAGTTCTTTGGGAAGCTGCTGCCAGTGAAGGAGATTTTAATGATTCTATCAGGCTGACAGAATCCGCCAAGATTTCAGGTCTTCGTGGGGCAGAAATTAATTTCCGTGAAGGTATCTCTGGCGAAAGACATGCTTTTTTTATTGCCGATCGTAATGTGCCTTTACCAGTTCTTGTTAGCCAGTCTTTCTTAGGAACGACAGGGTTAAAGGTGGGAGATAGGGGGTTAATTTCCTTTGAAGACTTAACTGTCCCATATGTTATCCGTGAGGTCTATGAACGGTTTCCAACGTTAATGCAAGACGATGGGCCTTCTATAGTATTTAATATCGAACACCTACTTGCCTGGGCAAATGCATTAAGAGGTTCAGCAGCAACTGTGGGTTCTGTGAACGAGATTTGGATAGAAGTATCTAGTGAGGCAAATCGTGAAATAATCAGTAGTGCATTGATTGCTTCAGGTTTAGGGCAAGTAATTGATCAGACACAATTACTTAGTTCAATCGAGAAAAATCCACTCATTGCGGCGAGTGGATCGGGGATTCTGGTTATCTCTTTTGCTGCAATTTTAGTGTTAGTTGCAGCTGCCCTGATGGTTTCTTTGTTTATGTCAATTCGCAGACGTCGTGTTGAGTTTGCAGTTCTTCGGGCTATTGGTTTACGTAAACAACAAATTGTAGTCGCATTGTTTGTTGAATATATGCTGGTTGCTTTTGTTGGAATTGTAGTAGGTGCAGTTAGTGGTCTTATTTTAGGTAATCAAATGCTGTCATTTCTTGAATTCACTGAAACAGGTACGCGAGTTGAACCCCCATTCATATTGCAGACAGATTGGGCCATGGTCGGAATTGGTGTGGGTGTCATTCTTTTGGTTTTTGTGCTCGCTCTTGTGGCAGCACGTGGTTTTCTTGCGAGAAATTCAGACTCTACTGCTTTGCGAACGGAATAAAAGGCCGGTAATCCTATAGAAAGATCAGCTTTCTAATTTGGATTTCTTAGAATTACGTGGGTTATCGATTGGGTGTTGAGGACCGAAAATCCAAAATAAGGATTGCCTGTATATCCTCGAAGGAATCACTTACGGGGCCCTTTATAACAATCGTTTTTCCTTCCTCAACCTCAGCAAATTTGCTCTTTTGTATGCGATATAAGGGTGCATTATGATTAATCACTAAATTTGTTACTTTTTTGTTGGCTGTGAGGGAAATCATCAAATTTTTATCGCTAGGGTTATTTGTCATTGAAGTAATTTGACCACCCTTTAAAGCCTTGCTTCCATCCATAAATCCCTCTGCTCCGGTGAATCCTAATTTAGAGAAGCCAATGCCGTTTTCATTTACTGTTTCGGCTACTTTCATGATTATGAGGGCAGTGATTCTGAAGGAACGAACAGGGTCTGGAACACCTATGACAGTTAACCAAGAACCCTCCTCTATTTCAGTAATATTCATTTTTTCTAAAAGCTCAACAGGAATAATATTTCGGAGCTCAGTAGTTTTAGGTGGATCACCTGATAAAGGTGAGAGCGTGTATTGATTATTTTCAACCTGTGTAATTGCGTAGATTGTTGTCCGAGTAGTAGTTGTGGGCACTTCAAATATGGGGTAATTATTTTCTTTGCTGCTATCGGTTCCAGTATCAGCGACACGCACAATTACTATTGAAGAAGCAACGAGAAGTATGAATATCAATGCAGCAAAAACAGGAAGTGAGAGAATCTTTTTTATGTTTATTGTTAATGTCATTCTTAGCTTGCTTTAGTACCACCGTCGATCGGATAAATTCCACCGGTGATATATGATGCTTCATCGCTGGCTAGAAATGCGGCTAATGCAGCAACTTCTTCTGGTTCCCCATATCGACGTAGAGGATTCATCTTGGAAATTACGCGATGCGCGTCTTCTGGATTGTCTGGGTTCCGTCCTTTTTCAATGGAGCGCATCATTCGTGTTTCTATAGGGGAAGGGCAAATTGCGTTAACACGAATGTTTTCGTGAGCGAATTCGAGAGCTGCAGTTTTAGTCATTCCTACCACTGCATGTTTACTTGCTCCGTACGCAATCAAATGAGGTGTTCCTCCTAACCCAGCTGTTGATGCTGTATTGATAATTGAGCCTCCGCCATTGGATCGCATTGCTGGTATAGAGGCACGCATACCTAACCAGATTCCTTTCACATTGACAGCCAACACTTTTTCAAAAATTTCTTCAGGATAATCTATTAGTGGTCCGACCCAGCCTTCAATCCCAGCGTTATTAAAAAGAATATCGAGTCGTCCAAAATGCTCGAGTGTCTGACTAACATACGATTCGGAATCTTCTAGAGAGGTGACATCAGCAGTAACTGCAATGGCCTTTGTTTTAGTTATTTGGAGTTCATCAACTAATTCATCTATCCCGGAATCAGGTAAATCAACAGCCACTATATGCGCTTTTTCCGCAGCAAAACGGAAACATGCTGCTCTACCTATTCCTCCTGCTGCACCTGTTACAACTACAACTTTGTTTTCGAAACGTGAATTCATATCGTTAGTCTATACGAGTAGCGATTTGGTTTCCCCCAGTTTTTGAAAGAAGCACTTAAGTAATAGGTTGTTGGCTACCCAATTTGTTCGGGGCAATAGCGCACTATTGGAAACCACACTGGGTGTGATATTTCTCCACCCTTCCCTTTTTCTTGAGACGCTTTAATTGCTTCAATAGACGTTTGTTTTTTAACTTCTGTCATTTTCTTTTTCCGGGAGGTCTAATCTTTCTTGAAGAAGATATTGTTAAATTTTTTGATGTTTGTCTAGTCAGTCTCTTTTTTTGGACCTGGTTATTTTTTAAAAGGGAGTCTTTTTCTTAGAATGGTTTAAATACTGCAAAAAATACAAACAAGGGCATTGCGAGAACCAAGATGACTCCAAAAACTAGGGGTACGCGATCGTCAAGTAATTCTTTTAATTCTGCTGTTACCTTGCCTTCTTTTGCAGCGATAAGAGAGGCTGTTCGTGCGCGACGAAGACCAACACCCAAAAGAGGTAGGCAAACCAAGTAACAAAATATAAAAAGGAGTGTCATAGCTAATAACCAGCCATCTCGTAGAAAGTGGTGGCCAGCTGCGATTCCCCAAAAAAACCCTGAGATTCCTGTTGCCATTGCACCTGGAAGAAGAATACGTGTTTCATTTTGCGCTGCTTCTACTAGGCAATGCATTTGTGTAGACACATCTTTAGTAATCCATGCTCGTATAATGAGCGGTATTATTGAACCCAAGCCTGCACTTAGCCAGACAATACAAAGTAAGTGTATGATTCGCCAAATATCCATTGAACGTTAATAGCTTCTTTTCACTAAGTGACTGTGTCCGATGTACTTTTTTTGCTGGCTTCTGTTAACAGGTAAGCCGTCTCGATGAAGGTGATGAAAAGAGGGTGGGGTCGATTAGGTCGGCTCTGTAATTCCGGGTGAAATTGCGTGCCAATAAAAAATGGATGATCTTTAATTTCTACAATCTCTGCCAGGGTACCATCAGGGGATACACCACTTATTAATAAGCCCTTAGACTCGAGTTCATCTCGATATTTTAAATTTACCTCCCATCTGTGCCGATGGCGTTCTTGAACCATAGAAGTACCGTAAGACTTATTTGCATGAGAACCTGCTATTAATTCGCACGGATAAGCCCCTAATCGCATGGTTCCACCTTTGTTAGAAATACCCTCTTGTTCTTCCAGCAAACTTATAACTGGATAAGGTGTTGTCGGTGAAAACTCAGTTGAATTAGCATCTTTGAAGCCACATACATTGCGAGCAAATTCCGTGACCATAGCTTGCAGTCCCAGACAAAGACCCAATGTCGGTATTTGTTTTTCTCGGGCATATTGTATTGCTTGAATTTTTCCTTCCCAGCCGCGTTCTCCAAATCCCCCAGGAACAATTAGGCCGTCGCAGTGTTTTAAAATAGTTGCTGCCGGCACGGTCTCTAATCTTTCTGCCTGTATCCATTGAATATCTATCTCAACTGATTGATTAACGCTGGCATGGGTAAGTGCTTCTTTTACAGAAAGATAAGCATCTTGTAGTTCAATATATTTTCCGACAATTGCTAACGATAGAGTTGCTTTTGCTGGCTTTTGCCGTGAAACAACTTTTTGCCACTCGCTTAGATTATTTGGGATTATTCCAAAACCTATCCTTTCGGTGATGTAGTCACCTAATCCTCTTTCTTCTAACAGGGTTGGGACGTCATAAATGGACGGAGCGGTTTCGAGTGGGATAACTGCTTGGCGATCAACGTCACAGAAGTCAGCTATTTTATCTAAGGTATCTCGTGAAACATCATGATCCGTTCGTGCAATGATCACATCTGGCTGTATACCTAGGGAACGTAGTTCACGAACCGAATGCTGGGTGGGCTTTGTCTTTAACTCACCTGTAGCACCGATATAAGGAAGAAATGTGACATGAACATTTAAGAAACTAGCAGGTTGTTCATGGCGCAGTTGCCTAATTGCTTCAATAAATGTTTGGCCTTCAATGTCACCTACTGTCCCCCCTACTTCGCAGATGATTACATCAGAATCGCTTTGTTCCGCAGCTTGTCGAATCCGATGCTTGATTTCATTGGTTAAATGTGGGACAGCTTGTATGGTGCCTCCAAGATAGTCACCTCTCCGTTCACGTTCTAGTACAGATGAATAAACCTGTCCGCTTGTGACAGAGGAAGTAGTAGTTAGGTCGCGATCGATGAAGCGTTCATAGTGGCCGAGATCAAGATCGGTTTCGGCTCCATCTATAGTTACAAATACCTCACCATGTTGGTAAGGAGACATTGTTCCTGGATCAACGTTCAAATATGGGTCTAGTTTTTGAACCGTAACTGCTATATCACGTGCTTTTAGGATGCGCCCTATGCTTGCTGTGGCTATACCTTTACCGACGGAACTGACAACACCTCCCGTCACAAAAATAAACTTAGGTAAATCCGTCCTAGATTTGAGCATCTCGGGTAGTTATTTTACATCTTATTAAGCTCAAGAAGTGAAAACTTATATATTTTTGTAAATATTTTTGAACAAATGCCTATTTTTATAGCGATATATGGAAATTTAATAGTGTTGACATTATTAACTCTTTGTCCTACTTTGCGTTCTTTTTAGTAGCGGTTGTTAGTTTTGATAGCCGGAAAGCGACGAAAGGAGTAGCGTCACAGTAAAATAAGCTTGCTGGAGCAAGGAGTGTCCCCTTCATTGGACGAAGATCTGAATCCGCAATTTGACGAGCGAGTCATCGTTGAAGCTGCCCAGAAAGGTGACACAGATGCGTTGGGTATTCTCTATGAATACTATTTTCCTCGTATTTTTCGCTTTGTTTCGGTAAGAGTGTTTCAGCAAGAAGATGCCGAAGATATTGTCAATGATATTTTTATGCGAATTGTCTCCAATATTAGTCGCTTTCGTTGGGAAGGTGCGCCCTTTGGTGCATGGGTTTTTCGCATTGCGCGGAATGAGGTTGTTAATCACATTCGTCGTTCATCAAGACAGCTTCAAAAAGAACCGTTATTCGATAGTATTCCTGATGAAAAGAGAGATCATGTTGGAGATCTTGAAAAAGAAGAAGCACTTGAATATGTCCGTGCTGCTTCAGCAAGTTTACCGGCTGCGCAACGTGACGTTATTGCGCTTCGTTTTGGTGCAGACTTGTCAGTTGCTGAAACAGCTAAAGTCCTTGGAAAAACAGAAAACAATATTAAGGTACTCCAACATAAAGCAATTGTCCGCTTGCGGGAGATTGTAAAATTATGAGTATTCTCTTATATATTCGTTCAATATTTCGATTAAGACCTTCTCCTGATGAACAAGTTCTTTCCCTCGCTGATGCTTTGGAATTATTGCACTCAGGCTTGGATTTAGAAGACGTACTTAAGCAGGTTCCAAGTGAAGATGTTGAAACACTGAAGCCACTACTTAAAATGAGTCAAGTATTAAGTTTTGCTGCGAGCGAAACTGTCCCAGAACCTGCTTTTGAAGACAATCTACGTGCTCGTTTTGTGCATAAGGGAAAAACACAGCTGATGCCTGTGAGACCGCTCCAACTAAAACCTGCCCTAGTTTCTACGTTAGCTGTTGCGGCAGCAGCAATTTTAGCACTTGTAGTTTTAGTTCCGTTTGCTACTGATAGGTCTACAAATGCTGATGTGCGTGACCAACTTGAACAAGTGCAAGCGAGAATTGATACCTTTACTGATAAACAAGCGGGTGGAGAATTATCAGGTCAGCACTTTGAGGATCTAGAAGAAGATCTAGATAAGCTTGTCGAAACGATGAAAGATAAGCCTCTTACTGAGGTGGAACAGGCTCGCGTAAGGTCACTTGCGGAGCAGTCAGTTAAGGCGGTTTCCGAAGTTGTGAGTACTGATGAGGAAGTTTCTGAGGCTGCCGAGGCAGTTATAGAGCGTGCGGGTGCCGTTGCAGCAGCAGTGAATGACGCTGAGGATGAGCAAAGTGAAAGTTCTTCTGGTGAAGGTGATGGTAGTAGTAGCGTCGGCGCAGATGGTGGTGGTGTTACCGCCATTGAAGAAGATTAATACAAGATTTTTCGCGGATTGTAGTAAAAAAGTCTCCTATTTATTTTGGTGTAATTTTGTTCTGTGTGGCAGCAGTTAGTAAATATAAGAAGTACTCTATAGCTGAGGAATTTGGTAATGGTCTCTCGTAGTTTTCGTAGGCGACTAATGGGGACGGAGACTGTTTCGTTGCGAGCACCCGAAAGACGACGTGTTTTTAATAATTTTTTTCGCGTGGCTCTCGGGTTTGGCAGCTTCTTAGTTATCGGAACGGTTCTGCTAAGTATTCCTATAGCTAGTTCTTCCGGAGAAAGTGTCAAGATCTTTGACGCTTTTTTTACCGCAGTTTCTGCCATCTGTGTTACTGGCTTGACAGTCGTAGATACGCAAACACAGTGGAGTTTTTTTGGAGAAGCCATCATTCTCTTGCTGGTTCTAATAGGTGGCCTTGGGTATATGGCAGGAATTGGCTTAGTGTTGTGGATTTTCGGACGATCTTTTGGGTTACGTGATCGACATTTGATGCGTCTTTATTACGGGGCACCTTCGCTCGGCGAGGGTTTTCGATTTATGCGCAGCCTTTTATTTTATGCTCTTGGCGTACAGGTTATAGGCTTTGTAGTACTTTCTGCGATTTTTTCTCTAGTACATGAAATGCCTTTTGACCGTGCTATTTGGTGGGGAGCTTTCCATTCCATTTCTGCTTTTAATTGCTCCGGATTCAATATTACAGGTAATGATATGGTTCCCTTTGCTTCTGATCCTGAAGTCTTGATTCCAGTAAGTTTGCTAGTTTTTGCGGGCAGCATTGGTTCTGCAGCAGTAGTAATCTCTTTGTTTAATAGGCATGTTCGGCAGATACCTTTACAGGTAAAGCTCATTCTTTACAGTGCTATTGGATTGGTCGCTGTTGGTAGTTTATTTTTCGGAGTATCAGAATGGAACAATCCAGGTACTTTAGCTGCGGTTGATGTATCGCACAGGCCAGTACTAGCCTTTTTTCAAACAATAACTTGGACTTCAGGTTTTTCAGCAATCAATGCAGAATTTTTGAATGATTGGACAAAGCTTTTCTCCTCTGTGCTAATGCTTATCGGAGGTGCTGCGGGTTCGCCGGCTGGAGGTATTAAATTAGCCACGGTTGCGGTTTTGTTTGCATCAGTGGTCGGGTTTTTTAGAGGTCGTGAAGATGTAGCTCCCTTTGGTCGTCGAATTCCAAAAGTTGCTGTTTACCAGGCTACCGCAATTACTTTAATTTTTTTGGCTATATTGTTTTTGGAGACTTTTTTATTAATGCTTTTAAGCGATTTTAAGTTTGCAGATGTTTTGTATGACGCCACATCTGCTTTGGCGACTGTAGGTTGGTCAACAGGTCTGACGTCTGAATTTAACTCAGGTGCTCGTGTGGTACTTATTTGCGCGATGTTGCTAGGGCGGTTCTTACCAATTATCTTGGTATTAATAATGTTTCGTCAGCGAATGAGGTCGACCTTCCGGGCACAGAGGGATAGCATCCGAATAGGGTAGGGAGTAGAAGAATGGATATTGCAATTTTGGGATTAGGCCGTTTTGGCTCTCAGTTGGCGTACGAACTTAATAATATAGGTGTAGATGTTCTTGTTGTGGATAATGATCCACAAAGGGTAAATGCGCTTGTTGAAACTTCGATGTTAGCTGCTGAAGGTGATATAACAGAAATGGAGTTTCTCGAATCTCTTTCACTTCAAAATTATGACAGTGTTGTGGTTGCTATTGGTAGCAATATCGCAACAAGTACGCTAATAGCGTTAACTTTGAAGCGACGTTTACAATTACCACATGTTATTGCTAAATCATCATCACCCGATCATACGCGTGCCCTTGAACTTGCTGGCGTAGATACGATTGTCAATCCTGAAAGCGAATCTGCCCAGCGGCTAGCACACACGTTAGGTGCTCGTGAGATTAGTGATTACATGTCTATAGGTCCTGATTACGGTATCGCGCGCGTTACTGCACCTTTTTCAGCAGTAGGTTCGAAAATTGGTGATATTGATATGGCGAAAAGATATGATGTTTTTCTAATTGGGCGCTTACGAAATGAGCAAATTACTTTTAATCCTCCATTCGAAGAAATTGTGGAGGTAGGTGATCTTTGGATAGTTTCAGGCAAGGATCAATTTTTGCGTGACCTACAGCAAAATTAAAGATGCCGTAGTTATAAGCCTTGATTAAATCCTACAAAATCAAAATACTCATAAATTTTTGATAATCGGCCGGCTAGTAATAAGGTCCCCAAAGTAATTATGATGATTGCGCTTAAAGCTTCTGTTATTGGCAGGAAGCGTGATAGTTTTTTGAATGGGCTTCCAACGTTGGTGATCAAAATACTTGTTAGCAAAAAAGGCAAACTGAAGCCTAGTGAATAAAAGAGTAGTAAATATAAACCAGTTGCAGCTTCACCTGATGCAGCAGCAATTGTTAAAATACCGCCTAAAATTGGCCCTATACACGGTGTCCACCCCACTGCAAATGCCATGCCAAAGAGTGTTGAACGTCCGAAACTGATTGTTTGGCTTTTAGGCATTTCTATAGCTAGAGTTCTTTGAAAGAAAGTGAGGCGTAGGTATCCACAATATTTTGCCCAAACAATTAATGTAGCTACCAAAAATAAGATCATTCGCCAATCACTCTGGATAATGTTTGATTCGATGATTACGTAAAAAATTACTGTCGCAACGGCAAGTGCAATTGCTGCGTGAATCGAAGTTTTTCTTTCAAAACTTGGTATTAAAAGGGAGCCAAAAATGATAAGTATTAATCCTGCAATAATTTCGAAGGTATTTAGGTGTAATTGAAGGTTATAGCCTATTAATCCTGCACTGGTGCCAAGTAAAATGAAGACAAAAGTCAGGCCCAGAAGAAACATTACGGAATGGCCCATTGTTTTCCGTTTGCTGATTTTGGCCTGAGGATTATTTCGTGAAGAACCGACTAGATTCGCTATATATACAGGCACAATAGGTAAAACACAGGGTGAGATAAACGATAAAACACCAGCTGAAAACGCAAGAAACGGTCCAGTAAGGCCTTTAAGATCATTCGCAGAATTGCTTATTTCTATGCGCGCAATTGCAAAAATTGCTACTGGAACTATTATGGCGACTCCTAATAGCAGGTAAAGCGTTGCTCGGGAAGATAGGAGCTTTGAGGTTCTCTGAGTAGTCATTCTTAGTCTGTTATTTTAAGCTAGGTCTCAGTTTTGATTTGAATTCATTTTTTTAGATAAGATCGCTAGAATAAATGAAAATTTTTTGCTTAGGAAGATGTTATGAATAATTTTGAAGGAAAGACCGCTGTTGTCACAGGAGGTGGTGGAGGAATTGGCGAGTCCATGTGTCGTTTGTTTGCGGCCCAGGGTATGAATGTTGTGGTTTCTGATATTGATACTACTGCAGCCGAAAAAGTTGCAGCTGACTTAGTTGCAAATGGGACTAAAAGTTTTGCTGTAACTACAGATGTATCTGACCGCGATTCGGTAAAAGCTTTGGCTGACAAGGCTTTTGGAGAAATGGGTAATGTGAATATCCTCTGTAATAATGCTGGTGTCGTTAGCTTTGCTCCAGTTCATGAGCAGAGCGAGAAGGATTGGGATTGGGTCGTTGGAGTTGACTTACATGGTGTTCTCTATGGAGTGCAGGCTTTCCTTCCACGCATGCTGGCTAGTGGTGAAGATGGCCATATTGTCAATACATCGTCCTCAGCCGGTCTTTATGCGTTCCCCGGAATAGGTCCGTATGTTGTTTCCAAATATGGAGTTGTAGCACTTTCTGAGACCATGTATGAAGAATTGGCGAGTACGAAAATTAGTGTTTCGGTTCTTTGCCCCAGTGGTGTGCAGACTCAAATAATGCATTCCCAACGTAATCGTCCGGATCGCTTTGGGGGGGCTGAAGATCCTGGCTTAGGACAGTCAGCACCGGATGAATCAATTTCACCAGCAGTTGTAGCTGGACGTGTGCTTGAAGCAATTCAAAATAATTATCTTTATATACTTACACACACAGAAATCAGGGAAGGTGTCGAAAACCGCTTTAAAGCAATTCTCGATGCATTCGATCGACTTGAGGCAAGTGGAGGAACAGGAACCTAGGTTTTATTCGAACCAAGGCTCGGGTTTCATTTTAATTAAATCCTCGCATCCTGCTAGCATGCCTTGACCGCTGGTCATGCCTGTTTGGATTGGCGGGCCAAGAAATTCTATCGAAACACCACCTGGTTTTCCGGGAAGCCCCATATAAGTAAGTCCACTCGTTGCTTTTTTAGCTGCTTCTAAAACTTCTTCTTCTGTGGATGCTGCGGTGAGACTTGCAGTTAGGTTTTCACCACCAGCCATCCAATTCAGTTTTGCTCCCTTTTCTACAAATTCCTTTGTTGCTTCATAGACGTCAGGCACCCAAAAACCGATGTGATCTACACTCTCTCCATATTTTTCCAAATGGAGAGCTTGTGGCGTCTCACCTTTTACGGGTTCAATAATCTCCACGATCATGCCAGCAAATGCTCCGTAGCCCACTTTGATTATGCAGTCTTCGTTTTTAATGTTTGTAACTGGGTATTCAAAAATATTGAATTTCGCGCCAATTGTTTCTGTGAAAATAGCCGCAAGCTTGTCTGTGTCAGGAGAAGCAAATCCAATGTGGTGGGAAATGGGTTCGCCAGAAGATAAATAGGTCATTATGGAGTTCCTTTATGCCGATAAGGCTGTTTAGTGATTAGTGCATTGTAGCAATTTTTTTGTAATGTTCTTTGCAAGACGTTACCGCCCCTTGAAGTCAGGTTCACGTTTGTCTAGAAATGCCTCCACAGCATTTCTAAAATCTTCTGTTTTAGAAGCTGCAATCATGTTGCCAGCCTCAAAAGCTAATAGATCGCTTAATGAATGATTGGATCCATAGGCAAAGTTTCTTTTGATTCGCGCATACGCATCGGTCGGTCCTGCTGCAAGCTTCTTTGCCAATGTTTGGGCTTTTTGTGGGAGTTCCTCTCCACTGCAAATTTGATTCACAATCCCTAATTCCGCAGCTTCATTTGCGGAAATTGTATTGCCAAGTAGGTATAGCTCCTTTGCTTTTGTAGTCCCAACTATTCTTTCTAGAAGCCAGGTCCCTCCGAAATCTCCAGTTAAACCAGCTTTTGCAAAAGCGGTCAGGAATTTCGCTTCTTCACTTGCAATTCGGAAATCTGTTGATAGTGCGATTGAAAAGCCAGCTCCCGCAGCTACTCCATTAATAGCTGCAATTGTCGGCTTTGGCATTTCAGATAAGAGCAGCGAAATCTCTTCATATCTCCGAAGCTGTTCTGCGTTTTTTAATGGATCAAGAGGGTCGTCGGTACCCACACCTCTAAGGTCCCCTCCTGAGCTAAATGCTCGGCCAGTACCAGTAATTATTAAGGCACGCACATTTTGATCATTTGCTGCATCGGTTACATTTTTTGTAAGTTGCTGAAGTAAAGCTCCATTAAGAGCATTTAGTGCTTCAGGTCGATTCAATGTGATTTGTGCAACATTACTTTCTACACTGTATTGAACAATTTCTGACATTATTTCTCCTGACTCTATTGAACCTCATTTAGTTAAGGATTTTAAAGAGGTCTCCTTAAGAGATTGTATACCTGAAAACCAGTGATACACTGTTAGGACTACTTTTTTTGGAGTTGAGTATGGCATTTACAGATAAGCAACTTCCTTGCCGTGACTGTGAGGACCCGTTTACTTTCACAGCCGGAGAGCAAGAATTTTATGCTTCTAAGGGTTTGCTCAATGAGCCAACACGATGTCCGTCCTGTCGACAGGTACGTCGTTCGAGCCGCAATTCTCTAGAGGAGATTGATGGATATGTTCGTTACGGCAATTTTGTCTCTTTTGGAGGTAAGACTCCTCGACAGATGCATCCTGCACTTTGTGCTTCCTGTGACCAGATGACTGAGGTTCCATTTAAACCGCGAGGTGATCGACCTGTATATTGTCGCACTTGCTACGATCATGTTCGCCCTAAGCAAGAGCAGACTGATTCTCCTGCTGAGGAAGTTGTAGCAGAAAAAGAAAACGTTTCTCCTGAGGAAGCCTCACCTACAGCTGCCAGCTAAGTCAAATTGTATTGGAATCAATTAACATGGCTCTAGGTTTAGATCTGCAACTTACCCAGCTACGTCGTTTGCTTGAGAAACCAGACTACGATCATAAGACTGTTCGTTCATATATAGAGAAAGATCCCTCGGTTTTTGCGAGGGCTTTATTTGTAGAAGTTGTAGCTAGTGATGATGTTATTAGTGAGGAAAATGCGCGTAGTTATTTTGACTTAAGGATAAATTTTTTTGATGATTTTCTTTCAAAACCAACAAAGGCAGCAATAAAAGCTGCCTTTGAAGGAATGTTAGAACAATGGGACATTCATTAACTTGTAATTGCGTTAACCTCAGCCATTTCGTCATTACTAAGTTGCCATGAGGATGCCTCGATGTTTGACAGTACGTGTTCCGGCTTTGTTGCTCCAGATATCACAGTCGGTACTTCAGGATGAGAAAGTAACCAGCCCATTGCCAAGTCTAGAACACTGTGATTGTGTGATTTTGCAAATGCTTCTAATTTCCCCAAGATCGCGAAATTTTCTTCGGTTAGAGTATTATCAGCCATTCCCCATGCTGTCATTCTGCTGTCTTCAGGTACAGCCTCTCCAGGTTGATATTTTCCTGTAAGAAATCCACTTGCGAGTGGGAAATAAGGTATTACTCCAAGACCTATTTTCGATGCTGCAGGAATGACGTCTCCTTCGATACCACGGGTTATAAGGTTGTAGTGGTTTTGTGCAGTTACAAATTTTGTGCCTCCACTTGATTGCGCTGCAGTATCGGCTTCGTTGATCATGTCTCCTGTGAAATTTGAATTTCCTATATTACGGACCTTTCCAGCTTTAATAAGTT
This sequence comes from Tepidiformaceae bacterium, assembly GCA_045562595.1. Lineage (GTDB taxonomy): Bacteria > Chloroflexota > Dehalococcoidia > Tepidiformales > Tepidiformaceae > JAKUNN01. The sequence goes on from JBJKVN010000028.1 coordinate 36,231, forward strand.
CATTCAATGTTTCTAGCGTTTCTTCTATAGGGGTTTCAGGGTCAGGAAAGTGTACTTGGTACAAATCTATGTAATCTGAACCTAAGCGGCTAAGACTAGCTTCGACTGCTTCTAATATGTATCGACGTGAAGCTCCTTGCTTGTTGTCATCATCGTCCATTTTCATACCAAATTTTGTTCCAACAATGACTTCTGTTCGCCTACTTCCAAGCGCTTTACCTAGGAATTGCTCAGACGCTCCATTGCCATACATATCAGCTGTATCAAAGAAATTAATTCCTGCATCGAGTGCTGTATTAACGATCACATTAACCTGCTCTTGATCAAAAAGGCGCATACCAAAATTGTTGCAGCCAAGACCAACGGTCGAGACATTAAGATCTGATGTTCCAAGTTTCGCGTATTCCATGCTTATCTCCATTACTCCATATTGTTTTAAAACTGTCCTAGTGGACTGGGATTCTCAGTATAGGGTGCTGTCGTGTTTCTGTGTATCAAATTGGCTGTCTCTATGATTTTTAAAACTTAGCCCATTTTTATTTGCCTCAAAGAAACACTATTTTGCTTGCCTACGTGTGGTCACGAGTAAAAACAATTTCATTAGGGCTAGACTCAAACTCATTGAACTTATAGTTATCAATATTAAAATATTTGAGATCGGAAGATGCTTCTAATTGATTTTCAATAATATATCGAGCCATTTGTCCGCGTGCTTTTTTCGCATAAAAGGAAATAATTTTATAGCGTTCATTTTTCAGATCCTTAAATGTCGGAGTTATAATTTCCGCACTCACATCCTCTTTTTGAATGGATTTAAAGTATTCATTTGAAGCTAAGTTAACTAGAAGGGGCGAACCTGCATTCTCTAGTTCCTTGTTGATTGCATTTGTGATTGATTTACCCCAAAATTCGTATAAATTTTTCCCTTGCTTATTAGCAAATTTCAAGCCCATTTCTAAGCGGTAGGGTTGCATCAGATCGAGAGGTCGGAGTAATCCGTATAGGCCAGAAAGAATTCGTAGGTGATTTTGTGCAAAATTGAGTTGCTCTGAGCTTAAGGTTTCTGCGTCAAGGCCTGTGTAAACATCACCCTTAAAAGCTAATATTGATTGTTTAGCATTGTCTAAACTAAAGGGAGTTTCCCAGTTTCTGAATCGTTCGTGGTTTATGTCAGCAATTTTTCTGCTCACACCCATTAGGGCTTGGATTTCATTTGATGACAGTGTACGTGCATCCTCTACCAAAGATGATGCATTCTCTAGGAATTGGGGTTGCGTCGCTTTTTGAGTTACTGGCGCGGTTTCATAATCTAAAGTCTTAGCCGGTGAGATAACCGTCAACATATATACCTCCAAACGTTTTAGTGGCTGAACAGTATGCCAATGTTAATGATACTCTTCGGTTGGATAATCAAAAAGATAAGCTGCTGTCTTATGCCAACTGATGGTTACCCATTAAAACGAACGACAGGTGTTTTTTCACCCCATAATGTTTCTAGCTGATAAAAATCACGTTTTTCTGGCGAAAAAATATGGATGATTACGTCTCGAAAATCGAGCAAGGTCCACCCGCCTTCGGGTTCACCTTCCCTATGATGTATAGGTTCACCAAGCTCTGCGAAATAGTTTTCTATATCTGAACAAAGGGCACGAAACTGTGGAGTGGAGTACGCTGTAGCCAATATAAAATAGTCTGCAAAGCCGGAGGTTTGCGCGATGTCGAGTAAAACAATTTCTCCTGCTTGCAATTCTCCAAGGCGGTCAATTGCTGCGTGTGCAAGATCTTCTGCTTCCAGAAAACACCTCTTTAATCATTTTTTCTTTTATTGTACTGCTTTTGTCTGGAGAATAAGGTTATGAAAAAAGTTCGTGCTTTAGTTGGCCTTTCGGGAGGCGTTGATAGTGCTGTAGCCGCGGCTATTTTAGTCGAGAAAGGTTATGAGGTCATCGGAGTTACAATGCGTCTTTGGGCAGAAGAACGCGCGGGAGTTTTTCGTGGTCAACGTCAGTGTTGTAGCGTTGAAGATACAGATGATGCAAGGCGTGTGGCGCAGATTTTGGGGATTAGGCATTACGTTCTTAATTTTGAAGAACCTTTCAAAAAGCATGTAGTGGAGCCGTTTGTGAATGGATATGTTGCAGGTGAAACACCAAATCCCTGTGTCAGATGTAATGAGAATATCAAGTATCGAGCTCTTTTTGATCGTTTAGATGCTTATGGGGCAGATGTGCTAGCCACCGGACATTATGCACGTGTGGTTTCTGATCAGTACTCGGAGAATTTTTCTTTATTACGAGCTGTAGACCAATCTAAAGATCAATCTTATGTGCTCTATATGTTAAAGCAAGAGCAACTGGCACGTTTGGAATTGCCAATTGGAGATTTAGGAAAGGATGAAGTTCGCTCTATTGCCTCATCACTTGATCTTCCAGTAGCTGATAAACCAGATAGTGTTGAAATTTGTTTCGTACCTAATAATGATTACCGAAACTTTGTAGCTGAGCGAGTTGAATTAATTCCAGGCGACCTTAAGAACCAAGAAGGAAAAATTGTTGGGGAGCATAAAGGTGTACCTGCTTACACAATTGGCCAAAGGAAAGGCTTGGGAGATGGATTTAGAGAAAGGCGTTATGTAACTTCTTTGGATGCAATAAATAACGTCGTGACTATTGGAGATGAGGATGACCTGTACAGTAATTTTGTTGAAGTAGCTGGCGTTTCATGGATTTCTGGTTGTCCTCCTGATTTCGGTACATTGTTGCAAGCGAAGGCACGATACGGTTCCGAGCCAGAAGATGCGGTTATCGAAAATATAAACAATAGTTGTGCGACTATTCGCTTTCAAGAACGACAGCGAGCACTTACCCCTGGTCAAGCTATAGCATTTTATGACAATGATTTGGTTCTAGGTGGAGGCACTATTCAGAAGGCCTTCAGGGCTTAAAGAGTTATTTCTTGTCAGATTCTTCAAGGTAAGCGCCGGTTTGGGAAATTTGCGTAATGACGGTTCTTCCTTGGAGATCTGCATTTTCAAGGGAGAGCAGCATTGCGCTTGCAACATCGTTTGCTATGTCTTTGTTGGTACAAAAAGCAGCAATACTGCTTCCAGCTCCGCTTAGCCAAGATGCACTCGCACCAGAATCCTTTGCTGCAGAGAAAATGTCATACATAGGAGAGAAAAGTTTACTTCGTTGAGGCTGATGGAAACGATCATTCATAGCTTCCTCTAACAAATCGATGCGTTTTTCTGTTAATGCGGCGACTAGTAATGCAGTGCGACTACTGTTGTGGATCGCATCTTCTCTAGAATATTGTGAGGGGAGAATATTACGTGCCTTGGATGTTGCAAGTCCCTTATTAGGTATAAGTAAGGCGATCAAAAGATCGGGGTATTGGCAAGTTGAGTGTATATAGGTATTTTCTGTTTTTTTCACACAAACTTGAATACCGCCGAATATTGCAGGGCAAGCATTGTCAGGATGTCCCTCAAGTGCAGTTGCTAATTCTAGGCATGCCTCTTTATCAAGAGGTTCGCCCTCAAATTTATTGGCAGCTAGGATACCACCAACTCTTGCGGAGGCACTCGAACCTAGCCCGCGACCTAAGGGTTGAGAAACCAAAAAGTTAACAGTGGCACTAGCTGGAGTTTTCCCAATTTTTGTATAAAAGCTTGAAATTGCATCAAGAACAAGTTTTTCACCCGACCCTTGATCATTAGTTGGGGATTCTTCCCCAAAGCTTATTTTTATAGAACTGAAAAGATCCAGAGCTACCCCAAGGGAATCATAGCCTGTACCCAGATTTGCGCTTGTCGCAGGGACATGTACGTTAAATGTGGTTGTTTTGGCCATAATCTATTTGCTATACAAGCTCTCTTTTCACTGCATTTACTTTCTGTACTTTATCAAGTTGATAAGGTCTGAGCGATTTTTTCTTGAACTGTTATTCCGAAAACGCTGATTGTATAACCAGGCTTGGTTAAAATTAGAACATGGATATTTTTAGGCCAGAGGATCTAACTAGTGATGAGCAGGCTATTCTTGGGGTTTTATGCGTTGGTTTGCCACCGGCACGTGCAGCTGAGGATGAACATTTCAGGGTGGATCACGTAACCGCTGTAGTGTGTAGTTTGTTTGAGACTGGTGAGAGCACTACTTATCTAGATAAAGATGAAATTACAGTATTACCAGTTTTCCGGAACCGATTAAGAGAAGTCATTTCATCTTTGGCAGGTCGAGGTATCCTTGCAGACCAACCACCTGGAATGCCAGCACCTCCAGGTAGCTTTGAAGCAGGACTTGCTATTGATCTAGTGAATCCAGACGAACATCCTGCAGTGCTTGATAGGGTGCTTGCCCAGCAGTGTATGGAAGTACTTCTAAGAAATTCCGTGATATATCCTTATTTAATGGAGCGTTACTCAGCAAGTGGTGAAATATGGCGGAAGTTACGGGAACAGGGTTATGGGGACTAGTAATGAAGTTTGTGCTTGCCGAAAATCTTTCCAGAGTTGTAGATTGCTAGCGATATGAATCCAGCTATTAGCCTTCGGGACGATCATCTTAATGCAATGATTCGCCATGCTTTGGCAGACGTGCCAAACGAATGTTGTGGTTTATTAGGGGGTGGTAGTGAAGTAATAACTAGCGTATATCCAGCCGAAAATGCTGAAGCAAGTCCTTACAGATTTAGCATAGATTTTAAGGAGCAGCGTCGTCTTGAAGAAGTAATGGCTGCGGAAGGAGAATCACTCGTTGGCTTTTACCATTCACATACAGGAAGTCCAGCCCGTCCCAGCCCGACGGATATTCGTATGATGACGACCTTTTTTGGCCCTCCAATTATTCATTTTGTGATTAGTATCGCTGACCGAAAAAATCCTGAAGTCCGAGCTTTTTATATAGAGAATGGAGAATCACAGGAACAGGAGTTTACAGTACTTAGTGAAAAATAAGGCTAATAGAACTCTGCCCGATTGGCCATATATGCGTACTTATGAGCATAAAGAGATGCGATTTCGTAGTAGTACGTTTCGGTGGGGTGAGAGGACTTATTTGATGGGGATTATAAATGTAACCCCTGATTCTTTTAGTGGTGACGGTATACATAAAAATGTCGAGGAAGTAGTTAGTTTTGCGCGTGCTTTGGTTGAAGCTGGTGCAGATTGCATTGATATAGGTGGAGAGTCCTCCCGGCCCAATGCAGAAGCAATTACCGAAGAGGTTGAACTAGAACGTGTGTTACCTGCAGTTAAGGCAATTTGTGACGCAGTAAAAGTTCCTGTTTCAATTGATACACGACGTTCTAGTGTTGCCAAAGAAGCAATAGATTTAGGCGCTGAAATCATTAACGATATTTATGGTTTGCAGGGAGACCCAGATATGGCTGCTATATGCGCACGTTCTGGTGCGGCTGTGGTGCTTATGCATAATCAGCGTAATTACGAAAGCAGTACTGTACAGAAATCACTTGATGCAGGTTGGGCAGAAAGTCTCAAGCTTGCAAAAAAGGCAGAAATTAAAAAAAATCGTATCATTCTTGATCCGGGATTTGGATTTGGGTGGCTGCCTGAGGAAAACCTAGAGATATTGAGTACCTTCCATAAATTTCAGAGTTACCAATTGCCGTTACTTCTCGGTCCCTCTAGGAAGTCAACATTGGGAATTGTATTAGGTGATTTACCTACGGAAGAGCGTCTAGAAGGTACCGTGGCAGCTTCGGTTCTTGCTGTAGCAGGAGGTGCGGATATTGTTAGAGTTCATGATGTTGTTGAAGTTTCTCGCGCCCTAAAGGTTGCTGATTCGGTGGTTAGAGGTTCTTAATGTCAGGAATTTTTCTTGGGCTTGGTTCAAATTTGGGAGATCGCGCAGCAAACCTATGCCTAGCTGTTGAGTTGTTAGCTGAATATGGGATTGAAACTTTGAATAAAAGTAGTATTTGGGAAACACTTCCCGTACCTCCAGACCAGCCCTCATTTTTCAATGCTTGCGTTGAGGTCTCGACTAATGCTTCGCCTGTGGAAATTCTAGCTATAGTGAAAGAAATTGAATTTATTATTGGGAGGCGACCCTCTAGACACTGGGGTCCGCGTCCAATAGATATCGATATCCTTTTGTTTCGCAAAGAAATTACTAATAGTGAAAAACTTACTATCCCGCATGTATATCTTTCGAGTCGTCCGTTTGTTTTACTACCACTGAATGAAATTTATGGAGATCCAATTCCGGGCCTTAATGTAACTGTGCCAAACCTATTGTCGAAGCTTAAATATGTTGAAGGTGTTGAGGCTATTCGTCTAGGTATCGATTTTTGTAAACTTTAGGATTCAGTTGTTAGAATTCATGATCTGCAAGTAATGTGCCCCCGGTAAGTTGTATTATCGCTCCCCAAAAAGAAAAAAATGCGAGTCCTATAATAGGGATTGCTATAGGGAGCATGTACCAATTCCAAATGATTGCAATAATGCCAGCGATAGCAAGTAGGCCACTTAGTAGCAATAAAGTGATTCCTTTTATCAAGTATGTCCAGTGTGGAAGCCAAGGGTCTTGTATCTCAAAAGGTTCGTGTTCTGGAACAGCTACTGGGTCTGGCATATCAGTCATTGCGCAGCTCGGGGGGGATTAAATTTGGAATACCATCTTTAATGGGAAACTGCTCATCACACGCTTTGCAATAGAGTGTTCCCTCAATGATGTCCCCTTGCTGAGGTTCTGTTAAAACTAAAGAGCCCTTACAAGTTGGGCAGACTATGATTTCTAAAAGTTCTGGATTCATGTCTAGATCGTACCTCTGGATGATGCTCTCGTCAGCTAGCAGTTTTTCAATGTAACTTCATGGTATTCTTCCTCTACCGGTTATAGCGGGAAACCGGCGGGTATTTGTGGATTGGCTCAGTATTGTTCTTGTCGTTTTGTTAATTTTGCTGGTTTTTCGTTCATGGCGAAATGGCCTTGTACGTGAGCTAGTAGGATTAATTGCACTTATTATTGCCGTCCCGATCGCAAGTGTTTTTTATGGAGATCTTGTCCCTAAAGTTGAGCCTATTACTGACAATCTTAAATTAGCGAATTTAGTTGCTTTTTTGGCGATTGTTTTAGGTGTCGTTTTGGTGGGACAGATAATATCTTCCCTGCTGCGACGTGTTGTTCAAGTACTTCAGCTGGGCTCATTCGATCACAGTGTCGGAGCCATCTTTGGTTTTTTGCAGGGTTGTCTTCTTTTTCAAGTGTTATTGCTTGTTTTTATTTCATATCCACAACCAGATTTACGGACTTATATAGATGCTTCGGTCGTTGCAACCTGGCTTGTGGATTACAGTGATTTAACACGTCTTTTGCTTCCGGGTATCTTTGACACCGCATTGGACATTTATCGTTCGACGTTTTCACAACTTGCTAGTGAGATCACTAAATAAAGTCTCTATTGCTCTTCTTCACTACGGCGGAGTAGGTCTTCGACATCACGTAATACATCATCAGCAGAAAGGTTGGCATCACCCGCACCCATGTTGTCTGCTGGCTTATCAAAAGTGTGCATCTCCTCATATCTTTCTTCCAGTGTCTTTACATAGGATCCTATTTGGCTATCTTGTTTTGAAGCTTCTTCGACGCGTTCAAGGAAATGGACGCTTTCTTCTTCTAGGATTGTCGTCGGAACGGAAAATCCTAAGACTGGTTCCAATGCCTTTAATAGTGCAATTGTTGCAGGGGGGTTTTCTTCAACGCTTAAATAATGAGGAATTAAAGCCGCATAGCTGATTAGTGGCAGGTTATGTTTACGCATGGCATCATGTGCAACCCCGATGAGCCCTGTAGGGCCTTGATAAGTTGAAGCCTCAAGCCCGTAGGTACGTGCCATTTCTTTATCTGCACTTGATCCGGATACTAGTATCGGCCTTGTGTGAGGCATTGCTGCTGGTCGTGCTACCAGTGTGCAGACTAATTTCGGTTTTGTTTCAGCAATTATTTCTGACAGTTGTGTCGTGAATTTTTTCCAATTGGTGTTAGGTTCAACGCCACGAATTACCACTAGGTCTTGGTTTGTTTCTGGTATGTGGCACGTAAAACCTTCATTTTTTGGCCACTGGATTTCACGTATCCCTTCTGAGCTAATACGTACTTCGGGACGTATTTCTGTAAATACATAGTATTCTTCCGGGTCCACACTAAGAAAGCGATTTCCATTGTATGTATTTATAAGGTGATCTGCCAGATCTGTGGTTACGGTACCAGTGTCACTCCAGCCGTTGAAAGCTATTAGTACGATTGGTGTATGAAGATCTTGATCGAGAGTGTTTTGAAACCCGTCCATTGACGAATTCTACGCGACTTAGCCTTGTACGCGAATCCAAGTATCAGAATTACCTAGAAATACTATTTATTTATTAACAAAAGAGATTATTTTTAGAAATGGAATTACGAGGTAGCGAGCGTACCTTTTGTTCGGTGATATTTCATGGTTCCCGTTCCGCTATTTCTCAGCATAACAACCTCTGCCATGATACTTAAAGCTATCTCTTCGGGTGCTTCCCCCCCCAGATCTATACCTATAGGAGTACGTACCTTGGCCAATTCATCAAGGCTAAAGCCCTCAGTATGTAGATGTTCCAGTACCGCAGTAGTCCTTCTTTTTGAGCCAATCATACCGATATATCCGGTCCCTCTTTCAAGACAGCACCGCAGTGAAAGTTCATCTTGCTTGTGCCCTCTTGTAACCATGACAACTGAAGTATTGGAATCTAGTGGATATGCGTTGAGTGCTTTTTCAAAGTCTTCGCATATTATTTCATCTGCATCGGGTAAATTTTCGTGGTTCGCAAAATCCGCTCTATCATCAATTACTACCACGTGGAAGCGTAGCATTGCCGCAAGCTTTGTTAGACATTGGCCAATGTGGCCCGCCCCGACAACGATAAAGATAGGCTTAGATTCTATGGCTTCGATATAGATACTTGCGGATTCTGTCGAAAGGCGTTCATCTAGTTGATTGCCTTTGAAGTAAAAAGTTTTTGCACTGTGGCTTTTAAGAATTTCATTTGCTTTTTCACTTGCTAGTTTATCGATAGTTTGATTGCCAAGCGTCCCTACAGTATTACCTTCCACCTCAATTAATAATTTTGAACCTACCTGAAGCTTACTATTGCCAGGTTCAATAACGGTTGCTAAGACTGTAGGTTCTCCCCCAGTCGAAGCACTTACTAAACGTCCTAAAATGGAAGTGTTCATGTTCCCAGTTTAACGTTTAACGATTCTACTTGTGTGACTTCCTGTTTTTATGATTCTTAAACCTAAATACTGCTACGATCTCTGTATTACGTTTTAGTTAAGTTGTAAGCTGAGTTAGGAGCTAATGTGCGTACTCTCGAGCAAAGTGATCCAGAAGTTTCTGGGATTATAGACGCGGAAAAAAAGCGGCAAATTGAAACGCTAGAAATAATTGCTAGTGAAAACTATGCATCCAATGCTGTACTTGAAGCTACTGGTTCTGTTTTTACAAATAAGTATGCGGAAGGTTACCCAGGGAAGCGCTATTACGCGGGCAATGCATTCGCCGATCAAGTTGAAGAATTAGCAGTTTCTCGTGCAAAGGAATTGTTTGGTGCAGAACATGTAAATGTACAGCCAACTTCGGGTGCTGAAGCCAACTTTGCTGCCTATGCTGGTTTTTGTGAACCTGGGGACGTTATTGCTGGTCTTGAGCTGAGCCAGGGGGGACATCTAACCCATGGCTCACCAGTGAATTTCAGTGGACGATTGTATGACTTTGCTGCTTATGCAGTTGATCGTGAAACGGAAATGATTGATATGGATTCAGTTTCTAAATTGGTTTCCGATCGGCGTCCCAAAATAATAGTTGCTGGAGCTACTGCATATCCTAGGATAGTAGACTTCGCTGCGTTTGCTGAGGTAGCGCATAAAAATGATGCACTATTACTAGTTGATATGTCGCATTTTGCAGGTTTAGTTGCAGGCGGTGTTTATCCTTCGCCGATTGCATATGCAGATATCGTTACTAGTACAACTCATAAAACTTTGCGCGGACCACGTGGGGCAATGATTTTGTGTAAAGGTAATTTGGCTGAGGTGGTGGATAAGGCGGTTTTTCCTGGCACGCAGGGTGGTCCTCACATGCACAGTATTGCTGCGAAAGCTGTAGCTTTTGGAGAAGCTTTGCAGCCTGAGTTTCGGATTTATAGTCAAAACGTTGTTGATAATGCGAAAGTTTTGGCTGAGTCGCTACAAAGCGGAGGTATACGATTGGTTTCTGGTGGTACTGATACGCATCTTATTCTGATTGACTGTACATCATTAGGGATTACCGGTCGTAAGGCTCAAAATGCCCTAGAAGGCTCGGGTATTATAGCTAACCGAAATACAATTCCATATGATGAGCGTTCTCCTTTTGTGACAAGTGGCTTACGTATAGGGACACCTGCTTTAACATCTCGAGGAATGGGAAGTGATGAGATGAGAATGCTTGCTTCGTGGATTATACGAGTCTTGGGTGATCCTGATGGTGAGGGTATGCGTGAAGGTGTTCGTAACGAGGTTGCTGAATTTGCTCAAGCTTGGCCCGTTCCTGGCGGAGAGTAATCAGGGGTATTCAAGTTCCCCCTACTTTTATTGCATGCTATTCTTTCGGAATCAAACCCTCCGTCTTGTCCGGAGCAAACCCAGAGTTTGATTTTTACTGTTTTATCGAAGCTTGCTTCAGTAAAGGGTAAAAGCGCTCGTGCGCGGAAAAAGAGTAAAAATGCGCGAGTATGAGATTGTTATTGTGTATGACCTTGCCGTTAATGAGGCAGGGGGTCCCGATGCAAGTATTGACCACCTTAAGTCTGCTGTTGAGCGTAATGACGGTACAGTTCTAAGAACTGATCATTGGGGTAGGCGCAGGCTTGCATATCCTATCCAGAAGCAGCTTGATGCTGATTATGTTCTAGCGCGTGTTGAAATGAATGTGGATGGCTTGCCAAGGCTTAATTCAGAATTACATATTGATGAGAAGGTCTATCGACATTTGATCGTACGTGCAGACGAATTACCGTCAGAAGATATTTCAGCGCCGTCACAGTCTAGTGGTTCTCTAGAAGGACGTTCGTCTGGTCGAACAACTAATAAAGCTCCAGCAGAAGCGGCAGCAGAAGCTCCAGCAGAAGCG
>JBJKVN010000029.1:0-45098 GCA_045562595.1 Tepidiformaceae bacterium
CCAGCAGAAGCGGTAGAGGAAGCGGCAGCAGAAGCGGTAGAGGAAGCGGCAGCAGAAGCGGTAGAGGAAGCGGCAGCAGAAGCGGTAGAGGAAGCTCCAGCAGAAGCGGTAGAGGAAGCTCCAGCAGAAGCGGTAGAGGAAGAAAAAGAAGAAAAAGAAGAAAAAGAAGGCGATTAGATAAGGAGAAGGAAATGCCCTTGAATAAAATTATGTTAATAGGAAATGTGGGGCGAGATGCTGAGCTTCGGTACACAGGTAGTGGTACTGCGGTTGCTGATTTCAGTCTTGCTGTGAACAGAAATTGGCGTGGCTCCGATGGTGAACGTCGTGAGGAAACTAATTGGTTTAGAATTACTTTGTGGGGTACCAGAGCTGAGCGTGTGAGCCAATATATTACGAAAGGTTCACAGCTATACGTTGAAGGACGTTTGCAAGTTCGCGATGTTGATGATGATGAAGGTCATAGGCGTACGTATGTTGATGTTGTAGCGAATGATGTCCAATTTGTGGGCGGACGTCGGGAAGATATGGGTTCTACTGAGTTATCTTCTTCGGCCGTCGATGACTCACAGGATTTTCCGATAATAGACAATGATGATTTACCTTTTGAATAGATGGAGTTTTTATAATGACAAACCAAACTGAAAGTTATACAAGTAGAAGTAGTTCCCAATCCGATTACGGTGGTGATGGTGACCGTTCTGATCGTCGTGGCGGTCGCCGTTTTAGTAATCGAAAAAGGATGTGTCGCTTATGCAACAAAGTCCGATGCTCTCCAGAAGATAATTATAAAGTTGATTATAAAGATGTCGATCGTTTGCGAAGTTTTATAAGTGAGCGTGGAAAAATTGAGCCTCGTCGCAAGCTTTCAACTTGTGCTTTAGGACAACGTGCGATTGCACGTGCTGTTAAGCGGTCTCGATTTGTAGGCTTGCTCCCGTATACGCTTGAACACGTTCGGAAAAGCGGTATTTTCCCGCTGCGTGGGTAGTTGTCTGAACAGGCAGTGATGATATGACGCGCCGAGACCGTACCACAGGTTTACCTACGGAATCTCGAACCGATCCTTCTCAAAACAAAGGAAATTTTTTTAGTTCTCTTCAAACGGGTCGATATGCAGTAATTGCGCTCACATTGGTTCTCCTGGTTTTTATAATAGGATTTTTTGTCTACCGCATATATGAAAAAGATAATTGGGGTGAAAAGACTATTCTCGTAGTTGGAGATGAGGCTTTTTCATTACGGTACTATGCAGATCGCTTTTTTTATTATGCTCAAAGCAATTCGGGTATTGGCGTTCCCATTTTGCAAGAATCCTTACTCTTTACTTTAGAGAATGAAGCATTAATAAAAATTCTTGCTGAAGAAAAAGGCATAGTTGTCGATGAGGATTTGTTAGATAAGGCTCTTGAGACATTTTTAGGAGTACCGAAAAAGCTGCTAGGAAAAAGCAACCGAGATTTTGAAATGTACCTAGAAATGCAGCTTGAAATAACAGGTATGCAGCGAAGTTCATTTGAACGTTTCATTGCCGTTGGCGAAACAGAAAAGTTGCTTCTTTCTAAGATTAGAAGCGAAATGCCTGCGGGTGGTGAACTACTCACTTTTCGAAGTGTTTTAGTGGCTACAGAGCTGGATGCATTCGATGTGCTTACTCGGATTAAACAAGGTGAAAATATGGGGTCAATTGCTCAAACTGATTCGCTCGACAGAATTGGCCGCCAAAATGATGGCTTAACTACGAAACCACCAAGTTTAATTTACGAAAAATTCCTCTCTGTTTTAGAGGATCTTGAAATAGGGGATATTTCTAGTCAGCCTATACAGCTTGAGGAAAATCTATGGGCGGTTATTAGATATGAAAAACTTCTAACAGTTCAAGCCTATAGTGAAGAGCATTTAAATGCTCTTGCTATGCAGAATCTTGATGATTTGGTTGAAAACGCTCGCGCACGAGTCATGATTAAGCGTAATCTAAGTTCTGAAGATATTGCAGTAGTTGATGACCATACAAGGGTAGAGTAGGAAATGAACGTAGTGAATTCCGATTTAGGTGTTGGATTATTAGGTATGGGTGTGGTTGGTACTGCTGTTGCAGCAACTTTAATTGATCGTGCAGAAGAGTTTGCTAAGCACACAGGAAAAAATTTAAAATTACATAAGGTAGTTGTCCGTGATCTTGATCGTCCACGGGAAATAGAGCTTCCAGAAGATACTCTTTCCAACGATGTGGATGCCGTTTTAAAAAATTCTGATATTGAAATTGTTGTTGAAGTTATGGGTGGTTTGGATCCAGCAGGTCAATATATACGTCGTGCTTTGGCAGCGGGTAAGCATGTTGTGACGGCAAATAAAGAATTGATAGCTAAAGAGGGTCCGGACTTGTTTGAAATTGCTCGTAAGAATGGATCATCTTTGCACTTTGAAGCGAGTGTTGCTGGTGCAATTCCTGCGATTCACCCTCAACTCCGAGATTTGCGTGCAAATAAAATTAAGTCCATTACTGGAATCATTAATGGGACAACAAATTATATTTTGACGAATATGGTTCAAAAAGGTATGGCTTTTGATAGCGTGTTATCTGAAGCTCAGAGCCTAGGATATGCCGAGTCTGATCCTACAAGTGATGTGGAGGGATACGATGCAGCATATAAAATAGCGATTTTGGCTAGCTTAGCTTTTGATCAGCGAGTGTCTCCTGACGATGTAATTACTGAAGGTATTAGTCGGATTGAACCGAAAGATTTGGAGTACGCTGCTGAGTTGGGGTACTCGGTGAAGCTTCTTGCAATTGCTGAGCAGAAAGAGGATGGATGCCTTGTTCGCGTTCACCCAACTTTGATACCTGATCAAAGTCCTTTAGCAAGAATTGATGGGGTGCAAAATGCGATCCAAATTTTGGGTGACCTTTCTGGCCCGCTCACCTTTCAAGGTGCTGGAGCTGGAGGCAGTGCGACTGCCAGCGCAGTTATTTCAGATGTTCTTGAGGTGGCACGTGCACTTGCCGTAGGCAATGCTCCCTTGTGGGACTCAGGAATACAGGGCGAGGGGGATATTTTAACTTTAGAATCTTTGGAAACCCGGTACTATTTGCGTCTTTTGGTTTCGGATCGAACTGGTGTTTTAGCTCGGGTTGCAGATGTCTTTGGCGAAAAAAATGTAAGTATTGCTGCTGTTTATCAAAAAGAAATTCATGCCCGAGAGGATGTTGCGGAATTAGTCATCATGACACATGAGGCGAGTGAGGCTTCTCTTAATGAAGCGATCGAAATGCTTAGCCAGATTCCTGATGTACATGCAGTAAATAATCGTATTCGCGTGGAGGATTAAGTGAGCGAACAAATTATTGGCGCGGGAAAAGATGAGGGAAACACTTATGAAGATGATTTTGTTCGACGAAATTTGAACGATTTAAAGCGTCAAGTTTCACGATTGACGCAGCTTGCAGAACTTGAGATACCAGAAAAGATTAATGGATTGAATATACGTCTAGAGGAAAATAAAACTGAATATGTTGGTATTACTGAACGTCTTGCCCTTGTTTTGCGTAGTTCGGAACACATACGGGATTCAGTAGATGAAACAAATACTCGTATTGACGGGGTGGATAATCGCTTGCTTCGTACTCAGGCTGACTTAACAAATTTTGAATATGTAAAGCCAGATGAGCTTAGTGAACTTATTGAGCGCCTTAATTTTTTGCAGAGTGATAATTCTGCGATCACCCAGAGGATTGATACGTTGTTGGAAAATTTGGCTGATGTTCGAGCTAGCATCCCTCCTTTAGGGGACAGGTTGAGGGTCTTTGAAACCGAATTTAAACGTCTGGAAAATAGGATAGAGGTAGTAGAACGCCTGGAGAGTAATGTTGCGAAAGTACTTAGTAACGAACTAGAAACAAGGCTTGCTCCAGTTGAGGATCAGTTACGTACTCTTTTGGATAATTTTTCGCAGGTAAGAAAAGAAGTCGGAGTTCTGTCTGCAGAACAAGTGGAAATAGGCAGAGTTGTAGACGGAGTTTCCTCAGGGACTGTAAAAATTGAATCACTTGAAGCTCGTATAAACGAAATTGGGATCACCGTTGATGCTGAAATCAGACAAATTGCTGAGTTGATTGAAGAAGACAAAAAGATTATGAGTTCTCAATTTGTTCTTGGTGATCGTATAGAGACTGTTCATCAGGAAATTTTGAGTTTAATCGATCAAATAGCCTCTGAATTTAAACGCTTTAATACTCAGCAAGAAGGGCAAAGACGCAGGCAAATCCAAACTCTTTCTCAGGATTTACGTGAATCCACTTTTCATAATTTACATCCCCCAAGTGAATCATGAACAAAGAAATTTCTCCTAAAGGTGTACTTTTTCGGTGGAGTAAATATTTACCTTTAACTCCAGGTACGCCCAGGTTTAGTCTAGGTGAAGGGGATACTCCTTTAGTCCGTTCGGAATCGTTAGCAGGGGAGTGTGGTTTGGATGAGCTGTGGTTTAAACTTGAAAGTTGTAACCCAACCGGATCATTTAAAGATCGAGGTATGGTTGTTGCGGTAGCACGAGCAATTGAAGCTGGATCAGATGCGATACTTTGTGCAAGTACTGGTAATACAAGTGCTTCAGCTGCGGCCTATGCTGCACGATGTGGCTTAAGAGCCATAATCTTGATTCCAGGTGGCCGTATAGCTGCTGGAAAACTTTCTCAAGCTATAGCTTTCGGTGCGCATATTGTTGAAGTAGAAGGGAATTTTGACCATGCTTTGCAGCTCGCACGTGAACTTACTGAAAAATACGCAATTGAGCTAGTGAATTCCGTGAATCCTTTTCGAATAGAGGGCCAAAAAACGGCAGCTTATGAAATTTGTGAAGAGTTGGGAGATGCACCTGATGTACTTGCTATACCCGTTGGCAATGCAGGAAACATCACAGCGTATTGGAAGGGTTTTCAAGAATGTTACAATCTTGATTTTTCAACACAACTTCCCCGGATGACAGGTTTTCAAGCAGCTGGTGCTGCGCCAATTGTGCAAGATCAGCAAGTGCCAGATCCCCAGACTATTGCCTCGGCCATCCGTATTGGAAATCCTGCCTCATGGAAAGGTGCGGTGGATGCGCGTGATCAGAGTGGTGGTCTTATTGCTTCAGTTACCGATGATGAGATAGTGGAAGCCTATGAACTTTTGGCTAGGCGAGAAGGTTTATTTGTTGAGCCGGCTAGTGCTGCTTCACTTGCTGGTCTCAGAAAAATCGCAAAACAAGGTCTTTCTTCGGGTGGTGTCGGTGTTTCGATTCTTACTGGAAATGGCTTAAAAGATCCAGAGACTGCTTCAAAGTTTGAACCCGCTGCGCGGATGAAATTACCTGACTCCTTAGAGGCTGCAGCTGAAACGCTTGGATTATCTGATCGTGTATAGGGACAGTGATACACTGATACACGTTGGAGGCTACTCTTGGCTGTAGTGATATGGTCCCTTGTGGGTCTAGTGCTTTTTTCTATTGTGTTCAGCGCTCTTTATTTCTTTAAACGTGAATTGGGTGGATTTGAAGTTAAGCCGGGTGATTGGGTTGCACCTATCAGTAAAACTTTTTCCAGTGATTTGCCTGAGACTGAATCTGATTTTGAAGATTCTAATTAGTCGTAAGGATGGATCCTAGTAAACGTTTAGATGTTCCATTACCCTCAGAGTCTCTTTTGCTTGCTACCAATAACCCCGGAAAATTGAGAGAAATAACCCGGTTACTGAATGAATGCTCTTTATCGGTATTTACACCGAAACAACTTAACATAAGCTTAGATGTTCTAGAGGATGGTTCAACTTATTCGGAAAATGCGTTCTTGAAAGCACATGCTTTTGCAAAAGCCGGTAATTGTCTTGCACTTGCGGATGATTCTGGATTAGAGGTAGATGCACTTGGAGGAAAACCAGGTCTTTTTTCTGCCAGGTATGGTTCCAGTGAGCTTAACGATTTAGGTCGGGTTCAACTTATGTTGCGAGAACTAGAAGGTATATCGGATGAAAATCGTAATGCTCGTTATGTGGCAGCAGTAATTTTTGTGTGGCCTTGCGGTAGTTATCGTGTTTTCGAGGAAACTTGGGAAGGTTCTATTGCTCGTAGCCCTATTGGCACTAGAGGTTTTGGATATGATCCGATTTTTGTAACTTCAGATGGTCGTACTTCTGCACAGCTCTCTTCGGAGGAAAAGGATGAAGTAAGTCATCGAGGGAAAGCTATCAGAGCAGCTTTGCAGTGGTTAGTAGGCTGATTATTCTCCCCTGGGAAGACCAAGCCCACGTGTAGCTATGACGGTACGCTGTATTTCTCCTGTTCCTCCTGCAATGGGGCCACTTAATGAGAGCAAGTATGATTCCTCAACACGACCGGCTAGTTGTGCCCATTTTGAACCTGGGGTTAGCTGGCCATAATTACTCATTAAATTGACGCCTATATTAGCTACTTTTATTCCTAAATATGCCATCCAAACCTTACCAATACTGGCCTCGTGATTTGGTACCTCACCCCTTGACTGCAGCCATACGGTACGATACGCAACAAGTCTTCCAACTTCGGCTTCAGTTGCAAGTTCCCCCAGTTTTAAGCGGACTTGAATATTATCCCACGGGCGATGCCCTCCATGTTCTTCTTTAGCCCAGTCAATAAGATCATGTATAGTTCTGCGTGCCCCGCTAATTGCTGCAATATTAGATCTTTCAAAATCAAGCACGGTCATTGCAACGCGCCAGCCGTCGTCTTCTGCACCTATTAAATTACGTGCCGGAATCCTTACATCCTCAAAAAATACCTGATTGAAATCATCACGATATGCAATATTGGGGACCTTTTGAATTGTTACACCTGGTGTGTTCATATCCAGTGCGAAGGCGCTTATACCGCGATGCTTTGCAACTTCAGTATTGGTACGTGCCAGTAAGATCATTTTGTCAGCAATGTGTGCGTTAGAGGTCCAAATTTTTTGCCCATTTACGATATAATCGTCACCATCTTTAACAGCACGTGTAGTCATTGAAGCTAAGTCACTACCTGTTTCCGGTTCACTAAAGCCTTGGCAGTACCAAACTTCTCCCGATGCCATTTCAGGCAATAAACGTTCTTTTTGCTCGTTGTCTGCATGTACTAGAACTGTTGGCCCAGTGATACCAATTGTAAACAGTCGACCTCCATGCGGTGCACGAAAGTAAGATAGTTCTTCATTGAGGATCATCTGTTCGATTTGAGTTTTTCCTAGGCCCCCATATTCTTCCGGCCAAGCAGGAGCTAACCACCGACGTGCCCCTAACTTTTTCATGAACTCTTTTGCAAACGGAGCTTGCTCTTCGTTATCGAAGAAATCGTCTGCACCAGGTTCATTTTCTGGCAACGTTTCTTGTAGAAAGGATCGTAATTCTTCTCGCCAAGCGAGGGTTTCTTGTGAAAAATTAAAGTCCATATTGATAGTTTACTTACTGGTTTGCGTATGGTCGTTTCTGCTTCTGTCTTTAGTCTTTGTTACTATCGATGAAATGGTGGGCGTAGCGTAGCGGTTAACGCGTCAGGTTGTGGCCCTGAAGATCGAGGGTTCAAATCCCTCCGTCCACCCCATTTTTCCATTATTTTTCCACGTAGTCCTGTTCCTCCGCTACGATAGCAACACTTGGATGTTTACCCATCTACATACACATACTGAATTTTCATTATTAGATGGAATGTCAAGAATTCCAGCTCTTCTAGAGCGCACCCAAGAAATTGGAATGGAAGCGCTTGCGATGACTGATCATGGTGCACTTTATGGCGCGATTGATTTTTATCGGGAAGCTAATGCTCGAAGTATTAAGCCTATCATTGGTGTTGAGTCGTATGTTGCCCGTTCAAGTCGAAAAACTCGAGATTCGAATGAACAACCTTTCCATCTAGTTTTATTGGCTCGTAATAAAACTGGTTATCGGAATCTTATCCAATTAGTTACACTTGCCAATTTGGAAGGCTTTTATTACAAACCTCGTGTAGATCGTGAACTCTTAGAAAAATACAGCGAAGGTATAACGGTATTAAGTGGTTGTCCTTCAGGTGAGTTTTTTGAACTACTGAGTAGCGGGGATCGTGATGGTGCATTGGATGTCGCACGTTGGTACCGAGAAGTTTTTGATGGCAATTATTTCCTTGAGGTTCAAGAACATGGAGTTGATCGATTTTCACGTATAAATGCTGATATTTTTAGTGTTGGTCACGAGCTTGATATTCCCGTGGTGGTCACAAATGATAGCCACTATACATTTCCTGAGGATAGTGAAGCCCATGATTTACTGTTGTGTATTGGTACAAATGCCACAGTCGATCAAGAAAACCGTTTTCGCATAGATGGTGAGGGTTATCATTTACGTAGTGAATCTGAAATGGCTGCGTTATTTCCAGATCGACCTGAAGTGATTTCAAATACTTCTTTAGTCTCGGATGCTTGTGATTTAACTCTTAATTTTGATCGGCAATTATTACCGGCTCCCGAGATACCTGATGGCGCTGATAGCAATTTGGTACTTCATGACATTTGCATGGATGGTCTTTTGAAGAAGTTTGGTGTTGTTGCTCCAGAATACGAAGATAGATTGAATTACGAACTTGACGTACTAAAGCAAACAGGTTTCACAGATTATATTTTTGTTGTGAAGGAGATTGCAGATTATGCGCGCCACGAAAATATTCCAATGGGTGTGCGTGGTTCTGCTGCTGCTTCTCTAGTTCTTTTTTCACTTGCTGCAACTGACATTGATCCGGTAAGTAACGGACTTGTTTTTGAAAGGTTTTTGAATCCAGAGCGCAAGCAAATGCCGGATGTTGACTTTGATTTTGCAGATAACCGTAGAGATGAGGTCATACGATTTGCGTATGATCGTTTTGGTGAAGATAAAGTCGCTCAGATCATCACGTTTGGAACTCTCGGAGCTAGGGCTGCAATTAGAGATGTTGGTCGAGCTTTGGGGATGAGCTACGGCGATGTTGATTCCGTTGCCCGTACTGTTCCGAATGTTTTGAATATCACTTTGGAAGACGCACTTCAACAATCTAGTGAGATGCGAAAAAGCTATGACGAGGATGAATCAGTACATCGATTAATTGATAATGCTCGTCGTATCGAAGGTGTTGCTAGGCATGCTAGTACACATGCAGCAGGAGTCGTTATTTCCCGTGAGCCGCTGTCTGAAAATGTGCCTTTGCAACGCACAGGGCGAGATGACTCCGCAGGTCCGACTACTCAGTTTCCAATGGGTGCTGTAGAGGCTATAGGCCTTCTGAAAATTGATTTTCTTGGACTTGCAAATCTTACAATTTTGGGACGTGCAGTAGATTTAATTTTTGAGACAACAGCTACGAAAGTTGAACTGAGCAATTTACCTGATAGTGATCCTGGAACTATGGAAATGCTGGGGAGAGGTGAAACATTTGGTGTTTTTCAACTTGAATCAGCTGGGATGCGACGAGCTATTGAGGACCTTAAACCAACTTCAATTGCTGATATTTGTGCCTTGGTTGCTTTATATCGTCCAGGGCCGATGGATCATATTCCAACTTATTGCAAAGGGAAAAATGACAATTCAAATATTATCTATCCGCATCCTGACCTTGCCGATATTTTAGACGAAACTTATGGGGTTATTGTTTATCAAGATCAGGTCTTACATATTGCTCGTAAATTTGCCGGTTATTCACTAGGTCAGGCTGATGTGATGCGTAAAGCAATGGGTAAAAAGCAGCCGGAGGTAATGGCAGGTGAGAGGAGCCGCTTTGTTGATGGGGCTATTCGAAATGGTTATACCAATAATGAAGCAGACGAGGTTTTTAATCTTATCGAACCATTTGCAGGCTATGCTTTTAATAAGGCACATTCTTGGTCTTATGGGAATATTGCCTATCAGACTGCTTTTTTGAAAGCTCATTACCCAGTGCAGTTTATGACAGCTGTTCTTCAGATATCGCGTTCGAGTTCAGACCCGATGTCTCGCATTGCTGCAGCAACAGCGGAGTGTTCACGTTTAGGTATTAAGGTTTTTCCTCCCGATATCAACTTAAGTAATGAGCAATTTAGTATTGAATCGAACCCAGATCAGTCTATGGATATAAGGTTTGGCCTTGGAGATATTAAAGGTATTGGCTCGGCTGCGCTTACCGGCGTTTTGGCTGTGAGAAAGGAAGAAGGAGCTTATCAGAATCTAGAAGATTTTTGCAAAAGAGCAAATTTAGAAGGTGCTACGGGGGGGACTATTGAAAATTTAAGTATGTCTGGTGCACTAGATAGTTTCCACATTGATCGTGGCACACTGCGTGCGAATAGCCACAGAATTATTGAGGTTGCGAGGAAAGAAAAAGATTTACGTGATAGTGGCCAATCAACGATGTTTGATCTGTTCGGCGCGGAGGTTGATGTGCCAGGAATAGCTTTGGAATTGCAGCCCGCACCCACTAATCGTCAAGACATATTACAGAATGAAAAGGACTTATTAGGCTTTTATATTACAGAGCACCCATTCCAGGAAGCATCCAAAGAAATATCGGCACATACGAGTCATATTCTGGATGAACTTTCGCTTGAGTTAGCTGGGAAGACGGTTTCAGTCGCTGGTATGGTTCTGCATGTTACGACGCGTTTTACTCGTGATAATCGTAGGTTCTATATAGTGGCTCTTGAGGATTTGTCTGGTTCCATTGAAGTAACTGTTTGGAATAATACAATTGATGAGAGTACTCCTGGTACGTGGTCAGAGGGGCAAATCTTGCTACTTGAAGTTGAGTGTCGGGAGCGCAATGATCGTCTTGCAATAAGTGTGCGCAAAGTTGTGCCTTGGGACATAGATGAGTCTAGGCTAGTAGGTTTTGATCCTTCTCAATGGCAGGTTCAGCCGAGAGTTACCCCTGCTAGGGGTAACCGTAATGGGGCTCAGCACTATACGAATGGTGCCGCAAAGACCGAATATTCCAGGCAACCCGTAGTTACCACCGAAGCTGACTCTCCAACTGTTCGATCGCCTGTTAACCATGAAGCTGCCCGACTTATTATTACGATGTATGAAACAGATGATCTAATGACCGATAAGCAATTGCTCAAATCTGTAGTTGCTTTTATAGCGGATCATCCGGGCGAAGATGAGGTTAGATTAGTGGTGCACGATAGTGAAGGTGATGAAAGTGAGTTCGATTTAGAGAAGGCCTCCGTATCTGAAGAACTCGTTCACAGCATTGAAAAACTTCTCTCTGCTAATAAGGGTTCAGCCCGTTTTCTCAGGAAGCCAACAGACAGAATTGTCAGCGTAACTACTTCCACCTAGTCACTAAGAGTACCTTTCTTGAGTTGCCTAGATTGAGCATCCGCTACCGTTTCACCTAAAGTTACTTCCATTTGCTCGATATGAGATAAATCATGCTGTGCCCACCAGTCTACGATGGTTAGTAGGTCAATTTCCTTGTCGCCTATCATGCCTTTTTGCGTACATTGCTTACTAGTAAGTGATTGTAGTAAGGCTATAGATGCTTGTCTTTGCAATGCAAAATCTACAAGAATTTGTTCTTTCGAATCACGATGTAAAGATCGTTCTATCTCCCATCTTTCCGGTTCCCAAAAATATAAATTGGGAGAATCTTCCGCTACAAGACGTTCGATAGATAGTCTAAATTCGTACATTTCTGCGTCTCGGAGATGTGCAAGTATTGTACGTGTGCTCCAGTTTTTTCCATCTGTTGCATCCAGTTGTTCATTGTTGGTTTCCGCGATCAAGTGTGCTACAAGGGAAGGTGTTTTTTTCATGCTTTCAATAACTTCGTTAGGTACCATATGTAGAAATCCTTTCAGTTTCCTTCTGCAGTATGGATCTTTGATATCATGATTTCCATAATTTTGTTCGCAACTTCTATCGCAGTCTTTTTAATAGAGAGTTTTAAAAGTTGCTTGACATGTTTGTTGACGATTTTTAGGTTGGAGATATATGAACTTAGTTGAGCATCGGCTGGATATTAATGGGATGAAAGCGGTCTGTTTTGAACAAGCTGGACAAGACCCGTCTGTTGTTTTTGCACACGCTACGGGTTTTCACGCGCGGTGCTGGGATGAAGTCATCGAAAATTTGGCTAACCAACAATGTTATGCACCAGATCTTCGTGGACATGGGCGGAGTGAGAAAACGCCACCACCTTATTCTTGGCCAGTGTTTGCCGAAGATATATTAGGTTTATGTGAATCTTTTGATATAAAGGGGGCTATTGGTGTAGGCCATTCAATGGGTGGCTATGCTGTTACCGTAGCCGCAGCCTTAAACCCAAAGATATTTTCTGCCCTACTTCTCATAGATCCGGTTATTTTGCCGCCTGAAGCCTATCTTGAATCTAGATCGACGAGCCAACATTTTGTTGCTCGACGACGTAATGAATGGTCCTCGGTTTCAGAAATGTTTGAGCGATTTAGTACTCGTCCCCCATTTAATTCTTGGCGATCGGAAGCGCTGCAATTATATTGCGAGTATGGATTGTTACCTAATAGTGAAGGGACAGGCTTCGTTTTGGCGTGTCCTCCGGCAATAGAAGCTGCTGTATATGATGGTGGCAAAGCAAAAGATCCGTATCCATTACTTGGGAATATTCAGATTCCTGTGCGTATTTTACGTTCATCTTTCAAGAGCTCAAAAAAAGTTGATGAGGATGATAAGACCCCAAACATGAGTGCTTCCCCTACAGTCAAAAACCTTGCAGGGAGCTTTCAAAATGCAAGTGATATTTTGCTGTATGAAAGGTCACATTTCATTCCTATGGAAGATCCCGTCCTAGTAGCAGAACAGGTAAAGGATCTGATTACTGTGGTAACTAGTTAAGTGCAGGAAACTGTAATAGCATTAGCTCTAGGCACAAGCGAGGCATTACTAGGGCATCTAAATTGTTTCTTGCGTTATCGACAGCCTTTAACCCAGTTAGCGATGCATGAATCGTCGGGTGTGTCAGGTTTTCAGTTCTCGCTGCTTGTAAAAGATTTTCTTCCCAAAAAGAGCTCCAGATCTCCAATTCTTCATACACCATTGTTCGATCTTTTCGCCAATTAGTGGCTAGTTCAGATGCGTATTGAAAGCGGTCGGTATTTCCTGCATTAATGATGTTTTTACAATTTTCAAGTTGCATATTGCGAGTTTCTATTAGGTCGGGATGGTGACTAAATTTAATTGCTTCTCCTGGCCTCTTGTTTGCTGCTTTGGTTGCTTTACTCGCTAATTCAGGTGGTATATCTCTGAGCAGCAACTCCTGTTCAATAATTTTTGGATTTACGAGAGAGCACGTAAGTTGTCTGCACCTGCTAACTATTGTTTCGGGTAGTGAATGGGGGGTTGCGCTGATAAGAATAAAAACAGTGTGTTCTGGAGGTTCCTCCAGTGTTTTGAGAAGTGCATTTGCAGATTCACGGCCGAGATGTTCTGCGGGTTCTATGATGATTACTCGCCACGGAGCTTCGAAAGGATATCTGGAGACTGTTTCGATAACTCCACGTATTTGACAAATCCTGATATCTCGTGAGTTGGGATGAGATTCATGTCCACCGTCGCCACGACATAGCACATTTCCAGGCACTAGATGAATTACGTCAGGGTGGTTTTTGTTCATGATTAACCGGCAAGTTCTGCATTGCTCACATGGTTTTTTGGAGCTTTCCGTATCTTCACAATTTAGCATTGCTGCAAATTGGAGAGCTATAGCTGTACGTCCAATTTTTTCTGGACCAGCTAGTAAAATAGAATGCGCAACCTGTCTGTTTTTAGCCATTTGCTGCAATGTTTCCACTACTAGCTCGTTGCCTATAATTCTATTCTTGTCTTGGGACATGGCTACATTGTAAGGAGTTTTTTAGATAATCCTATTATTTGGTTCGTTTTAAATCCTTTGATTGCTATCATCAGGATATGAGCCAATTGGAAAATCCTATCGAAACAGATGTTTTCGTTGATATTGGAAAGTTTGGTGTGGCAAGTGAAGAGGTGGTCTCACAGTTTCGGTCAGATATTGAAAGAGGAAAGCATTGGTTTGATGCACTTTTGGATGCTATAGGTTCTTGGGGTATTACTGAAGAAAACATTAATGGTGTTCATTACAAATATTTGTACGCTGGTGAAGCTTTTGATTGGCTAAGATTGGCTGAGCGTTTATGTGATGCAGTTCCTGAGCTTCTCCCACAAAATGAAGTTGAGGTGTTTTTGTTTGAAGGTAAATGGCCGCTTCCACTAAGTGAAGAAGATTTTGAAAAACGTCTCGGAGCTTGGAAATATAGTGCTCATCTGAATTATTTGTATGGAGTAGTAGTGGAAGAATCCTTACAATTTGCCGTTGAAGAAGAGATAGTAAAAGAGCAAAGGGCTATGGCGTTTCCTGGAGAAGGACTTGGCTTTTTTGAGCAGATTTTTGTGCGCATTTATGACTTAGATATTGATAGATTGATAGCCCGATATGCTGATTCTGTTGGTACAAAGTTTGGGGAAGAGCTTTCTCAATGTGAATGGAGAGGTTTTCTTTACTGGCTATTTAAATTCCGCTGTCACCGGCAAGATGGTGCTCGTGTAGCGAGTGATACCCGTAAGGGTTTGGCAATGCTTTCAAGATTAGGGCCAGAATATAATTCGAGAGGGTTCACCCTATCTGAAAGCGGTATTTCTGAGCTCCATGAACGTTTTATTGATGTGGGTCGGATTGACCAAAAGGTGGTTGACCCGATACCGTCATCTGTGTCCTGAAAAAAAAATTACATTTTTGGAGGATCATTTGTTCTACAATTTCTCAATCCCCCGTCTAGCATTAGTGTTTATTATTTCCATGATGCTAAGTTCGGTCTTTCTTGTTAATACTAGTTCCGTCTCTGCCAGTGAAGGGGAGGGGAATTTTTTGACTACTGAAGTAGCGTATAATTTAGAAGGGCCAATATCGGATTTAGCTAGTGGGTCTGTTTTTCAAGAAGTTGCCGATTCCGAAGAAATGACTATTGCTGAAAGCACTAAAGATGGTGCAGAAGAGATCATTATCGGGATACTTTTATTGGTTGGATTTACTGTATTAGGAGTTGGTGTTGCTGCTTACGGTGTAAGTTCGCGCTAAGGGTTATAGCTCTGCAATTGCAAGCGGTAAACGTTCCTGAACATCGAGTGGATATTTTCCAGTAAAGCATGCGTTACAGAGGGTGTTTTCTCCAGCATCAATGGCTTTATTGAGTCCATCCAGACTGAGATACCCTAATGAGTCTGCCCCAATATGTTGTTTAATTTCTTCGATCTCTAGATTAGCCCCGATCAATTCCGTCTTTGTTGCCATATCAACGCCGAGAAAACATGGGGAAGTGATAACTGGAGATGCAATACGAACGTGCACCTCTTTTGCGCCAGCACGTCTTAACAATTCTACGACCCGTGGTTTTGTTGTTCCTCGAACTATTGAGTCATCGATGACAACTATGCGTTGATTTTCTAGCACTTCCCGAAGGGCGTTAAATTTTAAACCAACCCCAGCTTCGCGAATTCGTTGATCGGGTTGGATAAAAGTACGTCCAACATAACGGTTTTTAACTAATCCTTCACGATATGGAAGGCCGGCTTCTTGCGCATATCCTATGGCTGCTGGCAGTGCTGAATCCGGGACTCCAATAACCACGTCAGCATCTGCTGGATGTTCTTGGGCTAGATGCTGACCCATTCGTTCTCTAGCACGATATAAGAGCTCGCCACGTAAATGGCTGTCAGGCCTAGAAAAGTAGACGTATTCAAGTGTGCATCCTGCTTGTCGAATATTTCTTGGTGCTGCGCGAAAACTACGCATTCCGGTCTCATCAATTTGTATAATTTCTCCTGGCTCGACCTCTCTCTGTTCTTCCGTTGCATGTAGGTGTTGGAGTGCGCAAGTTTCGGACGCTGCCACCCAACCACTTCCTAATCGTCCAATGCTGAGTGGCCGTACCCCCATTGGGTCTCGCAGGGCAAATAATGTATCTTTTGTCATGATTACGAGTGAGTAGGCACCTCTCAATCGCCTCATTAAATATTTAAACCGTTCCTCCCAGCTTTTTCCGGGTGCTTGCGCTAGCAAATGAGCGACTAATTCTGTATCAGCATTACCTTGTAACGTGACGCCTTGCGCGAGTAGATCTTCACGTAAAGTTGAGGCGTTTGTAATGTTTCCATTGTGTGCAAGGGCAATTGTATCGCCTGTATGCGTGTCTTGAACAAGTACTGGTTGTGCGTTGCAAGGATCTGAACCACCGGTTGTACTGTACCTTGTGTGGCCAATAGCGATATGTCCTTGTAGTTCTCCTAGGTTATCTTCGTCAAAAACCTGTGAAACTAATCCCATACCGGTATGTAAGGAAAAATCTTTTCCGTTACTAGTTGCTATTCCAGCACTTTCCTGCCCACGGTGCTGCAATGCATAAAGGCCGTAAAAGGTTAGGCGTGCAACGTCCTCACCAGGTCCATAAACACCAAAAACCCCGCAGGATTCTTTTGGATGGTCTGTATCGTTTAGTACGATGAGCCCTCTCCCTAGCAGAGTCTTTTACAAGCCTAATTAGCATACCTCATTAGAAGTGTGTGTAATTAGATTTCCTTGAGTTTATTTTTGTTCACCGATGCAAGTTGATGTTCAATTTTTGTGCAACGATTTTCTGTAGTTGCTATTCCGACTTTTCGTGCTTGAGCAAGCTCTGGTTCATTGTATATGTCTAACTGCAGCCAAATTGCTTTTGCTCCGATTTCTATGGCGTCTTGAATAAAAGGGGTGGTCTGCTCTGAACGTACAAAAAGATCAACTACATCAACTTCGAGCGGAATATCTTTCAGACTTTTCCAGGCCTTTTCTCCCAAGACTTCTTTTTCTGATCTATTTGTTGGTACGGGGATAATTCGATACTGCTGGTCTTTTAAGTATTTTGCTACCTGGTATGCACTTCTTTCGGTTCGGGAGTCTAAACCTACTACAGCAATAGTAGTGGCATCCATTAGGACTTTTAAAGCGGGGTCTTTTATTTCCTTCTGTTCAGTATCTATGTCTAATTCGATCAATTCCCAATCTGAAGGGATTGAGATGGGGACTTGTATCGCATCTGCGATTACTTTTCCAACTGCGAATGTTCTATCCATTCCGTCAACTTGTTTACTGGCAATGACGGGTACTTGGGCTAAGATCAATCTACGCCCGTTTGTCTTAATTAATTCAAGCGAGAACTGTCTTATATTGTCTGCCTCCTCACGCCATCTTTCAGGTTTGTCTCCCTCAATTGTAATTTCTAGTTTTTCAACTTTTGGAAATGGAACAAGTTCACGTGTCCCAAGTCCAAGTCCGAGATAGCCTTGTTGCCAAGTAATTGAGCCTTTTCGCTTATCAACTACAACATCAGAACCTATTAAAGACGAGACAATTCCCATGACTGAAGTTGGGAAAACAAATATTGAAAAAAGCAAGAGAGCGATTAAGGACCAGAGAGGTAAATTTCCTGCTTGCACAGCTATTAATGTCCCTGCTCCACTGGATGTTAGAATTCCTAGTAGTGGTATATAAATTGTACTGCGCGCGTTTTTAATTTCTATATGTTCTTTATCAAGAAGTGCGATTGAGCGGTGCAAGATAACAGAGAAACGGCCATCTCGTCGTTTCATGGCAATATGGGGTGGGAAATCAAGGTCCTTCATTCAGGTATTTTCTTCAATTTAGATTTCGACTTCTATATTCTATAAAACCTTATTCGCCGATGATGTATAGGCTACAATGTATTGCAGGTTATGTGATGAATGAATGAACTTTTAAGAGCAAGAAAAAGGGTTGTGATTACGGGATTAGGTGCAGTTACTCCAGCAGGCCTAGATGTTGATTCCTTCTGGGAGAGTCTCATTACGGGGAAATCTGGAATAAAAAACATAACGAATTTCGATACAACTGATTACCCTTGTAAATTTGCGGGTGAAATTCAAGATTTTGAACCAAATGACATAATTGGACGTAAGCAAGCTCGGAGAATGGCGCGATTTTCCCAATTGTTGGTTGTTGCCGCAAATGAAGCATTGATGGATTCTGGAATTGACTTAGATGCTGCAGATCGAGATCGAATAGGTATCGTGACGGGATGTGGTGGTGGTGGTTTTCCAGGGATAGAAGAGGCATGCGAAACACTTTTTGAACGTGGTGGTATGCGTATTGACCCATTCTTTTTTTCAAAGCATTTGGGAAATATGGCGGGTGCTCAAGTAGCTATGCAATATGGTTTACGTGGTTATAACGGAACCTTTTCTACCGCTTGTGCGGCAGGGACGCAAGCAATTGGTGAGGCTGCTTTACAGATTCGAATGGGACGAGCCGATGTCATGCTGGGTGGAGGATCTGAAGCAGGAATAAGTGCATTAGGTCTTGCTGGTTTTTGTACTATGAAAGCGCTTACAAGTAGTACAGGTGAACCTTCGGCCGCTAGTCGGCCATTTGATGCAAATCGAGATGGTTTTGTGCCTTGCGAAGGAGCGGGTCTTCTTGTTCTTGAAAGCGAGGAATATGCTCATGCACGTGGAGCAAAGATATATGCAGAACTTGCTGGTTTTGGTTGTACCTCTGATGCATTTCATGTTGTGGCACCGCCAGAGGATGGAAACGGTGCGTCAAGAGCGATTAACCAAGCGCTGTCTGACAGTGGTATAGCTCCAGAGGACGTCGATTACGTAAATGCTCATGCCACAAGTACGCAGGTAGGTGATAGTGCAGAGACAAACGCGTTAAAAGATGTTTTTGGACAACATGCGTATAAACTCGCAGTTAGTGCGACCAAAAGCTTGATTGGTCATGGCCTTGGTGCAAGTGGGGGCATGGAAACCGTAGCCACGGTAAAAACGATTGTTGAAGGTTTAATTCATCCTACAATCAATTTAACGAATCCAGATCCGACCTGCGATCTTGACTATGTCTCTGAAGGTGTTCGGAAAAAGGATGTTAGGGTGGCGCTAAAAAATAGTTTTGGTTTTGGAGGGCAGAATTCTTGTCTAATTCTTGCCAGATACGAACCTTAAATTGGTTAACTTTGAAGTGTGTAAAAAATTTAGGAGCAAATAATGTCTTTATGGATTAATTACAATCGCTGTATCAAAACAGGCAATTGTTATAGGGATTTTCCAGAACTTTTTAAAGAGAAAGATGATTCTTTTCCTGAAGTGTTAAATGCAGACCCTGAAGGTGATGCGCATGATGACGCAACATGGGCCAGAAGTAATTGTCCTGGTTATGCGGTTAGGTTAGGTGAGGATGACACTGAACAGGTTATTCCCGACTAGGTAATAAGTAAGAGTCAGGATTTATTCGATGAGGGCGATGCTATTTGGGACCTTGTTTTGGTTCATTCAATTTCTATTTGATCGTTTTCGGAATCGTTTCACTGGTTAATACCCTTACTGCAAAGATGTTTTTAACTTGATTTAAATAAACGGAGCCTGTTTGGTGGTTAGCTCGGTGATGAATTCAGCTACACTTTACACATGGTTCCTAGTAGAAAAGATTTAATCACCGCTTTCGAAAATGCTGGCTATGAATTGTGGCTTGTAGGTGGAGCTGTGCGAGATAACCTAAGGGGTGTTTCAGCTGATCGACGAGATTACGATTATGCTACCTCAGCCTTACCAGATTCTATAATTAAAATTTGCGAAAGTTTCAGAGCACGTACTGTAACTGTAGGGAAACGCTTTGGGACAATTGGTATTGAAACTGACGAGGGATGGTGTGAGGTCACTACTTTTCGAGGTGAAAGTTATTGCCCAGGTGATCGCCATCCGGATGTTTCCTTCGGGCATACAATTCATGAAGATCTGGCACGACGAGACTTTACGATAAATGCTATTGCTGAAAATACAATTACGGGTGAGCGGCTTGATCCTTTTGGTGGCTTAGCGGATATTTCAAAGAAAATTATACGTACAGTAGGGGAACCCAAAGAGAGGTATCAGGAAGATCCGTTGCGTATCCTGCGTGGTGTACGGTTTGTAAGCGAATTAGGATTTGCATTGGATCCAACAGCCCAAGCGGGGATGATATCAACAGTTGAAACACTTCGATCGCTTTCACAAGAACGCATTACTGCTGAGTTAGAACGTTTATTGGTAGGAAGTTACCCGGAGCAAGGACTTAATTTGCTTTCTGCAATTGGTGCTCTACCCGTTATTTTACCTGAGTTAGCTGGGATGCCCGATTGTGAGCAGAATAGATTTCACCAGTTCGATGTTTGGGGTCACACTGTTGCCACTGTTGCCTCGATTGATTGCCAACAAAATCGGCGTTTACGTAGATGGGTTGCATTAATGCATGATCTTGGAAAACCTAGTGTCAGACATGTTAAAAAGAATGGGGAATGGGGTTTTTATCGCCATGAGATTGTTGGAGCAGAATTGACTGAAGAGCTTACGCAACGTCTTCGGTTAAGTAAGCAAGATATAAATACGATCAGTCTCCTAGTACGTAGACATATGGATCGACCAACACTGAATGATGCCCGTCTCGTACGTCGTTTTATGAATCGTTTGGACGGCCATTGGCGCGATATGGTTGCACTTAAACGAGCTGACAATGCCAGTCACACTTATGATGACGATGAATATCATGATGGTCTAGAAATTGCCTGCCAGCGTATCGAAGAAGAAGATTCCGCTGCATTACGTGCTGAAAGTCCTCTTGATGGCCATGAATTGATGGAAATCTGTGGTCGAAAGCCAGGTTTTTGGATAGGGCGAGTTAAGGATCGTTTAAGTGAGATGGTGCTTGATGGAGAAATAGAGCCCGGGGATAAAGGCTCGGCAACTAGGATTGCGTTGCAAATGTTTGGACGTGATCAAGATTCTGAGGGTCAAAGCTAATTCTACGTTAGACTGTATTTGCCAGCATTTAAGTGCTTGTTTTACATATGTATCTTCCGCGGGTTTTAGAAAATAGATTTAGTGATACGTTTGCATCGTTACGTGAACGTGAATTCGTTTGGTTTTTATCAGGAAATTCTGCCTTTTTCACTGGCATGCAAATGCAATTTATTCTCCGGTATTTCCTTGCTTGGGAATTAACTCAATCTGCATTATCGACGACATTATTGACTTTACCTATCGCATTACCTTTCCTTACCATAACTCCTTTTGGTGGAGTCATCGCAGACAGATTCAATAAGCGCACACTATTAATTGTTACTCAATCTGCATCAGCTGTGGTTAGTGTAGGTACTACTTTAATGGTCTTTTTGGGCTGGATGACTTACGAATATCTTTTTTTCCTCTCGTTTGCGTCAGGGGCAATCTTCTCGTTAAATGGCCCTGCAAGACAAGCACTCGTACCTTTGCTAGTACCTCAACACCGTCTGATGAATGCAGTTTCTTTGCAGATGGGCAGCCAGAATCTAACTAGGATTATTGCGCCAGCAATTGGAGGATTGCTTATTGCTCCAATAGGTGTGGGATGGGTTTTTGTAATAACGACTTTTTGTTTTATTTTTGCAATCATTTCAGAATTTCGTTTGCCTTCGCATGGTCTTGTTGGTTCGAAAAAGATTGAAAGTACTATAGAAAGCATGCGTGGAGGTTTTCATTTTATTCGTTCCACACCCACAATTGCTCTTCTTTTAGTTGCTGGAATGGTAATGCCTTTCTTTGCATTTCCTTTGCAAACCCTTCTTCAGGTTCATTCTAGTGAAGTGTTGGATATGTCTGATGGTCGTGCTTATGGTTTCCTGATGGCTGCAGGGGGTATAGGTGGAGTTATTGGAGCTATTTTTGCTGCAACATTTGATAAATTTCCAGCTAAAGGTCGCTTGATGTTTGTAAGTGGTTTGATTATGGCATCCTTTATTTTTGCCTTTGCGCGTACAGACGTATTTCTGTTGTCCTTCTTGTTTTTTGCAGGTTCTAATATTGGGCAAATGATGTTCATGGCATCTAACAACACTGTCATTCAGGCGCTTTCCCCAGGTGAAATGCGTGGTCGGGTAAATTCTTTTACGATGATGTCATTTGGCGTAATGCCGTTAGGAGTGATCCCTTTAGGTTTTGCTGCTGACGAATTTGGAACTCCAGCAACTTTTACTGTTTCTTCCATAATACTTGTTTCGGTAATTGTGCTCACTTTTCTTTTGGTCCCAAGGTTCAGAAATTTGCGGCTGGAATTTAAAGGTGAAGCAGCTCTTTCCCATGTTCAGGCTGAAGAGTTGATTGCACAGGGGAAACTTTCTCGCGCAGAAGCAGATGTGTTAACTCATGCTGAAGTCGATTTTGATGATGCTACTTCTAAGACTAGAAAGGATTTTGAGGAGTAATGTTGGGTGTCCAGAAAGTCTCACTTAGTGTTCTAGATCAATCTCCAGTGAGATCGGGCGGGACTGCTCAAGAAGCTGTCCAGGAATCTCTACTGCTTGCTCAGGCAGCAGACCGGCTGGGTTACACACGATATTGGGTAGCAGAGCACCACAATATGACGGGTCTTGCTTCTACGGCTCCGGAGGTCCTAATTGGGCATATCGCTGCTAATACAAAAGGTATTCGTGTTGGATCTGGTGGAGTAATGCTTAGTCATTACAGTTCCTTAAAAGTAGCGGAGTCCTTTAATCTACTCGCAACTTTATATCCTGGCCGTATTGATTTGGGAGTGGGTCGTGCACCAGGTAGTGATGCTCGCACCGCACGTGCACTAGCCCCGTCCGGGAACCCTTCCAATTTGCAGGATTTCCCGGAACACTTAATGAATTTATACGGCTTTTTATCCGGTGATTTTCCAAAAGAACACCGGTTTCATGGCATTCGTGCACAACCATTAGGAGAAACTATTCCCGATTTATGGATTCTGGGTTCATCTGATGTGGGAGCTGAATATGCAGCTGAACTTGGCTGGAATTTTTCTCATGCTTATTTTATTAATCCTCATAGTGCTAGATCATCCTTTGATGCATATAGAAAACTTTTTTCACCTTCACCTGTTTCTAGTACCCCTCGAACATCGATAGGTGTTTCGGTTCTGTGTGCTGAAACTCATGAAGAAGCTGAGCGATTATCTTGGAGTCGTTGGGGGTGGAGGCTGATGGGTCGTGTTTCATCGGGTGGAATACCTACGGTAGAAGAAGCGCAGGCTTTTGATTACAGTGAGGCCGAGTTAGAAGCTCTTGAAGAGATGAAGGGGCGCTCTATTTATGGAGACCCGTCCGAAGTAAAAGCACAACTTCTTGAAATTGGTGAAGAGTACGGTACAAATGAATTTGTCATAGTCACTATTACCCATGATTTTGAGTCTCGGCTTCGGTCTTATGAACTTTTGGCGGAAGCTTTTTCACTTAAGGCCCGATAGAGTACTTTAGGATTTTTTATCATCACCTCGGTAGAATGGTGCAATGTCTATTGAAGTACGCTTATTCCCAACGTTACAAAACTTGTCATTATCGAAACGTGAGAAATTTGAGGTTGTTTGGCATGAAGGTTTGACGGCTATGGAAATTCTTCAGGATGAAGGTTTTGATGAAAAAGATGCAGATGCTATTTTGCCCGTGATTAATGATCAGCAAGGGCGTCTAACAACACCTCTTCAAGATGGTGATTCTCTTGAACTGCGCATCAATTTGCAGGGGGGATAATTATGTCCCTATCTTTCAATTATTTTTCTTCAGCAATAGAAATTGCGGATTTAATTCGTTTGAAAGAGATTTCCCCTACTGAATTGATGGAATGGACACTTGATCGAATTAAGGATTTAAATCCAAGATTTAATGCAATTGTAGCGATGGATGAGGAAATGGCTCTTAAGGAAGCGAGCCGACAGACAGAGCAGATCGCTCATGGTCATGACCTAGGTCCGTTTGGTGGTCTACCTTTTGCCGTAAAAGACCTTGAAAATGCTAGCGGTTTTGCTACGACAAAGGGGTCACGTTTATATCGAGATAACATTGTTGATTTCGATGACGTTTTAGTCGAGAGAATAAAGCGTTCTGGTGCAATTCTAGTAGGTAAAACCAATACTCCAGAATTCGGACATATCCCATTTACGGACAATGATCTTTTTGGGCCGACTCGTAATCCGTGGGATGAGACAAAAACACCTGGCGGTTCAAGCGGTGGCTCTGCGGCTGCCCTGGCTTCAGCTATGCTCCCGCTGGCGACTGCAACTGACGGTGGTGGGTCCATTCGAATACCAGCATGTTATAGCGGCTTATATGGTTTAAAGCCTTCACAAGGTCGAGTTCCTATCGCCCCACGTGCTAGGCACCCATGGCTTGCTATATCCTGCTACGGGCCATTGACAAGATCGGTCAAAGACGCTGCTCGATATTTGGATATAGTTGCGGGTCCGCATAGTGCGGATCCAACCAGTTTGCCTGCACACAATTTCTCTTACGAAAATTCCTTAAAAGAATCGCTTCCTCCTTTAAAAATTGCTTTTAATGAAACACTTGGAGTAACTCGCCTTCAGGATGATGTGCGAAGAGAGTTTTATAGTGCACTTGAAGTGTTTTCCGATCTTGGCCATGAGGTTGAGGAAACTACAGATATTATTCCTGAAATGGGTGGTTGGTGGGGTCGTGTTTCAGCATTCCAATCACTAGGATTGGAATGGGAAAATTACGGAAAAAACCACGACTTGTTTACAGATCGATATACAAAAGCGCTCGATCGGGCATTGGATGTAGGTCCGGATGATTTTGCGAATTTTTTGCAATTGAGGGGTGAACTTATAGCATGGACAAGCCAACTATTCGAAAATTATGATCTTTTGCTCACGCCTACCTTACCTACGGAAGCTTTTCTTGCAGAAGGACCAATTCCAACAGAATTGGATGGAGAGCGGTTTAACGCGATAGCTTTTACATATCCATTTAATTTTACTGGACACCCGGCTGCATCTGTACGAGCAGGATTTAGCGATGCCGGATTGCCTTGTGGTTTACAGATTGTTGGTCCGCGTTTCCGGGATGATATTGTTTTACGAGCCTCTCATGATTATGAAAATTTGCGGCCATGGTCTGATGTTTGGCCGGATTTATAAGAAATTCTAACGACAAATAAAAATGTTTCTCTTAAGATATCTTGGCTAGCAATTATGTTTGGAGGTTGGCAATGCGTTCAGATACACACCCAATTAGTGGGGCTCTTTATGAAGAACTAGGTGAAGGCCTGGTAAAGATTACCAAAGATGATTCGGCAGGTGTTTTCCACTGGGAGACTGGTTGGGTCGAAGGTGACATATTGACCCCAGATTTGCACTTTTTACAGTTTATAGGCGGACCTCAATTGGCTTCTACGTTAGAAGAAGCTGCAAAAGAAGCTGGGGACAAAGCCAATGATAGCTATCACGGAACAGTTCGTGATCCTAGACGTACTGCAACAGGAAGGGTCATGTTCAGAAATGAAGGCCAGCCTCAAGTTGCGAAGTATGTAGGTGATCCAGGTCGAATGACCGAAAATGGAATGCGGTCAGCTGGTCCTACGTTTCAGGAACTTGTTGCAGGAGATAGTCGTCCTGAGTTGGTTCCAGACACATTGAAAGAAGATTCACCTTTGCCAGGTGGAGTTATGAAAGTTTCGACCGACAGATTCTATTCGCAGGAATTTCATGATCTCGAGGTGGAGAAGTTATGGAAACGTGTTTGGCAATTTGCGTGCCGTGAAGATGATATCCCTGAGATTGGTGACTATCTTGTCTATGATATTGCTCATTTATCGTTCATCGTTGTTCGTGTCGATGAGACCACGTTTAAGGCTTATAACAATGTTTGTTTGCATAGGGGCCGTCAACTTCGTGAATACGACGGCAAGTGTGCGACAGAATTTCGTTGTCCGTTCCATGGTTGGTCTTGGGAAATAGATGGCCAATTGCGTGAAATTCCTTCTGAATGGGATTTTCCAGAGGTTCGTGAAGAAGCTGCTCATTTAGTTGAAGCTCGGGTTGGAACATGGGGTGGTTTCGTTTTCATAAATCCTGATCCAGATTGTGAGCCGCTAGAGGACTTTTTAGGATCAATGCCGGAACATTATGAACGTTGGCATTTCGAAGATCGTGTCAAAATTAGTCATGTGGCAAAGATTGTTCGTGCTAACTGGAAGTTGACCCAGGAGGCTTTTTGTGAAGGCTATCATGTAATGGCGACTCATCCGCAATCGATGGTTGGTGGTGGTGATGGTTCGAACATGAGTTATGACGCTTTTGGAAATTGGTGTCGAGCTACGACAACTGGTTCAGGTGGAACTAGTCCACAGCGTGCTATTTATCCTCCGTTGGAAGAAATCTTTGCTGGTCGGAAGGCTGGAGCAGATAACATTCGGGAAGCATTACGGCCTGTCATGGGTGGTAAGGCGGATGAATTCTGTGATGCAGAATTAGTCGATGGATATTTCAATAACCTATTCCCTAATTTTCATCCGTGGGGTGCCTTTAGTCGGATTGTGTATAGATTCCGTCCCTATGGTGATGATCCTGCAATGAGTATTATGGAGGTTATGTACTTGGTACCTTGGCCTGAAGGACAGCCGAAACCAGCGCCAGTGCCGATTCACTGGCTGGGACCAGATGAGCCATTTACAGATGCTGAAGAAATGGGTGAACTTGCGAGAGTTTTAAACCAAGACACATATAATTTGCCAAAGATTCAAAAAGGTGTGAAGGCTAAAGCACAACCTACTGTTTTTCTCTCTTCATACGCAGAGTCAAAAGTGCGCCATTTCCATAACCTTTATAACGAATGGTTGAGCATTGAGTAGCTGGGATTTTTGTTGAGTTACTCGACAAAGTCTATTTAATTAAATAGTCTGAGTTTAAAGTACTTTAAACTCAGACTATTTTTTGGTGATGTATGGTTTTTATTATTCGTGGTTTTAGGCAATCTTTGTCTGATAGTGAATATTTTGATCCGTGGGAAAGTCAATATTGGGATTTTCATCGGCGTATTGCTGATTGGTATCGTGAATTGCCAGCACATCTAACAACAAAAGAAGTTTTTACAAGAATGACAGATTTTAACAAGTTATATGGTGATTTATTTAATTCTGAAGAAATAGATTCAAACTTTTCTAGAGTTGGCTCAGAAAAGTCTATAATTGACGCTGCTGTAATAGGTTCTAAGTTTTTGGTAGAGTGGCGTGATATCTCAAGGGCGATTCAATTAATAGATGATGGTGATGGCAAGGTTTTGTTAGATGTCGAGGCACAAGAAGCAATGCCTTTTTTTTCTTATAAAAGTGCTCAAGTTTCCAAGTCGCTTATTAGTTCGAAATTGCAGGAGTATACTGCGATTGATTTTGTGAAGAGGTTAAAGACGTCAAGCAATCGAACTATGGCTTTACGGCCAACTTCTTTAGCAGGTTGGGTTTGGTCGTTGATATGCCGTGATGTAGTGGAAAATATCACTTACACAGAATGCTCCGGTTTTGAAATTTGTGGCCGCGAACTTCCTAACTTGACTCCATCCGGGAAAACGACCTTGCACTGTTCTGGAACTTGTCAAAAACGTGCGAGTAGAAAAAAGGCTACCTCGAATTTATAATTTATTGTGATGTAGGTGCTTACAAATTGGAGCGTACTTTTGAAATCTCTATTTTTTGAAATCCATTTTTCTTAAGATCCTGTTTCATTTTAAGAAAAGGGCCAGCCAGATAATTTTCAAGAGTTAGTTCATCCTGCCAAAGACTATATAGCCAGATACGATCTTCGTGAAAATTATCGGATGTTACTACGAAAGTTTGGCAACCAGGGCTATTGTTTGTTTCGTGAACATACTTTTGTAATTCATGTACCAAATTGTTTCGCATTTTAGTAGTAGTTAAACGAATCGTTTGTGCCTCTGATTGTTTGTCGTTGCCCAATATTTTCATTTCCTTTGCTTCCGCATATTTTTCGTCGAACGGATATGTGGCACCAATTGGCCGGTATCGATCGATTTCTTTTTCTAAGCGGTTTGCTTCCGAAAATAGCGTATTGGCTTCATTTTCTAAATGTATTGCTTGGGTCAGCCTATTAGAAATTGTTTGCTCTACCTTTCCTGTCAAAATGATCATTATTTTGGATTAAACATGCCTTTAACTGGTTCGTGTTACTTTTTTGCAGGTTTGTTTTTAGCTTTTAGGGGATTGAGTCCGAATCCAGGGGGTTCACCGCCCAAAAAAGTTTTTCCCCAATTACCGTATTGTCGCCAACTAATTAGAGCGTGCGAGGCTGCTTGGTGTGCATCACGTAACTTGCGTTCTAGCGGATGGTTCATACGACTGGCAGTTGTTCCAGAAGTATTGTGGATAGTATCAACAATATGACGAGAGGCTTGTGCAGCATGTGTTGACGCCAAAAATCCACGTCGCTGAATTTCAAAGTTTGCGCTCTCTTTTTTATCTGATAAGGGTCCTAAATCTTCTTCGATAGCTTCTTGGCTTTCAATTAAGAAAGCACGGGCTGCCATCCAATTTGCTTCGCTTTCAGCAAGACGCATATAGGCTTCTGGTTGATCTTTTAGCAGGCTACCTGAGCCCCAAGGGGTCTTATGAGTTGCTAGCTTTACGAATTCATCCATCGTTCCCCGGGCAACACCCAGAGCAACTGCTGCCTTGTTGTAGTAGGCATGGCATGGATTACGGTAGGTTGGATTTTCCCATAAGATCTCTTGTTCCTTCCAGTTATATGGAACGGTGTGTTCAGAAGGGATGTGGAGGTTCTCCATACGTACATCATGACTACCAGAACCCCTTAATCCAGCCATATCCCACGTATCGATGATCTCAAATTCAGCTTTTGGCACCAGCCATGCGGCCTCAGCAGCCCCAGTGGGTGAGTTTTCCCAGCCAAGATTATGATCATAGACAAAGTCCCAAGTTGCATTATGGCAGCCACTTGCAAAGGAGCCTTGATAGGTTATATTCCAGCCATTTCTTTCTTTCTTTGCTTTCTTTCCTGGATTCGGCCCATTGGGCGGCCCGCCACCTGAGGAAATAATGACATGCCAATCGCCAAAAACTTTTTCTGCTAATTTTCGATCTATGTGACGAAGTGCAATCGCATTAATTTCAGAATTAATTTGAATACACCAACCGACTGAACCATCGATTGCTGAAGCAGCTTCAACTGCCTCAATTTGATCACGTGCTCGGAGGTCTTCTCCAGCTAATTCGGAGGGGAGAGCAAATCGATAAAGTCCGGCATTGACCATTTCTTTAGCTGCCCATTCGGGCAGGTGTCTAATTTTTTGAGCCTCATCACCTGCCTCTTGTAACAGGTCGGACATATCGAATATACGCTCAGCTGGAGTGTTTTCCTTTAAAACTTCTATTCGGTCAAAAAGTTCTTGTTTCATAAAAGCATCCCAATTTCCTAGTGCTATCTACGGATTTTTGATCCTTTCTATTAAACTTTCTCTTATCGATGCATCAACTATTTCTAATCTTATATTGAGGTCTGTATTTAGGTAGCAGCCGCTGATGCGATTCCCATTTGCATCGACTGCTTCCATTTCAAGTTCATTTCCTTCTGCAACGAGACGTTCAATCTCGTCGTCTATGCTATCTACGAAAAAACCCATATGGTGAATATTTGAAGCTTGTGCTGACCAAAGGCTTCCTGGTACAGCTTCAAAAACCTCAAACCATGGTGGCCCTTCGGTAGAATACACACCGCTGATTGTAATGGGGGAGATACCATCTTTTGTGCGTATTAGGGTTTGTGAAGTACGTGGTTGTCTTGGCCAAGTAACACCGAAGCGATTGGAAAGGTCTTGCATGCCCTTTTGAATATCGGGGACAATAATTCCTAG
Organism: Tepidiformaceae bacterium; assembly: GCA_045562595.1. Classification (GTDB taxonomy): domain Bacteria; phylum Chloroflexota; class Dehalococcoidia; order Tepidiformales; family Tepidiformaceae; genus JAKUNN01. Next base: position 29,759 of record JBJKVN010000029.1, read on the forward strand.
GTGAAAAAGATCATCGTAGCTAACCATGTCTGGAAACTACTCGCTTTATCTAGGCTGTACAAGTAATATATATACGTTATTTTTAAATAATATTTAAAAATAACGTATATATATTACTAACAGCTACTTTCCAAGATGATTTTAATAAGCAAGACTATTGTATGCGTGTGGAGATAGTTGAAGGATTTCGGCAAGATCGCTTCTCTTCAGTTGAATTCGTTCCTGCCGTGGGTAGTGATAAAGATCTTTTACGTAAAGCGAAGGTAGCACGATCGGACACCAGGGTTTCTACCTCGGGCTGGGCGGTTACGAACCTTTTACACCTCGAGAATTCAGTAGAAGACCAATTCTGGGAACAGTACTTGTACATTGAGAAGATAGCAGGTGACCTTTTTGATCCTTGGGTTTTAGAATGCTGGGATCTTCATAGAAGAATAAGTGATAATTTTTCTGCTTTAAGTGAAGATGTAAGGTTTGCTAGTTTCAGTGAATTTGTGATTGATTTTATTCGTGAATATGGAGACTTGGTTACGTCTTCATCTAAGAAGCAGACATTAAAAGATTGGTTTACGGAATTCGGAGAAATTGCCTATGTAGTAGGGGCGCTGCGTGAAATAGAATTAATACAAAATGAGGCGAACAACCTTTATTCAATGACTCAAGTTGAAACTATGAGTGTACAAATTTTTGCCAGAAGATCGATTGAAGCAGCTGTCGTAGCAAAAGATAAAAAAGCGGAAGAGTTAAGACAAAATCTTTGCAAAGTAGTCGGTGATGATATAACCGAGGCAACAGGCATAGTCGCACAAAAGTTAAGGAAATATACAAGTTTAGATGTTTCTAAAAATGCTGACATGTCAATGGTTGTATGGAATTTACAACCTCTTTGTTTAGCTGGCTGGCTATGGGCGTTAGTTGCACGAGATTTATTTAATGGAATTACCTATAAACGATGTGATGGAAGTGGATCGGATGAAACAAATTGCATTAGGGAAGTTCCGAGTGTAGCTCCAAATGGTGAAAATGTTCCACATTGTTTAAATTGTAAAGACGAAGAAAAGGTGTGAAGATAATATTCTTTCTAGAATGATCCAAGGGAGTAACAAATGATTGTAATTGCAGGCTGGATTGAACTTGATCCGATTAAGCGAGATCAGGGACTTATAGATGCAAAACCTTATATCGATGCAGCGTTAGCAGAACCAGGTTGTCGTGCTTATACATGGACTGCAGATGTTCAGGTTCCAAATCGTATCTGGGTTTATGAATTATGGGATGATGAAGATTCTTTGGCATTCCATTTTGCCGAAGCACCCTATAAAGATATGGGGGCTCACTTGGGTGTTTGTGGGATTACAGGTTCAGAAATTTCAAAGTTTCGAGTGGATTTAGAAGAACCTGTGTATGATCCAACGGGAACACCCCGCGCAGATTTTTTTACAGCTTAAAGAAATTAATTGTAGTAGAAGAGAGTTATTTTTTTCAAAATTAATGATTTTTTCGTAAGTAGAAGACAATTTCTTTCATGGCTAAGCAGTCGACTTCGTTATATGTCTTGATTTCTTTCATGAGATTTATGTCGGCTAGGTTACATTGTTTTTTTTGAGCCTCTTGTTCACACCACCAAGCTGCAACCATTGCTCCAAGACCATCGGACGGTCCTTCAGGCCAATCCAGGTTTATTAGATGTAAGTTATTAAGAGCTTTTGTAACTGATTTCAATCCAAAATTATGCGATCCCCTGATTGCGACAGGCTCAGCCTTGATAACTGATTCGAGAAAGTCAAACCATTTTAGCTGAGGCCAACTGTAACCGAGGTGTCGTTTTCTTGCTGAATTGGCTCCAGTATCAAGCCAATTAACCTCAGCAGAAGACCAATGGATAATTTGCGGATTTTCTTTTGGTTTAATGCGTTCATATGTTTTGTTCATATGGCGAAACCAAGCGTCAATCATATTGCCTTCGGCTGTTTCTGTTAATCGGTCTGCAATAAAGCTTTTAAATTGCCAGTTTCCATTTTCCAAATGTCCGCAACCAATCATAAAAATAAGTTCGTTTCCTGTGATATTGGGGAAGGTCGAAAAATTTAAGTTAAGTGTGTTAATGATTTCGAAATCAACATAGAATTCAAGTTCAGGTTCTTCGTGCCACATGGATCGATTAGCTAGGATTTGTTTTGGGTTCACAGATTCTACAGACTGATCTCGATTGATATCTAACAATGCATTGAATCTCGGTACTTGAACATCACCAGAAATCCCAACATTTTCAGCATTAACTAATGGATCGCTCCATCGTTCTATCCCTTTACTATTGGCTAGGGAACGATTTTTTGCACTTACTCGAAAAAGGGTGGTTAGGTCTTCTGTTTGCGCTAGAATTTTTTTCACTGCGTTTGACCAATAATGCTGTGAAGCCTTTGCATTTACCCTAAGTTCATCTGTAGATGGCGTTGGCTGGACACTCCACATTTGTCCGTCTTTACAGAGACGCCGGACCCAATTGGTTGCATCATTTGCTAGGGCAGCAAGTTCTTTGCCTTCATCAGTTTCTTGGTCGACAATTATGCGTCCCAGTTTGTCCATTACATTGAAACTTGAGAGTTCTTTCCTTGAGGATCTCCGTTTCCAACCTCGTCCGAGTAAAAAGGCAGAGGAGGGTGCATAACCTTGAATTTTTCCTAACGCTTGATCAGAAATAAATGCTTGTATTTTCAATGCTTTAAAATTTTGGCTATGACTTAGAGTTCCATCACTACGGACTTCTAAAGTAATAAATTTGGTGTTTACCACTAGGTAATGCCATTTTGAGTTTGGTAAACCTGGCGCAGCATAGTTCGCTTCTCTTTTTGAAAGGGTGGAAGGAAATATTCTGGCGAGAACATCTGAACGGAACAAAAAATCCGGAGTTCCATAGGTTTTTGAATCTGGGTCGTTAAGCAATCCTTGGAAAATAATTTCTGCCCCTTCTAGCAAAGCTGCACGGGTTGCTTGTATTACCGAATTTTTATCTTGATTTGTGTAAGGAGATCCAATTTTTACTACTTTGGCACGGGTCTCTAAGTGTTGTAGCACTGCACTTTCAAATTTTTTTTCTTGTTCTGAAAAGGCGACTTGAAAGTCAATTCTCTTGTCGATTTGGTCTTTTACGAATCCATTTTCTGTACCGTATAAATCAAGCCAATCAATAAGAGGGTTATTAAGAACATAATTTTGGGTTGCTGAGGCTGAAACCCACTCATTTGATTCTTGAAAATTATTGGTCGACTTTATTTTTTGCATTTATTAAACCTAATTCATGTTGGTAAGAGAATCATTTGTGTCCAATAACAATATTCTAAGACGTTAAAGGGATAAAATTCCCAGACTAGAGTGTGATTGATAGATGAGTACCTTGAAATTAAGTAGTTATAATTATCTGACAATTGTGACGGTCGTTGTAACCCTGACCCTGATCACAATTGGTTCGATCGTTCGTACTACTGAATCTGGTTTAGGCTGTCCTGACTGGCCTCTTTGTTACGGTCAGGTTTTTCCACCCGCAGAAAAGACCGCGATTATTGAATGGTCTCATAGAACTTTTGCTGCGCTTACAGGACTTTTAATTATTGGCCAAGCCGTAATTACTTGTTTGTTCAGAAGAAAAGATAGTGTGCTAGTTAAGTTATCGATTTTGACAATACCTCTACTGGTGATACAGGCCGAATTAGGTAGGCGTACCGTAGAGTCAGAATTGCCTCCAGAACTTGTTGCATTCCATTTGTTTACTGCATTAGTTTTGGTAGCTGTTTTATCGATTATTACAACATATGCGTGGTTGGGAACAAACAGAATTCGAACTTTTACGGTTCAAAGAAGTAAAGTTGTGCGAGCCGCTTGGATCTGTGCATTTTCAGTTGCAGGTGTGATGGCAATTGGTACTTATGCTGTTGCCACGGATTCAGGGTTTGCGTGTACAACGTGGCCAGATTGTAAGGAAGCTATGACACCGTTTGTTACTGGAGGGCGGTTACAAAGTATCCACTGGATCCATCGTTTTTCTGTTTTAATACCTTTCTTTACACTTGGCTATTTGCACATGACAATAAGTCGTTTGCCGAGTCCAGATATGAGATTAAGAATCCTCGCGATTGTTGCGGCCAGTCTTTTTGTTGTACAAATTTTCGTTGGTGCTTTGAATGTTTGGACAGAGTGGGATGAGTGGGCTCGGGTACTCCATCTAGTTTTTTCGGCATCAGTTTGGGCATTATTGTGTTCAACAGGTGTTTTAGCACTTTACGAAAATCGAGAGATAACAATTTCTAAATGACGTATTTAGTTTCAGATAATTCAGACCAATCATCTAGATTAAAGACTTTTATAAGGCTTGCTTTTGATTATCTAACTCTAATGAAGCCATCCATAATTTTGTTACTGCTTGTTACCACTCTGCCTGCGATGGTACTTGCTGAAGAAGGGTGGCCTGGATGGGGTCTTGTTAGTTCAACTTTTTTTGGTCTAATTCTTTCTGCAGGTGGTGCTGCAGCGTTAAATATGGCAGCAGATGCTGAAATTGATGCTCTTATGGACCGTACTAAATCCCGTCCAATACCCCGAGGTGCAATTAAACCGCGTAATGCAGTTATTTATGGTTTGGTTCTAGGCATTATTTCTGGGGTATGGTTTTGGTGGATGGTAAATCCGCTCTCGATGGCATTGGCCTTGTTTGCGTTTTTTTATTACGGCATCGTATACAGCTTATTTTTGAAAAGAAAAACCGTACATAACACTGTTCTAGGTGGCGTGGCGGGTGCGTTGCCGGTATTAATAGGCTGGACTGCTGTAACTAATGGAATTAATCCAACAGGCATACTTTTATTTTTGATCGTCTTTTGTTGGCAGCCACCACATTTTTGGGCACTTTCTTTAGGGTTAATACGTGATTATGCTGCGGCAAAGATACCTATGGCACCTAATGTTATTGGCTCTGAGTTGACGAAAAAGCAAATGGTTTTATGGTCTTCACTAACATTGCTTACATCGATCCTTTTTACTTTTGTAGCTTCAATGGGTTGGTTTTATTTAATTGTGGCTTTTGTTACTGGAGTGGGTTTTTTGCTGATATCACTTCGCTTGACTCGTGAAGCTGGATCACAGGGTGCTCGAGGAATGTTTAGATATTCGACTATCTACTTGTCGCTTCTTTTTGGAGCTATGGTAATTGATCAAGCTTTTTTCCCTAGTTTCATAGATAAGGCTTAATTTCACTTCTTTATTTCAAAGATTCGTTTTGCTTGTTAGCATTGTCTTAATTGGAAGGTATTAATGACTTTTTCAAGTTCGCTTGTTTTGAGATCTTTAACCGCGTTTTTTGTAACCTGTGTTTCTTTGCTATTTGTGGTCTGTAGTGTGTCATTAATACTTGGAATTACTGGGATCGTAGCTTTTCACACCGATATGTTTTTTGCTCTTCTGCTTGGTATTGGGGGACTGCTTCTTTTAATTTCTATAATTTCTGTTATATCAATTAAAAGACTTGAAAGGCGCCTTGAGGGATTTTCACCTTATGGTAGAAGTTCAAATAAATATTTTCGCCAGACTTATGTTTTGCCTCGTCATAGTACGAATCAGTATGCACATGTGCGAATGGTCGCATTCACACAAGAATTGCAAAAAATACGAAATGCGCGTTCAAGCGTTAGTTATAAAGATTCGTATGAAAAGCTGGGTCTGTTTGCGATTCGACAACAAGTGGAAAACGATGCTGGTGAGGAACAACGAAGTTAGTCAATTCCTCTTTTTGCCATCTCACTAGGCAGACGTTCAGCATCACTTGAAAGCATTGGTCCACGCTCTTCATCAGTCAGTATTCCTGCGGTATCCTTAGCCATTTTTGCTCCGTCAAAGGTTATCCATTTTTCTGGAACTATTTCCATTACAACCCGAAGCGGAGAGTCGAGCATTTTCTCAAAACTTGCTGCTTGTTCAGGATCTGCACCAGGGCGCCATGCTAGTTGATGATAGAACCAATCTTTGGTTTCCCGGTCCTCATGCATGATGCAGCGGCCCTTAATTGTAAGTGTTTTGCTGGGGCCTAAATGGGTACCGGTGCTTGTTATTACTACAGAACAGCGAGGATCACGGCGTAATGCAGACATTCGGTGTCGATGTGAAGCAGCAGTCATCCAGATCGAACCTTTTCCCCAGTAATAACCATGCATAACACCTACGGCCCAGCCATCTTTTGTTGTCCAATTTAGAACAGCTTCCCTGGCCGTTGTAAGAAGTTCCTCTCGTACATCATCATCTAGCGGATACCACGAAACTATTTCGTGGTCTCTTGTTGGATCTGCCATTTTTTATTTCCTTATTTGAAAAGTATCTCTGATGGTTAGGGTATCTGGGACTTAGTGGAGATAGCAAGCCTGTTTTTAACGGAATGTTCTTAGAATAATTCTTGCCATATAGATCGTTTTCTTCGCAGTAAGTATGGTTAGCAAAGTATTTTTTAGGAGTGTGATTATGCCCTTGCCATCTGAATTAGCAATGTCCCCAGACGAGCTTGATAATTTTATGAGGACCTGTGTACATATGCGCATAGCTACTTTTAGCCCTGGTGGTCGTATTAATGTGACACCACTTGTCTATGGTTGGGCTGATGGAAAAGTATATACACTTTGTCGAGGTCAAAAGGTTCGAAATTTGCGACGTAATCCAAACGCAACGGTCATAGTAGATCGTAACGAGTTGTACCATGAGCTTCAGGGCGCGATGTTACAAGGGACCGCGATTGTACTTGAAGATGTAGATGCAGAAATGAATGATCCTTATCTTGAAGAGGCGCGTTTACAAATGGGTGAAAAGTATTCAAGTCCAAGTGAAAACGGAAAACCACCACGCCATTCGGGATCCGCATCTGGACGTACTCGTCGCTGGGTTGTTTTTACTCCAGATCGAGTAGTTACTTGGGATAACACAAAAAATGCTGCCTTAAAAGGCTAGTCTATTGATAGTCATTGTTGACCTTTCTCAAGTGTCATACTATGAAGCTGCTAGTCAAAAAGGGGAATCTTATGGCAAGAGAAGCAGTAATTGTAGGTAGTTTACGAACAGGTTTAACAAAAGCGCACCGAGGTTCTTTTAATATAACGGAGCCTGTTGATTACACATCCCATGTCTTGGGGGCAGTTATAGAAGAGCATCCAAATCTCGATCCGTCTGAAATTGAAGATGTCATTATTGGCTGTGGGCATCCCGAAGGATGTATGGGTATGAATATGGCTCGGATTGCATCAATGAATGCCGGTATCCCGCAAAGTGCTGCTGCTACAACGGTGAACAGATTTTGCTCGTCAGGTTCTCAGGCGGTGATGATGGCTGCGGATCAGATTATTAATAATGGTGCTGATGTAGCGATTGGTGGTGGTGTTGAGACAATCACAATGATTCAGGATGGGTCACAAAATAAAACACGTATGGTCCATAAACGTGCTCGTGAACGTTTTCCAGGTCTCTACTATCCAATGGGAATTACTGCCGAGATTGTTGCCGAAAGATACGATGTTTCGCGAGAGGATCAGGATGTTTATTCTTTGCAAAGCCAACAGCGATATGCCGCAGCAGTTGAGCAGGGCTTTATAGCTGAAGAAATAGCACCCATGTCTGTAACTAGAAACGTGCAGCCGAAAGATGGCGATCCCTTTGAGGAAGAATGGGTGGTTGATCAAGATGAGTGTAATCGACCTTCAACTACATTGGAGGGGTTACAAAAATTGCAGCCTGTTTTTAAAGAGGATGGGACGGTAACGGCAGGAAATGCTTCACAGCTTTCCGATGGAGCTTCAGCAACATTACTCATGAGTTCGGAACGTGCTAAGCAGCTTAATATTGAACCGTTGGCTATATATCGAGGTAGTGCTGTAGCAGGTTGTGGTCCTGAAGAGATGGGTATTGGCCCGGTTGTGGCAGTCCCAAAGCTTCTTAAGAGGCATGGTTTAACCATGGATGACATTGACATTATTGAGTTAAATGAGGCATTTGCTGCACAGCTTTTACATTGTCAGCGTGTTCTTCAAATTCCTAATGAAAAGTTGAATCCGATGGGTGGTTCTATTTCTATTGGTCATCCATTTGGTATGACTGGTTCTCGAATGACTGGTTCCTTAGTACGTCAACTTAGACGTACAGGGAAACGTTATGGGATCGTAACAATGTGTGTTGGTGGAGGCCAGGGGTTTGCATCTCTTTTTGAGGCCTGTTAGTACATATTAAGAGACTAAGAATATCGTTAGGCTCGATTAACTTTGGTTAAAAGTTGTGGAGGTTCTTCCCCAAGTAACGTTTTTCCAACATTGCCATAATTACGATAACTTATTGCACCGTGTGAGGCCGCTTGGTGTGCATCACGTAGTTTTCGTTCCAATGGATGGCTCATACGACTCGCAGTTGTTCCGGCGGTATTGTGGATAGTATCTACTACATGCCTCATTGCTTGTGCTGCATGAGTAGACGAGAGAAGTGCCAATTGTGCAAGTTCTGTAGATGGTTCTGAGTGACCACCTTTTAAGGGACCTAAATATTCCTCGACTCGTTCTTGGCTATTAATTAGAAATGCGCGGGCTGCTTGGTAAGTTGCCTCAGCTTCACCGATACGGATGTACGCCTCTGGTTGCTCTTTCAACAATGTTCCCGAACCCCAGGGAGTTTTATGTGTCGCAAGTTTTATGAATTCGTCCATGACACCTCGGGCTATTCCGAGACCGACTGCTCCTTTGTTGTAAGGGACTTGTGCAGGATTTCGATATGTTGGGTTTTCCCATAAATCTGATGAATCTAATGCATCAAGTGGTAAAACATGTTCTGGTGGAACATATTGCTCAATACGAACATCATGACTACCGGTTCCACGGAGTCCAGCCATGTCCCAAGTATCGATGATTTCGAATTCACCCTGAGGAATCACCCATGATGCTTCGGCGGTTTCCCCTGTTGTTTTATCAGGCACTCCAACAGAATCGAAGACCATAGCATAAGTTGCGTTATGACAGCCGCTTGCAAAGGAGCCTTGGTATGTCAGTTGCCATCCTTCTCCTTCACGATGTGCTTCACGACCAGGATTGGGGCCATTTGCATATCCTTGTCCAGAACAAACAAGCATATTCCAGTCATCACATATTTTCTCAGCAAGTGGAAGAGGTATCTTTCGAAGTACTAAGGAATTAATTTCTGAATTGATCGAGACACACCAGCCTATTGATCCATCAATTGCTGCGACAGCCTCGAGCGTCTCAATTTGGTCTTTTGCACGAAAATCTTCTCCAGCCAAGCTTACTGGCATTGCAAAGCGATATAAACCGGCATCAATCATTTCTTTGGCAGCCCACTCTGGTAAGCGACGAATTTCTTGTGCTTCGTCACCTGCTGTTGTGAGCACTTCCCGCATGTTTTCAATGCGGTCAAGCATTGGCGTTTCCTGCAATTTACCGATGCGATCCTTCAGCTCCTGCCGAACCACTCCTAAGCTCGTTTTACTGTTCGATAAGTTTCCGGCGGCTCCTCTCCTAGCATTGTTTTGCCAAGAGCACCGTAATGACGCCAGCTAACACCACCGTGTGCAGCTGCCTGATGTGAATCGCGCAACTTGCGTTCTAGTGGATGATTCATTCGGCTGGCAGTTGTTCCAGCAAGGTTATGAATGTTATCGACAATCACTCGACATGCTTGTGCAGCATGTGTTGAAGATAATAATCCACGCCTGCCATATTCCCACTCTGGGACACTTCTTCCACCTTCCAGAGGGCCTAAGTTTTCTTCAATCTGCTCTTGTGCTTCCATCAAGAAAGCACGTGCTGCCATCCAATTTGCCTCATTTTCAGCTAAACGAATGTATGCTTCGGGCTGGTCTTTTAACAGGGAACCAGACATCCATGGGGTTTTATGGGTCGCAAGTTTTATAAACTCATCCATTGCTCCTCGTGCAATACCAAGTGCTACTGCAGCCTTGTTATAAGGAACTTGTGCTGGATTACGATGGGTTGGATTTTCCCATGTTGTTGTCGAGGCGAGAGCATCTTGAGGGAGGGTGTGTTCTTCGGGTATATGTCCGACTATACGAACATCATGACTACCTGAACCCCTTAATCCTGCCATGTTCCAGGTATCTACAACCTCAAATTCACCTCGAGGCACCATAAAAGCTGCTTCTGCTTGCTTCCCTGTAGCTGGGTCCATAGTCTCACCAGTGAGAATTAAATTCCAAGTTGCGTTATAACTTCCGCTTGCGAATGCTCCTTGATATTTAACATCCCATCCGCTACCTACTCGAGTCGCTTCTCTTCCCGGGAATGGACCATTAGGACTTCCTAGGCCGGAACAAACAAGCATATACCAATCGTCAGCAATTTCATGGGCTAGTTCTAGACCCATCTGGCGTAGTATTAATGCGTTAATTTCTGAATTAATTTGTACACACCAACCCACCGAACCATCAATTGCGGCTGTTGCTTCAATAACTTCAATTTGCTTTCGGGCAAGCATGTCCTCTCCACCTAATGCGGTTGGCATTGTATGCCTATAGAGACCTGCATCAGCGAGAGTATTACTACCCCAGTCAGGTAACCTTCTGATCTTCTGGGCTTCATTACCGATCTCAGTTAATTCCTCCCGGATATTTTCTATACGTTCGAGAATCGGTGTTTTTGCTAATTCTGCACTCTTATCTAGTATTTCTTGTTGAACCATTGTTTCCTCCATTGAACTGGGAGCTTATTCTAGAATTTTGTAGGCAAATCGCCAAGTGGCAATGCCGAATATTAGCTAAATATGTGGTTTTTGACTCAAAATCCGGTTACAGTTTTTTAATGTCTTTTACTCCTGCTTCCCTTGGGATACTAGTAGTTCTCTTTTTATTTATAGGAATTGGTATGCCTTTTATGCTGAATGCAACAGGATCATTTTTTGGTTCTACAGTGGTTGCGGGTATAGGATTGCTTGCATTAGTCGGTGCTTTACTGGTAGCGACTGCTTTATGTTTTCAAGCTTTTCAATGGCTTCGAACGAGGGGAATTACGGAAAATGAGTGAATGTTTAGAAGATAGTAACGTCTCTCCAGACATACCGTTTATTGCTGTCGGAGACGAAGATATGCTTCGACCAAACGAAGTTGCAGAAGTTGCAATTGAAGGAGATAGCATATTGATCTGTAATTCTGAAGGACAATATTATGCTATTCAAAACCTTTGTACTCATGACAATGCCCCTTTAGGGCTTGGAAGATTGATTGGGTGGGAAATTGAATGTTCGCGTCATGGTGCAAAATTTGATGTGACTAGTGGCGAGGAATCTAGCGAATGGCTGCTTCAGTCTTTAGTGACATTTCCTTTACGAATTCGTGAGGGAAAAATCGAGGTGCAGTATACAAAACCTGAACCTCCTGCCTTTCGACTTATTGGTGATAGGAACCAGGGTTAATTAGTTCTTTATCCTCCCGACTCTTCTTGTTGCCAGTCTGGCCTTTCGTTGACTTGTTGTACGCAAGCCTCCATTCCTTTTACCGAATTTGGATATTTAAAATTTGGATAGTTAATAAATTCTTCCTGCGTCAAATGTTCCTCTATACATTCTAGAAAAAATAAACAATTCCCTTCTAAATTGTTCCAAAGATGGTCGTACATGGTAATAAATTTTTCTTGATTAAAATCTAGGGAAATCCATTCACGATTTTTGGTACTTTCACATGCCGTTAAAAAAACACGTCTAACATCAGGTCCATAGTTTGTGTTTGTGATCGGTGGAGTTGTAGTAGGCGGAGGGTTTTTTTCTGAATAGGGAACTATGCATGAGCTACATAGGAACAGAATTAGAAAAGTAGCACTTGTTGTTACCATTCTTACTTTTTGCTTCATTAGATGATCGTAACTTTTAATAACTCACAGAGATATGCGATTCTAATGTGGTGAGTGATGTTCGATATCATGGTTTAGATGGATTAAGAGCTTTTGCAATGTTGCTTGGCATAGTTTTGCATGCAACTCTCCCTTATTTCGCTTTGGGTGCCTGGCCACAAAATAGCTATTTTGTGTATGGGGATAATTTTTCTGAGCCACTCTACGCCTTATTTGAGTTTATCCATGTTTGGCGCATGCCCGTCTTTTTTCTGCTAGCTGGATTTTTTGCAAATCTTGTACTTGCACGACGTTCTTTTACCTATTTTTATAGGGACCGCTTTAAAAGAATTGTCCTTCCTTTGATTATTTTTGGAGTGGCTATGCACTTCATAATGGTAGGTATTTTTAACTACGGCTATATAGGTAATTATAATTTGACGAAACCTCTTAATAGCGATTTTTTCTTCAGTTTTTGGCACCTCTGGTTTTTATACTATTTACTTTTCTTTTATTTAGTTGTGGCCTTTGTGCAGTTGCTACAAAAGAAGGTGAATTTTGTTTTCGCAGAAGGTTTTCTTCAAAAGTGGAAGAGATGGTTTTATACGCCCTATCCATTAATTTTCACACTTGTGGTTATAGGGCTATTAATTCTGCGAGCCAACAATGGAGGTGAGGATAAGCCAGTTTGGCCACCGAATTGGGCCGACCTAATTTATTTTGCTGCATTTTTCTTCTATGGTTATGGCTTATATCACTTCAGAGAGTTGATCGAAAAATTAAAAAGTACGAAATCTCTAAGCATACTCTTAGGTCTTGGGTTCTTAGCTGTAGGTTTTTGTATTACGAATGGTCTTAAGGGTGAGGAGCGGGAGTTTGTTTCGTATGGTGTTGCTGCTACAACCCTTTCTTTAGGATTTATTGGTTTAACTGAAAGATTTCTCCATTCTGTGAATAAGACTGTTCGTTGGTTAGTTGATGCGTCTTATTGGACATATATTCTGCATTTACCTGTCGTATGTGGGATTACCTTCTATTTATTTGATTTTGATTGGTGGCCCGAGGGAGAGTTTTTAATTGCTTGTGTACTCACATCTTTTATTTGCTTTGTTAGTTATCAACTATTAATAAGGTATACATTTATCGGGTCTCTTTTGAATGGAAAGCGCAGAAAACTTTCTAGATTGAGGAATTAAAAATTTTTCTTTTATCCAAAGCATGGAAAGTGACAATAAGCTGCTATTTTAAAAGGGAATTAGCGACGTTCCATATGCAATATCAGACATTAAGGCGATTCCAAATACAATACTCAATCCCCCGGCTATACCAGTAACTCCGGCATAGAGTTTTTTGCTTGATCCCGTAAGTGCAAATGGAATCCCAAGTATTAATGTGATGAGCGACATTGACAGAACGGTTCCGACGCCGAATAAAAGGAGGTATAAAACTCCAATCCAAAATGAAGAAATTGTTGGAAGGAGAGCCAGCATTACTGCAGCACTACCAGCAAGTCCGTGCACCATGCCGATTGTAAAAGATTTAAGTCGAAATACAGGTTTACCGAATTTAAGAAAGCCATGGTCCACTTTGCTATGAGGATCTTCGGTGGATTCGTGAGTACCATGGATATGGACGTGGGGACCATCATCATGTTCATGTTCGTGTGCATGTAGTCGGCTTTTTCGAAGATTCCAATAAACTTGAATCCCTAAGAAAACGAGCATTATTCCAACTCCAAATTCAAAAATATGCGCAATTTGATCATATTGGTCGAGTAGAACCTCTTTGAATAAAAGAATCAATATCCCAATAATTAAAAGTGGCGTAGTGTGCCCAATCCCCCAAGATGCACCAATCCACAGTCCTCTCAGAATATTTTTGGAGTCATTTACAATAGTTGCTACGGCAACGACGTGATCTGCATCTGTGGCGTGTTTGAGCCCAAGTAAAAAGCCCAGGATTACCGCTGCTGCCAAACCATATTCAGATTCCATACATTGCCCCAAAAGTTAGCCAGTAAACATGTTACTACCGAACGGTTCAACAAAGGCTACGTCACGACATTAAGGTGGGATATTTTTGCTTTTATTAGGTTCTCAACCCAATTCCTTTTTTAAAACTGCTTAAGTCGTGTAAAAATTACACTGTCTCCAGGCTTCATATAAAACTATGGAAACTGCATTCGCTAAATTAAGACTGCGATTTGAGGGTGTCATAGGTATAGAAATATGTAGCTCTTCATCGAAAGTATTTAAAAAATCTTCTTTGAACCCAATACTTTCAGGCCCAAACATAATCGCATCACCAGGAGAAAAGGCTGCTTGTGTGTAAATTTTTTTTGTTCGTGGGGTTACCATATAGGGCTGTTTCACAGACAAGGTGTTGAAACAGTCTCGTATCGAGTTATGTACTAAAACATTTGTTAGGTCAGAGTAGTCAAGGGAGGCTCTTTTTAAATTCGGGTCATCTAACTGGAAACCTAGAGGCTTTATTAGGTGGAGAGTTGCCCCCGTATTTGCACAAAGACGAATAATGTTTCCTGTGTTATGGGGTATTTCAGGGTGGTATAGGATGACGTTAAATGATCTTTTTTCCATCTTTTGAATAATTTTGTATCTGCTTATTGGTACATTCTCAAGAGAGACTCTTGGAGTAGCTTAATTGAAGACATTACAGGAGAGGATCCTGCGTTCAAATCATCGGGGTATTCTTCCCAGATTGAATCTCTAGAAAAAAGTAAGAATGCATCCCACAAAAAGATACCATCACGGGCTTCGAATCCAATGTTTTTCCCTTGTTTTGCAAACCAGGTACCAATGATGTCCTGGTCATCCCAGTAATGTGTCACTCGTTTATCAGTAAGTAATTCTTGGGGCCAAGCCTCTCGTGAACCACCTCTATAACCGCGGAACCAAATCGTGTAAACAGCCACATCTATATCAGGATTTTTTGTGAGGATTGTTTGTACCGCACGGGCACCATTTCTGCAAACACCTCAGGTTGGGGAGAAAAGCAGAATTAATCGTGGTTTCTGGCTATCCTCCATGAATTGCCCTTGAAGAGCCTCAACACTCCAAAGATCTTTCAAAACCATATTTGAACTAGTGGTATTTAGTTTTTTTGTTTGTTCACTGGTACTTGTGGTCGCACAGGAAGTTGTACTTATCATTACAACTAGTAGACCAAATACGAGTAGCGTTATTAATTTCACATGTTTAGATTACTTGGAACCACATTCACTGCCTACTGATCCTGTGAATAGTAATCCTATTAACTGAGCTTGCTCTAGTAGCTCGGTCTTTAACTTCTAACCTTTTACGTGTAGTAGAAGGGGCTGGGAAAGATGCCATTTAACTTCAGTCATGCATCAACAATTTATTAGGATTTGAATTATTTAATAGACTTTATACGACAGATAAATGTCGTTTAGTACGCTGGGATCTTCTGTTATTAGAACCCTGTGCATCACTTTGGCGATT